>NZ_CP187368.1:3953458-4612367 GCF_049810355.1 Rubrivivax soli
GGCGACGAGGCGACCATCGCTGCCAGCCTGCACGACAAGGCAGCGGCGGGCCTGGACCGGCACCGCACCGACCCCGCGAACGCTGCTGCCGATGTGGGTTCGCTGGACCTGGTCGCGATGGAGGTGGCGTCGGCCTACAACTTCCGCGTCGGCGCCGGCCACCAGTCGCTGCTGCCGGCGGCGCAGGCCTGCCGCGCCCGTGTGCTGCTGCTGCAGGGGCGGCACGCCGCGGCGCGGGCACTGCTCGAGCCGCTGCTGGACACCCCGGCGCTGCGCCTGAACTTCGTGCCCGACACCCTGCTGCTGCGGCTCGAGCACGCCGCCTGCCTGCACGCCCTGGGCGAGACCGCCCGGGCCACCGAGGTCTATGCCGCCATCGACGTGCGCCGGCATGCGCAGCTGCTGCCGAAGGACCGCATGCTGTTCCTGGCGCTGTTGGGCCAGGTGTCCGAAGCGCTCGGCTTCGCGCCGCTGTCGCCCGAGCTGGCCGATGCGCTGCAGCAGGCCCGGTCCGCGTGGCTGGCCGCGCGGACCGGGCTGCGCGCCGCCCTGCTGGCGCACCCGGCCGCCGCCCTGTAGGCCGCGGGTCCCCCGGGAGGGGGGGTGAATTACACTCGTCGCCCCGCGCCAGCGCCGATCCGAGTGACACCGCTTGAGCCCTCAGAGCCCTCTCCGCATCGCCATCGTCATGGGGTCGTCCAGCGACTGGGAGACCCTGAAGGTGGCGGCCACGCTGCTCGACGAGTTCGGCATCGCGCACGACGCCCAGGTCGTTTCCGCGCACCGGATGCCCGACGACATGTTCGCGTTCGCCGAGGCCGCCGAAGCGCGCGGCGTGGCGGCCATCATCGCCGGGGCCGGCGGCGCGGCCCACCTGCCGGGCATGCTGGCGGCCAAGACCACGGTGCCGGTGCTCGGCGTGCCGGTGGCGAGCCGGCACCTGCAGGGCGTGGACTCGCTGTACTCGATCGTGCAGATGCCCAAGGGCATCCCGGTGGCCACCTTCGCCATCGGCACGGCCGGCGCCGCCAACGCGGCGCTGTTCGCGGTGGCCATGCTCGCCGTGCACGACCCGGCGCTGCGTGCCCGGCTGCAGGACTGGCGCAGCCGCCAGACCGAGGCGGCGCGCGCGATGACGCGCGACCTGACATGACGGCGCTGCCGTTGTTGCCCGACGGCCGCACGACGCTGGGCGTGATGGGCGGCGGCCAGCTCGGCCGCATGTTCGTGCAGGCCGCGCAGCGCCTGGGCTACCGCACCGCCGTGCTCGATCCCGACGCCGCCAGCCCTGCCGGCACCGTGGCCCACACGCAGGTGGTGGGCGCCTACCTCGACGACGACGCGCTGGCGGCGCTGGCGGCCGACTGCGCCGCCGTCACCACCGAATTCGAGAACGTGCCGGCGCCGGCCCTGCGCGCGCTGGCCGGGCGCGTGCGCGTGGCGCCCGCGGCGGCGGCCGTCGACATCTGCCAGGACCGCGTGGCCGAGAAGCGCCACTTCCAGCGCTCGGGCGTGCCCTGCGCGCCCTACGCCGTGGTCGAGACCGTGGCCGACCTGGCGCGGCCCGAGGTGCAGGCGCTGCTGCCCGGCATCCTGAAGACCGCACGCCTGGGCTACGACGGCAAGGGCCAGGTGACCGTGGCCACCGCCGCCGACCTGCCCGCGGCCTGGGCCGCGCTGCAGCAGGCGCGCTGCGTGCTGGAACAGCGGTTGCCGCTGCACCGCGAGCTGAGCGTCATCGTGGCCCGCGGGAGCGACGGCCAGACGGTGCAGCTGCCGCTGCAGCAGAACCTGCACCGCGACGGCATTCTCGCCGTCACCGAGGTGCCGGCGCCCGACGTGCCGGCGGCCACCGCGCAGGCCGCCGGGCAGCAGGCCCGGCAGCTGGCGGCGTCGATGGACTACGTGGGCGTGCTGTGCGTCGAGTTCTTCCTGCTTGCCGACGGCAGCCTGGTGGCCAACGAGATGGCGCCGAGGCCGCACAACTCGGGCCACTACAGCCTGGATGCCTGCGACCAGTCGCAGTTCGACCTGCAGGTGCGCACGCTGGCCGGCCTGCCGCTGGTGGCGCCGCGGCTGCAGGCGCCGGCCGTGATGCTGAACCTGCTCGGCGACCTCTGGTTCGCCGCCGGCGACACCACGCCGCGCACGCCCGACTGGGCCGCGGTGCTGGCACTGCCGGGCACGCACCTGCACCTGTACGGCAAGGCCGAGGCCCGCCGCGGCCGCAAGATGGGCCACCTCACCGTGACCGCTGCCGACGCCGCGACCGCGCGCGCAGTCGCGCTGCAGGCCGCCGAGCGCCTGGGCCTGCCGGCGTTCTGAGCCGCGTTCCGCGCCACGACAGGGCCTGCGCACCATGCCCGTGACCGACGGCAACGACCCGGCCGCCCTGGCCGCCGCCGCCGACGCGCTGGCCGCCGGCGCGCTGGTGGCGTTTCCCACCGAGACGGTCTACGGCCTGGGCGCGCGGGCCGACGACGACGCCGCCGTCGCCGGCATCTTCGCGGCCAAGGGCCGGCCCAGTGACCACCCGCTGATCGTGCACGTGGCCGACGCGGCCGCCATCGACGTCTTCGCGCTGCCGCCCGGCCCGGCAGCGCGTGCGCTGATGGCCGCGTTCTGGCCGGGGCCGCTGACGCTGATCCTGCCGCGCCGCCCCGGTGCCGGCGCCGCGGCGGCCGGTGGACAGGACAGCATCGGCCTGCGCGTGCCGTCGCATCCGCTGGCGCAGGCGCTGCTGCGCGCCTGCGCGGCGCGCGGCGTCGCCGGCGTGGCCGCGCCCAGCGCCAACCGCTTCGGGCGCGTCAGCCCGACCACCGCCGCGCACGTGGCCGACGAGTTCGGCGACGGCCTGCTGGTGCTGGACGGCGGCCCCTGCGAGGTCGGCATCGAGTCGGCCATCGTCGACTGCACCCGGGCCACGCCGGCCCTGCTGCGCCCGGGCGGGCTCGACCGCACGCAGCTCGAAGCCGCCATCGGCCAGCCGCTGGCGGCGCCCGACGCCGCCTCGCCGCGCGCCTCGGGCACGCTGGAGGCCCACTACGCACCGCGCGCCAAGGTTGTGCTGTTCGACGGCCCGGCGCTGCGGGCGGCCCTGGCCGGGCCGGTGCCGCAGGGGGTCGCGGTATATTCGGCCCTGCTCCCTCCGGCGTCCGCCGGGGTGGTGCACCGTGCCATGCCACGCCGCGCCGCGGCGGCAGCGCACGAGTTGTTTGCCGTGCTGCGCGCCTTCGACGCTGCGGGCGCGTCGCAGATCTGGGTCGAAAGGCCGCCGCCGGGTCCCGCATGGGACGGTGTGCGCGACCGGCTCCAGCGCGCTGCGGCGGCCTGAGCCCGTGGCGGAACGCCCGGCCAGACGCCCCCTTTCGGAGCAGAGATGAGTTTGAGCAGGAATGCCGCGCGCCGTTGCCGCCACGTGCTGGCCGCCGTGGTGGCCGTCGCGGCACTGGCTGCGTGCGGTGGCGGCACCTCGCAGTTCGAGGCCTTCATCGCCGGCCGCGTGATCGCCTTTGGCGACGAGACCACGGCCATCACGGCCGGCGGCAAGAAATACAGCACCAACGCCACCGTCGCCAGCACCGACGCCAGCGGCGAGACGGTCTACACGCCCGACTGCCTGTCGCAGCCGAACTGGGTGCAGTCGCTGGCCGGGGTCTACGGCTTCGTCTTCGCCGAGTGCAACCCCGGCAACGTCGAGGCGCCGCAGGCCATCATGCGCGCCACGCCGGGTGCGCGCGTGGCCGACATCCAGGTGCAGGTCGACGCGCAGCTGGCCGGCGGCGGCTTCCGCGACAAGGACCTCGTGGCGCTGCTGGCCGGCGCCAACGACATCATCGAGCTGTACCAGCAGTTCCCCGGGCGCAGCGAGACCGACCTGCTCGCCGAGGCCGGCCAGCGCGGTCGGCTGCTGGCGCAGCAGGTGAACCGGCTCGTGGAGTACGGCGCCAAGGTCATCATCTCCACCGTGCCCGACATGGGCCTCACGCCCTACGCGCTGAAGCAGCGACTCGAATTCGTCGGCAGCGGCGACCGCGCCGCGCTGCTGTCGCGGCTGACGACCGCCTTCAACGAGCAGCTGGGCGTGAACATCCTGCTCGACGGCCGCTTCGTCGGCCTGGTGCAGGCCGACCTGCGCACGCAGGCGATGGTGCGCTCGCCCGGATCGTTCGGGCTGGTGAACGTCACCAATGCCGTGTGCGTCGAGACCGCGCCGCTGCCCGACTGCGACGACCAGACCCTGGTCCAGCCCGGCGCCGCGGGCGTCTTCATGTGGGCCGACGACCTGCGCCTGGCCTACGGCGGCCAGTTGCAGATCGGCAACCTCGCGGCCGACCGCGCACGCCGCAACCCGTTCTAGCCGACACGCCGGCGGCCGCGCCGGCACGAATGCACGCCAGGGCCGCAGCACGCGGCCCTGCGCACGTCTGGAGCGGGGTTTCCCCGCTGCCGTGCCGCGGTGCGCCGCACCTATAGTCGTCTCCGAATCGAACGAGCGTGCTTTTTTGCGCGCCACTCCCCTGTCCCAAGGAGACAACATGACACTGACCCGTCGTGGAACGGCGGCCCTGGTGCTGTCCGCCGCGTTTGCCGCCCTGCTGGCCGCCTGCGGCGGCGGTGGCGCCGACACCAGCACCCGCACCAGCGTCAGCAGCCTGCGCGTGATGGGCGACAGCCTCGCCGACGTCGGCACCTTCGGCATCAAGTTCACGGTGCAGGGCAACGACACCTACCCCGAGCGCGTGTCGCAGACCTTCGGCCTGGGCAAGGGCTGCAACTTCTTCAGCTTCACCGGCACCACCTTCGTGCCGAACCCGACCGCCGGCTGCACGAACTACGCCATCGGCGGCGCGGTCATCAACCCCGCCAGCGGCGGCCTGACGGCGGGCGACCCGCGCGCCGTGGGCGTGCAGTTCGCCGCCGCGACCGCGGCCGGCAACTTCGGCGCCAACGACCTGCTGCTGGTGGACGGCGGCGGCAACGACGCCTCGGCCCTGGTCGGCGCCTACCTGGCCGCGGCCAGCGACGGCGGTGCGTCGTACCTGGCGCTGCTGGGCTCGCTGCTCACGCCGCAGCAAGTGCAGGCCGCGGCGGCCGGCGGCGCCGCCGGCCTGGCCGCCGCGGGCGGCACCTACATGACGGCGCTGGCCGACAGCTTCTACACCGTGCTGCAGGCCGGCGGCCTGGACAAGGGTGCGCAGCGCATCGCGGTGCTGAACATGCCCGGCATCACGAACACGCCGCGCTTCCAGATGGTGCTGGACGGCATCGCCGCGGCCAGCGGCGGCGGCACGGCCGGCGCCACCGCGCGTGCGCAGAGCGAGGGGCTGTTCAAGAGCTGGGTGGTGGCCTTCAACACCCAGCTGGCCACGCGCGCCGCGGGCAATCCGAAGATCGCGATCGTCGACTTCTACACCGCGTTCAACGACCAGGTCGCGAACCCGGCGCAGTTCGGCCTGACCAACGTGCGCGACACCGCCTGCCCGGCGGTGGGCGTGGGCAGCGACGGCCTGCCGGTCTACAGCTTCCCCACCTGCACCGACGCCGCGCTCGCCGCCGCGCCGCCCACGGGCGCCACCGGAGGCGCCAACTGGTACAAGACCTGGGCCTTCTCCGACGGGTTCCACCCCACGCCCTACGGGCACCAGCTGCTGTCGCAGCTGATCGCACGCCGCCTGGCCCAGGCCGGCTGGATCTGAGCACCGGACCCGAGGAGACACATCACATGGCACAGGTTCTCAACGCGGCGCGCTCGGCGGCTGCCATCGCCGTCGCCGGCACGTTGCTGGCGGCCGCACCCGTCCAGGCCCAGGGGCTGTCGGACATGATCGCCGGCAAGCTGGGCGTGCGCCTGGGCGTCACGCGCATCGCGCCCGACGTCACCAGCGGCGACCTCAGCGCACCGGCGTTTGCCGGCACCAAGGCCGACATCCGCTCGGACACGCAGATCACCGGCGGCCTGAGCTGGGCGATCAACGACCACTTCACGCTCGACCTGCCGCTGGCGGCCGGCTTCACGCACGAGATCGTCGGCGACGGCGCCATCGCCGGCGTCGGCAAGATCGGCGAGGTGAAGGCGCTGCCGATCACGCTGCTGGCGCAGTACCGGTTCTTCGGCGCCAGCGCGCCGCTGCGGCCTTACGTGGGCATCGGCCCGACCTACGCCAAGTTCTACAAGGCCCGCAGCACCGCGGCGCTGACCGCGTTGACCGGCGGCACGCCGGCCAACCCGACGACGCTGGAGGTCGAGTCGAAGCTGGCGCTGACGGCGCAGATCGGCGCCACCTGGCAGCTGGCGCCGCGTTGGGCGCTGGACGCCACCGTGCTGAAGACCAAGCTGAAGACGCGCACCACGCTGTCCACCGGCCAGACGCTCGACGCGACGCTGGACCCGTGGTCGTACTGCGTGGCCGTGGGCTACCGCTTCTGAGCCGGCTCAGCCGCGGGCATCACCCCCGCGGCGCTGCTCGCGTTCGACGAGGATCTTCATCGTCAGGATGGTCGCGGCCAGCGCCAGCGTCAGCGCGTTGGCGACGATGATCGGCAGCTCACCCAGGCTGATGCCGTAGACCAGCCACAGCGCCACCCCGGCGGTGAAGGCGCTGTACATGCCCAGCGAGATGCCGCTGACGTTGCGCGTGCGCAGCGTCAGCAGCGCCTGCGGCACGAAGGACGCGGTGGTCAGGGCGGCGGCGAGGTAGCCGATCGCATCGGGCAAGGTCATGGCAGGGTCCGGTGTGAAGCCCGCAGTCTAGGCCGCGGCGGTTACAGCGGCGGCGCGTCCTGCATCACCCACTGCACCAGCGCGTCCAGCGCCGGCCGTGCGCCCTGCGCGTTGGCGTGCTGCACCACGGCCACCAGCACGTAGCGGCGGCCGCTGTCGGCCAGCACGTAGCCGGCCAGGGCCGAGACGTCGCGCAGCGAGCCGGTCTTCAGGTGCGCACGGCCGGGCGTGGCGCGGGCGCGGCGCAGCGTGCCGTCCAGGCCCAGCACCGGCAGCGAGGCCACCAGTTCGGGCATCACCGGGCTGTCGTAGGCGCGCACCAGCAGCCGCGCCAGCAGCTGCGCCGTCAGCCGGGTGTCGCGCGACAGGCCCGAGCCGTTGTCCAGCACCAGGTCCGGCGGCAGCTCGCCCAGCTTGTCGGACAGCCACTGCCGCAGCGCCTCGCGCGCACCGGCGGCGGTGGCGGGCTGGCCGGGGTGGCGCTGCAGGTCCAGCGTGTAGAACAGCTGCTGCGCCATCACGTTGTTGCTGAACTTGTTGATGTCGCGCACCAGATCGCCCAGCGGCGGCGAACGCAGTTCGATGCTCGGCGGCACGCCCACAGGCGCGGCGCCCTCACGCACCGTGCCGCCGAGCTGCCCGCCCATCTCGGCCCACAGCGCACGCAGCAGCCGGCCGTTGTAGCTGGCCGGCTGCGGGTCGGCGACCAGCCACGACAGCTCGCCGCAGGCCGTGCCATAGGCTCCGGCGAAGCGCACGCGCTCGGCGCCGAACTCGGGCTTGAGTGCGCCGCGCCAGTCGCCGCAGGGTCCCGGGACCAGCGGCACCGTGCGGTCGACGGCCACGCCGGCCAGCGCCGGCTCCACGAGCACGCGCGCGACGCCGGCGGCGGTGTCGGGCACGAAGTCGTAGCGCACGGTCTTGTAGTTCAGCAGCAGCGCGGCCGGCTGCACGTTGTAGGGCCGCGTGGGCTCGCCGTCGAAGTCGGCGGCGCTGCCTTCGGGCACGGCAAAGGCGCTGTTGTCCAGCACGATGTCGCCGCGGATCGTGTGCACGCCCAGCTGCTGCACGCGGCGCAGCAGCAGCCACAGGCGTTCGACCACCAGCTTCGGGTCGCCGGTGCCCTGCAGCACCAGGTGGCCGTCGAGCACGCCGTCCTGCACGCGGCCGTGCAGCCACACCGGCGTGGTCCAGGTCCAGGCCGGGCCCAGGCGGTCGAGCGCGGCCAGCGTCGTCAGCAGCTTGGTCAGCGAGGCGGGGTTGACGGCGCGCTGCGCGCCGGCCGACAGCACGTGGCGGTCGGTGCCGACCTCGCGCACCACCACCGCCAGCGCGTCGGCCGGCACGCGCGCGCGCTGCAGTGCCTGTTCCACCTGCGGCGGCAGGTCGGCGGCCAGGCTGGCGACGTGGGCGAGGCCGGCGCAGAGCGCGAAGGTGCAGGCGGGCAGGACATCGCGGAGGCGGCGCATGCGGCCATGATCGCACGGCTAAACTCGCCGCCATGCCTGCCCAGCCTTCCTGGCCGCCCGCGCGGCGCGCCCTGTGGATCGGTGGTGCGTGCGCACTGGCGGTGCTGGCGATCTGGACGTCGTTCATCCTCGTGGCGCGCTCCAGCGCCCGCCACACGCTGACACCCTTCGACATCGCCTTCCTGCGCTTCGTGTTCTCGGGCGCCATCGCCCTGCCGATCGCGCTGTGGCGCTGGCCGGCCCTGCGCGCCGGGCTCGGCGGCGCGCAGGCGTGGCGGCGCGGCGGCGTGCTGGCGCTGGCCGCGGGCGTGGGCTACTGCGCCTTCGCCTACACCGGTTTCTTCTACGCGCCGGCGGCCCACGCCGCGGTGCTGCTGCCGGGTTCGCTGCCGCTGTGGACCGCGGTGTTCGCGGTGCTGCTGCTGGGCGACCGCCTCACCGCGCCGCGCGCGGCCGGCCTGGCGCTCATCGTCGCCGGCGACCTGCTGGTGGGCGGCAGCAGCCTGCTGCGCGCGTTCGACGGCGGCGAGGTCTGGAAGGGCGACCTGCTGTTCCTGGGCGGCAGCGCCTGCTGGGCGCTGTACGGCGTGCTGTGCCGGCGCTGGCGCGTCGGCGCGGTGGACGCCACGCTGGCCATCGCGGTGGGCTGCCTCGTGAGCTACGTGCCGCTGTTCGCGCTGGGCGTGGCCGCCGGCTGGGTGCCGACGCAGCTGGGCGCCGCGCCGTGGCGCGAGATCGCCTTCCAGGCCGTGTTCCAGGGCGGCTTCTCGATGCTGATCGCCGGCCTGGCCTTCACCCAGGTGGTCACCACCTTCGGCCCCGTGCGCACGACGATGATGACGGCGCTGGTGCCCGGCCTGGCCGCGCTGGCGGCGGTGCCGCTGCTGGGCGAGCCGCTGGGTGCGGCGGCGCTCGGCGGGCTGCTGTGCGTCACCTGCGGGCTGCTGCTCGGCCTGCGCCACGCCGGAGCGGCGCCCGCGCGGCCCGGGCCGGTGCAGGAGCGCGCGGCGTGACGGCGCGGCTGCTGGCCTTCGACACCTCCACCGAGCATCTGGCCATCGCCGTGGCCGGCCCGGCGGGCGAGCGCACACGCCTGCTGCCCGGCGGCGCGCAGGCGTCGGCCGCGCTGCTGCCCGCCGTGCACCGGCTGCTGGCCGAGGCCGGGCTGCGGCTGCAGGACCTGGACGCCATCGCCTTCGGCCAGGGGCCGGGCGCCTTCACCGGGTTGCGCACCAGCTGCGCCGTGGCGCAGGGCCTGGGCTTCGGCCTCGACCGCCCGCTGCTGCCGCTGGACAGCCTGCTGCTGGTGGCCGAGGACGCCCGTGCCCAGCACCCCGGCGACGACGACGTGGTGGTGGTGATGGACGCGCGCATGGACGAGGTGTACGGCGGCCGCTACCGCTGGGAAGGCAGCCGCTGGCAGGTCCTGTTGGCACCGGCGCTGTACACGCTGCCGGCCACCGCGGCGCTGTGGGACGGCGCCGCGCCGGCGCGGGTGGCGGGCTCGGCGCTGGCCGCCTTCGGCGACCGCCTGGGCCTGCCGGCCGGCCAGCCGGTGTGCGCGCACGAGCACGCGCGCGCTGCGGCGCTGCTGCGGCTGGCGCTGCAGGCCCATGCCGCCGGGGCCGGCATCCCGGCCGAGCAGGCCCTGCCGCTGTACCTGCGCGACAAGATCGCGCAGACCACGGCCGAGCGCGAGGCTGCGCGTGCCGCCAAGGCGCCGGCTCCATGAGCGCGCAACTGGCCCCGGCGCCCGTGCTGCGCCCGATGCACGCGCGCGACGTCGACGCCGTGATGGCGGTGGAGACCGGCGCCTACAGCTTCCCCTGGAGCCGCGGCAACTTCATCGACTCGCTGGCCGCCGGCTACGAGGCGCAGGTGCTGGTCGACGCCGAGGACGGCATCGTCGGCTACTTCGTCGCGATGACCGGCGTCGACGAGCTGCACCTGCTGAACGTCACCGTGGCCACGTCGTGGCAGGGTCGCGGTCTCGGCACCAGCCTGCTGCAGGCGGTGCAGGCGCGCGGCCGGCAGCTGGGCCTGGCCACGCTGTGGCTGGAGGTGCGCGAGAGCAACCAGCGCGCGCGTGCGCTGTACGCCCGGCTGGGCTTCGCCGAGGTCGGCCGGCGCCGCGGCTACTATCCGGCCCCGCACGCCACCCGCGAAGACGCCATCGTGATGCGCCTGCAGCTGCTGCCGCCCGCCGACCATGCCGTGGACTGAACGCCAGGCCACGCTGCTGCGCGCCATGGGCGTGCGCCTGTGGCAGCCGCCGGCGGCCGCCGAGCCCGCACCCCCGCCCGTTCCCACGCCCGCACCCGCACCGGCCGTGCGCGCACCTGCGCCGGCAGCCGCGCCTGTGCCGGTGCCGGCGTCGGCCGTCGCCCGGCTCGACTGGCCGGCGCTGCGCGAGGCGGTCGCCGGCTGCCGGGCCTGCGGCCTGTGCGAGACGCGCACGCAGACGGTGTTCGGCGTCGGCCACGCCCAGGCGCGCTGGATGGTCGTCGGCGAGGCCCCCGGCGAACAGGAAGACCTGCAGGGCGAGCCTTTCGTCGGCGCCTCGGGCCAGCTGCTCGACGCGATGCTGCGCGCGCTGCAGCTCAGCCGCGCGGAAGACGGCGACCCGGCGCAGCGCGTGTACATCGCCAACACGCTGAAGTGCCGGCCGCCGCGCAACCGCAACCCGGCGCCCGACGAGCTGGCGCGCTGCGAGCCCTTCCTGGTGCGCCAGATCGAACTGGTGCGGCCGCGCGTGATCCTGGCGATGGGACGTTTCGCCGTGCAAGCGCTCTTGCGCAGCAGCGAACCCATCGGCAAGCTGCGCGGGCGCGTGCACCGCTACCAGGGGGTGCCGCTGGTCGTCACCTACCATCCGGCCTACCTGCTGCGCAGCCTGCCGGACAAGGCCCGGGCCTGGGACGATCTGTGCCTGGCGGCCAGCGTGGCCGATGTCGAACCAACGCAGTAACCCATGAACATCCACCACCCGGCCGAAGAGATCGTTGCATTGCGGGCCGAGGTGGCGCAGTTCCGGCTGCTGGCCAACAACGTGCCGGTGGCCATCGCCTACTACGAGCGCCAGGGCTACACCTGCCGCTTCGCCAACCTGGGCTACGCAGCCATGTTCGGCCGCGACGAGCAGAGCATTCTGGGCCTGACCTTCGCGCAGATCATCGGCGAGTCGGCGGCGCAGCTGATCCAGCCGCAGGTCGACGCCGTGCTGCAGCAGCGCCGCGGCGCCTCGTACGAGCGCCAGCTGCCCGATCCCGACGGCGGCACGCGCCACATCGAGGTCCACCTGCTGCCGCACCTGGACGAGGGCCACGAACCGGTGGGCGCCTTCGTGCTGATCTCCGACATCACGCGCCACCGCCGCGCCGAGGCGGCACTGCGCGACAGCGAAGAGCGGCTGGCCAAGTTCATGCACGCCAGCGCCGAGGGCATCGTCTTCCACAAGGACGGCCTCATCACCGATGCCAACCCGCCGCTGCTGGCGCTGGTGGGGCACACGCTCGAGGCGATGCGCGGCCAGCCGGCGCTCGACTTCGTGGCGCCCGACCAGCGCGAACGCGTCGCGGCGGTGATGACCTCGGGCGCCGAGACCAGCTACGAGACCGCGGTGCTGCACCGCGACGGCACGCGGCTGCCGGTGGAGTTCATCGTGCGCACGATGCAGCACCAGGGCGAGCGGCTGCGCATGACCATCGTGCGCGACCTGCGCGACCACATCGCGGCGCGGGCGCGCATCCACTACCTGGCGCACCACGACGCGCTGACCGGCCTGCCCAACCGCACCGCCTTCATCGAGCACATGGAGGTGCAGCTGCCGGCCGCGCGTGCGGCCGGCGCGCGGCTGGCGCTGCTGTTCATCGACCTCGACCACTTCAAGCGCGTCAACGACTCGCTCGGCCACCTGGTGGGCGACGCATTGCTGCAGACGGTGGCGCAGCGCATCACCGGCACGCTGCGCTCGGGCGACCTGGTGTCGCGCTTCGGCGGCGACGAGTTCCTGGTGCTGCTGACCGGCGGCATGCCGATGGCCGCGGTGCAGGAGGTGGCGCACAAGCTGCTGGCCGCCGTGGGCGCGCCGGTCGAGGTGGAGGGCGAGTCGATCTCGGTCACGCCGTCCATCGGCGTGGCGGTGTTCCCGCGCGACGGCGACACGCCCGACGAGCTGATCAAGCACGCCGACACCGCGATGTACCACGCCAAGGCCCGCGGCCGCGCCGCCTGCGCCTTCTTCGAGCCGGCCATGGCCGAGGCGGCCTACACCGAACTGGCGCTGGAGAGCCAGCTCACGCAGGCCATCCGCGACCAGGCCTTCGTGCTGCACTACCAGCCGCAGCTGTCGGCGCAGGACGGCAGTCTCGTCGGCTTCGAGGCGCTGATCCGCTGGGCCCACCCCGACCTCGGTCTGCTGGAACCCGACGCCTTCATCCCGGTGGCCGAGACGCGCCGGCTGATGCTGCCCATCGGCGACTGGGTGCTGCGCGAGGCGCTGCGCCAGGCCGGTGCGTGGCGCGATGCCGGGCTGGCCCGGGTGCCGGTGGCGGTGAACCTCTCGGGCCTGCAGTTCGAAGCCGACGGCTTCGTCGATCTCGTCGCGCGGCGCCTGTCCGAAGCGGGCCTGCCGGGCGAGGCCCTGGAGCTGGAGCTGACCGAGCGCATGCTGATGGACGACCTGGCCGTGGTGCGGCAGGCGTTGCAGCGGCTGCGTGCGCTGGGCGTGCATGTGTCGGTGGACGACTTCGGCACCGGCTACACCTCGCTCGGCCGGCTGAAGGACCTGGCGGTCGACCGGCTGAAGATCGACCGCAGCTTCGTGCACGACCTGCCGCACGACCACGGTTCCACGGCGATCGCGCGCGCGATCATCCAGATGGCGCACAGCCTGGGCCTGCGCACCGTCGCCGAAGGCGTGGAGACCGAGGCGCAGCGCGACTGGTTGCGGGCGCAGGGCTGCGAGGAGCTGCAGGGCTACTTCGTGGCGCGGCCGATGCCGGCCGACGAACTGGAAGCCTGGCTGCGCGCGCGCGGCTGAGGCGCAGCGCGCCGGTTCAGGCGCCGGGCGGCGCCAGCGCCGCCGCCACCTCGGCCAGCAGCTGCTCGGTGGGCAGCGGCCGCCGCAGGAAGCGCCGTGCGCCCAGCGCCAGCGCCTTCTCGCGCGCGACCGTGTCCCAGTGGGTGGCGGTGATGAAGAGAAAGGGCACCTGCTGCAGCACGGGTTGGCGCAGCACGCGGCAGATGAAGTCGAAGCCGTCGGCCTGCGGCATGCCGACGTCCGTGATGATGAGTTGCGGCGGGTCCTGCAGCGCCAGCGCCAGTGCCTCGTCGGCCAGCGTGGCGGTGCTGACGCGGTAGCCCAGGGGCTCCAGCGCGCTGCGCTTGAGCGACAGGTTCACCGGCTCGTCGTCGAGCACCAGCACGTGCGGCCCGGTGCAGGCGGGCAGCGCCGGCGCCGGCAGGCTGTCGTGCACCGCCGGCGGCGGCAGGTCCGCGCTGCCGGGACGCAGGTGGCTCTCCATCCAGCCGACGAAGCGCTCGGTGTCGATGGGCTTGGCGGCGTAGTCGTCGAATCCGGCCTGCATGAAGCGGTCGCGGTCGCCGACCATCGCGCTGCTGGTCACGGCCAGCAGCGGCAGCTGCGCCAGGGCCGGGTCCGACCGCACGGCACCGGCGAAGGCCACGCCGTCCATGCGCGGCATCTCGATGTCGCAGACCACGATGTCCGGCCTGTCGTCGGCCGTGCCCGCGTGCAGCATGCGCAGGCCTTCCTCGCCGTCGCGTGCCACCAGCACGGTGTGGCCGAAGGCACCCAGCAGGTACTGCATCAGCGCCAGGTTGATGTCGTTGTCCTCGATGACGAGCACGCGCGCCATGGTGGTTCAGCCGTCCTGCAGATGCAGCGTGAAGCGGCTGCCGACGCCCAGCACGCTCTGCAGCGTGATGCGCCCGCCCATCAGCTCGGCCAGGCTGGCGCTCAGGTGCAGGCCCAGGCCCGTGCCTTCGGGCCTGCGGCTCGGATCGCCGACCTGGGTGAACGAGCGGAACAGGCGCTGCTGGTCTTCGGGCGCGATGCCGACGCCGGTGTCGGCGACGTGGATGCGCAGCCCCGGCGCCGTGTCGTCCAGTTCCAGCAGCACGCTGCCCGAGGCCGTGAACTTGATGGCGTTGTTGGCCAGGTTCAGCAGCACCTGGTTCAGCGCGCGCCGGTCGAGCCGGCACTGCACCGGCGCGGGCGGCAGCTGCAGCGTCAGCGCCAGGCCCTTGCGATCGGCCAGCGGCTGCAGCGACGCGTGCACCTCGCCGAGCAGGCGGCCGACGTCGACGGACTCGGGCGTCAGCTGCATCGTGCCCGACTGGATCTTCGCCAGATCGAGCAGGTCGTTGATCAGCGAGAGCAGGTGCTCGCCGCTGTGCTTGACGATGCCGAGCTGCCGCTCCTGCTCGGCGTTCAGCGGGCCGGGCAGCTTCATCAGCAGGATGCCCGAGAAGCCGAGGATGGCGTTCAGCGGCGTGCGCAGCTCGTGGCTCATCGTGGCCAGGAAGCGGTCCTTGGCCTGGTGTGCCACCTGCAGCGCGGCGTTCTTCTCCTGCAGCTCCTTCTCCGCCGCCTTCTGCTGGCTGATGTCGCGGATGGCGCTCATCACGAAGCGGCCGTCGCTGGCACCCAGCGGGCTGAGGCTGATCTCCACCGGGAACTCGCTGCCGTCCTTGCGCAACGCGTACAGCTGCAGCCCCGCGCCCATGCGCCGCACCTGGGGCTTGCGCTGGTAGCGCAGCCGGTGGCCCACGTGCACCGGCCCGTGGCGGCGCGGCAGCAGGCTCTCGATGGGCTGGCCGATCATCTCGGCGCGCGCCCAGCCGAACATGGCTTCGGACTGGCTGTTGAAGAGCACGATGCGGCCGATCTCGTTGGCGATGACGATGGCATCGGGCACCCACTCGAGCAGGTCGCGGTAGCGCTCCTCGAGCAGGCGCGCGTCGCGTTCGACCGTCAGCGCCGTGACATCGCGCGTGCTCACCAGGAAGCCCTGCAGGCTGCCGTCGTCGTGGCGCACCGCGCGCATCGTGCTGTCGACGTAGAGCAGGCTGCCGTCGCGGTGGCGGCGCAGCGTGGAGCGCGTCATCACGTCGCCGGCCAGTGCGGCCTCGCGCAGCGCCTGCTCTTCGGCGGCGCGGTCGGGGGGCACCACCAGTTCGGCAAAGCTGCGGCCCAGCGCTTCTTCCTCGGCGTGGCCGAAGGTGGCGCACGCACCGGGGCTCCAGAACAGCACGTTGCCGTCGGTCCCGCACAGCACCAGCGCGTCGGGGGAATGTTCGACCACCAGGCGATGGAGCGTGGTGTCGCTGCCGGAGGCCATCTGGCGCATCGGCAGACCTTTCAATCAGTGCACACGCTGCGGACTCTAGACCTGCAGGCGGGCCCTGCCAACCGGGTCAGCCCGCGTTCTTGGGCTGCTTGCGCGGACGCTGCCAGCCGGGCAGCGACACCTGCTTCGCGCGGGCCACCGTCAGCGTGCCGGCCGGCGCGTCCTTCGACACCGTGGAGCCGCCGCCGATGGTGGCGCCGTCACCCAGCGTGACCGGAGCCACCAGCACGCAGTTCGAGCCCACGTGCACGTCGTTGCCGATCACGGTGCGGTGCTTGTTCGCGCCGTCGTAGTTGGCGGTGATGCTGCCCGCGCCGTAGTTCACGCGCTCGCCCACCGTGGCGTCGCCCAGGTAGGCGAGGTGGTTGGCCTTGGCACCGGCGGCGAGCGTGGAGTTCTTGACCTCGACGAAATTGCCGATGTGCACCTCGCGCCCGAGCACGGCGCCGGGGCGCAGCCGCGCGTACGGGCCCACCAGCGCGCCGGCGCCGACGCGCGCGCCGTCGATGTGCGTGTAGGGGTGGATCACGGCGCCGTCGGCGATCTCGGCGTCACGGATGACGCAGTGCGCGCCGATCTGCACGTTGTTGCCCAGAACGACCCGGCCTTCGAAGATGCAGCCGACGTCGATCTCGACATCGCTGCCGCACGCGAGCGTGCCACGCTGGTCGAACCGCGCCGGATCGGCCAGGCGCACGCCGGCTTCCAGCAGCGTGTCGGCACACTGGCGCTGGTAGCGTCGTTCCAGGTCGGCCAGCTGCAGCGGGCTGTTGACGCCCAGCACCTCGGTCTCGCTGGCCGCGGCCGTGGCCACCACCGGCACGCCTTCGGCCACCGCCATCGCGACGATGTCGGTCAGGTAGTACTCGCGTTGCGCGTTGTCGTTCCTGAGCGCCATGACCCAGCGCACCAGCAGCGCGGTGGGCGCCGCCATCATGCCGGTGTAGACCTCGCGGATCGCGCGCTGCGCCGGCGTGGCGTCCTTGTGCTCGACGATGCCCTGCACGCTGCCGTCGGCGGCACGCACGATGCGGCCGTAGCCGGTGGCGTCGGCGAGCTCGATGGTCAACAGCGCCAGCCGCTCGCCGCCGCAGGCCGCGGCCAGCGCCGCGCCGGTGGCGCTGCGGATCAGCGGCACGTCGCCGTTCAGGATCAGCGTGGTGGCGTGCTGCGGCTGCAGCGCCGGCACCGCCTGCTGCACCGCGTGGCCGGTGCCGAGCTGCGGCGTCTGGCGCACGCACTGCGCGTCGGCCAGGCCGCCGGCAGCGACCGCGGCTTCCACGGCCTCGGCGCCGTGACCGGTGATCACCACCGTGTGCGTGGGCCCCAGACCGGCGGTGGCATCCAGAACATGCTGCAATAGGCTGCGCGCGCCCACACGGTGCAGCACCTTCGGCAGCGCCGACTTCATGCGCGTGCCCTTGCCGGCCGCCATCACCACCACGTTCAGTGCCATGCCAACGTCCCTGGTCAAAACGCTGATTATCGGTGCCCTGCTGGCGCTGCTGTCGGGCTGCAGTGCGCTGCGCCTGGCCTACAACAACGGCCCCCTGGCGGCCTGGTGGTGGCTGGACGGCTACATCGACTTCCCCGGCGACCAGGCCCCGCGTGCCAAGGCCGCGATCGACCAGCTCTTCGACCGCACGCGCAGCGCCGACCTGCCGCAGCTGGCGGCGCTGCTGGCCGCGGCGCATGCCGAGGTGCTGGAGCCGACGACACCGGCCCAGGTGTGCCGCTGGCAGCGGCAGTTCCGCGAGCGCCTGGACCCCATCGTCGACCGCGGCGTGCTGCTGGCCGCCGACCTGGTGGGCGGACTCGGCGAGCCGCAGTGGCGCCATCTCGAGCGCCAGTTCGAGAAGAAGAATGCCGACATGCGCGACGACTTCCTGCAGCCCGACCCCGCCGAGCGGCTGGCCCGCTCGGTCGAGCGCACGGTGGAGCGCGCCGAGATGCTGTACGGGCGCCTGGGCGACGCGCAGAAGCGCGTCATCGCGGCCGGCGTCGCGGCCTCGCCGTTCGATCCGCAGGCCTGGATCGCCGAACGCGAGCGCCGCCAGCGCGACACGCTGCAGACGCTGCGCCGCCTGACGGCCGAGCGCGCCGACCGCGACCGCACCATCGCCGCGCTGCGCACGCTGGCCGAGCGCGCGGAGATCTCGCAGGACCCGGCCTACCGCGTCTACCAGCAGCGCCTGGCCGACTACAACTGCGCGTTCGGCGCGCAGCTGCACAACGCCACCACGCCGGCGCAGCGCCAGGCTGCGCGCGCGCAGCTCAAGACCTGGGAAGACGACCTGCGCGCGCTGGCGGCGCCGCCGCAGTGAGCGTCGCTGCCGGCGCAGCGTCGGCGGCTCAGGAACCCAGCGTGACGACCACCGTGCGCGGGTTCAGGCCCTGGCGCGGGAAGTCCGTCAGCGCCGCCTGGAACAGGGCGGGCAGCAGCGTGCTGTCCGACGCCGAGCTGCCGTCGTGCGTGGCGTGCGCCTCGTACAGCGGCTTGCCGCTGGCGCGGTCGCGCAGCAGCACGGCGGCTTCGCGCTCGTAGCGCGGCGGCTCGGTGCGCATCGACAGCTGCCAGGCCGTGCCCGGCCACGGCGCCGGGCGCCAGATGCCGAAGCTGCCGCGCCACCACAGCGGGTCGGCCCAGACCTGGCGCTCGGTGCGCGTGGTGCGCGCACCCACCTGCACCAGCACGTCGGGCGCCTGGCCGTCGGGCGCGGGCTGGAAGCCGGCCTTCTGCAGCGCACCGCGCGCGGCGGCCTCGATGCGGTCGGTCTCGGCCGCCTGCGCCTGCTGCGACGGCAGGCGGTCGAAGGCGTAGGTGCCGGGCTTGCGTTCGGCCGGCCAGTCGCCGTAGCTGGAGACCTCGGTGCTGATGGTGTTCAGGCCGCTGCACCCGGCAACGAGCGTGGTGGTCAGCAGCAGGGCCAGCAGGGCTTTCATGGTGCGTCCTCGTCGGTCGGGTTGCGGTGCAGCTGGATCGTGGCCGCGGGCGGCGCGCAGGGTTCGTCGTCGAAGGCGATGTCGCCACCGGGATCGGCCACGCCCGTGGCTTGGATCGTCGTGAACGGGAAGAGTTTCCGGTCCATCATGTGCGAAGGCACGATGTTGCCCATCGCGGTGAACATGTTGTCGGTGCGGCCGGGGTACTGCTTCTCCCACTCGCGGATCATCTTCTTCACCACCACGCGCTGCAGGTTGTCCTGGCTGCCGCACAGCGTGCACGGAATGATGGGGAACTGCCGGTGCAGCGCCCACTGCTCCAGGTCGGTCTCGGCCACGTAGGCCAGCGGGCGGATGACGACGTTCCGGCCGTCGTCGGACACCAGCTTCGGCGGCATGCCCTTCATGCGGCTGCCGAAGAACATGTTCATCAGCAACGTCACCACCATGTCGTCGCGGTGGTGGCCGAGCGCGATCTTCGTGCAGCCCAGCTCGCCCGCCACGCGGTACAGGATGCCGCGGCGCAGCCGGCTGCACAGGCTGCACATGGTCTTGCCCTCGGGCACCAGCCGCTTGACGATGCTGTAGGTGTCCTGGTTCTCGATGTGGAAGGGCACGCCGCGGCTCTTCAGGTACTCCGGCAGGATGTGTTCGGGGAAGCCCGGCTGCTTCTGGTCGAGGTTGACGGCGATCAGCTCGAAATCGATCGGCGCGCGCTCCTGCAGCGCCAGCAGGATGTCGAGCATCGCGTAGCTGTCCTTGCCGCCCGACAGACACACCATCACCTTGTCGCCGGCCTCGATCATGTTGAAGTCGGTGATCGCCTGGCCCACCTGCCGGTGCAGCCGCTTGCGCAGCTTGTTGGCCTCGAAGGCGGCCTTGCGGGAATCGGGGCGGCCTGCTGTGGCGTCTGCGGCTTCCGCAGCTTGCGCGGCAGCGGCGGCGTCGGTCATGGCGTTCATGCGTTGTCCTTGATGCCGAAGACTTCCACGCCGACGGCGTCGCAGTCGGGGTAGACGTCGGGTTTCTCGGTGCTGACGCGCGCGGCACGCACGCGCGGGTGGGCGAGCATCGTGCGCAGCAATTCGTCGACCAGCGTCTCCTGCAGGTGGATGTGGCCCTGCTTCACGCGGTCCATCACGCTGCGGCGGATGAAGTCGTAGTCCACCACCTCCTCCAGCGTGTCGGCGGTGGGCGTGGACAGCGCCAGCGGGATGTAGAGGTCGACGTTGACCAGCACGCGCTGCTCGCCCTTCTTCTCGAAGTCGTGCACGCCGATGTTGATCCAGACCTCGTAGTCGCGCAGGAAGAGGCGGCGGCAGTCGAGCAGGCGGGGGTGGGTGATCTGGCTGTGCATGTCAGGAGCCTTGGCTGGCGCGCGCGAGGAACATCACGTCGCGGGCTTGCGCCTGCAGGTGCTGACCGCCATCGACGAGCAGGGTGGTGCCGGTCACGGCAGGGGAGTCGAGCAGGAAGCGTACGCTGCGCGCCACGTCGTCGGGCGTGGACGAGCGCTGCAGCGGCGTCATGCGGTGCGAGGCGGCGAACTCGGCGTCGTTCATGTCGCCCGAATGCAGCGTCACGCCCGGCGCCACGCCGCACACCCGCAGCGCCGGCGCCAGTGCCTGCGCCAGCAGCGTGTTGGCGGCTTCCAGCGCCGCCTTGCTCAGCGTGTACGAGAGGTGGTCGGGGTTGGGGTTCCAGAGCTTCTGGTCGAGGATGTTGACGACGCAGCCGCGGCCGGCCGGGTGCCCGGCCGCCGTGACGCAGGCGTGCAGCGCACGCGCCAGCACGATGGCCGGCGCGGTGTTGGCGCGCCACGCGCGGTCCATCGCGGCGTAGCTGAAGTCGGCGACGGTGTCGTGTTCGAACACCGAGGCGTTGTTGACCACCGCGTCTACGCGCCCGAAGGCCCGCAGCACCGCCGGCACCAGCGCGGCGCAGGCGGCTTCGTCGGCGAGGTCGGCGGCCAACACCTCGGCGCGCGCGCCGGCAGCGCGGGCCATCTCCGCGGTGGCGGCGGCATCGACGGCCGAGCTGCGGTGGTGCACGGCCAGGTCCCAGCCGTGCGTGGCCAGGTCGAGCGCGATGGCACGCCCGATGCGGCGCGCGGCACCGGTGACGAGAACGACGGGGCGGTTGGACGGCATGGTTCCTACAATGCCGGCGATGGCCGACGCGGAACCCGACAGTTTATCGACGCTGCTGCGCCGGCGCATCGCGGCGGACGGCGGCTGGTGGCCCTTCGACCGCTTCATGGCCGCGGCACTCTACGAGCCCGGCCTGGGCTACTACAGCGGCGGCGACCGCCAGTTCGGCACGCTGCCGCAGTCGGGCAGCGACTTCGTCACCGCGCCCGAGCTGTCGCCGCTGTTCGGCGCCGCGCTGGCGCGCCAGGTGGCGCAGGCGCTGGGCGCGGCGGGCGCACGCGACGTGTACGAGTTCGGCGCCGGCTCGGGCGCGCTGGCGGCCCAGCTGCTGGCCGCGCTGCCGGCCGACGTGCGCTACCACGTGGTCGACGTGTCGGGCAGCCTGCGCGCGCGCCAGCAGCAGCGGCTGGCGGCGTGGGTGCCGCGGGTGCAGTGGCACGACCGGCTGCCGGACGCGATGCGCGGCGTGGTCGTCGGCAACGAGGTGCTGGACGCGATGCCGGTGCAGCTGCTGCACTTCGACGGCGGCGCGTGGCAGGAACGCGGCGTGGCGGTCGCGGACGACCGCTTCGTCTGGGCCGACCGCGCCACCGCGCTGCGCCCGCCGGTGGACACGGGTGTCGTGCCCGGCACCGTGACCGAGCTGCACGCACAGGCCGAGGCCTTCGTGCGCACGCTGGCCGACCGCCTGCACACCGGTGCGCTGTTCTTCATCGACTACGGCTTCCCCGAGGCCGAGTACCACCACCCGCAGCGCACGGGCGGCACGCTGATGTGCCACCAGGGCCACCGCGCCGATGCCGACCCGCTGGTCGACGTCGGCGCCAAGGACATCACCGCGCACGTCGACTTCACCGGCATCGCGCTCGCCGGCCAGGACGCCGGCCTGCAGGTGATCGGCTACACCAGCCAGGCGCACTTCCTGATGAACTGCGGCATCCTCGACCTGCTGCAGGGCGCCGACGTGCGCACCACGGCCAACACGCAGAAGCTGCTGACCGAGCACGAGATGGGCGAGCTGTTCAAGGTGATCGGCTTCGCCAAGGGCGTGTCGTTCGACCCGCTGGGCTTCACCCGCGGCGACCGCTGCCACACGCTGTGAGGCCGGTCGCATGCGCTGGCTGATCGTCTTCCTGCTGGCCTTCGTGCTGTTCAACGGGCTGCACGCCTGGCTGCGCAAGATGGGGCTGGGCAAGCTGCCCGGCGACCTGGAATTCCAGTGGCGCGGGCGGCCGTTCTACCTGCCCATCGCCAGCTCGCTGGTGCTCAGCCTGCTGGCGGGGCTGGTGGGGCTGCTGATCTGACGGGCTCGGCGCCGTCGCCCAACTCCGCCAGTCCCACCGTCAGGCCGGCCGCGATGGCCGCCGTGCGGGCCGCCTGCACCGCGGCACCGATGTCCGGGCCGCGCTGAGCGCGTTCTGCAGCCGCTGCGGCCACGGCGGCGGTGTCCACCGCCAGCGCGTCGCGCAGCACCGCAGCCAGCCGCGCGCGCTGCGGGTAGGGGCGGTCTTCCAGCCCGGTGCGGCCGCGCGCGTCGCATGCGCAGGCCAGCAGCACCTGCTCGAAGCGTTCGGGGCGGCGCAGCGCGTCGCAGCGCTCCAGCAGCCGCAGCAGTGCCGCGGCGCCCAGCGTGCCGCTGCGGTGGATGTTGCCGTGCTCGCGCGCCACCACGTCGGCCAGTTCGCGGCAGTCGCCGGGCACGCGCCAGCGTTCGCCCACGCGCCGCGCCAGGTGGGCGCTGCGGACTTCGTGGCCGATGTGGCGCGGCCACTCGGCCGGCGGCGTCGTGCCCTTGCCCAGGTCGTGCACCAGGCAGGCGTAACGCACCGGCAGCGGGGCCTGCAGCGCCGCGGCCTGGTCCAGCACCAGCATCAGGTGCAGGCCGGTGTCGACCTCGGGGTGGTGCTCGGGCGGCTGCGGCACGCCCCACAGCCGGTCCACCTCGGGCAGCAGCCGCGCCAGCGCGCCGCAGCCGCGCAGCACGTAGAACATGCGGCTGGGTCGCACCTCCATCAACCCGCGCGACAGTTCCTGCCACACACGTTCGGGCACCAGGTGGTCGACCTCGCCGCCGTCCACCATGTGCTCCAGCAGCGCCGCCGTCTCCGGCGCGATCGTGAAGTCGGGCCAGCGTGCGGCCAGGCGCGCCAGGCGCAGCAGCCGCACCGGGTCTTCGACGAAGGCCGGGCCGACGTGGCGGAACACGCGTGCCTGCAGGTCGCGGCGGCCGCCGAAGGGGTCGACCAGCGTGCCGTCGGCGGCCTGCGCCATCGCGTTGATGGTCAGGTCGCGGCGCGCCAGGTCCTGCTCCAGCGTCACGTCGGGCGCGGCGTGGAAGCTGAAGCCGTGGTAGCCGGGCGCCGACTTGCGTTCGGTGCGCGCCAGCGCCACCTCCTCGCCGGTCTCGGGGTGCAGGAAGACGGGAAAGTCGCGGCCGACCGGCTTGTAGCCCGCGTCCAGCAGCGCCTGCGGCGTGCTGCCGACGACGACCCAGTCGCGGTCGGTGGCGGGCTGGCCCAGCAGGGCGTCGCGCACGGCGCCGCCGACGACGTAGAACGTGCCCGTCATCGGTGGGGGCGGTAGGGTTCTTCGAAGTCCAGGTAGTCGGCCTCGGCCAGCGCGTCGGCGATCCAGTCGCGCACGCCGGGTGCTGCAGTCAGGCGCTCGACGTAGGCCTGTGTCGCGGCCGAGACCGGCAGCGCGTAGGTGCGCAGGCGCATCGCCACCGGCGCGTAGTAGGCGTCGACGGCACCGAAGTCGCCGAACAGGAACGGCCCGCCGCTGTCCCGCAGCGCCTCGGCCCACATGGCCTCGATGCGGGCCACGTTCCTGCGCACCGCGGGCTGCTCGGCCCAGATGCGCGCGCCGACCTCGGGCAGCGCCGCCTCGATGTTCATCGGGCAGTGGCTGCGCAGCGACCCGAAGCCGGCGTGCATCTCGGCGCACAGGCTGCGCGCACGCGCCCGGGCACGGGCATCGGCCGGCCACACGCCGCGCTCGGGGAACTGTTCGTGCAGGTACTCGGCGATGGCCAGCGTGTCCCAGACCGCGAAACCGTCGTGCACCAGCACCGGCACCGTGCCGGCGGGGCTGACGCGCGCGACGGCGCGGCGGAAGTCCGAGTCCTCGGCAAAGTCGAAGCGCAGCTTCTGTTCCTCGAACGGGATGCGCAGCGTGCGCATCAGCACCCACGGCCGCATCGACCACGAGGAGTAGTTCTTGTTGCCGATCACCAGTTGCAGCGCCATCGCAGGCCTCCTTGCCGTGCCGAACCCGTCAGGCCGACGATGCTAGCGGCGGGCTGCGCCGCGAGGGATGCAAGTTGCTGATCGGTGCGATGCGCGGCGCGACAGGGCAGGGCGGCGATGCCGTCAGCGCCGCGCCCCGGCGCGCCAGGGTTCCATGCGCGCACGGCCGAAGCGCCGGCCCAGGTACAGCGGCGCCACCGCCTCCATCGCGGTGGGCGTGATGCCCAGCGCCTGCAGCCCCGGCAGCGTGCCGGTGGCGACGTTGGGCACCTGCATCGAGTCGAGGTTGTCGCGCGACATCAGCGGCGTGCCCGGCAGCAGTTCCATCGCCAGCGCCTGCAGTCGGCCCACGGCCAGCGGCAGCGGGATCTGCGGTCGTTCGTGCCCCGCCCAGCGCCCGGCCAGGCGCACGAGTTCGCTCAGCGTGTAGACCTGCGGGCCGGTGGCCTCGTAGGTCTGGCCGATGCTGCCGCGGTCGTCGAGGCAGCGCACGATGGCCGAGGCGACGTCTTCCACCCACACCGGCTGGAAGCGCGCGCCGCCGCCGGCCAGCGGCATCACCGGCGCGATCGCCTGCAGCTGCGCGAAGGAGTTGAGGAAGCGGTCCTCGGTGCCGAAGATGACGCTCGGCCGCAGCACGCTGAGTTCCAGGCCCGCGGCCTGCAGCACGGCTTCGCCCTCGGTCTTGCTGCGCAGGTAGTGCGACGGCGCGCCCGGCCCCACGCCCAGCGCGCTGACGTGCACCAGCCGCCGCACGCCCACCGCGGCGCAGGCCGCCGCCAGCTGGCGCGGCAGCTCCACGTGCACCTGCTGGAAGGCCGCGGCGCTGCCATGCAGGATGGCCACCAGGTGCACCACCGCGTCGGCGCGCGCCAGCAGCTTCGCCAGCTGCGCCGGGTCGTGCACGTCGGCCTGCACCAGCTCGACCGTGGGCAGGGCGCGCACGCGGTCGCCGTGCGCCAGGCGGCGCGTGGGCACGACGATGCGGCCGGCGCTGCTGCGCTCGGCCAGCCGTTCGCAGACGGCGCGGCCGACGTAGCCGGTGCCGCCCAGGACGAGGATGTTGTCGGGCATGGTGGTCAGGGGATCTCGCGGTCGCTGAGGGGCGCTGCCGGGTCGCGCGGACCGATGGGCCCGCCCAGGCGCGACTTCAGCGTCGGCACCTGTCCGGTCAGCATCGCCCCATAGTAGACGGCGTTCGACAACACCTTCTTGACGTAGTCGCGGGTCTCGTTGAACGGGATGCTCTCCGCCCAGGCCGCGGTCTCGAACAGCCCGCCCTCGCGCCAGCGCCGGGGCCGGTTGGGGCCGGCGTTGTAGGCAGCCGCCGCCAGCGCCTGCGAGCCGCCGAAGTCGTCGAGCACGATCTTCAGGTAGCTGGCGCCCAGCGCGAGGTTGATGTCGCGGTCGGTGATCATCTCGGCGCGGTAGTCCATGCCGATCTTGCGTGCCGTCCAGCGTGCGGTGGCCGGCATGATCTGCATCAGGCCCGAGGCGCCCACGTGCGAACGCGCGTCCATGATGAAGCGCGACTCCTGGCGGATCAGGCCGTACATGTAGGCCGGATCGAGCCCGATCTCGCCGGCCTTGGCCAGCACCTCGCGGCGGAAGGGCATGGGGAAGCGCTGTGCCATGTCGACTTCGCTGCGCGTGCGGTCGCTGGTGTTGATGCAGCGGTCCCAGACCTCGCGTTCGCAGGCCAGTTGCGCCGCGGCCAGCAGTTCGCGGTCGCCCAGGCCGCGCAGCGTGAAGTTCCATTCGCGCACGCCTTCGCTGCGCAGTCCAAGCTGGATCAGTTGCAGCGCGCGCGCGAAGCCCGGCGTGCTGCGCGCGGCCAGGCGCTCGGCCTCGGTCAGCGGCAGCGGCCTGGCGGGCAGCACCACGCGCCCGCCCAGGTCCTCGGTGGCGAGCTTGCCGTAGAAGCTCATCTGCTGCGCCAGCCCTTCCAGCTGGGCCTTCGCCGCAGCGCGGTCGGCGTCGCCTTCGGTGCCCGGCGCGGCCAGCGCCTGCAGCGCGCGGGCGCGCCAGTAGACCCAGGCGTCGTTGCGCTGCTCGGCCGGGCTCATCGCGGCGATGGCCTGCTGCACCAGCGCCCAGCGGTCGGGCACGTCGGCCCGCAGTGCGGCACGCACCTGCCAGGCCAGCACGTCGTCGGACCAGGCCACCGTGGCCGGCGTGGCGCCCTCGGGCAGCGCGCGCCACGCGCTGCGGTAGAAGCCGGTGGCCTCGGGCAGCAGCCTGAACGCGGCCTGCCGGGCCGTCACGCCCCAGGCCAGCGCGTGGCGCTGGGGGCCCAGGCGGCGGCGCCAGTCGGGCAGCGCGGACGCTGCCGCCGCGGGGTCGGCGGCAGCCTGGCGCAACAGCGCCACGAGCGCCAGGTCGGGGTCGGCCGGCTTCTTCGCCAGAGCCTTCGCCGGGTCGGCGAAGATCTCCTCGACCGCGCGCGCGGTCGCCGACCCCAGCACGCCGGCCGCAGCCCGGGCGGCCCGCGGGCGTCCGTACTCGGCCGCCACGCGCACGGTGGCCCACACGTCCTCGGCCTTGAAGCGCCCGCTGTCCAGCAGCGTGGCGGCCAGCAGCGTGCAGCCATCGTCGGCGTCGCGCTGCGCGGCCCAGGTGCTGCGCGCCGCGACTGCCACGTCCTGCCCGGCCTGGTGCTGGGTCAGCAGCTGGTAGCAGGTGACCTCGCGGTCGTCGTTCATCTTGAAGCGCGGCATGTCGCGCACGAAGTTGGCCCAGTCGCGGCGGCGGCCCAGCTCCAGCAGCCAGTCGTTGCGCAGCCGGTCTTCGACATACGTGCCCGACCAGCGCGCGTAGAAGGCCTCGACCTCCTCGGGGCGCGCCTCCTGCAGGCGGTTGCCGAGCTCCCAGTACTCGACCCACTGCGCGAGCGGGTGGCGCGCGAAGTTGACGGCCGTGCGCAGCGTGTCGAGGCGGGCGCGGTCGCGCTTGTTGAGCGCCTCGCGGGCTTCGACGACGAGGTCGTCGGTGGTCTGCGCGCGGGCCACGCCGGGCAGCAGCGCGGCCAGCACGGTGGCGGCGATGAGGGCGGTTCGCATGGTGGTCACTGTAGGGTCCCGGGCCGACGGCCGTTGCAACGAATTTAGCGCAGGCCCAAGGCCATTTCCGCTGTCTGGTCGGCCAGCGCCTGGCGCGTGGCCGCGGCCTGCGCCAGCACCCAGGTCTCGAAGGCGGCGATCTCGGGCCGCTCGCGCCGCGCCGGCCAGCGCACCAGCCAGTACGCGTAGGGGCTGGTGATGCGGCCCGCGGGTCCGAAGGGCTCGATCAGCTCGCCGCGCGCCAGCGACTCGCCCACCAGCGCCAGCCGCGCCAGCGCCACGCCCTGGCCGGCCAGCGCAGCCTGGATCTGCTGGTAGGTGAAGTTCAGGTACAGCCAGCCGCGCGGCTCCAGCTGCGGCATCGCGTTCAGGCGCAGCCAGTGGCGCCAGCTCAGGTACTCGACGCTCGCCAGCGGCGCGTCCTCCTCCAGCAGCGTGTGCTGGGCGAGGTCGGCCGGGCGGCGCAGACCGCGCAGCGACGGGCTGGCCACCGGCGTCAGCACTTCGCCGAACAGCAGGGTCGAGCCGGGCGGCGCGTCGTCGGGGTGGCAGTAGCGCAGCGCCAGGTCGAGCTCGGGATCGTCGGGGTCGGCGATGACGTCGTTGGCCGACAGCCGGATGTCGATGCCCGGGTGCAGGTGCTGGAACTCCTGCAGCCGCGGCAGCAGCCACAGCGACGCGAAAGACGCGAAGGTCGTCAGCGACACGCTCTGGCGGCCGCGTGCGGTGCGGATCTGCCGCACCGTGGCGTCGAGCCGGTCGAGCAGCGGCGCCACCGAGCGCAGCAGCGACTCGCCCGCGCCGGTCAGTTCCACGTGCCGCGTGCCGCGCAGGAACAGCGGTGCGCCGAGTTCGTCTTCGAGCGCACGGATCTGGCGGCTGACCGCCGGCTGGGTGAGGTGCAGTTCCTCGGCCGCGCCGCGGAAGCTGAGCCGCCGCGCCACGGCCTCGAAGGCGCGCAGGGTGCCGACGGCGAGTGGTCGCTGGCGAGGTCGATTCATGCTCGGATGTTATCAATACAGAACCCAATCGTGATTGGACCGGAAGCCACCTGCTGCAGAAAATAGCTGCACTTCACTGCGAAAGACGAGGCCGGCGATGTCCACCACCACCATGACGCCTGTGCATCAAAGCGCGCCCTGGGAATGGGCGCTGGAGCCGCGCACGGCCACCCGCCTGCCGGCGGCGCCGGTCGTGCGCTGGCTGCTCGTGACCACCGGCCGGGTGTGGCTCACCCGCTCGGGCGCCGGGTTGGCCGGCGGCGACGTCTGGCTGCAGACCGGCGAGCGCCACCCGCTGCCCGCCGGCAGCGAGTGGGTGCTGGAAGGCTGGCCGGCCGCCCGCGTGGCGCTGCTGGAGGTGCCGCAGCGTGCCAGCTCCCCGGCGGCGCGCTCCTGGCGCGCACGCTGGCCCGCGCCGGTGCTGCACGCGGCCTGAGGCGGTCGCGCGCCGCCGCGGCGCGTGCCGCGCGGCGTGGCCCAGGCTGCACAATGACGGCATGACCTTGCCCTTCACGCTGTCGTTGGAGCCCTCGCGCGACAAGAAGCTGCTGCGCAAGCAGCTGCAGGCCGAGCGGCAGTCGCTGGTCGACCGCCACCAGCGCTCGGTGCACCTGCAGGAAGTGCTGCGGGTGTGGCTGGTGGGGCGCCAGGAGACGACGATCGGCGCCTACTGGCCGATCAAGGGCGAGTTCGACGCGCTGCCGGCGCTGTACCGCTGGAGCGAAGGCGGGCCCGAGCGGCGCATCGGCCTGCCGGTGATCGACCGCGACACGAAGCAGCTGGACTTCCATGTCTGGTACCCCGGCTGCCCGATGGAAGAGGACGCCTACGGCATCCCCAAGCCCAAGGACACCGAACGCTTTCGCCCGCAGCTGCTGCTGGTGCCCTGCGTCGGCTTCGGGCCCGGCGGCCTGCGCCTGGGCTACGGCGGGGGCTTCTACGACCGCACCCTGGCCGCGCTGGACCCGCCCCCGGTGACGGTGGGCGTGGGCTACGCGCACGGTTTCGTGCCCTGGCTGGAAGCCGAGCCGCACGACGTGCCGCTGGACGTGGTGCTGACCGAGGACGGCGTGCACTGGCAGCACCCCGCGGTCTGAAGCGTGCGAAGTTCGCCACGCGCCCATCTTCCTTGGGATGGGCCGGCACGGGGCGCTGGTTAGCATCTGCCGATCGGGGTGCGCCCGCACCGGACAGCTGCACCCCCCGAACCCGCAGGAGACGGCGCATGACGACGACGACCCCCCAGCAACGCTGGTCGCAGCTGGCCCTGGCCTTCGCGGCAGTGGCGACTGCCACGCTCACGGCCTGCGGCGGGGGCGGCGGCGGCGCCACGCCCCCGCCGCCTCCGCCGCCCCCGCCGCCGGCGGGCGTGACGATCGGCGGCACGCTGTCGGTGGCCGCCAACCTGGTGCTCGACAGCGACACCAACGACCCCAACCAGGCACCGCGCCGCGACAACGACTTCGGCACGTCGCAGCCCATCACCGCGTCGAGCCAGGTGCTGGGCACCGTGAACCTGCCGGGCGCCGGGCCCGCCGGCGCCAGCACGGCGCTGGGCGACGAATACGACACCTACACCGTCACGCTGGGTGCCGGCCAGACGCTGGAGCTGGACTTCACGGCCGACCCCGACGTCAACGACGTCGACCTCTACGTGCTGCAGGAGATCGGCGGTGCGCTGAACATCGTGGGCGAGTCCATCGGCACCAGCGCCAGCGAGTGCATCACGATCAGCAGCCCCGGCGCGTACACGATCGCGGTCAACGCCTTCGACGGTGCCTCGCTCTACAACCTGCGGGTCACCGCCGCCGGTGCCACCAGCAGCTGCCTGAACGCCACCACCAGCGCCGCCGTGGCGCAGCGTGTGCGCCCGGGCGAGCTGGTGGTCGGCCTGCGCGCCGACAGCGCGAAGGCGGTGCGTGCCGGCGCGCAGCTGGCCGGACGCCCGCTGCGCGTGCAGCGCGGGGCCGTCGCCGCCGGTCGGCTGGCGCTGCTGGCACTGGACGACGGCGCCGCGCCGCGTGCACGGACCCAGGGGGCCGCCGCCTCGCGCGCCGCGCGGCTGCAGCACGTGGGTGCCGACTCGCGCCGCCTGCTCGACACCATCGCGCAGGCCAAGCAGCTGCGCGCCAGCGGCGCCTTCGACCAGGTCATGCTCAACCGCGTGCTGCACGCCAGTGCGCTGGTCGGCACCTTCCCGCCGAACGACCCGCGCTACCCGCTGCAACGCTGGCACTACGAGCAGATCGCGCTGCCCGCCGCGATGCAGCGCCTGGCCGGCCTGGCCGTGCAGCCGACCGTGCGGCCCATCGTCGCCGTCATCGACACCGGCATCGTCACCGACCACCCCGACCTCGCGCCGCAGCTGGTGCCGGGCTTCGACTTCATCTCCAGCGCGGCCTCGGCCGGCGACGGCAACGGCATCGACAACAACCCCGACGACCTGCGCGTGCCCGACTCGCAGCCCTCCTTCCACGGCACGCACGTGGCCGGCACGGTGGCCGCCTCCACGTTCGACGGCAGCGGCGCAGCCGGCGTCGCGCCGATGGCGCACATCATGGGCCTGCGCGTGCTGGGCGAAGGCGGCAGCGGCAGCTTCTTCGACATCGCCGAGGCCATCCGCTATGCCAGCCGCCAGGCCAATGTGTCGGGCCAGCTGCCGGCGCGGCGCGCCGACGTCATCAACCTCAGCCTGGGGGCCTCGGGCGTGGCCTGCGACAACGACAGCGCGCAGCTGTTCGCCAGCGTGCGCGCGGCCGGCACCCTGATCGTCGCGGCCACCGGCAACGAATCGAACCGGCCGGCAGGGCAGATCACCGACGTCGGCTACCCGGCCAACTGCCCCGGCGTGCTCGCAGTGACGGCCACCGATCCGCAGCGCGGCATCGCGCCCTACGCCAACACCGGCGCCACCGTGGCGATGGCGGCGCCGGGCGGCGACATGCGCACCAGCACCACCGGCACCGGCCAGCCCGACGGCGTGTACAGCACGCTGGCCACGTTCGACGGCAGCGGCAGCCGCGTGCCCACGTTCGGCGTGTTGCAGGGCACCTCGATGGCGACTCCGCACGCCGCGGGCGTGCTGGCCCTGATGCGCTGGGTGCACCCGGCCATCACGCCGGCGCAGGTCGACACGCTGCTGGCGCAAGGCGCGCTGACCGACGACGTCGGTCCCGCCGGCCGCGACAACAACCACGGCTGGGGCGTCATCAACGCCAGCAAGGCCGTGCAGGCCGCGCTGACGCTGCGCGACGGCACCGCGCCGCCCAGCACCGGCGTGCTCGAAGCCCAGCCCAGCGCGCTGGACTTCGGCGCCGCGGCGACGGCGCTCGACTTCACCGTGCGCGCCACCGACACCACGACCGAGCGGGTCACGGCCACGAGCACCAGCAACGCCGCCGTCACGGTGGCGCCGGTGGCCGTGGACACCGCCACCGGCCTGGGCAGCTACCGCATCACGGTCAACCGCAGCCTGCTGGCCGAAGGCGTGGTCACGCCCACGGTCACGGTGCAGACCACCGCCCGCACGCTGACGGTGGCGCTGAGCATCGAGAAGCGCGCGCCCGGCAGCACCGTGGGCGGCGACCTCGGGCCGGTCTACGTGCTGGTCTACGACGGCGACAGCGGCGACTTCATCGAGCAGGTGACCGTGGCCGCGCCGACCGGCGGCACCTACCGCTACAGCCTGGCCGGCGTGACGGCCAGCAAGATCGTCGTCGTCGCCGGCACCGACTACGACAACGACGGCATCATCTGCGCGCGGGGCGAGGCCTGCGGCGCCTATCCGGTGCTGGGCGCGCAGGTGACGCCGGTCACGCTGACGGGCAACCGCAACGACCTCGGCTTCGTGCTGTCGCCGGTGGGCGCGGGCAACGTGCAGGGCGCGGGGTTGAGCCTGCAGACCACGCCAGCAACGACAACGGCGGCGGGCACCGCTGCGCCGGCCGCCGTGGTGCTGCCGGGCCGGCGCCCGGCCGCGGGCGATCAGAACCGCTTGCCGAAACCCACGCTGTAGAGCATCGGATCGACCTTGAAGGTGCCGGCCTTCGTGCCGAACGACGACACGTCGGTCTCGATCTGCACCTTCTTCAGGTTGGCGCTGAACAGCCAGCCGCCGCCCACCGGCACGTCGATGCCGGCGCCCAGCGCCAGGCCGACGCTGTTCTTCTTGATGGTGGGCCGCAGCGTCGCCTGCACGGCCGGCGTGAACTCGACATCGGAGAAGCGGGTGTAGTTCAGGCCCACGCCGACGTAGGGCCGCACCGGCAGGCCGGTGAAGTGGTACTGGAACGACAGCGTCGGCGGCAGGTGCTTGAGCGAGCCGATCTCGGTGCCGTTGGAGTAGATCGTGTGCTTCTGCGGGTAGGTCAGCACCAGCTCCAGCGCCAGGTTGGACGTCAGGAAGTAGCTGATGTCGAACTCGGGAAAGGTCTTGTTGTCGACCGTGAGCCCGAGACCGGTGCTGTCCTTGTTGGCGGAGTCCAGGTACAGCGCGTGCGCACGCACGATCCAGTCACCGGTGTCCTGTGCCTGGGCGGGGAGGGCGGCGGCCAGGGCAGCAGCGGCTGCAGTGGCATGGGCCAGCGTGATCCAGGTCTTCTTCATGGGGGAACTCCTCAGGTTCTTTGCAATGGGCCACATGGCCTGGTCGCATTGAACCCGCGGGGTGCCACCCTTGTATTGCGCCGCAGCAAAACGCGCAGCGGCCATGGCACGTGCGCGCCATGGTCTTGATCTGGCTCAGACCTGCGGCAGGGCGCCCAGGCGGCGGCAGACTTCCAGCGACAGCGCCGACTGGTTCAGCGTGTAGAAGTGGATGCCCGGTGCGCCGCCGGCCACCAGCCGCTCGCACAGGCGGGTGACGACCTCCAGGCCGAAGGCGCGCACGCTCGCGGCGTCGTCCAGGAAGCCTTCCATCTTCAGCGCCACCCAGCGCGGGATCTCGATGCCGTCGCGCGCCGCGAACTGCGCGATCTTCGCGTAGTTGTGGATGGGCATGATGCCCGGCACGATGGGCGCCGTGACCCCCAGCCTGCGCACTTCATCGACGAAGTGGAAGTAGGCGTCGGGGTTGAAGAAGAACTGCGTGATCGCGCTGTCGGCGCCGGCCCGGACCTTGGCCGCGAAGTGTTCCAGGTCCTTCTTCGCGTAGCGCTGCTGCGGGTGGTACTCGGGGTAGGCCGCGACCTCGATGTGCCAGTCACTGCCCTGCTCGGCGCGGATGAAGTCGATCAGGTCGGCCGCATACCGGAACTCGCCCGCGACCGCCGTGCCGCTGGGCAGGTCGCCGCGCAGTGCCACGAGGCGCCGGATGCCCTGCGCGCGGTAGGTGGCCAGGATCTCGCGGATGCCGTCCCGCGTGCTGCCCACGCAGCTCAGGTGCGGTGCCGCATCGAAGCCCAGCGCCGCGATGTCCTGCACCGTGGCCAGCGTCTTGTCGCGCGTGGCGCCGCCGGCACCGTAGGTGACGCTGAAGAACTCCGGCCGCACCGCCGCCAGGTCGGCCACCACCGTCTTCAGCTTGTCGCTGCCGACGGGGGTGTTGGGCGGGAAGAACTCGAAGCTGATGGGAACGCTGCCCGTCATGGCCGCCTCCGGATCGTCGATGGAAAAACGGCCCACGCGCACAGCGCGGGGCCGACATCAAGCAACCGTCGCGGATCCGGCTCTGCCGGTCCGCCGACGGTGCCCCCTGGGGGGAGGCGGCCGCAGGCCGCTCCGGGGGGGTCAATACCGATAGGTATCGGCCTTGTACGGACCGGCCTTGCTGACGCCGATGTACGCGGCCTGCGCGTCGGTCAGCTCGGTCAGCATGGCGCCGACCTTCTTCAGGTGCAGGCGCGCGACCTTCTCGTCCAGGTGCTTGGGCAGCACGTAGACCTTGCCCGACTCGTACGCCTCGGGGCGCGTGAACAGCTCGATCTGCGCGATGGTCTGGTTGGCGAACGACGAGCTCATCACGAAGCTGGGGTGGCCGGTGCCGCAGCCCAGGTTCACCAGGCGGCCCTTGGCCAGCATGATGATCTTCTTGCCGTCGGGGAAGACCACGTGGTCCACCTGCGGCTTGATCTCGTCCCAGGTGCAGTCGGCCAGCGCCGCCACGTCGATCTCGTTGTCGAAGTGGCCGATGTTGCAGACGATGGCCTGGTCCTTCATCGCTTCCATGTGCTTGCGCGTGATGACGCTCAGGTTGCCGGTGGCCGACACGAAGATGTCGGCCTTGTCGGCGGCGTACTCCATGGTCACGACCTTGTAGCCTTCCATCGCGGCCTGCAGCGCGTTGATGGGGTCGATCTCGGTCACCCACACCTGGGCGCTCAGCGCGCGCAGGGCCTGGGCCGAGCCCTTGCCCACGTCGCCGTAGCCGGCGACCACGGCCACCTTGCCGGCGATCATCACGTCGGTGGCGCGCTTGATGGCGTCGACCAGGCTCTCACGGCAGCCGTAGAGGTTGTCGAACTTGCTCTTGGTGACGCTGTCGTTGACGTTGATGGCGCGGAACATCAGCGTGCCCTTGGCACTCATCTCGTTCAGGCGGTGCACGCCGGTGGTCGTCTCTTCGGTCACGCCGATGATCTGCGCGCCCTTGCGGCTGTACCAGGTGGGGTCCACCGCCAGCTTGGCCTTGATGGCGGCGAAGAGGATGGTCTCTTCCTCGCTGCCCGGCTTGTCGAGCACGCTGATGTCGGTCTCGGCCTTCTTGCCCAGGTGCATCAGCAGCGTCGCGTCGCCGCCGTCGTCCAGGATCATGTTGGGGCCTTCGTGCTGGTCACCCTTGGTGCCGAACTCGAAGATGCGGTGCGTGTAGTCCCAGTAGTCCTTCAGCGTCTCGCCCTTGTAGGCGAACACCGGCGTGCCCTTGGCTGCCAGCGCGGCGGCGGCGTGGTCCTGCGTGCTGAAGATGTTGCAGCTGGCCCAGCGCACGTCGGCACCCAGCGCCTGCAGCGTTTCCACCAGCACGGCGGTCTGGATGGTCATGTGCAGCGAACCGGTGATGCGCGCGCCGCGCAGCGGGCGGACGGCCGCGAACTCTTCGCGGATGGCCATCAGACCGGGCATCTCGGTCTCGGCGATCTTGATTTCCTTGCGGCCCCAGTCGGCCAGCGACAGGTCGGCCACGGCGTGGTCGTGCAGGGGTTTGAGAACAGCGTTCATCGTCAGGCTCCGTACAGATGTGGAACCCGCAAGACCGGCGTTGGGGAGACAACAAAAACTCACCCACGACGCTGGTCGTGCAGGTGAGCGCGGTTGCAAGTGGGGATCTCCGAGCCTGGCCTCATGCAGAGGTTGCAACGCTCCTCGAAGAACCTGCGAATTCTAGCCTCAAGCGTCCTGGTCCTGTGCGCCGCCGGTCGTGAACTCGTCCGCGCCGAAGCTCGCCAGCGCCGCCCGGCCCACGATCAGGCTGTCCACGGCGCCGATGGCGGCGCCATCGCGCTTGGTGTACGGCAGGCGGTGCAGCAGGTAGCGCAGCGCGTTGAGCCGCGCGCGCTTCTTGCAGTCCGACTTGATCACGGTCCAGGGCGCGTCCGAGGTGTCGGTGTGCAGGAACATCGCCTCCTTGGCCCGGGTGTAGTCGTCCCACTTGTCGAGGCTGGCCATGTCGATCGGGCTCAGCTTCCACTGCTTCAGCGGGTGCGCCTCGCGTTCCTTGAAGCGCCGCCGCTGCTCGCCGCGGCTGACCGAGAACCAGAACTTGAACAGGTGCACCCCGCTGCGCACCAGGTGCCGTTCGAACTCGGGGGCCTGGCGCATGAACTCGTCGTACTCGGCGTCGGTGCAGAAGCCCATCACGCGTTCGACGCCGGCGCGGTTGTACCAGCTGCGGTCGAAGAGCACGATCTCGCCGCGCGTGGGCAGGTGTTCGATGTAGCGCTGGAAGTACCACTGGCCGCGTTCGATCTCGCTGGGCTTCTCCAGCGCCACCACCCGCGCGCCGCGCGGATTCAGGTGTTCCATGAAGCGCTTGATGGCGCCGCCCTTGCCGGCGGCGTCGCGGCCCTCGAACAGGATCACGACCCGCTGGCCGGTGTCCTTCACCCAGGCCTGCAGCTTCAGCAGTTCCACCTGCAGCCGGTACTTCTGGCGCTCGTAGTTGCGCCGTGACATCAGGTTCCTGTACGGGTAGCCGCCGTCGCGCCAGCCGGGCACCAGTTCCAGGTCGGGGTCGATGCCGTCGGCCGCCGGGGCAGACTGCGCGCGCTCGAACAACAGCCGCCGCAGCGCCTTGGCCTCGTCGGGCGAGGCGCCGCCCACCAGCGCCTGCAGCTCGCGCAGCCAGTCGCCGGGGCCGCCGTCGCCGCGCGCGTGGCTGGCGAGCACGTCGCCCAGCGCCATCGCCGCCACCGTCTGGGTGCGCTCGGTGGCGCGTGCCAGCTGGCTGGTCTCGAGGGCGGCCGCGCCGAGTGCCGGCGCGACGTCGCCGCGCACCACGCGGCGCGCGCGCCGGGGCGGCAGCGGCCGGGCGGTGGGGGGGCTTGCGGCAGAATCCTTGGCCATGGCGGTGCAGGGATGACAGTGTGATGACAACCATGATCGGCAGTGCGTCCGCCCCGCACCTTGACGGCTGTCAATCGCAGCCGCTGCACACGGCCGCGCTGGCCGGCGTGCTGGGCGTGATGACCGACATCGACGACACGCTCACCGCCGACGGCCGGCTCGACCCTCCTGCGGCCGAGGCCCTGGCCGCGCTGCACGCCGCTGGCGTGCCCGTGATCGCCATCACCGGCCGGCCGCAGGGCTGGAGCGAGCCGTTCGCGCTGCAGTGGCCGCTGCGGGCCATCGTGGCCGAGAACGGCGCGGTGGCGCTGATCCCCGACGGCCGCGGCGGGCTGCAGATCGAGTACGCGCAGGACGCCGCCACGCGCGCGGCGAACGCGCTGCGCCTGCAGGCGGCCGCGGCGCGCGTGCTGCGCGCGGTGCCCGGTGCGCGGCTCGCCACCGACAGCCCCGGCCGCGTCACCGACATCGCCATCGACCACAGCGAGTTCAACCATCTGGACGACGCCGCCATCGCGCAGGTGGTGGCGCTGCTGCGCGAAGACGGCCTCACGGCCACCGTGAGCTCGATCCACGTCAACGGCTGGTTCGGCACCCACACCAAGCTGAGCGCGGCGCACTGGATGCTGCAGCGGCTGTTCGGCCGCGCACTCGCGCCCGAGCAGCACCGCTGGGTGTACGTGGGCGACTCCACCAACGACCAGGCGATGTTCGGCGCCTTCCCGCTGAGCGTGGGCGTGGCCAACCTGATGCGCTTCGCGCCGCAGCTGCACACCTGGCCGGCCTTCATCACGCAGGGCGAACGCGGCGCCGGCTTTGCCGAAGTCGCGCAGGCCGTGCTGGCGGCGCGCTGAGCGGCCCGTGGACCGGTCCCTGCGCAACGACGCCGACTTGCGCGCGCAGATCGCCGCGCGGCTGCAGGGTTTCGCCGTGCAGCCCGCGGCCAGCGCCGAGCGCCGCGCCGCGGTGGCCGTGGTGGTGGCCGACGCCGGCTTCGGCCCCGACCTGCCCGGCCTGCCGCAGCACACGGCGTGGAGCGACGCCGGCGCGCTGCTGCTGACGCGCCGTGCCGAGAGCATGCGCCAGCACGCCGGCCAGTGGGCGCTGCCCGGCGGCCGCATCGACGCCGGCGAGACGCCCGAGGCCGCGGCGCTGCGCGAGCTGCACGAAGAGATCGGCCTGCACCTGGACGGCACGGCCGTGCTCGGGCGGCTCGACGACTACGTCACCCGCTCGGGCTATGCCATCACGCCCGTGGTGCTGTGGGCCGGCGCGGCAAGCGACCTGCAGGCCAACCCCGAGGAGGTGGCGTCCATCCACCGCATCCCGTTCAGCGAGTGGCTGCGCGCCGACGCGCCGATCCTGGAGACCACGCCGCACAGTGCGCACCCGGTGCTGAAGATGCCCGTGGGCCGCGCGTGGATCGCGGCGCCCACCGCGGCCATCGTCTACCAGTTCCGCGAGCTCTGCCTGCTGGGCCGGCCGACACGCGTGGCGCACTTCGACCAGCCGGCGTTCGCCTGGCGGTAGCGCCTCAGCCGACGCCCAGGAAGGCGGCCATGCGGCCCAGTTCGTCGTCGAGCGCGGTGCGGAAGGCGGCGCTGCGTGGCGCCCGGCCGGCCACGAAGCCGAGCGCGGGCACCAGCGTGCCCTGCTGCACCGTCAGGTTGCCCCAGCCGATGACCTGCGTGCCCCACAGCAGCGGCAGCGCGTAGTAGCCGCGCACGCGTTTCGGAGCCGGCGTGTAGGCCTCGAAGCGGTAGGCCCAGCCCCACAGCAGCTCGAAGCGGCGGCGGTCCCAGACGATGGGGTCGAAGGGCGCGAGCAGGCGCACGGCGTCGTCGGGCGCGTGGCGGCACGACGATGGCTGCTCGCCTGCAGGCCAGAGCCAGGTGACGCCGTCCACCACCGCCTGCGGCAGCCGCGCCTTGGCACGCGCCAGGGCGGCGGCGCGCTGGTCGGTCCACTGCGGCGCGGCGGCGCGCAGGTGCGACACCAGCTCGGAGAAGCTGCGCAGCGGCAGCGGCGCGTACTTGCGCAGGATCAGGTCGACCAGCGCGTCGAGCGCCGCGGCGGGGTCGGTGGCGTCGTGCGTGTCGCGCGCGGCGTACAGGCGCACGCCGCCGTCGCGCCCGGCCACGCGCAGCAGCCCGCGGTAATGCATGCCGTCGAGCAGCTGCGTGCTGGCCCGGCCATTGCCGCCGAACCAGTTGCGCGTGGTGCCGTGGTCGAAGGCCGCATCGACCTCGCGCGGGTGCACCACGCCGCGTGCGCGCACGAACTCCAGCACGGCGTGCGCCTGCGCCCAGCGTGTCTTCGGCCACGGGGTGCGTGCCGTGCGCGGGTGCATCAGCTGCTGCGTGGCGCGCGGCAGGAAGCCGTAGTTGACGAAGAAGTCCTCCTCGACGGCCAGCCGCGGGTAGCGCCGCTCCAGGTCGCCGGCGCGGTAGCCGCGCACGCGGTGGCGCAGCGTCAGGTCTTGCGCCCGCGCCGGGGCGCGGATCGGGTCGGCCTGCACGAAGCCCAGCCGGGTGATGGCCTGCGGCAGCGAGGTTGGCGCGAACAGGGTGCGCGCCACCGCGTGGCGGCGCAGGTCGTCGAGCGTGGGGGTGCGTGTGGGCATCGATGCAGGCAGGACTCAGCGCCGCGCGGCACGCACTTTCGGCAGCCGCCGGAAGCCGCCCGGCTGCAGCAGGGCGACCTCGCCCAGCGCCACGTCGCGCTGCATCGCCACCACCAGCGCGGGTGCGTCGCTGCGGTCCTGCACGCCGCGCAGCGTGTCGCAGGCGTAGCGGTTGCAGATGTCCGAGCGCATCGCTTCGGGCAGCGTGCAGCCGTCGCGGCCGTGGTGGCAGCAGCTGCGCGCGACGTGCCAGCGCGGCAGGCGTTCGGCGTAGGCCGCGGCGGCTTCGGCAGCGCTGCGCCCGGGGTGGCGCGCCATCCAGCGCCGCAGCAGTTCGGCGGTGACGAAGCCGTGCGTGCCGGCGCCGTAGCGGCAGCAGCGGCCGCCGCAGAACCCGCACAAGGCGCCGGCCAGCGGCGTGCTGCCGTCGGACAGGACCGGCGCGCCCTGCGGCGGTTGCGGATCGGCATCGACCTCGGCCGCCAGACGCGCCAGGTGCGCCAGCTGCGCGCGGCGCACCGCGGCGGGCAGCTGCACCAGCTCGGTGGCGTGTCGCTCCAGCCACAGCACCGGCACGTCGGCCACGGCGGGCTGCTGCCAGCGCTGCGCGGCACGTGCGCGCTGCGCGGCCAGCGTGGCGTCGCGGCGCTGGCGTGCCCGTTCGCGGGCGGCCAGGCGCTGGCAGTCCAGGCGCTGGCAGATGTCGCCGCGCAGCCGCTGCAGCGCGGTGAGCACCGTGCTGCACAGCCGGCACTGCATCGGTTGCCAGCGGGTGGCGGCGGTGTTCATCGCTGCAAGGCTAGCGTGGCCGCTGGCCGGCGTCACGCGCCGGTCACCGCCAGTCCCTAACGTGCAGCCACCCCCACCCGAGGACTTGACCCGATGAAGCACCTGCACCACTGGGCCGGGCTGTTCGCCCTGGCCGCCAGCGCCGCCTGCGCACAGACGCCGCCCGACGTCGGCACGGCCGCGCTGCCGCTGTCGATCGCGCTCGTCGGCGACCTGCCGTACAGCAGCGCGCAGCTGCCGCAGTTCGACGCGCTGGTCGACCACATCAACGCCGACCGCAGCGTGCGCCTGGTGCTGCACGTGGGCGACGTGAAGGGCGGCGGCGAGCGTTGCGACGACGCGCTGCTGCAGCAGCGCCAGGCGCAGATCCAGCGTGTGCGCACGGCCGTGGTCTACACCCCCGGCGACAACGACTGGACCGACTGCCACCGCCCCAACAACGGCAGCTACCTGCCGACCGAGCGCCTGTCGTTCCTGCGCCAGCTGTTCTTCCCGAAGCCGGGCCTGAGCGGCGGCCAGCGGCCGATCCGTGTCGAGACGCAGAGCAGGCAGCCGGGCTACGCCGACTTCGTCGAGCACCAGCTCTTCGTGCGCAGCAACGTCGTCTTCGCGGCGCTGCACGTGGTGGGCAGTGCGAACAACCTCGCCCCCTGGACCGGCTACGACGCCAGCGACAGCACGGCGGCACCGCGCGCCGACCGCATCGCCGAGGTCGAGGCGCGCCGCGCCGCCACGCTGGCGTGGATCGACCGCGCCTTCGAGGAAGCCGCCAGCCGCCAGGCCGCCGGCGTCGTGCTGTTCTGGCAGGCCAACCCGGGCATCGACAAGCTCGCCGGCGACCCGCTGCGCACCGGCTTCGAGGAGGTGCTGGCCCGGGTGAAGGAGCGGTCGCTGGCGTTTGCCAGGCCGGTGCTGCTGCTGCACGGCGACAACCACGAACTGATCGTCGACCAGCCGCTGGTGCGCGACGCCGAGCCGGCGCCGAAGGTGCCGAAGTTCCAGCGTGTGCAGGGCATCGGCAGCCCGCGCATGCACTGGGTGAAGATCGACATCGACCCGCGTTCGCCGGCCTTGTTCTCGATCACGCCGCAGTGGGTGCCGGGCAATCCCTGAGAACCCAGTCCCCACCCCGGCCCCGGCGCACGCGCTCGACATGCGCCGGGGGCAGGCTCACAGCCCGGCGGCGGCCCGCAGCGCGGCAGCCTTGTCCGTGCGTTCCCACGTGAATTCCGGCTCCTCGCGGCCGAAGTGGCCGTAGGCGGCGGTCTTCTGGTAGATCGGGCGCAGCAGGTCCAGCATCTGGATGATGCCCTTGGGACGCAGGTCGAAATGCTCGGCCACCAGCGCGGACAGCTTGTCGTCGCTGATGACGCCCGTGCCTTCGGTGTAGACCGTGATGTTCATCGGCCTGGCAACGCCGATGGCGTAGGCCACCTGCACCTGGCACTGGCGCGCCAGGCCGGCGGCGACCACGTTCTTGGCCACGTAGCGGGCGGCGTAGGCGGCCGAGCGGTCCACCTTGCTCGGGTCCTTGCCGCTGAAGGCGCCGCCCCCGTGCGGGCAGGCGCCGCCGTAGGTGTCGACGATGATCTTGCGGCCCGTCAGGCCGCAGTCGCCCTGCGGGCCGCCGACGACGAAGCGGCCGGTCGGGTTGATCAGGTACTTGGTGTCCTTGGTCAGCCAGTCCTTGGGCAGCACCGGCTTGATGATCTCCTCGCGCACCGCCTCGTAGAAGGCGTCGGTCATCTTGTGGCCCAGGCTGTACTCGGGCGCGTGCTGGGTGCTCAGCACCACGGTGTCGATGCTGTGCGGCTTGCCGTCGACGTAGCGCATCGTGACCTGGCTCTTCGCATCGGGGCGCAGGAAGGGCAGGCGCCCGTCCTTGCGCAGCTGCGCCTGGCGCTCGACCAGCCGGTGCGCGTAGTAGATCGGCGCGGGCATCAGCTCGGGCGTCTCGTCGCAGGCATAGCCGAACATCAGGCCCTGGTCGCCGGCGCCGGTGTTCAGGTGGTCGTCGGACGCGTGGTCCACGCCCTGGGCGATGTCGTTGGACTGCTTGTCGTAGCAGACCATCACCGCGCAGCCCTTGTAGTCGATGCCGTACTCGGTGTTGTCGTAGCCGATGCGCTTGATGGTGTCGCGCGCGACCTGGATGTAGTCGACGTGCGCGTTGGTCGTGATCTCGCCGGCCAGCACCACGAGGCCCGTGTTGCACAGTGTCTCGGCGGCGACGCGGCTGCGCGGGTCCTGCTGGAAGATCGCGTCGAGGATCGCGTCGGAGATCTGGTCGGCCACCTTGTCGGGGTGACCTTCGGAGACGGATTCGGAAGTGAAGAGGAAGTCGTTCGCCACGGGGAAGAAGCTCCGGTTGGTTGCACTGATCGCGTCGTCGCCTGTTCAGTTGCCTGGAGCCGCGGCGAACGCTTTAGCGGTTTTGTTGAACCTGCACCACACCGTGGCACCGGTCCGGCGGGAAGCTGCAAACCATTCGGTAAGCTCGGCCCCGCGGTCGCCCCGCAAGTTGTCCTGTTAACTCGGCGACGCGCGAATTATACGAAGCATGTTGTTGTTGGTCCGATGGCTGGCGGGGCGGTCCCTGCGCTTTTTGCACGCTCTGGGTGCGCTTCTGGGCTGGGCGGGCTATGCCTTCTCGCCCAGCTACAGGCGCCGGCTCGACGCCAACGCCGCGCTGGCGGGCCTGGGCGCTGCCGAGCGCCGCGCGGCCGTGGCCGAAGCCGGCAAGCTGGTGGCCGAACTGCCGCGGCTGTGGCTGCGCCCGCGCGACCGCGCGATCGACGACCCGGTGCGCTGGGAGGGCGAGGCGCTGCTCGACGAGCTGCTGGCACGTGGCAAGGGCCTCGTGCTGCTGACCCCGCACATGGGCAGTTTCGAGGTCTCGGCCCAGGCCTACGCCGAACGCTTCGGCGCACGCCAGCCCATCACCGTGCTGTACCGCCCCGCGCGCCAGGCCTGGCTGCGTGACCTGGAAGAAACCGCCCGTGCCCGGCCGGCGCTGGCCACCGCGCCGGCCACGCTGGCCGGCGTGCGCCAGATGCTGCGCGCGCTGAAGAAGGGCGAGACGGTGGGCCTGCTGCCCGACCAGGTGCCGCCCGATGGCCTGGGCGTGTGGGCCCCGTTCTTCGGCCAGCCCGCGTACACGATGACGCTGGCCGCGCGCCTGGTGCAGCAGACCGGCGCCGCGGTGGCCGTGCTGGTGACCGAGCGCCTGCCGCGCGGCGCCGGCTACGTGGTGCGCGCGCTGCCGCTGTCCGAGCCGCTGCCCGCGCAGGCCGACGACGCCGCCAGCGCCGCGGCCATCAACCGCGCGATGGAGGCGGTGATCCGCCTGCGGCCGGCGCAGTACCTGTGGGGCTACCACCGCTACAAGGCGCCGCGCCAGGTGGAGGCTGCATGACGCTGGCCGCCCGCCTCTTGCTGGGCCTGGTCTGGCTGCTGCACTGGCTGCCGCTGCCGGTGCTGGCGGCCGTGGGGCAGGGCCTGGGCGCGCTGCTGCACCTGTTCGGGCGCAGCCGCCGCGCGGTGGCGCTGCGCAACCTCGAACTGTGCCTGCCCGAGCTGCCCGCCGCCGAGCGCGCCCGCATCGTGCGCCAGCAGTTCGGCTGGCTCGGACGCAGCCTGCTCGAACGCGGCCTGCTCTGGTACGCCAGCCCGGCGCGGCTGAAGCGCCTGATCCACGTCGAAGGCGACGTGCACCTCGCCGAGACCAGCCCGCAGCCGGTGATGTGGCTCGTGCCGCACTTCATGGCGCTGGACGTGGCGGGCGCCGCGACGCAGCTGTTCCAGCAGCAGTGGGTGGCCTCGATCTACCAGGCGCAGAGCAATCCCGTGCTCGACGCCGCGATGCGCCGCGGCCGCCTGCGCTTCGGTGGCGGCGAGGTCTTCGCACGCCAGGAAAGCGCGCTGCCGCTGGTGCGTGCGGTGAAGAAGAAGAAGGCTGCGTTCTTCAACCTGCCCGACATGGACTTCGGCGCGCGCGACGCCGCCTTCGTGCCCTTCTTCGGCGTGCCCGCGGCCACGCTGCTGGCGCCCTCCCGGCTGGCGCGGTCGCTGCAGATGCGCGTGCAGCCGGTGCTGGCCGAGATGCTGCCCGGCGGCCGCGGCTACCGCGTGCGCTTCCTGCCCGCCTGGACCGACTGGCCCAGCGCCGACGCCGAAGCCGACGCGCTGCGCATGAACCAGTGGATCGAGAGCGAGATCCGCCGCAACCCGTCGCAGTACCTGTGGGTGCACAAGCGCTTCAAGACCCGGCCGCCGGGCGCGCCACCGCTGTACCCGGGCGGATAATCCGCCGCATGCAACTGAAGTTCACCAAGATGCACGGCGCGGGCAACGACTTCGTCGTGCTCGACGGCACCCGTGCACCGATCGCGCTCGACGCCGTGCAGGTGCGGCGCCTGGGCGACCGCCGCTTCGGCATCGGCGCCGACCAGATCCTGGTCGTCGAGCGCACCGACACGCCGGGTGTCGACTTCCGCTACCGCATCTTCAACAGCAGCGGCGACGAGGTCGAGCATTGCGGCAACGGCGCGCGCTGCTTCGTGCGCTACGTGCACGACAAGGGCCTCACCGACAAGCGCACCATCCGCGTCGAGACCGTCAACAACCTGCTCACCCTGACGCTGCAGCCCGACGGCCGCGTCACGGTCGACATGAACCGGCCGGTCTTCGACCTCGACAGCGTGCCGTTCGACGCCCGCGGCCTGCAGCCGCGGCTGGTCGGGCCGGCGGGCGGCGGCTTCGAGCTCTGGCCGCTGGCCGACCTGGGCGTGGAAGTTGCGGTGCTGTCGATGGGCAACCCGCACGCCGTGCAGCGCGTGGACGACGTGCGCACCGCGCCCGTGGCCACGCTGGGCCCGCAGATCGAGCAGCACGTGCGCTTCCCGCGCCAGGTGAACGCCGGCTTCCTGCAGGTGGTCTCGCGCACCGAGGTCAACCTGCGCGTGTACGAGCGCGGCGCCGGCGAGACCCTGGCCTGCGGCACCGGTGCCTGCGCGGCGGTCGTCGCCGGCATCCGGCTGGGCTGGCTGGACCGGCAGGTCGAGGTGCACACGCGCGGCGGCGACCTGCAGATCGCCTGGCCGCACGACGACGCCAGCGTGCTGATGACCGGCCCGGCGACCACCGTCTTCGAAGGAGAGATCACGCTATGAACCACGCAGCTGTCCCGGCGGCATCTTCCGCACGGCGCCCGGTGCACGGCCTGCGGAGGGCCGCCCCGTGAGCGGCATCCAGGGCATCACCGAGGCCGACATCGCCGACTACCTGGCCAACACGCCGGGCTTCTTCGAGCGCCACGCCGAGCTGCTGGGCAGCGTGCAGCTGACCAGCCCGCACGGGCAGCGCGCCGTCTCGCTGCAGGAGCGGCAGATGGAAATGCTGCGCGAGCGCATCAAGGGCCTCGAGATGAAGATCGTCGAGATGATCCGCAACGGCCAGGAGAACGTGGCCATCGCCGACCGCCTGCACCGCTGGACGCGCACGCTGTTCCTCACCGCCGAGGCGCATGCGCTGCCGCAGACGCTGGTGTACGAGCTCAAGCACCAGTTCCTGATCCCGCAGGCGGCGCTGCGCCTGTGGGGCGCCGACGCGTCGTTTGCCGACCGGCCGTTTGCAGCGCCGGTCAGCGACGACGTCAAGAGCTTCGCCGACAGCCTGAGCCTGCCCTACTGCGGCGCCAACGCCGGCTTCGAGGCGGTGGAGTGGGTCGAAGACCCGGGCACCGTGCAGTCGGTGGCACTGATCCCGCTGCGCGGCGGCGAGGCCGGCGCCAGCTTCGGCCTGCTGACGCTGGGCTCGCCCGACCCCACGCGCTACGCGGCCGAGATGGGCACCGAGTTCCTGATGCGCATCGGCGAGGTCGCCAGCGCCGCGCTGTCGCGGCTGCTGCGGCCGGCCGCCGCCTGAGCCCGCCGCCCTCCATGCAGGCGCTGGACCCCGAACTGCAGCGCTTCACCGAGCACCTGCGGGTCGAGCGCCGCCTGGCTGCGCGCACGCTGGCGATGTACGGCGACGCGCTGGCGTGGCTGCAGGCCAGCGCCGCGGCGTCCGGGGTCGACCTGCAGGCCGCGCAGCCGCACCACCTGCGCGGGTGGACGGCGCAGCTGCGCGTGCGCGGGCTGGGCCCGCGCAGCATCGCCATCGCGTTGGCCGCCTGGCGCGGCCTGTACCGCTGGTGGGGGCGCCATGGACTGGTGGCGCAGAACCCGGTGGACGGCCTGCGCCCGCCCAAGGCGCCCAAGCCGCTGCCCAAGGCCTTGTCGGTGGAGCAGGCGGTGGCGCTGGCCGACCACCTGCCCGAGGACGGCGACCCGGTGCTGGTGGCGCGCGACCACGCGATCGCCGAGCTGCTGTACGGCTGCGGCCTGCGCGTGGGCGAACTGGTGGGGCTGGACCTCACGGCCTCCGGTGCGGCCGCGGGCTGGGTCGACGTGGCCGACGCGAGCGCCCATGTGCTGGGCAAGGGCGGCAAGCGGCGCAGCGTGCCGGTGGGCGCGGCGGCGCTGGCGGCGCTGCGGTCCTGGCTGCTGGTGCGCGCGCAGCTGGCCGACGCCGGCGAGCCGGCGCTGTTCGTCAGCCGGCGCGGCACGCGGCTCACGGCCAGCCAGGTGCGGCAGCGGCTGCAGCTGCAGGCGCAGCACGCCGGCCTGCCGACGCACGTGCACCCGCACATGCTGCGCCACAGCTACGCCAGCCATCTGCTGCAGAGCAGCGGCGACCTGCGCGCGGTGCAGGAACTGCTGGGCCACGCCAGCATCAGCACGACGCAGGTCTACACGAAGCTCGACTTCCAGCACCTGGCGCGGGCCTACGACGCCGCGCATCCACGAGCGAAGAAACGGTCATGAAGAGCATCCGCCTGCGTGAAGGCAAGGAGCGTTCGCTGCTGCGCCGCCACCCCTGGGTCTTCGAAGGCAGCATCCGCAGCGGCCGCGCCGACCCCGGCGAGACCGTGCGCGTGGAAGACGCCGCCGGCAACTTCCTGGCCTGGGGCGCCTACAGCCCGAGCTCGATGATCCGCGTGCGCGCCTGGAGCTTCGACCCCGCCGAGCGCATCGACGCCGCGTTCTTCCAGCGCCGCATCGAACGCGCGGTGGCGCTGCGCGCGCGGCTGCCGATCGACAGCGACGGCGTGCGCCTGGTGCACGGCGAAGCCGACGGCCTGCCTGGCCTGGTGGTCGACCGCTACGGCGACCTGCTGAGCGCGCAGTTCGGCGCCGCCGGCACCGAGCGCTGGAAGCCGGTGATCGCCGACGCGCTGATGGCCGCGACCACCGGCACGGGCGTGCGCGCGCTGTACGAGCGCTCGGACGCCAGCGTGCGCGGCCTCGAGGGCCTGGAGCCGGCCACCGGCTGGCTGCGGGGCGCGGCGGCGACCGAGGTGACCATCCGTGAACACGGCTGGCGCCTGACGCTCGACGTGGCCAGCGGCCACAAGACCGGCTTCTACCTCGACCAGCGCGACAACCGCGCACGCTTCGCGACGCTGGTGCGCCACTTCGGCGTGCGCAGCGTGCTGAACTGCTACTGCTACACCGGCGGCTTCAGCGTCGCGGCCTTCGCCGGCGGCGCGGGCGAGGTGACGAGCGTGGATTCGTCGGCCCCGGCGCTGGAACGCGTGCAGGCCCACGTGGCGCTGAACGGTTTCGACGCCGCACACAGCCGCTGCGTCGATGCCGACGTCAACGCCTTCCTGCGCCAGTGCCTGCAGGAGGGCCGCCGCTTCGATGCCATCGTGCTCGACCCGCCGAAGTTCGCGCCCACCGCCGCGCACGCCGAGCGCGCGGCGCGGGCCTACAAGGACATCAACCGCCTGGCGCTGCAGTTGCTGCCGCCCGGCGGCCTGCTGCTGACCTTCAGCTGCTCGGGCGGCATCGGGCCCGAGCTGTTCCACAAGATCGTCGCCGGGGCCGCCATCGACGCGGGGGTCGACGCCGCGATCCTGCAGCGCCTGGAAGGCGCGCCCGACCACCCGACGACGATGCTCTTCCCCGAGGGCGAGTACCTCAAGGGGCTGGTGCTGCTGAAGTCCTGACGGCTGCCGCGCTGCCGGCCGCCGGCAGCGGCTGGCGCGGGTCGAACTTCGCCCGCTTGACGCTGAAGAAGGCCTTCACGTTGCGCACGTTGGCGTCCTGCGTGAACAGGCGCTGCACCAGCGCGTGGTAGCCCGCCATGTCGGCGCTGCGCACCACGAGCAGGAAGTCCGGGCCCGGCGAGACGCGGTAGCACTGCTGCACCGCGGCGTCGGCGACCACGCGCGCCTCGAAGGCGTCCAGGTGCTCGGCGCCCTGGCGGTCGAGCGTGATCTCCACCAGCGCCGTCAGTCCGGCGCCCACGTGGTCGGGGTTCAGCACCGCGACGCGGCGCTCGATGACGCCGGCCTCCACCAGCCGCCGCACGCGCCGCAGGGCCGTGGCCGGCGAGGTGTGGGCGCGGTGGGCGAGTTCCTGGTTGGACAGCGCAGCGTCGTGCTGCAGCAGGTCCAGCAGGCGCAGATCGGTGGGGTCGAGGTGCAGCATGAAAGAATCATGCATCAAATAGCCAAGAACGATCAAATGAAGCGGTACTAGTTGGCATGTGGTGATTTCGTTCTGAAACGGCTCTAGAACGAATGAACATTTCCCAGCGACACGCCCAGAATCCGCAGCGTCGTTTCCAACCCAGGACCAGCACCATGTGTGGCATCGTCGGCGCCGTCAGCACCCGCAACATCGTTCCCATCCTGCTGCAGGGCCTGAAGCGGCTCGAGTACCGCGGCTACGACAGCTGCGGCGTCGCGGTGCACCAGGACGGCGGCCTGAAGCGCGCCCGCAGCACCTCGCGCGTGGCCGAGCTGGAAGCCAACGTGGCCAGCGACGGCATCCACGCCACCACCGGCATCGCCCACACGCGCTGGGCCACGCACGGCGCGCCAGCCGTGCACAACGCGCACCCGCACTTCTCGGGCGGCCCCGGCGCCGAGGCGGCCGAGTCGGGCCGCATCGCGCTGGTGCACAACGGCATCATCGAGAACCACGACGAGCTGCGGGCCGAGCTGCAGCAGCGCGGCTACGTCTTCGCCAGCCAGACCGACACCGAGGTCATCGCCCACCTGGTGCACCAGTGCTACGACGGCGACCTGCTCGAGGCCGTGCAGCGCGCGCTGCCGCGGCTGCGCGGCGCCTACGCGATCGCGGTGTTCAGCCGCGACGAGCCGCACCGCGTGGTCGGTGCGCGCCAGGGCTCGCCGCTGGTGCTGGGCGTGGGCCAGAACGAGAACTTCCTGGCCAGCGACGCGATGGCGCTGGCCGGCGTGACCGACCAGATCTGCTACCTCGAGGAGGGCGACGTGGTCGACCTCCAGATGGGCAAGGTCTGGATCAGCAGCGCCGGTGCCGACGGCCGCTACCGCAGTGTCGAGCGCCCCGTGCGCACCGTGCAGGCCCACAGCGGCGCGGCCGAACTGGGCCCGTACCGGCACTACATGCAGAAGGAGATCTTCGAGCAGCCGCGCGCCATCGCCGACACGCTGGAAGGCGTGGGCGGGCTGGACGCCACGCTGTTCGGCGACGACGCGCCGGCGGTCTTCGACGGCGTCGACCGCGTGCTCATCCTCGCCTGCGGCACCAGCTACTACGCCGGCAGCACCGCGCGCTACTGGCTGGAGGCCATCGCCGGCATTCCGTGCTCGGTGGAGGTGGCCAGCGAGTACCGCTACCGCGAGAGCGTGCCCGACCCGAGGACGCTGGTCGTCACCATCAGCCAGAGCGGCGAGACGGCCGACACGCTGGCGGCGCTGAAGCACGCGCGCAGCCTGGGCATGACGCGCACGCTGACCATCTGCAACGTGTCCACCAGCGCGATGGTGCGCGAGTGCGCGCTGAACTTCATCACGCGGGCCGGCGTGGAGATCGGCGTCGCGTCGACCAAGGCCTTCACGACGCAGCTGGTGGCGCTGTTCCTGCTGACCCTGGTGCTGGCCAAGCGCCGCGGCAAGCTGCCGCAGGCCGGTGAAGACGCCGCGCTGCGCAACCTGCGCCACCTGCCGGCGGCGCTGCAGTCGGTGCTGGCGCTGGAGCCGCAGATCATCGGCTGGGCCGAGGCCTTCGTGCCCAAGCAGCACGCGCTGTTCCTGGGCCGCGGCCGCCACTACCCGATCGCGCTGGAAGGTGCGCTGAAGCTCAAGGAGATCAGCTACATCCACGCCGAGGCCTACCCGGCGGGCGAGCTCAAGCACGGCCCGCTGGCGCTGGTGGACGCCGAGATGCCGGTGGTCACCATCGCGCCGGCCGACGACCTGCTGGAGAAGCTCAAGAGCAACCTGCAGGAAGTGCGCGCCCGCGGCGGCGAGCTCTACGTCTTCGCCGACGCCGACACGCACATCGAGAACAGCCCCGGCGTGCACGTGATCCGCCTGCCCGAACACTACGGCGCGCTCAGCCCCATCCTGCACGTGGTGCCGCTGCAGCTGCTGGCGTACCACACGGCCTGCGCGCGCGGGACCGACGTCGACAAGCCGCGGAACCTGGCGAAGAGCGTGACGGTGGAGTGAGGCGGCCGGCGGCGGCCAGGGTCACCGCCGTGGCGCCAGTCGTTCGCCGGGAAGGAGTTCATAGGGTGCCGTCCAGCCTGGCAACGCCTTCAGGCGCTCCAGCCACGTGAACATGGCCGGATACCGGGCCGCGATGTCGATGCCGGTCTCGTCTGCCGGGTAGTGGAGATAGCCGCACAGCGACATGTCGGCGATCGTCGGCGCGTCACCGGCGATGAACGCGCGCTGCATCAACTGCTTCTCGACGATCTCGAACGCGCTGGCGATCCGGCCCTGGAGCCACCGCGCCACGCCGGGGTCCGGTTCCGTGGCCGCAAAGGCCTTCATGAAGCGCCAGCTGGCCAGGTAGCTCGTGAACTTGTGGTTGTCGAAGAAGAGCCAGCGCAGGACTTCCTGGCGTTCCGCGGCGGTGGAACCCGCATACCTGCCGTGCCGCTCGGCCAGGAAGAGCAGGATCGCTGCGGACTGCGTCAGGCGCATGCCGTCGGCCTCCAGCACGGGCACCTCGCCCATCGCATTGTGCGCATCGCGCCAGGCATCGGACCGGGTCAGGCCCGCGGCGAAGTCGGCAAAGGGGACGTGCCGTGCCACCCACGGCGCAGACAGCGCCTGGAGGAGCAGGGCGACCTTGTAGGTGTTGCCCGACTGGGCGAATCCATGGAGGGTGTACATCGGTGCGGCCTGTTCCTACGGGGTGTTCAATGATGCCGACAGCGGGCCTGTGTGGATCGAGCGCTTCCCTGGCGTGCCCGTCGGAGCGACGGATCAGGCATCGCGCTGCTCCGCGTCATCGACGAGGTCGGCATAGCGGATGCCCATGCCAAGCGACCAGTCTGCGCTGGAGTTCTCGGTCAGCGCAATGACGATGTCGTCGGGGCGAAACCCGGCCAGTGTGGCGCGTTCGACCATCTGCCGAAACAGGTGCCGCTTCTGATCGTCCGTGCGGCCTCGCAGGAACAGCACCTCCACGATGCACGCATCATCGGACCGGCGCACGTTTCCGAAGGAACGATCCAGAATCATCGCGTCCGCTTCGAATCGCGAGATCAGCTGGAAGAGATCCTTGGCCGGCACATTGCAGGTGTCCACCAGAGCGTCCTGTGCGGCTTCGGCGAGTGCCTTGACCTGCAGGTCAGGAAGGTGGTTCGGGGCGGAGATTCTTGTCAGTGGCATGCGGGCTGTCCTGATGGATGAGGATGCAAAGTCAGTCGTCCGCGCCTGATGGCGTCGTCGGTCGACGGTCAGCGCGCATGCGCTTGTTCCGGCGGGCGATGTGGAGGGGCTGCCGACCGCGTGGCCGCGCGGTCGAACACCAGCGTCGCGCCGTCCTCGGGCACCAGCACCCGGTCTTCCAGGCCGCGGCGGCACGCTTCGGCACGCAACGCGCGCCGCTGCGTCGGGCAGTGGTCCAGTGCTTCCAGGTGGTTCATCACGAACCGCCCGCCACCCGCGGCTGCCGCACGCAGAGCCTGGTCTGCGTCCATGATCAGCTCGCCGCCAAGGTCCATCGCCGCGCCACCGGCCGGCAGCACGCTCACCGAGTCGCGGCCCAGGCGGCGCACCGTGTCGAGCACGTCGTCCGTGAGCACCGTGTCGCCGGCCACGTAGACGCTCGGCTCGCCGGGCCAGTCGATCACGTAGCCGTGGCCATGCGCCATCAGCGTGCCGATCCAACCCCGGCCATGCAGGCAGCGCACGGGCGTGACGCGCCCGCCCAGCACATCGGTCGGCCCGTCGGCGTCCAGCACCTGCACGGCCAGCCCGCGCTCCGCGAGATAGGACGCATCGTGCGGCATGCACAGCACCGGCAGCTGGCGTTCGCGCAGCCAGCGCTTGCCCAGGCGGTCCAGATGGTCGAAGTGGCCTCGCTGGCAATGCGTGATCAAGGCGTGGGTGGCGCGCGCGAGCAGCGTGTCCGAGTCGGGCGGCAGATCGACGATCGGGTTGCGACGGCGCTCGCCACCCAGGTACTTCAGCGAGGGCAGGGCGCCCCGCGGGGCCAGCATGGGATCGACGAGCACGCCGTGGCCGGCGGCCTCGATCAGGACGGTGGCATTGCGGATCTGGGTGATGTGCACGGAGCGCTGCATTGCTATTGGGTTGCCGGAATTCTGGAGAGCCCCGTCTGCGGCTACCATGGCAAGGAACGACAAGTCACGGTCATTTCTTGCCAAGCCCTGCCAAGCTCGACATCGCGCTGCTGCTGTACCCCGGCTGCATGCCGGCCGGCCTGTTCGCTGCAGCCGACCTGCTGGCCGCAGCCGCGCTGCGCACCGGCGCCCGTGGCTGGCGGGTGCACTGGGTGGGCCTCGAGCGCGGCCCCGTGGCCTGCGCCCATGGCGTCACGCTGCCTGCGCTGGCCGCACTCGATGCCGAACGCTGGGACGCGCTGCTGCTGCCCGGCTTCTGGGCCTGGGCACCGGACCAGCTGGCCCGGGGGCTGGACGCCCGGCGGCCGTTGCAGCAGGCGTTGCGGTCGCTGGGACGGAAGGTGCCGCTGTGGACCTGGTGCACCGGGGTGGGCATCGCCGCGGCGGCCGGCCGGCTGGACGGCGAGGCGGCCACCGGCACCTGGTGGATGGCGCCGCTGCTGGCGCAGGCGCACCCCGGGGTCGACTGGCAGTGGCAGCAAGCGGTGGTCAGCGGCCGAAGCGTGGCCACGGCCTCCGGCGTGCACGGCCACCTGTCCATCCTCGGCCAGCAACTGCAGGAGCGCATCAGCCCCGAAGCGTGGCGCGATGTCCAGCACCTGATGGTGCTGCCCCGCCCGCCACCGGCCGCCAGCGTCTTCGACGTGCTCCAGACCCTGCACAGCGCCGACCCCCTGCTGTGGCGCCTGCGCCGCCTGGTCGAGAGCCTGCCAGCCGCCGACACGACGCTGGACGTGCTCGCCGAGGCGCTTGCCTGCGCACCCCGGACGCTCTCCCGCAAGGTGGGCGAAGTCGCCGGCATGCCGGTGGGCCGCTACGTGCGGCTGGTGAAGCTGCACCAGGCGGCGGAACACATGCGGCACAACGGCCGCAGCGCGGCGCAGGTGAGCGAGGCGCTGGGCTTCGCCGACGAGTCGGGCTTTCGGCGGAGCTTCAAGGCGATGACGGGCATGACGCCGTTGCAGTACGTCCGCCGCTACCGCGCCTGAGCGCTGCGGGCCGGCCGGGGCCGGGCTTCAGTTCCAGAGCACCAGCCGCTCCGACTCGCCGGTGCTGCCGACGAAACAGGACATCGACACGCGCGGGCCGCCGCTGGAGGCGCGGACCGCGTGCACGCGGCTGGACAGCATCAGGATGAGCTCGCCCACGCCCGGCTTGATCAGCACCGCGGACGGCGGCAGCTTGCTGCTGTCGAGGAAGTCGTAGTCGCCGGTGTACAGCTCGGCCACCTGCGCATCGTCGGGGATCAGGTCCCAGATCTCCAGTTCGCCGCCGCCGCGCGGCGTGCGCAGGTAGACGTTGACCGTCATCTGCGCCAGCAGCCGTGTCGCCACCTCGTCGCTGGTCTCGCGGGCCAGGATGTCCTGGTGCGGCGGCAGGCTGTGCCCGTCCTCGAAGAGACGCGAGGTGCCGACGAACATCTTGCGCCCGCCGAGGCTGGCCAGCCCGGCGCCGCCGGGCCAGTGCTCGTCGAGTTCCAGGCGCAGCCGGTCGATGGGGATCAGCAGCGGCGCGCACACCCGCCGGATCTCGGCGATCGTGGGCACGGCCTGGTCGAAGTAGTGGTCGAGCCGCTCGGTGTCGCCGCGGGTCTCGAAATACGAGTAGCCCACGCGCTGCACACCGACGTCGGGCGCGATGCTGTAGCGCGAGAACCCCGGGTGCCGCAGCAGCCGGCGGCAGAGCTGCTGGCACTGGCGCGAGGTGTACCACCCGGGCACGCGCACGGCGAGCACGCGTCCGTCGATGATGTCGCGCAGGTCGGACAGGCCGACCTCGTCGCGCACGACCACCTGGGGCCGGTCGGCGGTGAGCGTCGGGCTGGTGGTCACGACTGCCTGCGAGGCCGGCGCGGCGCCGCCGTCATCGTCGCTGAGCAGGTCGAGCAGCAGCGCGTTGTTCGATCGCAGGCGCTGTGCCAGCACGGCGGCCAGTGCCAGCCCGAGCCGGCCATTGGCCGCGGCGTCGCCCTCGGCCCAGTCGATGCCGACGACCACGCTGCGCTCGTGCGCCCGCACCGAGGCCGAGCGTCCGCCTCCCAGCAGGAACGACACCTCGCCGAAGACGCCGCCCGGGCCGAACCGGCCCAGCGTCTGTTCGTGTCCGTCGACGCCCTGCACGACGACGTCCAGCGAGCCGCTGCGCACGACGAAGAGCCTGCGGCCCGTGTCGCCCCGCCGGAACAGCCAGTCCCCGGTCCGCAGTTCGATGCGCTGGCCCGCCTCGAACAGCACGGTGAGCGGATCGTCGCCGGGTTGCAGGTGGGCGGGCAGCCTGGCGACGCTGTCGTGCAGGTCGGTGGCCACCTTGCCGGGAGATGCGGGCAGCGATGGCAGTTCGAAGTTGGGCTTCATGCGGGCCACTCTAAGCACCTCCGGGCTCGCCGGTCTGCGCGTCTTCCCCCGCTTGCCAGCGGCGGTGCGCACGGCTAGAGGCCGGCGCCGGCCGCACCGGCGCCAGCGCAACCGACCGCCCTGGGGGGACGTGCAGGGGCGCGCTGTCGAAAGCCCGCACCGCCGCTCGTCGTGCTGCATCCACAGCCTCAGGAGTCTTGCCGATGACCCGCTACATGATCCAGGTCCGCGCCACCGCCATGAGCGAGGCGGGAGAGTTCCCCGACGACCCGACGCTGGTGGCGCGCATGATGGCGTTCCACGACGAGATGGCCAAGGCCGGCGTGCTCCTCGACGGTGCCGGCCTGCAGCCCAGCAGCCAGGGCTTCCGCGTCCACTACGACGCGGGTGGACAGGCACGTGTCCTGGACGGCCCGTTCGCCGAGACCAAGGAGCTGATCGCCGGCTACACGCTGATCGACGTGCCGTCGCGCGACGACGCACTGGCCTGGGCGCGGCGCTTTCCGGCCCCGTTCCCGGGGCAGCCCTGCTGCATCGAGGTGCGCCCGCTGATGGGCGGCGTCGACCTCCCGCCCGAGGACGCCGAGCGTCTCATCCGCGAAGAGCTCGCCGCGATCAAGCGGCGCGGCTGAGGCCGCTGCGGGCGCGTGCGGCCGGCGCGACCAGCAGGCCGGTGGGCGCATGCCCCACACTCGGCCATGTCCGCCCCCGCCCCCGCCCTCGCCCCCGCATCCGCCCCGGCGTCCGTCGCCGTGCCGCCCGACGCCGAGACGGCCTGCCGCCAGTGCCCGCTGCGCGCGCTGCCGCTGTTCCACGAGCCCACCGGCGACGAGCTGGACCTGGTGCAGACGCTGAAGCGGCGCGAGCGCCGGCTGGGCGCCGGCGAGTCGCTGATCCACGAAGGCCAGACCGACGCGCCGCTGTACACGCTGCTGCAGGGCTGGGCCTTCCGCTACAAGACGCTGAGCGACGGCCGGCGGCAGATCCTGAGCTTCCTGCTCGCCGGCGACTTCATCGGCGTGCAGCAGAAGATGGGCGACGCCGCGGCGCACGGGGTCGAGACGCTGACCGACGCGCTGTTCTGCGTCTTCCAGCGCGACTCGCTGTGGGAGCTGCACCGCCGCAGCCCGATGATGGGCTTCAACGTCACCTGGCTCACGGCGCACGAGGAGTCGATGGTCGATGACACGCTCCTGTCGGTGGGCCGGCGCAGCGCCGAGGAGCGCATCGCCTCGATGCTGATCCTGCTGTTCAAGCGCGCCGCCGCGCTGCAGGGCGACGCCGGGGCCGGCGGCGTGCCGTTCCCGCTGACGCAGCAGCACATCGCCGACGGCCTGGGGCTGTCGCTGGTGCACACCAACAAGACGCTGCGCAAGCTCGAGCGCCGCGGCCTGCACCGCATCGCCGATGGCCGCCTCCATTTGCGCGACGTGAAGGCGATGGCGCGGCTGGCCGACCTGTACGGCGACGGCCGGCCGCCGCCGCGCCCGCTGGTCTGAGGGCACGCCGCCCCCTGGCCAGGGCCTGTGTCTTTCGACACAGGGGAATCCCGGGGCGGCCCCTAGATTGCGTCCTGTCGACCCCGCCGGGGTCCCCCACGAGACGCCCGCCTTGCACACCCACCACCATCCGTTGCCCGACAACCAGCTGCTGGCCTCGCTGCCGCCCGAGGCCGCGGCCGTGGTGCAGGCCCGCATCGAGCTGGTGGATCTGGAGGCCGGCACGATGCTGTACGAGGCCGGCACCGTGCTGCGCCACGTGTACTTCCCGGTCACGGCCGTGGTGTCGCTGGTCTCGGCGCTGCGCGACGGCGCCTGCGCCGAGGTGGCGGTGGTCGGCCGCGAAGGCCTGGCCGGCGTGTGCGCCTTCATGGGCGGCGGCACTGCGCTCAGCAGCGCCGTGGTGCAGCGCGCGGGCCAGGCCTGGCGCATGCCGGCACGCGACATCGCCGACCTGGCGCGCGACGTCGAGCCGGTGATGCAGCAACTGCTGCGCTACACGCAGGCCCTGTTCACGCACATGGCGCAGACCTCGGCCTGCCACCGGCACCACAGCCTGGCGCCCCAGCTGTGCCGCTGGCTGCTGCAGCACCTGGACCGCCAGGTCGGCGACGAGATGCGCGTGACGCAGGAACGCATCGCCGGCATGCTGGGCGTGCGCCGCGAAGGCGTGACCGGCGCCGCGCTGGAACTGCAGCGCCAGGGCCTGATCCGCTACAGCCGCGGTCACCTGCGCGTGCTGGACCGGCGCGGGCTGGAGCAGCACTGCTGCGAGTGCTACGGCGTCGTCGAGCGCGCGTACGCGCGGCTGCGCAACGGGGCGTCCGCCTGGCCGCGTGCGGCGGCGGTCGCCGGCACTGCCGCGGCACTGCCGTCGAGCGTGCGGCTGCACCCGAAGACCGTCGGGATCGCGGTGTCGGACGCCGGGCGCCACGCCACGGCCTGAACGCGCGCGTGCCCGGCGCGGGCCCCACGCCGCCGCCGGCCGCGTGGAGGCGTGAGCGCACGAAAAGCCCGGTCTTCCGGGCTCACTTGTGCGCGTGCCACCCAGGGGTGGCGACCTAGCATGGCCGTGAAGCCCGTGCCGTCGTTCGCGCGCGCCCTGCGCCATGCGCAGTCGCGCCTGCGATGGCGCGCGTGCCTGCACGCACACCCCTGTCCCCACATCCCGCCTGCGCACCGGGCATCACCGACCAGACCATGCAAGCCACCTCCAGCCGCCCGCTCCAGCTCATCGAACATCTGGCCGACGGCAGCTGGCGTCGCACGGTGCTGGACGGCGCGCACGTGCAGGCGGCGCAGCCCGGGGTGCGTTATGCCGTCATCGACCTGGCCACCGGCGCAGCGCCCAAGGGACTGGTGCTGAAGCAGAAGGGCAGCACGCTCGTCGTCGACCTGCAGGGCACCGACGCCGACGTCGAGATCACAGGCTTCTACGCCGTGCCCGAGGCGGTCTTCCTGCCCGAGGCCCGCGCCGACGCCACGCAGGCCGGCGCCGCGCTCGGCGGCACCGAGGTCACGGCCGCGACGCCGGTGCAGGCGGCGTCCGGCGCCGCAGGCACGGTCTGGAGCGCGGGGGACGACGCGCCCGCCGGAGCCATGCCGATGCACCTGGCGCTGGGCGGCCTGGGCCTGGCGGGCGTGGCCGTCACCTTCGGCGGCAGCGACGCCGGTGCAGCGCCTGTGGCGCGGTCGCTGGTCACGGGCACCGTGGTCGGCGGCCCGGTGGTCACGGGCAACGGGCTCACCGTCGTGGTCTTCCAGGCCGATGGCGTGACGCGCCTGGGCGACGCCAAGGTGGCGGCCGACGGCAGCTTCACGGTCGACGTCGGCGCCTACACCGGCGTCGTCATCGCCCAGGTGTTCGACGCCAGCGACGGAGCCGACTATCTCGACGAGTCCACGGCGGCGGGCAAGGACCTGAACGCCACGCTGTTCAGCAGCACCGTGGTGCAGGTGCCCAACAGCACCGTGGTCATCAACATCAACGCGCTGACGACGCTGGCCCACCACGCCGCCAGCGACACGGCCGGTGGCTTCCCGCTGAGCGCCGAGGCGGTGGACAACGCCAACCACGCCATCGCGCAGTTGTTCGGGCTGGACGCGCTGCAGGCCGTGCCGGTGGCGCCCACCAACGGCGGCAGCTACGACCCCGCCGATGGCCTGAGCCAGGGCGAGCTCTACGGTGCCGTGCTGGCCGCCTTGTCGGGGGCCGATGCCGGCAACGGCGGCGACAGCCAGCAGACCATCGACGCACTGCTGGCCGGCCTGACGCTGACCGGCGACCAGGCGACGCTGGACGACGCCGCGCAGACCCTGGTGGTCGACGGCGCCGAGCGCGCCGTGGTCGACACCGGGAGCGCGCTGGAAGGCGGCCTGGCGGTGCTGATCGACACCTTCGCCCCCGCCATCGGCTCCGGCAGCGCCGCCCCTGCCGTCGACGAAGGCGTGGCCGCGCCGCGGGGGGTCTACACCGCCGGCGCCGTGGACGCGAGCGCCGTGCGCTGGAGCCTGAAGCCGGTGGACGACCACGCCGCGTTCAGCATCGATGCATCGACCGGCGTCGTCACGCTGAGCGGCCAGCCCGACCACGAGGCGCAGGCGGGCTACAGCTTCACCGTGGTCGCCACCGACGGCGCGGGCAACAGCAGCGAGCAGGTCGTGACGCTGGCCGTCAACGACCTCGACGAAGTGGCGCCGACCGTCACCTCCAGCGCCGCGGCCTCCGCCATCGCCGAAGGCAGCGGCGCCGGCCAGATCGTCTACACCGCCAGCAGCACCGACGGCGGCGATGTCAGCGGCGGCGTCAGCTACAGCCTGAAGGCGAGTGGCGACCACGCGCTGTTCACGATCAACGCCGCCACCGGTGCTGTCACGCTGACCGGCAACCCCGACCACGAGACGAAGCCGAGCTACGCCTTCACGGTGATTGCCACCGACGCGGCCGGCAACAGCAGCGAGCGTGCGGTGACGCTGGCCGTCAGCGACCTCGACGAAGTGGCACCGAGCTTCACCTCGGGTGCCACCGCTGCCGCCATCGCCGAAGGCAGCGGCGCCGGCCAGATCGTCTACACCGCCAGCAGCACCGACGGCGGCGACATCAGCGGTGGCGTCAGCTACAGCCTGAAGGCGAGTGGCGACCATGCGCTGTTCAGCATCAACGCGGCCACCGGCGCGGTCACGCTGACCGGCAACCCGGACCACGAGACGAAGCCGACTTACGCTTTCACGGTGATTGCCACCGACGCGGCCGGCAACAGCACCGAACGGGCGGTGACGCTGGCCGTCAACGACCTCGACGAGGTGGCACCGAGCTTCACCTCGGGTGCCACCGTTGCCGCCATCGCCGAAGGCAGCGGCGCCGGCCAGATCGTCTACACCGCCACCAGCACCGACGCCGGCGATGTCAGCGGCGGCGTCAGCTACAGCCTGAAGGCGAGTGGCGACCATGCGCTGTTCAGCATCAACGCGGCCACCGGCGCGGTCACGCTGACCGGCAACCCGGACCACGAGACGAAGCCGACTTACGCTTTCACGGTGATTGCCACCGACGCGGCCGGCAACAGCACCGAACGGGCGGTGACGCTGGCCGTCAACGACCTCGACGAGGTGGCACCGAGCTTCACCTCGGGTGCCACCGCTGCCGCCATCGCCGAAGACAGCGGCGCCGGTCAGGTGGTCTACACGGCCGCCAGCACCGACGCCGGCGATGTCAGCGGCGGCGTCAGCTACAGCCTGAAGGCGAGTGGCGACCATGCGCTGTTCAGCATCAACGCGGCCACCGGCGCGGTCACGCTGACCGGCAACCCGGACCACGAGACGAAGCCGACTTACGCCTTCACGGTGATTGCCACCGACGCGGCCGGCAACAGCACCGAACGGGCGGTGACGCTGGCCGTCAACGACCTCGACGAGGTGGCACCGAGCTTCACCTCCAGCGCCGCGGCCTCCGCCATCGCCGAAGGCAGCGGCGCCGGTCAGGTGGTCTACACGGCCGCCAGTACCGACGCCGGCGATGTCAGCGGTGGCGTCAGCTACAGCCTGAAGGCGAGTGGCGACCACGCGCTGTTCACGATCAACGCCGCCACCGGCGCGGTCACGCTGACCGGCAACCCGGACCACGAGACGAAGCCGACTTACGCCTTCACGGTGATTGCCACCGACGCGGCCGGCAACAGCACCGAACGGGCGGTGACGCTGGCCGTCAACGACCTCGACGAGGTGGCACCGAGCTTCACCTCGGGTGCCACCGCTGCCGCCATCGCCGAAGACAGCGGCGCCGGTCAGGTGGTCTACACGGCCGCCAGCACCGACGCCGGCGATGTCAGCGGCGGCGTCAGCTACAGCCTGAAGGCGAGTGGCGACCATGCGCTGTTCAGCATCAACGCGGCCACCGGTGCTGTCACGCTGACCGGCAACCCCGACCACGAGACGAAACCGAGCTACGCCTTCACCGTCGTCGCGACCGATGCCGCCGGCAACAGCAGCGAGCGTGCGGTGACGCTGGCCGTCAACGACCTCGACGAGGTGGCGCCGAGCTTCACCTCCAGCGCCGCGGCCTCCGCCATCGCCGAAGGCAGCGGCGCCGGCCAGATCGTCTACACCGCCAGCAGCAGCGACGGCGGCGACATCAGCGGTGGCGTCAGCTACAGCCTGAAGGCGAGTGGCGACCATGCGCTGTTCAGCATCAACGCGGCCACCGGTGCTGTCACGCTGACCGGCAACCCCGACCACGAGACGAAGCCGAGCTACGCCTTCACCGTCGTCGCGACCGATGCCGCCGGCAACGCCACCGAGCGCGCCGTGACACTGGCCGTGAACGACCTGGACGACGCCGCACCGGCGATCACGTCAGGCGCCACCGCTGCCGCTCTTGACGAAGGCAGCGGCGCCGGCCAGGTGGTGTACACCGCCACCAGCACCGACACCGGCGACATCAGCGGCGGCGTCGGCTACAGCCTGAAGGCGAGTGGCGACCACGCCCTCTTCGCGATCAACGCGGCGACCGGCGCGGTCACCCTGACCGGCAACCCGGACCACGAGACTCAGGCGGCCTACGCCTTCACGGTGGTCGCCACCGATGCCGGAGGCAACGCCACCGAGCAGGCCGTCAGCCTGTCGGTGAACGACCGCGACGAGGTGGCGCCGAGCTTCACCTCGGGCGCCACAGCGACGGCCATCACCGAGAGCAGCGGCGCCGGCGAGGTGGTCTACACGGCGACCAGCACCGACTCCGGCGACGTCGCTGTCGGCAGCACCAGCTACAGCCTGAAGGCCACAGGCGACCATGCCCTCTTCACCATCAACGCGGCCACCGGCGCCGTCACGCTGACCGGCAGCCCCGACCACGAGACGAAGCCGAGCTACGCCTTCACCGTCGTCGCGACCGATGCCGCCGGCAACAGCAGCGAGCGTGCGGTGACGCTGGCCGTCAACGACCTCGACGAAGTGGCGCCGACCGTCACCTCCAGCACCACCGCCACGGCCCTCGCCGAGAACAGCGGCGCTGTTCAGGTGGTCTACACCGCCACCAGCACCGACGCCGGCGATGTCAGCGGTGGCGTCAGCTACAGCCTGAAGGCGAGTGGCGACCACGCGCTGTTCACGATCAACGCGGCCACCGGTGCCGTCACGCTGACCGGCAACCCGGACCACGAGACGAAGCCGAGCTACGCCTTCACCGTGGTCGCCACCGACGCCGCCGGCAACGCCACCGAACAAGCCGTCAGCCTGTCGGTCAACGACCTCGACGAGGTGGCGCCCACGATCACCTCGGGCGCCACCGCCACCGCCATCGACGAAAGCAGCGGTGCCGGCCAGGTGGTCTACACGGTCGCCAGCACCGACACCGGTGACGTGGCCACCGGCAGCACCAGCTACAGCCTGAAGGCGACGGGCGACCACGCGCTGTTCACGATCAACGCCGCCACCGGTGCCGTCACGCTGACCGGCAACCCGGACCACGAAGCCCAGGCGGCCTACGCCTTCACGGTGGTCGCCACCGACGCCGCCGGCAACGCCACCGAGCAGGCCGTCAGCCTGGCCGTCAACGACCTCGACGAGGTGGCGCCGACCATCACCTCCAGCGCCACGGCCACCGCCATCGACGAGAACAGCGGCGCCGGCCAGGTGGTCTACACCGCCACCAGCACCGACACCGGCGATGTCGCCACCGGCAGCACCAGCTACAGCCTGAAGGCCGTGGACGACCATGCGCTGTTCACGATCGACGCCGCCACCGGCGCCGTCACGCTGACGGGCAACCCGGACCACGAGACGCAGACGGCCTACGCCTTCACGGTGGTCGCCACCGACGCCGCCGGCAACGCCACCGAGCAAGCCGTGACGCTGGCCGTCGACGACCTCGACGAGGTGGCGCCCACCATCACCTCGGGCGCCACCGCCACCGCCATCGACGAAAACAGCGGCGCCAGCCAGGTGGTCTACACCGCCACCAGCACCGACGCGGGCGACGTCAGCGGAGGTGTCGCCTACAGCCTGAAGGCCGTGGACGACCACGCGCTCTTCACGATCAACGCGGCCACCGGTGCGGTGACGCTCACCGGCAGCCCGGACCACGAGACGCAGGCCAGCTATGCCTACACCGTGGTCGCGACGGACGCCGCCGGCAACGCCACGGAACAAGCCGTGACGCTGTCCGTCAACGACCTCGACGAGGTGGCGCCCACCATCACCTCCGGCGCCACGGCCACCGCCATCACCGAAAACAGCGGCGCCAGCCAGGTGGTCTACACCGCCACCAGCACCGACACCGGCGACGTCGCTACCGGCAGCACCAGCTACAGCCTCAAGGCCGTGGACGACCACGCGGCATTCAGCATCGACGCCAGCACCGGTGCGGTCACGCTGACCGGCAACCCCGACCACGAGACGCGGTCCAGCTACGCGTTCACGGTGGTCGCTACCGATGCCGCCGGCAACGCCAGCGAGCAGGCGGTCACGCTGGCCATCAACGACATCAGCGACGAGACCGCGCCCAGCGTCGCCAGCATCGCCCTCAGCGGCGCCACCGGCGCGCTGAACAGCACGCTGAACGCGGGCGACGTGGTGCAGGTCACGGTGACGATGGACGAGGCCACGGTGGTCGACACCACCGGCGGCACGCCGCGCGTGGCGCTCACCGTCGGCGGCAGCACCGTCTACGCCAGCTACGCCGCGGGCAGCGGCAGCACCGCGCTGGTCTTCGGCTACACCGTGCAGAGCGGCGACACCGACGCCAACGGCATCGCCATCGGTGCCAACGCGCTGCAGCTCAACGGCGGCACGCTGCGCGACGCCGCCGGCAACGCCGCCAGCATCGGCCATGGTGCCGTCGGCGACGACGCCGGCTACCTGGTCGACACCACGGCGCCCGGCTTCAGCTCGGGCGGCACCGCCACGGCCATCGACGAGAACAGCGGCAGCGGCCAGGTCGTCTACACCGCGGCCGCCAGCGACGCGGCAACACTGACCTACAGCCTGAAGGCCACGGGCGACCACGCGCTGTTCAGCATCAACGGCAGCACGGGTGCCGTCACGCTGACGGGCAACCCCGACCACGAGACCAAGGCCAGCTACGCCTTCACGGTGGTCGCCACCGACCCCGCCGGCAACAGCACCGAGCAGGCCGTGTCGCTGGCCATCAACGACCTGGACGAACTCGCGCCCGGCGTCAGCAGCGTGGCCATCAGCAGCGCCTCCGGCGCACAGAACAGCCGGCTCAACGCAGGCGACGTCGTCAACGTCACGGTGACGATGGACGAGGCCACCGTCGTCAACACCACCGGCGGCACGCCACGTGTGGCGCTGAACGTCGGCGGCAGCACGGTCTACGCCAGCTACGCCTCGGGCAGCGGCAGCACGGCGCTGGTCTTCAGCTACACGGTGCAGAGCGGCGACACCGACGCCAACGGCATCGCCATCGGCGCCAACGCGCTGCAGCTCAATGGCGGCACGCTGCGCGACGCGGCGGGCAACGACGCGACACTGACACACGGGTCGGTGGCCGACAACGCCAGCCACCTCGTCGACACCACGGGGCCCACGCTCTCCTCCAGCACGCCGGCCGACAACGCCACGGCGGTGGCGGTGGGCAACAACATCGTGCTGAACTTCGGCGAGACGGTGCTGGCGGGCAGCGGCAACATCGTCATCAGCAACGGCGCGGGCGACACGCGCACCATCTCCGTCACCGACAGCAGCCAGGTCACGGTCAGCGGCAGCACGGTCACCATCAATCCCACCACCAACCTGAACTTCAGCACGTCCTACAACGTGCAGCTGGCGAGCGGCGTGCTCACCGACCAGGCCGGCAATGCCTACGCCGGCATCAGCACCAGCACGGCGCTGAACTTCACCACCGCCAGCGCGGTCGACACGGCGGTGGTGGTGTTCGACCTGGTCGAAGGCACCAGCTCCGACCACAGCGGCCGCGCCTTCCAGTCGGGTGTTGCGTACACCATCTACGTTCGCGTCAACAGCAACGCGTCGGCATTGAGCACCGATGGCAACGGGCCGGGTGCCACCGACAGCTGGGGCCAGTGGACCGGCGCCGGCAACCTGGGGACCGACGACCGCATCGTGCTGGTCGGCAGCGGCAGCAGCGTCAGGAACCCTTCCAGTGGCGTGGTCGCGAACCACTACGCCGGGGTGAACTACATCTACTGGTACGGGGGCACCACCATCGCGGTGACGCAGATGCAGAACGGCACCCTCAGGCGCAACGCGCCGGACGGTTGGGGTGCCAACGTGGACTTGTGGACAGGCGGCTGGGCGAGCAACCCCAATGCGGGCTCGGCCCTCGGCGCGGTCTACAGGACCGCGATGCCGGTCGGCATCCTGACCTCGCAGGGCCTGAAGTGAGCCAGCCGCTGCAGCTGCTGCGCGGCTGGGCCGAACAGCAGGCCTTCGCTGCGCTGCGCGACGCCTGCCTGGCCGGCTGCGGCTCGGCGCCCGAACAGGTGCTGCTGGCGCTGGCCCAGGCGCATCTGGGCGACGCCGAGGCGGCGCGCCAGACGCTGGCGGCGCTGGACGGCACGGCGCCGGAACTGGATCTGGCCACGCGCATCGACCTCGCCGCCGTGCACCTGGCCCTGCACGACCTGGACACCGCTGCGGGTCTGCTGGAAGCGGCGGCGCCCGAAGCCGGCGAACACGGCCTGCTGCTGGCCCGGCTGGGCTGGTGCCGCATGCAGCAGGGCCGCCCCGACGACGCCCGCGCGCTGTACGCGCGCAGCGCCGCGGCCGAGCCGCGCCTGCCGGTGCTGCTGAACCTGTTGCGCCTGCAGCTGCTGGCCGACATGCCGGCGGCGGCGCAGCACAGCCTGGACCAGGCCTGCGCGCGGTGGGCCGGCGAGCACGCCGACGCCTCGCCCGAGCGCCGGCAGCAGGTGCAGCAGCAGCTGCGCGGCCTGCAGCTCGACATCTGGCTGGCCGGCGGCCAGCACGCCGCGGCCGAAGCCTGGCTGGCCGAGCAACGCATGCAGCTGGCCCAAGACGACTGGTGCACGCTGGTGCTGGGTTGCAGCCACCGGCTGGCCGCGCAGGACCGCCATGCGCAGGCCGATGACCTGCTGCGCGACGCGCAGCAGCACGCGCCCGAGCACATCGGCCTGTGCCTGCAGCGCGCCGAGCTGGCCCTGGTGCAAGGGCGGGCGCAGCAGGGCGCTGCGTTGCTGCGCCGCGCCATCCACCTGTCCGAAGCCCAGGGGCACGACACGCTGCCGTTGTGGGTGCGCCTGTCCGCGGCCTGCCTGCAGCACGACGACGCCGCCGCGCGCCTCGCCGCGGAACAGGCGCTCGAGCAGGCCGAACCGCCGCACCCCCAGGCCCTGCTGGCCCTGGCCGCGGTGGAGGTGCAGGAGCAGCAGCTGGCGCAGGCCGAGGCGCGCTACCAGGCGCTGCTGGCGCAGCAGCCCGACCTGGCGCCGGCCCTGCACGGCCTGGGCCAGCTGCTGATGCAGCAGGGCCGCATCGACGAGGCCGTGGCCCGCTTCGAGCAGTTGCGCCTGCTGGACCCGGCCAAGGGCCTGGCGGCGCTGATCAACGCGCGCCGCTTCCCGCAGGACGCCGCGGCGCTGGAGCACCTGGAGCAGGCCGCGCGCATGCCGGGCCTGGAAGGCAGCGTGCGAACCGGGCTGCTGTTCCAGCTGGCCGCTGCGTGGGAACAGCGGCAGGACCACGACCGCGCCTTCGCGCTCGCCGACGAAGCCAATGCCGCCAGCCGCCACCACCTGCGCTACGACCCGGTGGCGCACCGCCAGCACTGCGCGCGCATCCGCCATGCCTTCACGCGCGAGCTGTACCAGCACCGCAGCGGCGGGCTGCCGAGCAGCGTGCCGGTGTTCGTGGTCGGCATGCCGCGTTCGGGCACCACGCTGGTGGAGCAGATCCTGGCCGGCCACAGCCAGATCCACGGTGCCGGCGAACTGGGGCTGATCCCGCGTGTCATCGCGACGCTGCAGCGCTGGGAGCGCCGCACCGGCTCGGGCCGCCGCTACCCCGACTGTGTCGACGACCTGGCGCCCGGCGTGCTGTCGGGCATCGCCGGCCAGGTGCTGCAGGAGCTGCAGGCCTTTGCGCCCGACGCCCGCCACGTGGTCGACAAGCTGCCGCACAACTTCGAGAACATCGGCCTCATCAAGCTGCTGTTCCCGCACGCGAAGATCATCTCGGTGCGGCGCGACCCGCGCGACATCGCGCTGTCGAACTACTGCACCGACTACGGCGCCAAGCACGGCGGCATGGGCTTCGCGTACGACCTCGACTGGATCGGCGAGCAGCTGGCCGACCACAACCTGCTGATGCACACCTGGCAGCAACTGTTCCCGGGCGAGATCCTGGAGGTGCAGTACGAGGACGTGGTGGCCGGCACCGAGGCCGCGGCGCGCCGGCTGCTGCGCTACATCGGCGTGGACTGGGAGCCCGGCGTGCTGGCGTTCAACACACTGCAGCGCCCGGTGAAGACGGCCTCGGTCTGGCAGGTGCGCCAGCCCATCTACACCAGCTCCACCGCGAAGTGGACACGCTACGCCAAGCACCTGGCGCCGCTGATCCGCGCCACCAACCGCAAGATCGGCTGGCAGCCCATCACGGACATGCTGACGCTGCCCGAACCCGGGCTGCTGGAGCGCGGCGTGGCGCACTACCGCGCCCGGCAGCTCGACGACGCCGAACGCTGCTTCAAGCAGCTGCTGCACCATGTCCCGGGCCACGCGGCGGCGACCTTCCTGGTCGGCCTGATCGACGTGCACAAGGGCTGGCTGCCCGAGGGCATCGCGCAGATGGAGCAGGCCGTGCAGCGCTGCCCGTGGAACCGCGGCTGGCGCGACGACCTGGCGCGCGCGCGGGCGCTGGCGGGCCTGCCGGCGGGCGATGCAGAGGCGGTGCCGGCCGACACGCCGCTGGAGGACGCCGCGTGGTGAAGACGCTGCTGGCTGCGCTGCTGTGGCTGGCCACGGCCAGCGCGCACGCGCAGCAGCCCGCCGGCATCGAAACCGCGCTGCGCATGGCGCTGCGGCTGCACCCGGTGGTCGGCGGCAAGCAGGCGCAGGTCGACGCCAAGCAGCATGTCGGCGAGGCGGTGCGCAGCCAGCGCTACCCGTCGCTGTCGGCGCTGGCGCAACGCAGCTCCGGCGCGCAGGCCGGCGGCGGCACGACGCCGGTGACGCTGCGCGCGCGCCAGCCGCTGTGGGCCTTCGGCCGCATCGACAACGCCCTGGCCTACGCCGATGCCGACGCCGAGGTCGAGCGTGCCGACCTGCGGCGCGTGCAGCGCGAGCTGCTGCAGAACACCGCGCTGGCCTATGCCGCGGTGCTGGGCAGCCAGCGCCGGCTGCAGCTGGCGCAGCACAACACCGAGGCGCACCAGGCCTTGTTCGACCAGATCCAGCGCCGCGAACGTGGCCAGCTGGCCTCGCGCGCCGACGTCAACCTGGCCGCCACGCGGCTGGCGCAGGCCCGTGCGCGCGAACAGCGCCTTGCCGGCGAGCTGGAAGTCGCGCAGAGCGACCTGCTGGCCTGGACGCAGCAGCCCGTGGCGGCCGGGCAGCCCGTGCCGGAAGCACTGACGGCGCTGCCCGGCGCCGAAGCGGTGCTGGACATGGCGCTCGGCCGCAGCGCCGAGGTTGCGCTGAAGGAGCAGCAGGTGGAGCGCGCGCGCGCCGCGGTGGCGCAGGCGCGCACCGCCGCCATGCCCACCGTGTACCTGCAGGCCGAGCACTGGCGCGACCAGCCCGGCATGGCGCGCGACAGCCGCGTGAGCGTGGTCGTGGAAGCCGCGCTCGACGGCCTGGGCGGTGCCGTGCGCGGCCAGAGCGCCGCCGCGCTGTCGCAGCTGGAAGCGGCGCAGCAGGACCTGCTGGCGTTGCGCAACGACACCAGCCGCAGCGTGCGCCGGCTGCTTGCCAACCGGCAGGCGCTGCAGGCGCTGATCGCCACGCAGGCGGCCTCGCTGCAGGACCTGGCGGCGCTGCTGGAGTCGTACAGGCGCCAGTACGAAGCCGGCACCAAGAGCTGGCTCGACCTGCTGAACATGCAGCGCGAAGCCAGCGAACAACACCTGCAGCAAGTGCAGGCCGACAGCGACTGGCTGGCCCAGTCGCTGCAACTCACGGCGCTGATCGGCGGCCTCGACACGCTGGCGGGCACGCCGGCGGCGGGCGCCGCGACCACAGCCGCCCGGGAATGACACGCATGGACGCTCCCCATCCCCAAGGCCAACCGCAGCCGCAGCCGCAGCCGCTGCCGCGCATCGACGCCGCCCTGCTGCAGCGCACCCTGGACCGCCTGGGCCTGCCGGCCGACGCGCAGGCGCTGGCCGAGGCCTGCACGCGCTGCACCCACACGCTGCCGCAGCTGCAGCCGGCCGAGTGGCTGCGCCAGGTGCTGCTGCAGGCGGGGCTGAAGGGCGTGGCGCCGCTGCAGCTGGGCTGGCGCCGCTTCGACCTGCGCCGCCTGCCGGCCCTGGTGTGGCACGACAGCGCCTGGTTCCTGGCCGACCGCGCCGCCGATGGCGACATCGTGCTCACCGGCGCCGACGGCAGCACCGCCGCCTGCACGCAGGACGCGCTGCACGACGCGCAGGTGGTGTGGCTGCGGCCGCCGCCGGCTGCGGCCGGCGCTGCCGCCCAGACCCCCAGCCTGCACGGCAACCTGGCCGCGCGCCTGGTGTGGAGCGAGCTGTTCCGCGAGCCCGGCTGGCTGGGCCAGGTGCTGGTGGCCACGCTGCTGGTGAACGTGCTGGCCGTGGCGACCTCGCTGTTCGCGATGCAGGTCTACGACCGCGTGGTGCCCACGCTGGCCTACGCGACGCTGAGCACGCTGGTGGCGGGCATGGTGCTGATCCTGGCGCTGGACTGGGCGCTAAAGATCACGCGCGCGCGCATCCTCGACAGCGTCGCCTGCGCGGTCGACAAGCGTGTCTCGCAGCAGGTCTTCGGCCACCTGCTGCATCTGCAGCTGGACCAGCAGCCGCGCAGCCTGGGCACGCTGGCGGCGCAGGTGGGCGGGCTCGACGCGGTGCGGCAGTTCTTCAGCGCGGGCATCGTGTTCGCGCTGGTGGACCTGCCGTTCGCGCTGCTGTTCCTGGCCTGCATCGCGGTGCTGGGCGGCGCGGTGGGCTGGGTCTACGCGCTGCTGCTGCCGGTGGCGCTGCTGCTGGGCTACACCACGCAGCGGCGGCTGCGCCGCCTGTCGCAGCAGCTGCAGCAGCGCAGCAACGAGCGCCAGGGCCTGCTGGTCGACACCATCCGCGGCGCCGAGTCCATCCGCGCCGGCAACGCTGGCTGGCGCTTCGCCGAAGAGTGGCAGGCCGTCACCGGCGCCATCGACGGCCACGCCATCCGCCAGAAGGCCATCACCAGCCTGTCCACTGTCAGCACCGGCAGCCTGTCGACGGTGGCCTACGTGGCGGCGGTGGTGGTCGGCGTGTGGCAGATCGAAGCCGGCCTCCTGAGCATGGGCGGGCTGGTGGCCTGCAGCATCCTGGGCGGCCGCATCATCGCGCCCATCGCGCAGAGCGTGCAGTACCTGGCGCAGTGGCAGCAGGTGGCACAGGCGCTGCAGATGGTGCACCGCGTGCTGGCGCTGCCGGGCGAACGCCGTGCCGGCCAGCACCTGCTGCTGCCCGATGCGCCGCCGGCCGCGGTGGCGGTGGAGCAGCTGCGCTTCGCCTACCCCGAGTCGCCGCTGCAGCAGGTGCAGATCGACGCGCTGGAGTTCCGTGCCGGCGAACGCGTGCTGCTGCTGGGCCCGGTGGGCTGCGGCAAGTCGACGCTGCTGAAGCTGCTGGCCGGCCTGTACCGCCCGACGGCGGGCCGCGTGCGGCTGGGCGACGCCGACCTCTGGGAGGTGGACCCGCAGGCCGTGGCCGGCCAGGTGGGCTACCTGCCGCAGCAGGTGCACCTGTTCAAGGGCACGCTGCGCAGCAACCTGATGCTGTCGGGCACCGCCAGCGACTCGCAGCTGCTGCGCGTGGTGCGCGAACTGGGTGTCGACGGCATCGCCGCGGCGAACCCGCTGGGCCTGGATCTGCCGATCAGCGAAGGCGGCGAAGGCCTCTCGGGCGGCCAGCGGCAGCTGGTGGCGCTGGCGCGGCTGATGCTGTGCGCGCCGCGCGTGTGGCTGCTGGACGAACCCACCGCGTCGCTCGACGCCGAAAGCGAAGCCCGTGCGTGGCAGCAGCTGCAGGCGGCGCTGGGGCCCGAGGACATCCTGGTCGTCGCCACGCACCGCCCGATGCAGGCGCTGCAGCTGGCCACGCGCGTGGTGGTGATGCAGCAGGGCGCGGTCGTGGCCGACGGCACGCCGCAGCAGGTGCTGCCGCAGCGGGCGGCGCAGGCCCAGGCCCCGAAAGCCGTGAAGCCCGCCGCCGCGACAGCCGTGCGCCCGGCGCCGGCCATGCCGCGGGTGCCGGCCTTGCCGCAAGGAGTGCTCGATGTGGTCTGAACAGCTGGCTGCCGCCGATGCGCGGCGTGCGCAGGCCGAGGTGCAGCGGCTGGAGAACTTCCACCGGCGCCGCCACGGCGGGCTGCTGCTGGGCGCGCTGGTGGCGGTGCTGGGCTTCATCGCGTGGGCGATGTTCTTTCGCATCGACGAGGTCGCCAAGGCCGGCGGCGAGGTCGTGGCCAGCAGCCGCGTGCAGCTGATCCAGGCCGTGGACGGCGGCGTGCTGGCCGAGCTGCTGGTGAAGGAAGGCGACCGCGTGCAGCCCGGGCAGCTGCTGGCGCGGCTGAACCAGACCCGCTTCGGCGCCTCGGTCGGCGAGACCGAGGCGCGTGTGTTCGCGCTGCAGGGCAAGGCCATCCGGCTGCAGGCCGAGGTGACGGCGCAGGAGCGGCTGGAATTCAAGCGCGACCTGCTGCGGCGTTCGCCCGACACGGCCCGCGTCGAGGAGGCCCTGTTCCGCCAGCGCCGCGTGGGCCTGGACGAAGAGCTGCGCACGCTGGGCGTGGCGGTGGACCTGGCCCGCAGGGAACTGGCGCAGGTGGACCAACTGCACCGCGACGGCGACGCCAGCGGTGCGGAACTGCTGCGCGCGCAGCGCGGCCTGAACGAAGCCGAGGCGCGGCTGGTGAACCGCCGCAACAAGTTCCTCGAGGACGCGCGCGTGGAGCTGGCCAAGGTCGAGGACGAGATGGCGCAGAGCACGCAGGTGCTGACGAAGCGCCAGCAGGAGCAGCGCGACAGCGTCTTCACGGCGCAGATGGCCGGCATCGTGAAGAACATCCGGGTCACGACCGTGGGCGGCGTGCTGCGCGCGGGCGAGGAGATCATGCAGATCGTGCCGGTGGACGACGCGCTGATCGTCGAGGCCAAGGTGCGCCCGGCCGACATCGGCCGGCTGCGCCCGGGGCTGCCGGCGACCATCCGCTTCGATCCCTTCGACTACACGGTCTTCGGCGGCGTCGCCGGCACGGTGATCTACGTCAGCGCCGACACGCTGAAGGAAGAGACGCAGCGCGGCACCGACACCTACTACCGCGTGCGCATCGCGCCGCAGGCGCAACCGGTGATGTCGACCACCGGCCGTGCACTCGCGATCCTGCCGGGCATGACGGCGCAGGTGGACATCCGCACCGGCGAGCGCTCGCTGATGGACTACCTGCTCAAGCCGCTGCGCAAGACGGTGTCGGAGTCGTTCGGCGAACGCTGACGGGCGGGCAGCCGACTTCGCCTGCCGGCACAGGACTTCGCGGCCTGTGCGGTGCGCAGCGGCAGCGACGGTGACAGTGCGGGTCCGGGGTCGAGAGGCCCTGCACCTGCACGCAACCGGAGCTTCCCGCATGGCCACGACGCCCGTCACCCAACGCAGCACGCCCCCGCAACCGCCCGCCGCCCCGCAGGCGGCGACCAGCCCGCCCCCGCACCGCTCGACGAGCGCACCGTCGCGGCTGGGCGAGACCACGGTGCCGGTGCCGCAGCGTCCCGGCGCGGCGGCCCGCGCCAGCGCGGCGATGGCGGCCGCCGCCGCGCGGCCGCCCACGCACCTGGAGTTCGGGCGTTCGTCGGGCCTGCTGGCGCAGGCCTTCGAGCGCAACATGAACCCGGTCGTGCGCGCGGTCGCGCAGGGCGTGCAGGACGGCAGCATCACCGCCGAGCGCTTCCAGGGCGCCACGCCGCGCCGCTACAACGTGGTGCAGGCGGTGGGCAACCTGCTGACGCACCGCGGCATCGTCGGTGACAACAACGACCTGGCGGCGCGCAACATCGTGCGCCTTGCGCAGGGCCTGGACATCGACCCGATGCAGCTCACCACGCTGCTGATCGCCGGCAAGCGCGACGACGAGGCGCTGCTGGCGAAGTTCGATCCGAAGCACCCGCTGCTCGTCGACGGCGCGCAGCCCAAGACGATCGAACGTGCCACGAACTACGTGTCGGCGCTGTTCGCGCAGGGCGTGAAGATCCCGCCGGTGAAGGCCGAGGTCGAGATCGACGGTGCCGTGTGGACCGGCACGATCAAGGCCGGCGGACTGCACACCACGGCGATGAACTCCGACATCGACGGCCCGTTCGCAGCTTCCTACGGCCAGCAGGGCATCGACGTCGAGGTCGGTGGCCGTCCTGGCGGCGCGGTCGAGCGCTTCCACCTGCGCCTGCCCGAAGCCCTGCCGGGCCAGCTGCTCGGCGTGCACGCGCAGCCGGGCGACGCCGGGCCGCCGATGGCCGTGGTGCGCTACCGCACCGGCCAGGGCGCCGAGGCGCGGACGCACGAGCGCACCGTGGAGATCACGCCCGAACAGCAGCAGGTGCTGCGCAGCAGCGACCCGCAGGCGGTCAAGCTCGACTACGTGGAAGGGCTGTCGGCGCGCTTCTTCTCGGCCGAATCGGTCGACTTCTGGCAGCAGGTGTCGCAGCGCAACGCGCGGGGCGGGGAGTTCCCGGCCAACGTCCGTGCGCCGGCCATCGTCTTCAACACCTTCGGCTCGCACGGCACGCGGGCCTTCGAGAACTCGGCCGAGCTGGTCACCTCGTTCGCGCGCAGCGTGCAGGGCCGCACGCTGCCGACGCCGATCCCGCCCGGCATCGTCGACGCGCCGAACGTGCGCGTGTACAGCGGCGGCACGACGCTCAACGAGGCCGGCACCGCCACGCCCATCGGCCTGAGCCCGGTGCAGCAGCAGGCGATGTCGGTGGTGGCCGGCAAGGTCGGCGAGCTCGTGGCCGTGTATGCCGAGGAATACGGGCTGTCGCGCGAGGCGCGCGAAGCCTGGCAGAGCTCGATCTTCGCGAACCCCGACATCCCGTCGGTCATCGTGCCCAACAAGATGATCGCCGAGATGGCCGTGCGCACCAGCGAGACGCACCCGGGCAGGACCTACGCCGACCTGCAGGGCGAGATCGAGCGCGATCTCTCGGCGCTGGTGGCGCAGCTGGACATGGGGCAGTTCGTGAAGCTGCACCACACGCCGTCGGCGCCGGGCGACACCGTCGCCGCGATGAAGCCGCTCGACGCCCAGGGCAAGCGCCCGGAATTCACGACCGAGTGGCAGTTCGCCGTCACGGGGCAGAAGGCGATGCCGGTGCTCGACGCCGTCGCGACCGACCTGCACAAGAACTTCGGCATCGACCTGAAGGCGGTGCTCGAGGCCGACGGCCACTCGTACGGCGAAATCCGCAAGATGAGCCTGGACGACACGGTGAACTTCCTCGGCGGCTACGTGCGCCAGTCGATCGAGCGCCAGGCCGGCGGCCGCGAGGTCACGCCGCACGTCATCGTGCCGGTGGACACCTACTACGAGAAGGGCGGCAAGATCGACGGCAGCGACGCCAGCCTGATCCGTTCGGCGGTGGCGCTGTACGGCGCCGACAAGACCTGCGTGGTGCAGGTCGACACCGGCGGCGGCAAGGAGACCGTGGGGCGCTCGCCGCTGTTCAGGATCACGACCGATGCGCAGGGCGTGCCGGAGCTCGAGCGCAGCGTCGACGGCGACGGCAAGGGGCCGGTCGACCCGCACGGCCCGAACGGCAAGTTCGCGCCGACGCTGTACGTGCGCAGCGCCGACGACATGGGCAAGGTCTTCAGCGAAGCCTACCGGCGCCAGGCACCGTTGGGCGCCGAGGAACTCGAACAGGTCCGTACGCGCGCCTGAGCCCGCCCCGCCGTGGCCGGACGGCGGCCCGCCACGGCCTCACCAGCGCCAGGTCGCCGTGCGCACCGGCGCGTCCCACAGGTCCAGGAGCTCGTCATCGAGCACGCACACCGTCAGCGAGGCCCCGGCCGTCTCCAGCGCGGTCGCGAAGTTGCCCACGGCCACGCGCCGGACTTCCACGCCGCGCCGGCCGAGCGCCGCGCGCGCCGCGGCCTGCAGCAGGTACAGCTCGGCCAGCGGCGTGCCGCCCAGCCCGTTGACCACCAGCAGCACCCCCTGGCCGGCGGCCAGCTGCAGGTCGGCGACGATGGGCTCCAGCAGCGCGTCGACGATGGCGTCGGCGGCCATGAACGGCACGCGCGACACCCCGGGCTCGCCGTGCAGGCCCACGCCCATCTCGATCTGGTCGGCGCCGATCTCGAAGGTGGCCGCCACCCCCGGCACCGCGCAGGCCGTCAGCGCCACGCCCATCGTCGCCGTGGCCTGGTTGGCGCGGTCGCCCAGGCGCTTGCAGGTGTCCAGCGGCAGGCCGCGTTCGGCGGCCGCACCGACGATCTTCTCGACGATCACCGTGCCCGCGACACCGCGCCGACCGGCACCGAGATGCGCAGCGAAGCCGGAGACGTCGTCGTCGACCAGCACCCACTGCACCGGCATGTCGAGCATGTCGCGCGCGAGCTCGAAGGCCTTCAGGTCGCCGGCGTAGTTCTTGACGATCAGCACGACGCCGTCGTCGCGCGCCACCTGCTGCGCCGCAGCCACGATCTGCCCGGGCGTGGGCGCCGTGAACAGCGCGCCGGGGCAGGCGGCGTCGAGCATGCCGACGCCGACGAAGCCCAGGTCCAGCGGCTCGTGGCCCGAGCCGCCGCCGGAGATGACGGCCACGCCCTTGCGCTTGGCCGTGCGGCGCCGCACGAACAGCGGCGACCGGTGCATGGTCACCAGCGCCGGGTGCGCCTGCACGAAGCCGGTGACGCTCTCGGTGACGAACTCGTCCGGCAGGTTGAGGAACTTCTTCATGGCGTCAGCGCCGGCAGGCGCGGGGTCGGCGGTCCGGCGGCCCCGCAGTCTCGGCGAGGAACCCACCCGCCGTCATGCGAGGTTCTCCTGGGTCACGATCTCCACCCGCGGGTTGCGGAAGGTCGTCAGCGCGCCACGCACGCCGTCCTGCAGCGCGCGCAGCGTGCGCGCTGCAGCCGACACCGAGAGGTACACGTCCTGATGCAGCACGTAGTCGGCGGCCCCCGAGGCCAGCATCGAGCGGTGCACCTCGACGAGGTCGTGCACCGCGAACAGGGCCCGGCCCGTGTAGCCGCGCGCGGCCAGCGCGCGGCCGATGCCGAAGCTGCCGCCGGCAACGCTGTAGGCCGAGGCGATGGCATCGGGCGCGTCCGCCGGCGGCAGGCAGTCCATCGCGTAGCGGTAGGCCTCGTCCTCGGAATCGGGCACCTCGAGGCAGCGCAGCACGTCGACCTGGGCGAAGCGCTCCTCCATCAGCTGCGCGTAGCCGATGCGGCGGTCGATCTCGGACGCGAATCGCGTGGGCGGCGAGAACAGCGCCGTGCGCGCGCGCGGCCGGCCGGCCATGCCGTGCCCCAGCAGCAGGCCCGCCGTGCGGCCGGCGGCGCGGTTGTCGGTGCCCAGGAACGCGGCCCGCATCGAGCCCGCGACGTCGGAGAACAGCGTCACCACCTGCACGCCGGCCTGCACCAGCTCGTTGATGGCGAGCTTGACCTGCGGCACGTCGGGCGCCAGCAGGGCCAGGCCGCCGAAGTCGGTCAGGCGGGCCAGCTGCTGTGCGAAGGCGTTCACGTCGTGCGACGGCAGGCGCAGCGTCAGCTCGGTCACGTGCTGGTGGCGGAACTCGCCGGCGCTCTGCGCCACGATGCGGTCGACCGCGTCGAAGAACGCGGTGCGCGCGTCGGGCAGCACGAAGGCGAAGCGGTAGTTCGGCGCGCTCTTGGGCCGGCCCGGCTGCGTCACCGTGCCGCCCAGCGAGGACAGCACCTCGCGCACCCGCTGCGCGGTGGCCGGGTTGACGCCCGGCCGGTCGTTCAGCACCCGGTCCACCGTGGCCGTGCTGACGCCGGCCGCCTTGGCGATCTGCGGGATGGTGACAGACGAAGGCGAGGGCATCAGGGACAGTGGCAGCTAAATATGTCAATCAGCATTCTGGCCGAACTGTCCTGGCATGCGAAGCCGTGCAAGCCCGGGGACGCGCGCCGACCCGTCGCGCTTGATGTGGTAATGGTTAGCACTGATTGATGGAGTTATTGATGTATTTACCATCAACTTCAGATGTGGTTTGAGTGAGTTTGAGTCCTTGCGACCTCGGTCACCAGAGCACGTCGTCATCGGGGCGGCACCGCCGCCTTTCGGGTCCACCAATCCACGGAGACAACTGGATGAAGACGTTCCCCTCGAAGCTGGTCACCGCTGCGCTCGGCGCGCTGGCCGGCCTGACCGCCGTGCCCGCCCAGGCGCAGGCGACGCAACTGACCCTGTGCTGGGCCGCCTGGGATCCGGCCAACGCCCTGGTGGAACTGTCCAAGGACTTCACGGCGAAGTCGGGCGTGCAGATGAAGTTCGAGTTCGTGCCCTGGCCGAACTTCGCGCAGCGCATGCTCAACGAGCTGAACTCCAAGGGCAAGCTGTGCGACCTGCTGATCGGCGACAGCCAGTGGATCGGCTCGGCCGCCACCGAAGGCCACTACGTCAAGCTGAACGACTTCTTCGACAAGAACGGCATCAAGATGGCCGACTTCGCCCCGGCCACCGTCGAGGGCTACTCGACCTGGCCCAAGGGTTCGAAGAACTACTACGCGCTGCCCGCGATGGGCGACGCCGTGGCCTTCGCGTACCGCAAGGACTGGTTCGCCCGGCCCGAACTGCGCGCCGAGTTCAAGCAGAAGCACGGCCGCGACCTGGCGCCGCCGAAGACCTGGGCCGAACTGAAGACGATCGGGCAGTTCTTCCAGAACCGCACCATCGACGGCAAGAAGGTGTACGGCGCCGCGCTCTACACCGAACGCGGCTCCGAGGGCATCACGATGGGCGTGACCAACACCATGTACGCGCATGGCATGGAGTACGCCAACCCGGCCAAGCCGTACGACATGAAGGGCTTCATCAACGGCCCTGGCGCCGTCAAGGGCCTGAAGTTCTACAAGGACCTGTACGACTGCTGCACCCCGCCCGGGCACGCCAACGCCTACATGACCGAGAACCTGGACGCCTACAAGTCGGGCCAGGTGGCGATGCAGATGAACTTCATCGCGTTCTTCCCGGGCATCTCGAAGGACCCGCAGGTCGGCGGCGAGAAGTCGGGCTTCTTCGCGATGCCCAAGGCCGACAAGCAGTTCGCGCAGCTCGGCGGGCAGGGCATCTCGGTGGTGAAGTACTCCGACAAGCAGGCCGCGGCGCTGGAGTACATCAAGTGGTTCGCGCAGCCCGCGATCCAGCAGCGCTGGTGGGACGCCGGCGGCGCGACCACGCACCTGTCGGTGCTGGGCAAGCCCGGCTTCGACAAGAGCACGTCCTACGCGCCGGTGTACCTGGAGTCGATGAAGATCGTGAAGGACTTCTGGGCCGAGCCGACCTACGCGCAGCTGCTGCTGGCGATGCAGAACCGCGTGCACAGTTACGTGGTGGCTGGCAAGGGCACGCCGCAGGAAGCACTGGACGCACTGCTGAAGGACTGGACCGAGGTCTTCAAGGACGACGGCAAGCTGAAGTGATCTGCTGACCGCACGGCCCCGGCCACGCCGCCGGGCCCGTGCGACCCCGCAGGCAACCGCAGGCACCCACAGCCACCCGCAGGCCTCCGCCGGCGCCGGTGCGCCGGTGCCCGTCCCGCGCATCCCGCGTCACCGGGGGCCAGCCGCCCGACCGATCGCCCATTGCCATGAACACCTCGCTTCCCGCCCGCCATGGGCTGTCGGACCGGACGCTCGCCTGGATCTTCGTCCTGCCGACCGTCGTGCTGCTGCTGGCCTTCAACATCTTCCCGCTGTTCTGGACGATCTACCTGTCGTTCACGAACTACCGCGCGAACCGGCCCAACCTCGAGGTCGACTGGGTCGGCCTCGAGAACTACAGCCGCGTGCTCAACGACCCCGACGTGTGGGAGAGCATGCGCGCCACCGCGCATTTCCTGTGCTGGTCGATCACGCTGCAGGTGCTGATCGGCTTCGGCCTGGCGCTGCTGCTGAACCGGCGCTTCCGCACGCACAGCTTCTGGAGCACCGCGATCCTGCTGCCCATGATGCTGGCGCCGGCCGTCGTCGGCACCTTCTGGAAGTACTTCTTCGAGCCGCAGTACGGCATCTTCAACTACCTCGTCGGGCTCGTCGGCGGCCCCACCAGCTTCACGATGCTGGGCGACGGCTCGCTGTCGCCCTGGGCCATCATTCTCGTGGACACGTGGATGTGGGCGCCCTACGTGATGCTGCTGCTGCTGGCCGGCCTGCGCTCGATTCCGCCGTACCTGTACGAGGCCGCCGAGATCGACCGCGCCACCGAGTGGACGAAGTTCTGGCGCGTCACGCTGCCGATGGTGATGCCCTTCATCGTGCTGGCCGTGCTGTTCCGTGCCATCGAGAACTTCAAGATGTTCGACCTCGTGGACCAGCTCACCAACGGCGGCCCGGGCTCGATCACCGAGCTGGCCTCGATCCGGCTCAAGCGCGAGGCTTTCGAGAAGTGGCGCACCGGCTACAGCTCGGCGCTCGCCATCATCCTCTTCGTGTCGATCTACGGCATGTCGATGGTCGCCGTCCGATTCCTCGACCGGGTGAAGCAGCGATGAACCCCACCGTCCGCCATCCGCTCGAACCGAGCACCACGTCCAAGTGGCTGGCCGCGCTGGCCGTCATCGGCTACGCGCTCGTGTCGCTGATCCCGCTGGTGTGGATCGTGATGACCAGCCTGCGCACGCCGCAGGACGCCATCGCCTACCCGCCCAAGGTGCTGGCCGAGCCCTCGGCCATCGGCTACGTCAACCTGTTCACGACGCGCTCGCGTGTCGGTGCCGAGGAACTCGCCGCGCTGCCGCCGCCGACGACCTGGTACGAGCAGCTCGTGCGCGAGCAGCAGATGATCCTGGCCGGGCCCTCGCGTTTCATCGACCGCTACAAGAACTCGCTGATCATCGGCTTCGGCTCCACCTTCCTGTCGGTGGTGCTGGGCACGCTGGCCGCGTACGCGTTCTCGCGCTTCCGCGTGCCGGCCAAGGACGACTGGCTGTTCTTCATCCTGTCGACGCGGATGATGCCGCCCATCGCGGTGGCGATCCCGATCTACCTGATGTTCCGCGCGGTGGGGCTGTCCGACACCCACGTCGGTCTGATGCTGCTGTACACGGTCGTGAACCTGTCGCTCTCGGTCTGGCTGCTCAAGGGCTTCATGGACGAGATTCCGCGCGAGTACGAAGAGGCGGCGATGGTGGACGGCTACACGCGGCTGCAGGCCTTCTTCAAGGTCGTGCTGCCGCAGGCCAGCACCGGCATCGCCACCACCGCGATCTTCTGCCTGATCTTCGCGTGGAACGAGTACGCCTTCGCGCTGCTGCTGACCAGCGGGCAGGCGCAGACGTCGCCGCCCTTCATCCCCACCATCATCGGCGAGGGGGGCCTGGACTGGCCGGCGATGGCCGCCGGGACGACGCTGTTCCTGCTGCCGGTCCTCATCTTCACCATCCTCCTGCGCAAGCACCTGCTGCGCGGGGTGACCTTCGGCGCGGTGCGCAAATGAACTCCTCCCGACCCTCTTCGCGGCCCTCCCCGCGTCCCTCGTCCCGGCCCTGGTGGCGCCGCGGTCCGCCCTGGGAACGCATCAGCGCCAGCCTGCTCGGCCTGGGCCTCGTGATGCTGATGCAGCCCTGGTCGCTGACGCTCTTCTCGTACGCCTTCACCGTGGTGCTGACCGGCGTGGTGCTGTTCTCCATCGCCGTGAAGCTGCCGCAGGACTGACCATGGCCGAGATCCGCATCAAGAACCTGCACAAGCGCTTCGCGGACTTCACGGCCGTGCGCGACTCGTCGCTGCTGCTGGAGGACGGCAAGTTCATCGTGCTGCTGGGCCCGTCGGGCTGCGGCAAGACGACCACGCTGCGCATGATCGCCGGGCTGGAGTACCCCACCTCGGGCCAGATCCTGCTCGACGGCGAGGACGTGACCTTCCTGCGCCCGCGCCAGCGCGACATCGCGATGGTGTTCCAGCTCTTCGCGCTGTACCCGCACATGGGCGTGCGCGCCAACCTCGAGTTTCCGCTGCGCAACGAGGGCCTGTCGCGCACCGAGATCGACCGCCGCATCCGTGACGTGGCCGGCATCCTGCGCATCGAGCACCTGCTCGGCCAGCGCATCGGCGGCCTGGCCGGCGGCGACCGCCAACGCGTGGCGCTGGGGCGGGCCATCGTGCGCCAGCCCAAGGCCTTCCTGATGGACGAGCCGCTGGGCACGCTCGACGCCGAGTTCCGCGAGGTCATGTGCGTGGAACTGCGCAAGCTGCACGACCGCCTGAAGACGACCACGGTCTTCGTCACGCACGACCAGAACGAGGCGATGTCGCTGGCCGACACCATCGTCGTGATGAACAAGGGCGAGATCCTCCAGGCCGACGACACCGACGGCATCTACAACTTCCCGAGCTGCCTGTTCGTGGCCGGCTTCATCGGCCGCCCGGCGATGAACCTGCTGCCGCTGGCCTTCGGCGTGACCGACGGCGACGGCACGGCGCGCTTCCAGGACGCCGAGGTGGCCATCCCCACGATGCGCGCGAGCGCCAGCCACGCCGTGCTGGGCGTGCGCCCGGAGCACATCGACCTGCTGCCGGCAGGGCAGGGCGTGCCGGCGCGCATCAACTACTGCGAGTACTTCGGCTCGCACTGGGTCGCCGACCTGGAGTCGCCGCTGGGCACGCTCAAGGCCGTGGCGCCCAAGGACCAGCGACCGGTGCAGGGCGAGGCCGTCGGCCTGCGGCTGCACACCGAGCGCCTGGTGCTGTTCGACCGCAAGACCGAGCTGCTGATGGCCAGCGACTCCACCCTCCAACACCAGCCCGGGATGCGACATGGCTAGCGTATCGATCGAGGCCGTCACCAAGAGCTTCGGCGGCGTGCCCGCCGTGGACGACCTGCACCTCGAGGTCCTGGACGGCGAATTCTTCGTGCTGCTGGGACCCAGCGGCGCCGGCAAGACCACGACGCTGCGGCTCATCGCCGGGCTCGAGCAGCCCGACAGCGGCGCGGTGCTGCTGGACGGCCAGGACGTGACGCAGGTGCCGCCGTCGCACCGCGACTGCGCCTTCGTGTTCCAGCAGTACTCGCTGTACCCGCACCTGACCGTGTTCGACAACATCGCCTTCCCGCTGCGCTCGCCGCTGCGCCGTGGCGCCGCCGTCGACGTGCAGGCGCGCGTGGAGGAGGTGGCGCGGCTGCTGCACATCGAGTCCAAGCTGGAGCGCAAGGCCACCGCGCTGTCGGGCGGCGAGATGCAGCGCGTGGCGATCGGCCGCGCGCTGGTGCGCCAGCCCAAGGTGTTCCTGATGGACGAGCCGCTGTCCTCGCTGGACGCCAAGCTGCGCGAGGAACTGCGGGTCGAGCTGCGCCGCATCCAGCGCCGCACCGGGGCCACCGTGCTGTACGTCACCCACGACCAGGTCGAGGCGACGACGATGGCCGACCGCATCGCGATCCTCGAAGAAGGCCGCATCCGGCAGATCGGCACGCCCGAGGAGATCTACCGCAACCCGAAGAGCCTGGCCGTGGCGCAGCGCCTCGGCGCGCCCGCCATCAACGTGCTGCCCGCCGCGTGGTTCGGCGGCAGCGCGCCGCCGCGCGCGCAGCACGTCGCCGTGCGGCCGGAAGACGTCGAGGTGCACCCGGCCACCGGCGACGGCGCGTTCACCGTCGCCGAGTGCTCGCTCGTCAAGCACCTGATCGTCGGCGAACGCGGCGGCGTCGACGTGCGGGTGCGCTACGTGTCCGACCACCCGCTGCCCACCGGCCACCGCGTGGCGCTGAGCTTCCCGCCCGCGCGCTGCCTGTACTTCGACGCCGACGGGGAGCGCCTGGCCGCTGCCTGAGCCGCCGCCCGATCCGCCCGCACCCGCCCAAGCCGACCGCATCCAACTGGGGAACCCTGCCATGAACAGCGCACTGATCGTCGCCTGCCTGCGTGCCGTGCACGCCTCCGTCCTCGCCAACGAGGCCGACATCGAATCGCTCGACCGCGCCATCGGCGACGGCGACCACTACCTCAACATCCGCCGCGGCTGCGAAGTGCTGGTGGCGATGCAGGACGACCTCGCCAAGCAGTCCGTCAGCGGCGCGCTGAACGCCATCGGCATGAAGCTGCTGTCCACCATCGGCGGTGCGTCCGGGCCGCTGATCTCCAGCTTCTTCCTGGCGATGGCCAAGTCGCTGAAGGACAACGACAGCCCCAGCCGCACCGAGTTCGCCCAGGCCTTCGCCGCGGGCGTCGAGTCGATCAAGCAGCGCGGCAAGGCCGACGTCGGCGAGAAGACCATGCTCGACGTGCTGATCCCGGCCTCGCGGCTGCTGATCAAGCTCGACGCCGAGGGCGTGCCGCTGCCGGCGCTGTGCGCACAGCTCAACGCCGAGGCCACCCGCAACATGCTCGCCACGCGCGACATGATCGCGACGAAGGGCCGTGCCTACTCGCTGGGCGAGCGTGCCCTGGGGCACATCGACCCCGGCTGCAAGACCTGCGAGGTCGCCATCGCGGCGGTCTGCGCCGAGCTGCTGAAGACCTGACCCCCAAGGAGACACGCATGAAGAAGTTCCTCAACGACCCCGACACCCTGCTGCGCGAGGCCCTGGGCGGCATGGCGCTGGCGCACGCCGACCTGCTGGCGGTGCAGTTCGAGCCGACCTTCGTGCGCCGCGCCGTGCGCCCGGCCGGCCGCAAGGTCGCGCTGCTGTCCGGCGGCGGCTCCGGCCACGAGCCGCTGCACGCGGGCTTCGTCGGCACCGGCATGCTCGACGCCGCCTGCCCGGGCCAGGTCTTCACCTCGCCCACGCCCGACCAGATGCTGGCCGCCGCGGCCGCGGTGGACACCGGCGCGGGCGTGCTGTTCATCGTCAAGAACTACGCCGGCGACTCGATGAACTTCCAGATCGCCAGCGAGCTGCTGGAACTGGAGAACGCCACCGTGCTGGTCAACGACGACGTGGCGGTGGAGAACTCCACCCACACCACCGGCCGTCGCGGCGTGGCCGGCACCGTCATCGTCGAGAAGATGGTCGGCGCCGCCGCCGAGCAGGGCGCGAGCCTGGCCGAGTGCAAGGCCGTCGGCGACCGCGTCAACAAGAGCACCGCGTCGATGGGCGTGGCCTTCACCAGCTGCACGGTGCCGGCCGCGGGCCGCGCCACCTTCGACATCGGCGACGACGAGATGGAGGTCGGCGTCGGCATCCACGGCGAACCCGGGCGCCGGCGCGCCAAGATCCGCCGTGCCGACCTGATCGTCGACGACCTGCTCACCGCGATCGTGCGCGACCTGTCGCCCGGCGCCGGCAGCGAGGTGCTGCTGCACGTCAACGGCTTCGGCGGCACGCCGCTGATGGAGCTGTACCTGCTGTACCACAGCGCCGAGCGCCAGCTGCGTTCGATGGGCCTGAAGCCGGTGCGCTCGCTGGTGGGCAACTACACCACGGCGCTCGAGATGGCCGGGGCCTCGCTCACGGTGACGGTGCTCGACGACCAGATGAAGGCGTTGTGGGACGCGCCGGTGCACACCGCTGCGCTGCGCTGGTAGGCCGGTGCGCCGCAGCGCTGCGCCGGCGCTGCAGGCTTCAGTCGCCCAGGTCCACCAGCGCCGCCAGCCGCACGGCGTCCAGCGCCGGCGGCAGGCCGTGGTCGGCCAGCACCCACGCGCGCTGCGTGCCCTGCTTGCCCTCAGCGGCCTCGGCCAGCAGCTGCGACAGCACGCGGCCCGAGGGCGCGTCGAGCCCGCCGTAAGGCGTGTCCAGCAACGTCAGCGCGGCGCCGCTGGCGGCTGCCGCCACCAGCCCCAGCTTGCGCCGGCTGCCGGTGGACAGCATGAAGAGCGGCTTGGCCAGGTGCGTGCCCAGCGCGAAGGCGTCCTGCAGGGCGGTGGCCACGTCCGCGTTCCAGCCTGGAGACGCCGCGGCCTGCGCCGCCAGCCAGTCGCGCGCCACCACCGCGTCGAGCGCGGGGTCGGCCAGCGTGGCGAAGAACACCGTGGTGCCCGGCGCACGCTGCAGCCAGCCGGCCGTGGGCTGCAGCGTGCCGGCCAGCACCCGCAGCAGCGTCGTCTTGCCGCGGCCGTCGCCGCCGCGCAGCAGGGTCAGGCCCGGCACGATGTGCAGGTCGAGCCCGGCGAACACCGGCGTGCCGGGATGCGCGAATCCCAGGCCGGCGGCCTGCACCAGCGGCAGCGGGGTGGTGGCAGCCATCACAGCCGCCAGGCCGCGCCGCGCTCGGCGGCGTCGCGGCGGCGGAAGTCGCGCGGCGCCAGACCGACGGTGCGCTTGAAGACCTTGGAGAAGCTGAACGCGTCCTGGTAGCCGACCTCGGCGGCCACCGCGTCGAGCGTGCCGTCGGTGCTGCTCAGCAGGTGCATGGCCTTCTGCATGCGCACCGCGCGCAGGTGGTTCAGTGGTGTGTCGTCCATCGCCGCACGGAACTGCTGCGCCAGTGCGGTGCGCGACAGGCCGACGCTGCGCGCCAGTGTCTCCAGCGTCCAGGCGCGGGCGCTGTCGGCGTGCATCAGCTCCACCACGCGCCGGATCTGCGGGCTGCGCACCGCCTGCAGCCAGCCGCGGCCGGCGGGCGCGGCCTGCGCCACGATCTGCCGCAGCAGGTAGGTGAAGGCCACGTCCATCAGCCCGTGCAGCACGACCTCGGATCCCATCTCGGGCTGGCCGGCTTCGCTGCCCAGCAGCGCCACCGTCATGGCCAGCGGTCCCAGCCGCGGCAGGCTGTCGGCGCGCACCACGGTCCAGTCGGGCAGGCTGGCGAAGAACGGGTGCACCGGCGTGTGCCAGAACTGGTAGGCGCCGCTGAGCACGCGGGCCTGCGCCCTGTCGTCGTTGTCGTCGGCGGTGGCCGGCGGGTCCGGGGGGGCGATCGCCGCGATCGGGATCGGCCCGGCCGGCAGCACAGCCGCGCTGCTGACGACGTGGTGGCAGCCGCGCGCCATCAGCGCCACGTCGCCGGCGTGCAGCGCCAGCGGCGCCGCGAGCCCCGGCGCGTGCACGTAGGCCTGGCCCTGCGTCACGACGTGGAAGCCGATGCTCTTGTCGCACGGGAACCGCAACGCCGCTGCGTGCTGCAGCGGCCGCAGGTCGAGCAGGCGGCGCTGCAGCCCGGCCTGCTGCAGGATGTCGGCGAGGATGTCCATGCGCTGCATCATACCCATCCGTCCGGAAGTCCGGACGGAAAGACATGCCAGCGTACGAAAAGCCATTCAAGCGAACGCGGTGGCTGCCTAGACTGCACGCACACAACCACTGCTACGGAGCACTTCATGGGCAAGACACTCGTCATCGGCGCCAACGGCACGGTGGGTTCGGAACTGGTGCGGCTGCTGGCCGCGCAAGGCCAGCCCGTGCTGGGCGCCACCAGCCGCGCCACACCAGGCCCCGGCCAGGTGTGGCTGGACCTCGCCAGCCACGGCGGGCTCGACACCGCGTTCGACGGCGTCGACCGCGCCTTCCTGCTGGTGCCGCCGGGCTTCGTCGACCAGCACCTGCGGCTGGCGCCGCTGATCGACACGGCCCGCCAGCGCGGTCTGCGCAAGGTGGTGCTGATGACGGCGATGGGCGCCAACGCCGACGAGGCGGCGCCGCTGCGCCAGGCCGAACGCCAACTGGAAGCCTCGGGCGTGCCCTACAACATCATCCGGCCGAACTGGTTCATGCAGAACTTCCACACCTTCTGGCTGCAGCCGATCCGCACGCAGGGCCGCATCCTGCTGCCGGTGGGCCCGGCCCGGGGCAGCTTCATCGACGCACGCGACATCGCCGCGGTGGCGGCCGAGCTGCTGCTGCGCAGCGACCTGGACAACCGCGACTTCGACCTCACCGGCGCCGAGGCGCTGGACCACGATGAGGTCGCGGCGCTGCTGTCCGAGGCCAGCGGCCGTGCCATCGTGTACCAGGACATCCCGCCCGCGGCGATGCTGGACGCGCTGCTGGCGGCGCAGCTGCCGCGCCCGTACGCCGAGTTCCTGCTGCGGATCCTGGGCCACTTCCAGGCCGGCTACGCCGAGCGCACCACCGATGCCGTGCAGGCCATCACCGGGCGCGCACCGCGCAGCTTCCGCCAGTACGCGGCCGACCACCGCGCGGCCTGGGCGGCCTGAGCACGCTCAGGCCGGCTCGAAGCGCCACTGCATGCGCACGCGCACTTCGCCGCTGAACTGCGTGCCGTTGCCGTTGCCGTTGCCCTGCAGCGGCAGCACGTGGCGGCGCTCGCCCTGCAGCGGCAGCCGGCGCAGCTGTTCGGTGATCCACGGGGCGGCCTCGAACCAGTCGAGTTCCATGGTCTCCTCGCTGCGCTCCAGGCGGCCGCCGCTGCTCTTCACGCTGCGCCCGCGCACCGGGCCTGCGCCCAGGCCCAGGTTGCCGTGCGACCACAGCTCGCGGCGCTCGACGTCCAGCACCAGCTGCTGGCCGCTGCACAGCAGCGGCGACGCCGGGCGGCCGTCGGCCTCGCGGGCGATGACGTAGGGCACCATGCCCTGCACGTCGCTGCTGGCGCCTTCGGTGCGGTCGGTCATCTGCACGCGCACCTGCGCGCGGCAGTCGGCGCCATCGAGCCCGCCGACGAACAGCAGGAAGCGCGCGGCCGGGTCGTCGTCGTGGTCGGTGGCGTCGGGCTGGCCGCCGGCGTCGCGGCGCGCGGTGTCGATGCAGCTGCGGCGCTGCGCGCCTTCGGGGTGGCGGGCCTCGCACTGCCGGTAGGCGGCGCCGTAGGCCTGCAGCCGGCCCTGGCCCTGCGCGTCCAGGCCGCTGTGCGCGGCGCTGAAGCGCATGGCCTCGCGGGCCAGGCAGTCCTGGTCGGCGCCGCAGGTGGCCTGCATCTGCTGCACGCGGGCCATCATCTCGGCCGGCGTGGGGCCGGCCTGCGCAGTGAAGGCGGCAGCGCGGCCCGGCTGCTGTTGCAGCCGTTGCTGCTGGAGCTGCACCTGCTGCACCCGCTGCTGCACCTGCGCGGCCTGCGCCAGGTGGCGCTCGTGCTCGGCCGGGTCCATCGCGTTGTGGCTCTGCAGCGGGCCGCTGGCCTGCAAGGTGGTGGCCACTTCCAGCACCGAGCGCGACCGGCGCCGCGCGTGGTCGGCGCCCTGGCGCGAGGTGGCGTCGCGCTCGACCTCCACCGTCAGCACCCAGCGGCCGGCCTGCGGCAGCGCGCCGGCCTGGGGTGTGGACGGTGCGGCCTGCGCGGGCCAGGCCGCTGCCAGCAAGGCCGCGGCGGTGATGGCCGCGCTCAGCAGCCAGCCCAGGCGCGACGACGGTGCGAGCGGGGTGGCGGGATCGGGTGACACGGGAGACAAGGGCGAACAAGAGGACACGACAGACTCCGTCAAGTGGTGGCCGCGACCAGCCGCGGCGGCATGCTGCGCAGTGTCGGCAGCGCCGGCCGCGGCGGCATCGCCCGATGGAGCCACTGCACCGTCGGCAGCGGGCCATGGGTGACCCACCGGTTGTCGCGCGAGAACTGAGCCCCGCCGTCACGCGCTGGGATGTCAAGTCGCGCGCTGCAGCGCCGAAATCCGAGAGCGGGGCCGGTCGATCGGCCCGTTCGGGCGGCATGGCGCATCACTCTCTCATCAAGCCGCGGTTCGGCGCCCAGTCGCGGGCCCTGGTGGCCGACAGTTACCAGACGGCGCGCAGCGTGCTCGCAGCGCAGCTGCGCGCGCTGGGCGTCGACCACGTCACGCAGTGCGGCCGCGCCGGCGAGGTGCGGCAGCACATGGCTGCGCGCTCGTACGACGTGCTGGTGTGCGAGCACAGCCTGTCCGACGGCACGCAGGGCCAGGACCTCATCGACGAACTGCGCCGCAGCGGCCACCTCGGCCTGGGCACCGTGGTGCTGATGCTGTCGTCGCTGGCCTCGTACCAGGTGGTGGCGCAGGTGGCCGAGTCGGCGCTCGACGGTTTCGTCATCAAGCCCTACGCCGTGGGCGACCTGGAAGACCGCGTGCTGCGCGCCTTCGCGCGCAAGGAGTCGCTGAAGGACATCCTGCAGGCGCTCGACGAGCAGCGCTACGGGGACAGCCTGGCCTTGTGCGAGCAGCGCTTCCGCGCCCGCGGGCCGCACTGGACCTCGGCGGCGCGCCTGGGGGCCGAGCTCGCCATCCGCCAGGGCCAGATGGCGCTGGCCTCGGCGATGTTCGAGGCCGTCATCGCCGACAACGCCGTGCCCTGGGCCAAGCTGGGCATCGCGCGCGTGCTCGAGGCCGGCGACCGCAAGGCCGAGGCCCTGTCCACGGTGGAAGGCCTGCTGGCCAGCGAGCCGAGTTATGCCGACGCCTACGACGTGATGGGCCGCATCCATGCCGAGCAGGGCCAGTTCGGCGCTGCCATCCACGCCTACCGGCAGGCGGTGAAGATCACCCCGCACTCGGTGGCGCGGGCGCAGAAGTTCGGCATCCTGTGCCACTACGCGGGCGAGGCCGACGAGGCCACCGCGGCGCTGGAGCACGCCATCGCGGTGGGCAGCGCCTCGCCGCACTTCGACCACCAGACGCTGCTGCTGCTGAGCGTGTGCCGCTACCGCAGCAGCGACCTCGACGGCCTGCAGGCCTGCCGCGCCCACCTGGACACGGCGCTGGACAACCCGGCCATCGACGGCCTGCGCCGCGAGCGGCTGCAGCGCATGCAGGCGCTGGCGGTGGGCTTCGAGCGCCTGCTGGGCGGCGACACGCCCGGCGCGTCCGCCAGCGCCGCCGACGTCGCCCGGGCCCTGATGGCGCCGCCCTTCGACGCCGAGGCCGCGACCAACCTGCTGGCGCTGGTGTCGGCGGCGGCCGCGGCCGGCGGCGCGCTGCCGCAGGCCGCAGGCTGGGTGCGCGAGGCGGGGCTGCGCTTCTGCGTCAGCAAGCACGCCACCGAGCTGCTGGTGCGCGCCTGCGACGGCATGCCGGCCTTCGCCGACCTGCTGCGCACGGCGCACGCCGAGATCAGCGAGGCGACGCGCCAGGCGCTCAGCGAAGGGCTGGCCGGCCGCCACCGGCAGGCCGCCGAGACCCTCGTCGGCTGGGCCGAGCGCACGCTGAACACCAAGCTGCTGGAAGTGGCCGAGGCGACGCTGACGCGCTACCAGGGCCGCATCGCCGGCGCCGAGGAGCTGCAGGCACGCTGCGTCGCGCTGGCCGAGCGCAACGGCCGCGCCTTGCGCCAGCGGCTGCTGGCCGAGGCCGGCGGCGAGACGCCGCCGGGCGGCGTGTGGCTGCCCTGAGGGCGGCCGCCGGGGCCTACTCGGCCGCGAACTGGTCGGCGTTGCGGCCCTGCACGCCGGCGTAGAAGCGCTTGATCTCCGCCATGTCGCGCTCGACGTCGCCGCTGGGCACGAACACCGGGCCCAGGCCGGCGACCTTGCGCCGGTAGTCCATGAAGGCCAGCACGATGGGCACCCGGGCTTCCAGCGCGATGAAGTAGAAGCCCGTCTTCCAGTGCCGCGTCTTGCCGCGTGTGCCCTCGGGCGGCACCACCAGCTGCAGGCTGCCCTCGGCGGCCACCAGTGCCGCGGCCGACGCGGCGACCAGGTTGTTGGTCTTGCTGCGGTCCACCGCGACGCCGCCGAGCCAGCGCATCAGCGCGCCGAACGGGAAGCGGAAGATGCTGGCCTTGCCCATCCAGACGATGTTCAGGCGCAGCGCGAAGGCGCACATCAGCGTGTACGGCAGGTCCCAGTTGCTGGTGTGCGGTGCGGCGATCAGCACGCACTTGGGCATGTCGGGCGACAGCTCGCCCTCGACGCGCCAGCCGTTCAGGCGCAGGAAGGTCAGCGAGAGGGCGCGCAGCGCGGTGTTGACGCCGGGCGTCTGGAAGATGGTGTGGTGCATGGGAGGTCCGATGGCACACCGATTGTCGACGCCGCGTGCTGACGGACATCAAGGCCGTGGAGCGGCAGCGGCAGTCCAATCGGGCGGCGCACTGTTTGCGCCCCTTGCCATGAACGCCATTGCCGAACCGATCGCCCCCACCCTGTCCGCCGCCCACGAGCTGCGCGACCGACTGTCCCGCAGCGGGTTGCAGGCGCTGCGGCTGGGCGGGCGCACGCTGCTGCCCATCGTGCAGGGCGGCATGGGCGTGGGCGTGTCGGCGCACCGGCTGGCCGGCAGCGTGGCGGCGCTGGGCGGCGTGGGCACGCTGTCGTCGGTGGACCTGCGCCGCCACCACCCCGATCTGATGGAGCGCACACGCGGCTGCCACGGCGGCACGCACGGCGACGCCGACAAGGCCGCCATCGACGCCGCCAACCTGGAGGCCCTGGACCGCGAGATCGCGGCCGCGCGCACGCTGGCGCAGGGCCGCGGCCTGCTGGCGGTGAACGTGATGCGGGCGGTGAGCGCCTACGCGGCCTCGGTGACGCGTGCGCTGCAGGCGGGCATCGACGCCGTGGTCGTGGGCGCCGGGCTGCCGCTGGACCTGCCCGACCTGGCGCGCGACTTCCCGAAGGCCCTGCTGGTGCCCATCCTGTCGGATGCGCGCGGCGTGCAGCTGGTGGTGAAGAAGTGGGAACGCAAGCAGCGCCTGCCGGATGCCATCGTCATCGAGCACCCGCGCTACGCCGGCGGCCACCTGGGCGCGGCCAAGGTCGCCGACCTGCACGACCCGCGCTTCGACTTCGAGAACGTGATCCCGCAGACGCTGGCCTTCCTGCGTGCCGCGGGCGTCGAACGCGAGGTGCCGCTGATCGCCGCAGGCGGCATCCGCAGCTGCGAGGACATCGCCCGCGTGCAGGCGCTGGGCGCAGCGGCGGTGCAGCTGGGCACGCCCTTCGTCGCCACCGACGAGTGCGATGCCGATCTCGCCTTCAAGCGCGTGCTGGCCGAGGCGCGCGACGAGGACATCGTCGAGTTCACCAGCGTCGCCGGCCTGCCCGCGCGCGCGGTGCGCACGCCGTGGCTGGCCAACTACCTGAAGGCCGAGCCGCGGCTGCAGGCCACGGTGCACAGGAAGCCGCGCTGCACGCTGGCCTTCGACTGCCTGGCGCAGTGCGGCCTGCGCGACGGCCTGCCGGGCTGGGGCCAGTTCTGCATCGACACCCAGCTCGCCGCCGGCCTGCGCGGCGACGTGAAGAAGGGGCTGTTCTTCCGCGGCGCCGGTGCGCTGCCGTTCGGCCACGCCATCGTGCCGCTGCGCCAGCTGATGCAGCGGCTGCTGACGCCGGCGGCGCTGCCGGCCGCCTGAAACCCCGGCGGGCCCGCAGCCCACCGGCCTGCCGCACGGAACGACCGCGCAGGCCTGCCGCACAATGCCCGGCAGCAGCGCCACTGCAGGGAGAACCGCGCCATGTCGTCCGGAAAGATGCTCGTCGCCCAGGGAGGCGGCCCCACCGCCGTGATCAACCAGAGCCTCGTCGGCGTGGTGCTGGAAGCGCGACGCTTCCGCGAGGTGAATCGCGTCTACGGCGCCCGCCACGGCGTGCGCGGCATCGTCGACGAGGACTTCATCGACCTGACGCAGGAAACCAGCCACAACCTGGAGCTGGTGGCGAACACGCCGTCGTCGGCGCTGGGCAGCACGCGCGACAAGCCCGACCTGGCCTACTGCCAGAAGATCTTCCGCGTGCTGCAGGCGCACGCCATCGAGCACTTCTTCTACATCGGCGGCAACGACTCGTCGGACACCGTGCGCATCGTCGCCGAAGAAGCACGGCTGGCGGGCTACCCGCTGCGCGCCATCCACATCCCGAAGACCATCGACAACGACCTGGTCGGCAGCGACCACACGCCGGGTTTCCCGAGCGCCGCGCGCTTCGTGGCCCAGGCCTTTGCCGGCGCCAACCTCGACAACGCCGCGCTGCCCGGCGTGTACGTGGGCGTGGTGATGGGCCGCCACGCCGGCTTCCTGACCGCCGCCAGCGCCCTGGGCAAGAAGTTCCCCGACGACGGCCCGCACCTGATCTACCTGCCCGAGCGCGTGTTCGAGATCGACAGGTTCCTGGCCGACGTGCAGGCGGTCTACAGCCGCCACGGCCGCTGCGTGGTGGCGGTCAGCGAGGGCATCCACGACGCCGCCGGCGTGCCGATGCTGGCGCGGCTGGCCAAGGACCTGGAGCGCGATGCGCACGGCAACGTGCAGCTCTCGGGCAGTGGCGCGCTGGCCGACCTGCTGTGCGAGGAGATCAAGGACAAGCTGAAGATCAAGCGCGTGCGGGGCGACACCTTCGGCTACCTGCAGCGCAGCTTCATCGGCTGCACGAGCGACGTCGACCAGCGCGAGGCGCGCGAGGTCGGCGAGAAGGCGGTGCAGTTCGCGCTCTGGGGCGACCGCAACGGCTCGGTGGCGATCAAGCGCACCGGCTTCTACTCGGTCGACTATGAACTGCTGCCGCTGGAGGCCGTGGCCGGCAAGACCCGCACGATGGACGACGCCTTCATCGCCGACAGCGGCACCGACGTCACCGACGCCTTCCGCCTGTACCTGCGGCCGCTGCTGGGCTCGGGCATGCCCGATGCGTTCCGGCTGCGCTGCGCGCGCGTGCCGCGGGTGCTGCAGCCATGACGCTGGCCACGCCGATGCCGGGCGAACGGCTGCTGTTCGCGCCCGGGGTGGTGGGCCACGTGCTGGGCAGCGGCCCGCCGCTGCTGCTGGTGCACAGCGTCAACGCCGCCGCCTCGATGGCCGAGGTGCGGCCGCTGTGCATGCACTGGGCGGCCACGCGCACGGTGTTCGCGATCGACCTGCCGGGCTATGGCGAGTCCGACCGCAGCGAACGCCTGTACACGCCGCGGCTGATGACCGACGCGCTGCACGCGGCCAACGCGGTGATCCGCCAGCGCTCTGGCGTCGTTGCGGTGGATGCGCTGGCGGTGTCGCTGGGCTGCGAGTTCCTGGCCCGCGCCGCCGCCGAGCAGCCCGCGGCCTGGGGCCGGCTGGCGCTGGTCAGTCCCACCGGCTTCATGGGCCGCAAGGTCTGGCGCGCCGCGCCGGGCAGCACGCGTGCGATGCCCTGGCTGTACAACACGCTGGCGCGGCCGCTGTGGGCGCAGGCCCTGTTCAACGGCCTCACCCGACCCGGCGTGGTGCGCTACTTCCTGCAGCGCACCTGGGGCGGCAAGACCATCGACGAGACCATGTGGGCCGACGCCGTGGCCACGGCGCGCGCGCCCGGCGCGCGCCACGCGCCGCTGTGTTTCCTGGGCGGCCACCTCTTCAGCGCCGACATCCACACCGTCTACGAGGCGCTGCGGCAGCCGGTGTGGATGAGCCACGGCGTGCGCGGCGACTTCACCGACTACCGCGGCAAGGCCATCGTCGCAGGCCGTCCCAACTGGCGCTTCACGGTGTTCGACAGCGGCGCGCTGCCGTACTTCGAGCACCCGGCGCAGTTCAACGCCGAGTTCGGCGCTTTCCTGGCCGGGTAGCGCTTCAGTCGCCCAGCGCCGGCTGCGCCTTGCCGCCGCGCAGGCGGCCCAGGCCCGCGGCCAGCAGCCGCCACAGTGCGCGCAGGCCCACCAGCGCCAGCAGCGCCTCGCCGAAGGTCAGCACGAAGGCCAGCGCCGTGTTGCCGCGTGCGTCGCGGGCGCGGAACTTGGCCACCATGCGGTCGCGCGCGTTCTCGATGCTGTCGTAGAAGCTCGGGATCACCAGCAGCGTCAGCAGCGTGCTCGTGATGGTGCCGCCGATGATGGCCACCGCCATCGGCCGGTAGAACTCGCCGCCCTCGCCGACGCCGATGGCCACCGGCAGCATGCCGGCGATCAGCGCGAAGGTCGTCATCAGGATCGGCCGCAGCCGCTTCCTGCCGGCGGCCATCAGCGCTTCCTCGCGGTCCATGCCCTCGGCCTCGCGCACGCGTGCCGCATCCAGCAGCAGGATCGCGTTCTTCGCCACCAGCCCCATCAGCATGATGACGCCGATGAAGCTCATCAGGTTCAGCGTGCCGCCGGTGAGCAGCAGCGCGAGCACGACGCCGATCAGGCTCAGCGGCAGCGACAGCATCACCGCCAGCGGCGCCGTGAAGCTGCCGAACTGCATCACCAGGATCAGGTACATCAGCGCGATGCCGCTGACCAGCGCGATGCCCATCTCGCGGAACACCTCCTGCTGGTCGCGCGAGGCGCCGGCCAGTTCCAGCCCGAAGCCGGGCGGGAAGTCCATCGCCCTGGCGAGCTTCATCGCGTCGGCCGTGACCTCGCCCGGGCTGCGGCCCTGCGCGTTGGCGGCGACGCTGATCGTGCGCTTGCCGTCGCTGTGCTGGATCTGGCTCGGGCCCTTGCCCATCGTCACGGAAGCGATCTGCTCCAGCGGCACCATGCGGTTGCTGCCGCTCACCGCGATCGGCAGGCGCTCGATGTTGCCGGCGTCGACGCGGTCGTCGGGGTGCAGGCGCACCGAGACGTCGCGCGTCTCGCCGTTGGGGTCGACCCAGTCGCCGACCTCGACACCGGCAAACGCCACGCGCAGCGCCTGCGCGGCGTCGTTCACCGAGATGCCCAGCGTGTTGGCCAGGCCGCGGTCGAGCTCGATCTTCATCTCGTCCTGCGGGTCGCGCTCGGACAGGCCCACGTCCACCGCGCCCGGCACCTGGCGCAGCTGGTCCATGAAGCGGTTGGTGATCTCCAGCAGCTGGCGCGAGTCGGGGCCGCTGAAGCGGATCTGCACCGGCTTCTGCGCGCCGTTGTTCAGGTCGTCGAGCACCACGTACTCGGCGCCCACCAGGCGCGCGGTCAGCAGCCGCAGCGACTCGGCCACCTCGGTGGCCGAGCGGCGCCGCTGCGTGCTCTTGCCGATGTCGACGTAGACGCGGCCGCCGCCGGGGTTGACGTTGCTGTTGGTGGCCTTGGTCTCCGGCAGCGTGCGCGCCAGCGCGGCGGCGGCCTCGACCTTCAGCCGCGCGTACGCCAGGCTGCTGCTGGACGGCGTGCGCACCTCGATGGCCACGACGCCGGCGTCCGACGCGGGCAGGAAGCTGGAGCCGCCGAACTTGCCCTGCAGCACGATGGCGCCGACGAAGCTGGCCACCGCGAACACCGCCATCCAGCGCCGGTGGTGCAGCGCCCAGGCGATGACGCGGCCGTAGCGGTCGGCCTGGTGGTCGAACCAGGCGTTGAAGCGTTCCAGCAGGCGGCTCAGGCCCGTCTTCGGCGCCAGGTGGTGCCCCGGCGGGTCGCCCCAGTAGGCCGAGAGCATCGGGTCGAGCGTGAAGCTGATGAACAGGCTCACCAGCACCGAGGCCACGACGGTCAGCCCGAAGGGACGGAACCACTCGCCCGAGACGCCCGGCATGAAGGCCACCGGGATGAACACCGCCACGATGCTGAAGGTGGTGGCCGCCACCGCCAGGCCGATCTCGGCGGTGCCGTTCAGCGCCGCGGTGCGGCGGTCGGAGCCCATCTCCATGTGGCGCACGATGTTCTCGCGCACCACGATGGCGTCGTCGATCAGCACGCCGATGGCCAGGCTCAGGCCCAGCAGGCTCATGAAGTTCAGCGTGAAGCCGCACAGCCACACCGCGATGAAGGCCGCCACCACGCTGGTGGGCAGCGACAGCGCCGTGATCAGCGTCGAGCGCCACGAGTTCAGGAACACGTAGACGACCAGGATCGTGAGGCCGGCGCCGAACACCAGCGCGTGGATCACGTTGTCCAGGCTGTTCTGCGCGTTCTCGCCGCCGTCCTGCGTCACTTCCAGCTTCGTGCCGGCGGGCAGCGTCGGGCCCAGCGTCTTCACGAGGTCGCGGATCTCGTTGGCGACGCTGACGGTGCTGGCCTCGCGGGTGCGCGTGATGCTGATGCCCACGTTGGGGTTGCCGTTGCGCACCGAGAAGCCGGTGAGTTCGGCGAAGCCGTCCTGCACCGTGGCCACCTGCTCCAGCCGCACCAGCTCGTCGCCGCGGCGCTTGATGACGATCTGGCCGAACTCCGACGGCTGCTCGATGCGGCCCACGAGCCGGATGCTCTGGTCTTCCAGCGTGCCGCGCACCTTGCCCACCGGCGCGGTGGCGTTCTGCGCGCGCAGCGCCGCCACCACGTCGGTCACCGAGACCTCGTACTGGCGCAGCTTCTCCGAGCGCAGCAGCACCGACAGCTCGCGCTTGAGCGCGCCGTTGACGTTGACGACGGCCACGCCCGGGATGCCGCGGAACTTGTCGGCCAGCTGGTCTTCGGCCAGGCGCGAGATCGCGGCGTGGCTGAGCGTGGTCGACGACAGCGCCAGCTGCATGATGGGCTGCGCCGCCGGGTCGATGCGCTGCAGCACCGGCTCGCGGATCTCCACCGGCAGCTTGTAGCGCACCGAGGCGATGGCGTTGCGCACCTCGTCGGCGGCCTCGACCAGGTTCTTGTCGAAGTCGAAGATCAGCACCAGCTGCGCATTGCCTTCGCTGGCGGTCGCGCGTGTCTGGTCGACGCCGGCCAGTCCCTGCAGGGCCTTCTCGATGCGGTTGATGACCTCGCGCTCCACCGTGTCGGGGCTGGCGCCGGGGTACGGGATGTTGACGACGAGGATGGGCTGCTCGACGTCGGGGATCTGGTTGACGCGCAGCTTGCTCAGTGCGAGCAGGCCCAGCGCCATCAGGCCGATGATGATGACGATCATCGCCACCGGCCGCTTGATGCTGAATTCGGAGAGGAACATGCGGGCTCCCGTGCGGCGTCAGCGCGTCACTTCGCGGCCACGGCCGCGGCCGCAGCCGATGCCGGCGCGGCTGCGGGCTTGGCGAACTCGACACGCTGGCCGTGCACCAGCGTGCTGCCGGGGCGGCGCAGGATGCGGTCGCCGGCGCGCAGGCCCTGCAGCACCGGCAGCTCGCCGCTGCGCGGGTCGCGCTCGCCCACCTGGAGCACCACCTTGGCCAGCGTCTGGCCGTCGACGCGCCAGGCGTGCACGGCCTCGGGGCTGCGCTGCAGCGCCGACTCGGCCACCAGCAGCGCCTGCGCGCTGCCGGTCTCGATGCGGCCTTCGGCGAACAGGCCGGCGACGCGCGGCGCGTCAGCGGGCTTCGCGAAGTCGACCAGCACCGCCACCTGGCGCGTGGCGGCGTTGGCGGCGGCGTCGATGCGGCGCAGCGTGCCGGTGAATTCGGTCTGCGCGAAGCCGTTGACGCGGAAGGCCACCCGCTGCCCCGTCTTCAGCTCGTGCATGCGGTCGGCCGAGACCAGTGCCTCGAAGCGCATGCTGCGCGGGTCGATCACCTTCAGCAGCTCGCGGCCGACCTGCACGGTGTCGCCCACCGAGATGCGGCGATCGCTCACCACGCCGTCGAAGGGCGCGCGCACGCCGGTGCGCTGCAGCTGCTGGCGCGCCGAGACCACGCGCGAGCGCGCCGCCACCAGGTCGCTCTGCGCGTTGTTGCGGCGCACCTCGGCGTCTTCCAGCGCCTGGGTCGAGGTCATGCCCTGCGCCTGCAGCGTCTTCAACCGCTGCACCGTGCGTTCGGCCTGCTCGAAGGCCTGGCCCGAGGCGCGCACCGCTTCCTCGGCCGAGGCCAGGCTGTCGCGGATGGCGGTGTCGTCCAGCCGCACCAGCAGCTCGCCGGCACGCACGGCCTCGCCGTTGTCCTTCAGCACCTGCAGCACCACGGCCGCGACCTCGGCGCGCAGGTCGGCGCGGCGCTCGGGCTGCAGCGAGCCGCTGAGCACCGGGCCGCTGGCCAGCGTGCTGGGCTGCAGCGTCGTCAGATCTTCGGGCGAGAGCAGCAGCGTGGCGGACGCGCTGGCGGCTGCGGCCGGTGCAGCGGCCTGGGCCGTGCCGGTCTCGGAAGACTTGCCGCAGGCGGCCAGCAGGCCGGTCGCCAGGAGAACGCAGAGGGTGTGACGCATGGAAGTCGGCGCGCCGCGGCCGTTCGTGGCGGCCGCGTGCAGGTGGGGAAAGGCGCGAGCGTAGCGCTGCCGCGCCGCGCGCTGCATCCCTCATGCGACGAAACGGCCGCCGGCCTGCCGTGAACGGCGTGCCGGCGCGACGAACGGCCTGCCGGCGGCGACGACCTGCAGCCGGCGCGGCACCGCCGGCTACAGCGCCTTGCTCGCGAGCTTGAAGTCCGGGTCTTCCGGGAACGGAGCGATCGTGAAGCCCAGGCTCGTCATCAGCCGCAGCATGTTGCCGTTGTTCGCCAGGATCAGGCCGTCGATCTCGGACAACCCCTTGCTGCGCGCGATGTCGATGATGCTCAGCATCAGCCGCGAGCCCAGGCCCTGGCCCTTGAAGTCGTCGGCCACCGCGAGGCTGAACTCGCAGCTGGTCTGGTCGGGGTTGGTGATGTAGCGGCTGACGCCGATCAGCCGCTCGGTCTCGCTGAAGCTGCCGTCGTCCTGCGCGTGGCGTTCCTTCAGCACCGCCACCAGCGCCATCTCGCGGTCGTAGTCGATCAGCGTGTAGCGCGCCAGCATGCGCGCCGGCAGCTCGGGCATGGTGCTGGCGAAGCGGAAGTAGCGGCTTTCCTCGCTCATGCCGCGCACGAACGCCTGCAGCATGTCGGCGTCGTCGGGCTGGATCGGGCGGATCGTGTACAGGCCGCCGCCCTTCATCGGCCACTCGCGTTCCTGGCTCGTCGGGTAGGGCAGGATCGCCAGGTGGCTGTAGCTGCCCTGCGCCAGCGACGACGACGGCGCGTGGTCGACGACGATGCGCGCGTCCACCGCGACCGCGCCGTGCTCGTCGACGAGGATCGGGTTGATGTCCATCTCGCGCAGCTGCGGCAGCTCGCACACCATCTCGCTCACGCGCAGCAGCACCTGTTCCAGCGCCTCGGTGTTCGCCGCCGGCGCGCCGCGCCAGGGCCCCAGCAGCTCGGACACGCGCGAGCGCTCGATCAGCCGCTTGGCCAGGAACTGGTTCAGCGGCGGCAGCTCGATGGCGCGGTCGTTGATCAGCTCGACCATCGTGCCGCCGGCGCCGAAGGTGATGACGGGGCCGAACGGCTCGTCGGTGCTGAGGCCGACGTAGACCTCGCGCACCTTGCCGTGGCCGCGTTCACGGCCGGCCATCGGCTGCACCGTGATGCCGTTGATGCGCGCCTGCGGCAGCGCGCGCCGCACCGCTTCCATCATGTCGTTGTAGCGGTCGCGTACCTGCGCGGCGCTGTGCACGTCGAGCACCACGCCCTGCACGTCGCTCTTGTGGCTGATGTCGGGCGAGTCGATCTTCAGCGCCACCGGGTAGCCCAGCTGGCTGGCGATCAGCATCGCCTCGTTGGTGCTGCGCGCCAGCATCGTGCGCGTGACCGGGATGTGGAAGGCCGCCAGCAGCGCCTTGCTCTCCATCTCGGTCAGCACCTTGCGGCGCTCGGCCAGCACGCCTTCGATCAGCAGCCGGGCGCCTTCGGTGTCGGGCTCGGCCAGGTCCGACAGCGGCGGCGGCGTCTGCTGCAGCAGCTGCTGGTTGCGGTAGAAGCTGGCGATGCTGTGGAAGGCATCCACCGCCGCCTCGGGCGTGCGGAAGCTGGGGATGCTGTGCGCGCCCAGCAGTTCGCGGCCGCTGCGCACGCTGGCGTCGCCCATCCAGCAGGCCAGCACCGGCTTGCCGGCGGGCGAGAACGCGCTGCCCACCGCGGCGGCGATGGCGTCGGCGTCGGTGCCGGCCTTGGGCGAGTGGATCAGCAGCACACCGTCGGCGCCGCGGTCGGCCAGCGCCGCCTCCAGCGCGCTGCGGTACGCGGCATCGGATGCGTCCTCGCCCAGGTCGACCACGCCCGAGACCTCGAGCCCGATCTCGTCGGCCCAGTCGGCTGCCAGCACGCCGGGGCCGCCGCCGTTGGTGACGATGGCCAGCCGCCGCCCCACCGGCCGGAAGCGCGAGGCCAGGCACTTGGCGGCCGAGAACAGCTGCGTGAAGGCGCGCACGCGCACCACGCCGGCGCGGCGCAGCGCGGCATCGAAGACGTCGTCGGTGCCGACGATGGACGCCGAGTGCGTGAGCGCCGCCTTGCTGCCGGCGGGCTTGCGCCCGGCCTTCATCACCACCACCGGCTTGGCGTACGCCGCCGCACGCAGCGCGCTCATGAAGCGCCGCGCGTGGCGGATGCCTTCCATGTAGACCAGGATGCTCTGCGTCTGCGCGTCGTTGGCGAGGAAGTCCAGCGCCTGCGGCAGGTCGACCGCGGTGTTGGGCCCGAGGGAGACGACGGTCGAGAAGCCGACGCCGTTGTTGCCGGCCCAGTCGAGGATGGACGCGGTGAGCGCGCCCGACTGCGACACCAGGCCCAGCGGCCCGCTGGCCGCCAGCGGGCCCAGCGCGCTGGCGTTGAGCTTCAGGGCCGGGCGCTGGAAGCCCAGGCTGTTCGGGCCCAGCAGGTGCACGCCGTAGCGGCGCGCGGTCTGGTGCAGCTCGGCGCACAGCGCCAGCGGCAGGCCGCTGGACAGGATCAGCGCGGCCCGGCAGCGCACGCGGCCGACGATCTCGAGCGCCGCCGCCACGTCCTGCTCGGGCAGCGCGATCAGCGCCAGGTCGGCACGCGACTGCGCCAGTTCGGCCAGCGTGCCCGTCATCGCGATGTCGAGCCAGGTCACGACGCCGGCGTAGCCACCGTCCCGCAGCGCGCTGCGCAGCGTGTGCGCCAGCGGCGACGGCGCCTCGGCGTTGTCGGGGTCGCCGGCGAAGACGACGATGGAGCGGGGTTCGAAGAGGGCGCTGAGGATGTGGCGGTCCACGGTGGCGGCGGTGTCGGCTGGGATGCGGCAAGCATAGGCCTGCGGCGCGGCCGCGGCATGACCCAATGCGGACCAACGCGGCATTTCACCGCGCGCGCCCGAACCCGACACAATGGCGGCATGACGCTCGCCTGGACCAACCCCTACCGCACCGTCCGCAGCCCGCTGATGGCCCGCAACGTCGTCGCCACCTCGCAGCCGCTGGGCGCGCAGGCCGGCCTGCGCATGCTGCTGCAAGGCGGCAACGCGGTCGACGCGGCGATCGCCGCAGCCGCCGCGATGACCATCGTCGAGCCCTGCTCGAACGGCCTGGGCAGCGACAACTTCGCGCTCGTCTGGGCCGACGGCAAGCTGCACGGGCTGAACAGCTCGGGCGTGGCGCCCGCGGCCTGGAACCCGGCCTACTTCCGCCGCAAGCACGGCGACAAGATGCCGCTGCGCGGCTGGGACACCGTGACCACGCCGGGCGCTGTGGCGGGCTGGGTGGCGCTGTCCGAGCGCTTCGGCAAGCTGCCGTTCGCCGACCTGCTGCAGCCGGCCATCGAACTGGCCGAGCGCGGCTACGGCGTGGGCGTCATCACCGCCGACAAGTGGGCCAAGGCGGTGCCGGCGCTGGAGCAGCAGCCCGGCTGGGCCGCGGCCTTCATGCCGCGCGGCCGCGCGCCGACGCCCGGCGAGCGCTTCGTCTTCGCCGAGGCCGGTGCCACGCTGCGGCAGATCGCCGCCACCAAGGGCGAGGCCTTCTACCGCGGCGCCGTCGCCGAGCGGCTGGTGGCGCACGCCGCGGCGCACGGCGGCGCGCTGACGATGGCCGACCTCGACGCCTACCGCCCGCTGTGGGTGGAGCCGATCGCCAAGGACTTCGCCGGCCACACGGTGCACGAGATCCCGCCGAACGGGCAGGGCATCGCGGCGCTGATGGCGCTGGGCATGCTGGAGCACTGCGACCTGGGCGCGCACGGCGTCGACAGCGTCGCGGGCCAGCACCTGCAGATCGAGGCGATGAAGCTCGCCTTCGCCGACACCTACCGCTGGGTCGCCGACGAACGCCACATGACGCAGGTGCGCACCGCCGACCTGCTGGACGACGCCTACCTGAAGGAACGCGCGAAGCTGATCGACCCGAAGCGTGCGCAGGACTTCCGCCACGGCACGCCGCCGTCGGGCGGCACCATCTACCTCAGCGCCGCCGACGAGAGCGGCATGATGGTCAGCCTGATCCAGAGCAACTACATGGGCTTCGGCAGCGGCGTCGTCGTTCCCGGCACCGGCGTCAGCCTGCAGAACCGCGGCCACGGCTTCACGCTCGACGAGCGCCACCCCAACGTGGTGGCCGGCGGCAAGCGGCCGTTCCACACCATCATCCCGGCCTTCCTGACCAAGGACGGCCAGCCGCTGATGAGCTTCGGCGTGATGGGCGGCAACATGCAGCCGCAGGGCCACGTGCAGACCCTGGTGCGCATGCTGGTGCACGGCCAGCAGCCGCAGGCCGCCTGCGACGCGCCGCGCTGGAAGGTCAGCACCGGGCTGGCGATGGACGTCGAGCACACGATGGACCCGGCGCTGGTGCAGGGCCTGCGCGACCTGGGCCACCAGATGGTGCCGGTGCCCGATGCCTACATGGACTACGGCTCGGGCCAGTTCATCTGGCGCCTGGGCGATGCCGACGATGGCTACGTGGCCGCCAGCGACAGCCGCCGCGACGGGCAGGCGGTGGGCTTCTAGCCCGCCCGCCTAGCGCGCCAGCAAGGCGCGCCAGCCCGCCACGCCCAGCTGGCGCAGCGTGGCGATGTTGCGTTCGTAGATGTCCGCGGCGTCGGGGAAGGCCGCCACCGCACGGTCGATGCTGTCTTCGCGCAGCAGGTGCAGCGTGGGGTGGGGCGCGCGGTTGCTCAGGTTCTCGGCGTCGTCGGGCGCGGTGCCCTCGAACTGGTAGTCGGGGTGGAAGCTGGCCACTTGCAGCACGCCGTCCAGGCCCAGTTCCTCGATCGCGGCGTCGGCGACGTCGAGGAAGTCGTTGTAGTCGAGGAAGTCGTTCAGCGCCTGCGGGTGCACCAGCAGCGTGGTGTCGACCTGCTCGGGGTCGGCCGCGGCCAGGAACTGCAGCTCGCGCACCAGGTCGGCCAGCAGGGCCTCGGCGTCGCGGGCCGTGCTGTGCACCCAGCGGATCTGCTGCTTCAGGTGCACCGCCTTCGCGAACGGGCACAGGTTGAGGCCGATGACGGCCTGCTCCAGCCAGTGGCGGGTGGCGTCCAGGGCATCGCTGGTGTCTGTGGTGTTCGTGGCACGCATGCAGGGGGACCCAAAGCCGACCATTGTGCTGTGTGCCAATTCCGACCGGCCGCGCGATGAAACACGCGCTTACATTCCGCGCACACAACAAGCAGGACGTCCGATGGAATTCAAGCAGATCGCCCGCCGCATCGCACTGGCCGCCGCGCTGGCCTGTGGGGCCGCCGCTCCGGCGCTGGCCGTGCCGTTGACGATGGAGTACGCGAAGACCGCCATCGGCGGCGGCCTGTTCCAGTACGACTTCACGCTGACGCTGGACAACCACGACGGCAGCTGGGTCGCGGGCCAGGAATGGGACTGGATCGTCTTCGGCGACCAGCTCGGCTGGACCTGGAACACGCTGTCGTTCGACGCACCGATCAGCGGCATCACCATGTCCTACGGCGGGCACGCCGGCCCGGTGCTGGCGCTGGCCACCAGCAGCGTCGTGCTGCCCGGCTGGAACCCGTCGGCGGTGGGTGATGCGCTCAGCTGGTCGGGCACCTCGACGATGAACGTCGCCGACGGCGCGCTGAAGTGGTCGAGCGTGATCACCAGCGCCGGCGCCGTGCGGGCCAACTTCGAGACCGCGTGGCGCGAAGGCACGGCGCCGGCCACGGGCACCGTGCCCGAGCCGTCGGCGCTGGCGCTCGTGGCGCTGGCGCTGGGCGGCCTGGCGCTGAGCCGCCGTCGCCGCCAGCCGCAGGCCTGAACACGGCCCGGGTGGGGCACGGGTGGGACCTCAGGGCCGCACGCCCGGCGTCTCCAGCGCCATGCCGGCGGCGCGCTGCATCAGGTACAGCTCCAGCGCCGTGTACTCCGGCGCGCCGTAGGTCCAGGGCTCGGCGCGCACGCCGCTCATGCAGTTGCGCAGCCGGCGCTGCAGCGAGCCCACGCCCTGCCATTCCAGCCGGTAGATCGGGTAGCCGGTGGGGTGGGCCTGCGGGATCAGGCTGCCCGCCAGGCGTCCGCCGGCGTGCTGGTCGTGGCACTGCGCGCACGAGAAGTCAAGCTGCCCCAGGCGCTGCATGTAGAGCTGCCGCCCGCGTTCAAGCAGCGGCGCCAGCCGCGCGTCGGCCGGCGGTGCGATCGGCATGCCGCGCGAGGCGTTCGCGACGAACATCTCCAGCGCCAGCAGGCCGTCGCTCTCCAGGGCCAGCGCGGGCTGCCCGGCGTGGCGCACGCGGCAGGCGTTGATGCGGCCGGCGAGCGTCAGCGCGCCCTGGCTGGCCGGGTCGAAGGCCGGGTAGCGCGGCGCCACGCCGCGCATCGATGCGGCGGTGTGGCAGCGGGTGCAGTCGGCCTGGAAGCGCTGTTCGCCGTCTTTCAGCCACAGCGCCGCCGGGTTCAGCGTGTCGTCGCGCTGCAGCGCCTGGGTCGCGGGCGACATGAAGTCGAAACCCGAGCGGCGGCTGTCCGGTGAGGGCTGCACCGGCTGCGCCTGCAGCGTGCCGGCCACCAGCAGGGCCAGCGGCGTGGCCCATGCCAGCCAGCGCGTCATGCGACGCTGAGCGCCACGCTCTCGGTCTGTGCGAAGCCGTTGTCGCCGGTCCAGGTGATGCTGAGCGTGCCGCTGGCCGTGGCCACGGTGTGGAACGACAGCAGCGGGTTGGCGGCGATCGCCGGGTGCAGGTCGGCCGCGAACACCAGCGCGCCGTCGTAGCGGCACTCGACGCGGCGGATGATGTTGCGCGGCAGCACCTGGCCGTCGCTGCCGGGCCGGTGGCCGGTTTCCATCGCGTGGGCGATGACGGCGCGGATCTCGATGACCTCGCCACGGCGGGCCGTCTTGGGCGCGAAGATCAGGGCCTTCGTCATGTCATCCACCTTCGATGCAGGCGGCCAGCGTGACGACCACGTCGACGCTGTGCTGCCAGTGGCTGCCGTCGGACAGCTGCGCCACCGCCGTGAGCCGCTGCGAGGTGGCCAGCCGCATGCGTGTCTGCACCGCCGCGCGGCCGCTGCGCGGGCCGAGGTGGAACACCGCGACCTCGGTGTTCGGGTTCAGTTCACTGAACACGGCGATGCGCTGCACGTGGTCGGCCGCGGTCATCGGGCTGTCCACGCGCACCGCCACCGGCACGGTGTTGCCGTTGTCCACGAGCGTGGCGATGTCCAGCGTGACGCGGCCGTCGCGCAGCGGCGCGCCGCCGGTGAAGGCGGCGATCGCCGCGCGCATGCGCTCGGGCGTGGCGTGCGCCGCGTCGGGGCGCGCCAGCAGCGCGGTGCCGGCGGCGAGCACGAGATGGCGGCGGGTGAGGGTGGCCATGTCAACGGCTCATTGCAGGGTCTGCAGGAAGGCCACCACGTCCTCGACCTGCTGCGCGTCGAGCACGGGCTTGCCCGCGTAGGCCGGTGCCTCGCGCGTGCGGCCCGTGGTGGCGTGGAAGGCGGGCATGAAGCTGTCGGGGTTCAGCCGCCGCGGGTCGGCGATGCGCAGCCGCAGCTGCGCCGCGTTCCAGCGGCTGCCGGCCCCGGCCAGGCTGGGCGCCAGGTTGCCCTGGAAGCGTTCTTCGGGGAACGGGCCGCTGTGGCACAGCAGGCACAGGCCCTGCTGCCGGCTGGCGACGATGGCCCGCCCGCGCACGGCGTCGCCCGGCGTGGTGGTCAGCGGCGCGGGGATGCCGTCGCCCACCACCACCAGGCTCAGCAGCATCGCGGCCAGACCCATCGCCGTGCATCCGGCCTCAGGCCCGCTTCAGGCTCTGGTTCTTCAGCGGCAGCGTGCGCACGCGCACGCCGGTGGCCGCGAAGATGGCGTTCAGCACCGCCGGCGCCGCCACCGCGATGGTGGGCTCGCCGACGCCGCCCCAGAAGCCGCCCGAGGGCATCACGATGGTCTCGACCTTGGGCATCTCGGCGATGCGCAGCGACGGGTAGGTGTCGAAGTTGGCCTGCACGATGCGGCCGTCCTTCACCGTGCACTCGCCGTACAGCGCCGCGGCCAGGCCGTAGACGAAGCTGCCTTCGACCTGGGCCTCGATCTGCTGCGGGTTCACCGCGTGGCCGGGGTCGGTGGCAGCGACGATGCGGTGGATCTTCAGCGCGCCGTCGGCACTCACCGACACCTCGGCGCAGGCGGCCACGTAGCTGCCGAAGCCGTGCGTCTGCGCCAGGCCGCGGTAGACCTTCTGGCCACCCACGTCGGGTGCGGGCGTGCCCCAGCCGGCGCGCTCGGCGGCGGCGTTCAGCACCGCCAGGTGCTTGGGGTGGCCGGCCATCAGCTTGCGCCGCAGCGCCAGCGGGTCCTGCCCGGTGGCATGCGCCACCTCGTCGAGGAAGCACTCCAGGTAGATCGTGTTCTGGTTCAGGTTCACGCCGCGCCAGAAGCCCGGCGGCACGTGCGGGTTGCGCATCGCGTGGTCGACCAGCAGGTGCGGGAAGCTGTAGCCGATCATGGCTTCGCCGCCGCCGTTGTTCAGACCCTGGAACTGCACCGGGTCACGGCCGTCGCGCACGTTCTGCGGGAACACGCCGGCCAGGATCGACTGGCCCGAGATGCGCATGTGCAGCGCCGTGATGTTGCCCGCCGCATCCAGCCCGGCCTGCAGCTTGCACTGCGTGATCGGGTGGTAGCGGCCCTGGGTCATGTCCTCTTCGCGCGACCAGATCAGCTTCACCGGTGTGCCCGGCAGCTCCTTGGCGATCAGCACCGCCTGGCGCACCCAGTCGTGGATCGCGCCGCGGCGGCCGAAGCCACCGCCGAGGTGGATCTTGTAGACCTCGCACTGCGCCGGCTTCATGCCCGCGGCTTCGGCCGCGGCGGCGAGTGCCGCCTCGCCGTTCTGCGTCGGCGTCCACACCTCGCAGCGCTCGGGCGTCCACTTCGCCGTGGCGTTCATGGTCTCCATCGTCGCGTGGTTCTGGTGCGGGTAGGCGTACACCGCCTCGATGCGCTTGGCCGCCCCGGCCAGCGCCGTCTTCACGTCGCCGTTGCTGTTGCCCACCGCGGCCTGCGGCGCGTCGAGGCCAGCCTTCAGCGTGGCGTCGATGTCGGCCTGCTGCACCGTGGCGTTGGCGCCATAGTCCCAGTCGGGCTGCAGCGCGTCGACGGCCTTCTTGGCGCGCCACCAGGTGTCGGCGACCACGGCCACCGCGTTGTCGCCCACGCGCACGACCTTCTTCACGCCGGGCATCTTCTCGACCGCAGCGGTGTCCACGCCGCGCAACTTGCCGCCGAAGACCGGGCAGGCGCGGATGGCCGCGTTCAGCATGCCCGGCAGCTGCAGGTCGGTGCCGTAGATCTGGCGCCCGTTGGTCTTGTCGACCGTGTCCAGGCGCGCCAGGCGCTGGCCGGCCAGCTTCCAGTCCTTCGGGTCCTTCAGCGGCACGTCGCTGGGCGGCGTCAGCTTCGCGGCCGCGGCCGCGACCTTGCCGTACGACACGCTGCGGCGGCTGGCCGCGTGCGTGATCACGCCCTTGGCCACCGTGCACTCGGCCGCCGGCACCTTCCAGCCGTCGGCCGCGGCCTGCACGAGCATCATGCGCGCGGCAGCGCCACCCTTGCGCACGTACTCCTGCGACTCGCGGATGCCACGGCTGCCACCGGTGCTGAAGTTGCCCCAGGCGCGGTTGCGCGCCAGGTTCTGCCCCGGCGTGGGGTACTCGGTGGTGACACGCGCCCAGTCGCATTCCAGCTCTTCGGCCACCAGCTGCGCCAGGCCGGTCAGCGTGCCCTGGCCCATCTCGGAGCGCGCGATGCGGATGACCACCGTCTCGTCGGGCTGCACCACGACCCAGGCGTTGATCTCGGGTGCGGTCTTCGCCGCCCCCTGCGCCGCGGCGTCGGGGATGTGGAAGGCCACCACCAGCGAACCGGCAGCCGCCGCGCTGCCCAGGAACTCCCGGCGGGAGACGACGGCGCTCATGTCGTGCTCCGGTGCACGTGCACGATGTCCAGCGACGCCACGCGGGTGTCGCCGGCCGCCTGCTTGATGGCGGCGCGCACGCGGTTGAAGGTGCCGCAGCGGCAGATGTTGGTGATGCTGGCGTCGATGTCGGCGTCGGTGGGCCGGGGCTTGTCCTTCAGCAGCGCCGCGGCGGCCATGATCATGCCGCTCTGGCAGTAGCCGCACTGCGGCACGTCGAGCTGCACCCAGGCCTTCTGCAGCGGGTGCGAACCGTCGCGCGACAGGCCTTCGATGGTGGTGATCTTCTGCGACGGCTGCACCGCCGCCAGCGGCAGCGCGCAGCTGCGCACGGGCGCGCCGTCGATGTGCACGGTGCAGGCGCCGCACTGCGCCACGCCGCAGCCGTACTTGGTGCCCGTCAGTCCGACCTGTTCCCGCAGCACCCACAACAACGGGGTGTCGGGTTCGGCGCTGACGTCGTGCACGCGCCCGTTGACGTTGATCTTCGCCACCTGCGGTCTCCTGGCTGGTCGTTGGAGCGGCGATGATGCGGCGGGATCCCGACCCTTCGCCAGGGTGGGAATTGCCCAATCCGGGCCAATGTGCCGGGCTGGCGCGGACAGCGCCAAGCTACATCTGGACACGTGTAGACACCTGCCCGCCATGGTCGCAGGCGACGCCGGGCGTTCAATCCTGGCAGCACGGGCGCATCGCACGCCCGGCGCGCCAACCCAACCATCTTGCAGGGAGCCCACCATGCCGCAGACCTCCGCCGTCCCCCCGATGCACCAGCGCCTGGCCGTGCCCGCGGCGCTGTGCGCCGCCGTCCTGCTGACCGCCTGCGGCGGCGGCGACGACGAGAACCGCGGCCTCACGCAGCAGGCGGCCCAGGGTTACGCGGCCGACGCCACCACGATGACGGTGCTGGCCGCCAGCAGCATGGACGGCGCGGCCAGCGTGCTCGAGACCGCGCTGGCCACCACCCCCAGCGCCGCCGACGGCAGCCGCATGCGCCCGGCCGACCTGACCCTGCCCGGCGGCAGCGCCGCCTGCGCCGCCGGCGGCACGGTGGAGTGGGGCATCACCGGCGGCAACGCCGACACCTACTTCAACGGCCGGCTCGATGCCGGCGAGACCTACTTCATCACCTACGACGGCTGCGCCACCGGCGAAGCCGGCCAGGTGCTCGACGGCGGCCTGACGCTGGTGGTCACGGCCGCCAGCAGCAGCGCCACCGACCTGACCCTGACCGCCGCGGCGCTCACCACCACCACGCCGCAGGGCACGCACGTGCTCGACGGCAGCAAGCGCCGCCAGCGCACGGTGGTCGACCTCGGCGGCGGCGCGCGCCAGGTCACGGCGCGGCTGACCGCCAGCGGCGTCGCGATGGCCACCAGCATCAACGGCCGCCAGGCCAGCTACACGCTGCGCGCGCTGGACTGGACCGTGGTGCGCAACTTCGACACCGCCGGCGCGCTGGTCCTGCGCACGCACCAGGGCACGCTGGACCTGGTGGCCAGCACGCCGCGTCGGCCAGCGGCGACGCTGCAGATCGCGACCCAGGGCACGCTGACGCTGGGCGACGACGGCCTCGCCGCGGCCGGCGGCTTCACCGTCATCACCAGCGACCACCGCATCGTCTGCAACTACGGCAGCGGCAGCGTCACGCTGCAGCTGGACCTGGGCAACAACGGCAGCTTCGACCTCAGCTGGACGCTGCAGCGGCCGTTCTACAACAGCGAGGCCGGCTGACCCGGGGCTGCTGCGGCGCCGCAGCGGCTCAGCCGCGCAACTGCTGCAGCAGTTCGGCCAACAGCGCCGTGCCCTGCTCGATCAGCGGCCCGCGCGGGCGCTGCGCCGAAGTGGCGATGGCCAGCTGCGCCGCCAGCGGCCGGTCGCGCGCCAGCACGATGGGCTGGGCCACGAAGGCCAGCTCGCGCCCGCGCAGTGCGTTCAGGCCCAGCACCGCGTGCAGCGGGTTGCGCTCCACCAGGTCGAGGATCGCGGGCACGCTCTCGATCTCCAGGCCGATGCGCGGCTTCAGCCCGGCGCCAGCCAGCGTGGTCTCGGTGAGCATGCGGATCGAGTGCGGCCGGCTCGGCATCACCAGGTCCTGCTCGGCCAGCCGCGCCAGCCCGACCGGCTTGCCCAGCAGCGTGGTCGCGCTGCGCCGCGCCGACACCAGGAACAGCGGTTCGTCCAGCACCGGCACCAGGTCGACCGCCGCCGCCGGCGCGGCGTTGTAGACCACGGCGCAGTCGATGCGGCCCAGCACCAGCCATTCGAGCACGTAGGTCGTCAGGCCTTCCACCATCGTCAGCGTGGCCTTCGGGAAACGCGCGCGGAAGGCCGCCACCAGCGGCCCGGTGAGCGTGCGGCTCACGCTCGGCGGCAGTCCGATCGCGAGCCGGCCCGAGGCCGCGCCGCGCTGGTCTTCCAGGTCCAGCCGCGCGCGTTCCACCTGCTGCAGGATGCCGCGCCCGTGCGCCAGCAGCCGCTTGCCGGCCTCGGTGAGCGTGACGCCGCGGCCGTTGCGGTCGAACAGCGGCTGGCGCAATTCCACTTCCAGGCTGCGCACCTGCCGGCTCAGCGCCGGCTGCGCCACGCGCAGCACCGTGGCCGCGCGCGTGAAGCTGCCCAGCTCGGCCACGTGCACGAAGTATTCGAGTTGCTTCAGGTCCACGGCGGCCATGCTAAACCGGCCTAGCAGCTAGTGCAGGAATCGCGTTGATGAATACGTGGCCTTGTTCAAGAATGCCGCTGCCCACCGCCTGTGCCCAGCCGCACCGCCACCATGTCCGCACCGATCACCTGCCTCTCGTCGATGGCCACCCGCCTGGTGCTGGCCGAACTGGCCGCGGCCTGGGCGCAGCGCTCGGCGCGGCCGCTGGTGGTCACGTCGGTCGGCGGCGTCGATGCGGCCAAGCGCGTGCAGGCCGGCGAGCGTTTCGACCTGGTGATGCTGGCGTCCGATGCGATCGACCGGCTGCTCGCCAGCGGCCACCTGCAGGCGCCGCGCGTGGACCTGGTGCGCTCGCCGGTGGCCGTGGCCGTGCGCGCGGGCGCCGCGCAGCCCGACATCGGCAGCGCCGACGCCGTGCGTGCGGCGGTGCTGGCGGCGCCCAGCATCGGCTTTTCCACCGGACCCAGCGGCACCTTCCTGATGCAGCTGTTCGCCGGCTGGGGCATCGCCGAGCAGGTGGCCGACCGCATCGTGCAGGCGCCGCCCGGCGTGCCGGTGGCCCAGCTGGTGGCCCGGGGCGAGGTGGCGCTGGGCTTCCAGCAGCTGAGCGAGCTGCTGAACGTGGACGGTGTGCAGGTGCTGGGCACGCTGCCGGCCGACGCCGCGTTCATCACCACCTTCTCCGCCGCGCGCTGCGCCGGGGCCCCCACCGACAACGAATCCGACGCCGACGTGCAGGCGCTGCTGCGCTTTCTGGCCAGCCCCGATGCCGCCGAGGCCAAGCGCCGGCAAGGCATGGAGCCGGCCTGAACCCGGCCCTCCGACAACACCCGAGGAGACACCCCCATGATCATCGACGTGCACGGCCACTACACCACCGCCCCGAAGGCGCTGGAGGCCTGGCGGATGCAGCAGATCGCCGGCATCCAGGACGCCACGAAGACACCGCGCGTGGCCGACCTGAAGATCAGCGACGACGAGCTGCGCGAGAGCATCGAGCTGAACCAGCTGGCCAAGATGCGCGAGCGCGGCAGCGACCTCACGGTGTTCAGCCCGCGTGCCAGCTTCATGGCCCACCACATCGGCGACTTCCAGGTCAGCAGCACCTGGGCCGCGATCTGCAACGAGCTCTGCTACCGCGTCAGCCAGCTCTTCCCCGACCACTTCATCCCGGCGGCGATGCTGCCGCAGAGCCCGGGCGTGGACCCGGCCACCTGCATCCCCGAGCTGGTCAAGTGCGTCGAGCAGTACGGCAACGTCGGCATCAACCTGAACCCCGACCCGTCGGGCGGCCACTGGACCAGCCCGCCGCTGTCCGACCGCCACTGGTACCCCATCTACGAGAAGATGGTGGAGTACGACATCCCGGCGATGATCCACGTCAGCACCAGCTGCAACGCGTGTTTCCACACCACCGGCGCGCACTACCTGAACGCCGACACCACGGCCTTCATGCAGTGCCTCACGTCGGACCTGTTCAAGGACTTCCCGACGCTGAAGTTCCTGATCCCGCATGGCGGCGGCGCCGTGCCCTACCACTGGGGCCGCTTCCGCGGCCTGGCGCAGGAACTGAAGAAGCCGCTGCTGGGCGAGCACCTGCTGAAGAACATCTACTTCGACACCTGCGTGTACCACCAGCCCGGCATCGACCTGCTGACCAAGGTGATCCCGGTGGAGAACGTGCTGTTCGCCAGCGAGATGATCGGCGCGGTGCGCGGCATCGACCCCGAGACCGGGCACTACTACGACGACACCAAGCGCTACATCGAGGCCGCGGCGCTGACGCCCGAGCAGCGCCACGCCATCTACGAAGGCAACGCGCGCCGCGTGTTCCCGCGGCTGGACGCCGCACTGAAGAAGAAGGGGAAGTGAGTGCCCCCGAGCTCACTTCGTTCGCTACCCCCCGAGGGGGCCATCGTGCCTCCCGGGCAACCCGTGAGGCACTAGACATGTACGAACTCGGAGTCGTCTACCGCAACATCACCCGTGCCGACCGCACGGCTGCCGACTCGCTGGCCCGCTACGGCAGCGCCACCGTGCACGAGGCGATGGGCCGCGTCGGCCTGATGAAGCCTTGCATGCGCCCCATCTACGCCGGCGCCCGCATCTCGGGCACGGCCGTCACGGTGCTGCTGCACCCGGGCGACAACTGGATGATGCATGTCGTGGCCGAGCAGATCCAGCCCGGCGACATCGTCATCGCTGCCGTCACCGCCGAGTGCACCGACGGCTACTTCGGCGACCTGCTGGCCACCAGCTTCCAGGCCCGCGGCGCGCGCGGGCTGGTCATCGACGCGGGCGTGCGCGACGTGCGCGACCTCACCGAGATGGGCTTTCCGGTGTGGAGCCGCGCCATCAGCAGCAAGGGCACGATCAAGGCCACGCTGGGCAGCGTGAACGTGCCCGTGGTGTGCGCCGGCGCGTGGGTGCAGCCGGGCGACGTGATCGTCGCCGACGACGACGGCGTGGTCTGCGTGCCAGCCGCGATGGCCGTGGCCACCGCCGAAGCCGCCGCCCAGCGCGAGGCCAACGAAGCCGACAAGCGCGCCAAGCTGGCCGCCGGCGTGCTGGGCCTGGACATGTACAAGATGCGCGAGCCGCTGGCCGCGGCCGGCCTGAAGTACATCGACTGAAGGCGCGAAACCCATGCAGATCGCCTTCATCGGCTACGGCGAGGTCGGCCGCATCCTCGCCGAGGACCTGGCGCCGCAGGGTCACGCGCTGGTGGCCTACGACACCAAGCTCGCGGGCGATGCCGGCGAGGCGCTGCGCGCGCACGCGGCACGCACCGGCGTGCGGCTGGCGCCAGACCACGCGGCCGCGGTGCAAGGCGCCGATCTCGTGATCTCCGCCGTCACGGCCAGCCAGGCCGAGGCGGTGGCGCAGGCCTGCGCGCCGGCACTGGCGCCGCAGGCGTTTTTCCTCGACTTCAACTCGGCGTCGCCGGGGGCCAAGATCCGCGCCGCAGGCGTGGTCGACGCCGCCGGCGCGCGCTACGTCGAAGGCGCGGTGATGACCTCGGTGCCGCCCTACCGCATCCGCGTGCCGCTGCTGCTGGGCGGCCCCGACGCCGCCGCGCTGCAGCCGGTGCTGCAGGGCCTGGGCTTCGCGCCGCGTGTCCACAGCGACACGCTGGGCGTGGCCAGCGCCACCAAGATGTGCCGCAGCGTGATGATCAAGGGCCTGGAGGCCATGGTCATCGAGAGTTTCACCACCGCGCGCCACTACGGCGTGGAAGACGCGGTGCTGGCCTCGCTGCAGGAGACCTTCCCCGGCATCGACTGGGAGAAGCAGGGCGCCTACTTCTTCCAGCGCGTCATCGAACACGGTCGCCGCCGCAGCGAGGAAGTGCGCGAGGTCGCCGAGACCGTGCGCGAAGCCGGGCTCACACCGTTCAGCGCCGCCGGCACCGCCGAGCGGCAGGCGTTTGTCGCCGACCTGGCCGACGCCGGCGTGTTCGGCAGCAAGGGCACACCCGGCTTCGCCCGCAGCGCCGACTGGCGCACCGAGGCCGACCGCCTGCTGCAGCACATCAAGACACAGGAGTGAACCACCGCATGGCCTTCGAGAAGACCCCCGGCTGGCTGGACTGGTACGCCGGCCCCAGCCAACCCCGCTTCCAGCTGCCGGCAGGCGCGGTCGACGCGCACTGCCACGTGTTCGGCCCCGGCGACGAATTCCCGTTCGCGCCCGAGCGCAAGTACACGCCGTGTGATGCCAGCAAGGCGCAGCTGTTCGCGCTGCGTGACCACCTGGGCTTCGCGCGCAACGTCATCGTGCAGGCCACCTGCCATGGCGCCGACAACCGCGCGATGGTCGACGCGTGCCTGGCCAGCAACGGCCGCGCGCGCGGCGTGGCCACCGTGCGGCGCAGCATCAGCGATGCCGAGCTGCAGGCCATGCACGCGGCCGGCGTGCGGGGTGTGCGCTTCAACTTCGTCAAGCGCCTGGTCGACTTCACGCCGAAGGACGAGCTGCTGGAGATCGCGGCGCGCATCGCCCCGCTGGGCTGGCACGTCGTCATCTACTTCGAGGCCGTGGACCTGCCCGAGCTGTGGGACTTCTTCACCGCGCTGCCGACCACCGTGGTGGTGGACCACATGGGCCGCCCCGACGTGACGAAGCCGGTCGACGGCCCCGAGTTCGCGCTGTTCGAGAAGTTCATGCGCGAGCACGGCAACGTGTGGAGCAAGGTCAGCTGCCCCGAGCGCCTGAGCGTCGCCGGCCCGCCGGCGTTGCAGGGTGAACAAGCGGCCTACCGCGACGTGGTGCCGTTTGCGCGCCGCATCGTCGAGACCTTCCCCGACCGCGTGCTCTGGGGCACCGACTGGCCGCACCCCAACCTGAAGAACCACATGCCCGACGACGGGCTGCTGGTGGACTTCATCCCGCACATCGCGGTGACGGCCGAGCTGCAGCGCAAGCTGCTGGTCGACAACCCGATGCGCCTGTACTGGCCCGAGGAGGTCTGAGCATGGCCCTGGACAAACCGTATCTCGACGTGCCCGGCACGACGATCTTCGACGCCGAGCAGTCGCGCAAGGGCTACTGGCTCAACCAGTTCTGCATGAGCCTGATGAAGGCACCCAACCGCGCGCGTTTCCTCTCCGACCCCAAGGCCTATCTCGACGAGTGGCCGATGACGCCAGCCCAGAAGGACGCCGTGCTGGCGCGCGACCTCAACCGCTGCATCGCCGAGGGCGGGAACATCTACTTCCTGGCCAAGATCGGCGCCACCTACGGCAAGAGCTTCCAGCAGATGGCCGGCAGCATGACCGGCATGACCGAAGAGGAGTACCGCAACATGATGATCGCCGGCGGCCGTTCGCCCGAAGGCAACCGCTACGTCGGCGAGGACGGCAGCGCGCAGCCGCAGCACCAGCCGCAGGGCAGCGCGGAAAGGCCGGGGTTCTGACCATGGCCACCATCACCGCATCGGTCTACACCAGCCACGTGCCGGCCATCGGCGCCGCGCTCGACCTGGGCAAGAGCCACGAGCCGTACTGGCAGCCGCTGTTCAAGGGCTACGAGTTCTCGAAGCAGTGGCTGCAGCAGAACAAGCCCGACGTCGTCTTCCTGGTCTACAACGACCACGCCACGGCCTTCAGCCTGGAGATGATCCCCACGTTCGCCATCGGCACCGCGGCCAGCTACCAGCCGGCCGACGAAGGCTGGGGGCCGCGCCCGGTGCCGGTGGTGCAGGGCCACCCGGAGCTGGCCAGCCACATCGCGCAGAGCGTGATCCAGGACGACTTCGACCTCACCATCGTGAACAGGATGGACGTGGACCACGGCCTCACGGTGCCGCTGAGCCTGATGTGCGGCCAGCCGCCGCAGAGCGACTTCGCCTGGCCCTGCCCGGTGATCCCGTTCGCGGTGAACGTGGTGCAGTACCCGGTGCCCTCGGGCCGGCGCTGCTTCCAGCTGGGCCGCGCCATCCGCCGCGCGGTCGAGAGCTTCGACCAGCCGCTGAAGGTGCAGATCTGGGGCACCGGCGGCATGAGCCACCAGCTGCAGGGCCCGCGCGCCGGGCTCATCAACCAGCCCTGGGACAACGCCTTCCTCGACCAGCTGATCGCCGACCCGGCGACGCTGGCGAACAAGCCGCACATCGAGTACGTGCGCGAGGCCGGCAGCGAAGGCATCGAGCTCGTGATGTGGCTGATCGCGCGCGGCGCGATGGCCGACGTCGACGGCGGTCCCGCGCCCCGCGTGGCGCACCGCTTCTACCACGTGCCCGCGAGCAACACGGCCGTCGGCCACCTCATTCTGGAGAACCAAGCATGACGATCAAGGTCGCCCTCGCCGGTGCCGGCGCCTTCGGCATCAAGCACCTGGACGCCATCAGGAACATCGATGGCGTCGAGGTCGTGTCGCTGGTCAGCCGCGAGCTGGCCAAGACCCAGGAAGTGGCCGACAAGTACGGCGTCGCCCACGTCACCACCGATCTGGCCGAGAGCCTGAAGATCCGCGAGGTCGACGCGGTGATCCTGTGCACGCCCACGCAGATGCACGCGTCGCAGAGCATCGCCTGCCTGGAAGCGGGCAAGCACGTGCAGGTGGAGATTCCGCTGGCCGACGCGTGGCGCGACGCGCAGGCCGTGGCGCGGCTGGCGCAGGGCAGCGGCAAGGTGGCGATGTGCGGCCACACGCGCCGCTTCAACCCCAGCCACCAGTGGGTGCACAAGAAGATCGCCGCCGGCGGCTTCCAGATCCAGCAGATGGACGTGCAGACCTACTTCTTCCGCCGCACGAACATGAACGCGCTGGGCCAGCCGCGCAGCTGGACCGACCACCTGCTGTGGCACCACGCCGCGCACACGGTGGACCTGTTTGCCTACCAGGCGGGCAGCCCGATCGTGAAGGCCAACGCGATCCAGGGGCCGATCCACCCGCAGCTCGGCATCGCGATGGACATGAGCATCCAGCTGAAGGCCGCCAACGGCGCGATCTGCACGCTCAGCTTGAGCTTCAACAACGACGGGCCGCTGGGCACCTTCTTCCGCTACATCGGCGACACCGGCACCTACATCGCGCGCTACGACGACCTCTTCAACGGCCGTGACGAGAAGATCGACGTCAGCCAGGTCGACGTGTCGATGAACGGCATCGAGCTGCAGGACCGCGAGTTCTTCGCCGCCATCCGCGAAGGCCGTGAGCCCAACGCCAGCGTCGCCAAGGTGCTGCCCTGCTACGAGGTGCTGCACCAGCTGGAGCAGCAACTGGCGTAGTGGTTTAGTCTAGGCCGCATGACCGCACCACGACACATCGGCCCCTTCACGGTGGCGCCCATCGGCCTGGGCTGCATGAACCTGAGCCACGGCTACGGCGCGCCGCCACCCGCGGCCGACGCCGAACGGCTGCTGCTGGCGGCGCTGGAGCAGGGCGTGACCCTGTTCGACACCGCGGCGCTGTACGGCTTCGGCGCCAACGAGACGCTGGTGGGCCGCGTGCTGCAGGCGCACCGCTCGAAGATCACGCTGTGCAGCAAGGGCGGCATGGCGGGCGTGCAGTTCGCTGACGGCATGAAGCGCGTCATCGACGGCAGCCCCGAGGCCATCCAGCGCAACTGCGACGACAGCCTGCGCCGGCTGGGCACCGACGTCATCGACCTCTACTACCTGCACCGCTGGGACAAGCAGGTGCCCATCGAGGACAGCGTGGGCGCGATGGCGCGGCTGGTGCAGCAGGGCAAGGTGCGGGCGCTGGGCCTGAGCGAGGTCTCGGCGACCACGCTGCGCCGTGCGCACGCGGTGCATCCGATCGCCGCGGTGCAGACCGAGTACTCGCCGTGGACGCGCAACCCGGAGATCGCGGTGCTGCAGGCCTGCCGCGACATCGGCGCCGCGTTCGTGGCGTTCAGCCCGGTGGGGCGCGGCTTCCTCACCAGCACGCCGCCCGACCCCGCGGCGCTGGACGCCAAGGACATCCGCCGCACGATGCCGCGCTTCGAGCCCGCGCAGCATGCGCAGAACCTGCAGCTGCTGGCGCGCTTTGCCGCCATCGCGGCGCAGGTGGGCATCACGCCGGCGCAGCTGTGCCTGGCCTGGCTGCTGGCCAAGGGCCCGCACATCGTGCCGATCCCGGGCACCACGCGCCTGGCGCACCTGCGCGAGAACCTGGCCGCCGCGGCCATCACGCTGTCGCCCGAGACGGTGGCGGCGGTCGACGCCACGGTGAACGAACGCACGGTGGCCGGCGGGCGCTACAACGCGGCCAGCCAGGCCGAGATCGACACGGAAGTGTTCTGAGCATGCGCTGCGCTGCTGCAGGCAGGGGGGCGCTGATGGCAGCGCTGGCGGCCCTGGCCACGCTGGTTCCGGTGTCGCGGGCCACGGCGCAGGGGCTGGCGCCCCTGGCAGGCGCTGGCGACACGCTGCCCGCCGCCTGGCAGTTCCGCGGCCTGCCGCAGCAGCAGCTGCCGCGCACGGCCTACGGCGTGGTGCGGCAGGACGGCGCCGCCGTGCTGCGCATCGAGGCGCGCGGCTCCTACGGCAATCTGGTGCACACGCTGCCCGCCGGCAGCACGGCGCAGCGGCTGGCGTGGCGCTGGCGCGTCGAGCAGCCCAACCCGCAGGCCGACCTGCGCAGCAAGGCCGGCGACGACAACGCCGTCAAGGTCTGCCTGCTGTTCGACCTGCCCCTGGACGCCGTGCCCTTCGTCGAGCGCCAGCTGCTGCGCCTGGCGCGCAGCCGCAGCGACGAGCTGCTGCCCGCGGCCACGCTCTGCTACACCTGGGACGCGCGGCTGCCCGCCGGCACGCTGCTCGACAACCCGTACTCGCGGCGTGTGCGCAGCATCGTGCTGCGTGGCGCCGAGACCGCGCCCGGCCGCTGGCAGGCCGAGACGCGCGACGTGGCCGCCGACTTCCTGCGTGCCTTCGGCGACGAGGCGCGCAGCGTGCCGCCGCTGCTGGCCGTGGCGGTGGCCGGCGACGCCGACAACACCGGCGGCACGAGCCTGGCCTTCGTGGCCGACCTCGCGCTCGACTAGGGCCTGTTAACACAACCGCAGGCCGTCAGCGATCAGCGCGAAGCTGATGAAGGCGATGAACATGACGTCGAGCTTCTCGAAGCGGGAGAAGATGCGGCGGTAGCCCTTGAGCCTGCGGAACAGGCGCTCTACCTCGTTGCGACGCTTGTACATCGCCCGGTCGTATTCCCATGGCTCGATGCGCGTGCTGAGTGGGGGCACGACGGGGACGAAGCCCAGATCGAGCGCAAGCTGCCGAGTCTCGTTGCCCTCGTAGGCGCGGTCCATGATCAGGTGAAGAGGACGATTGGGCGGCCCCAGCCGCTTCAACAGCTCTCGTCCCTCGGGTGCATCGTGCGCCTGGCCTGGCGACAGCGAGAACGTTATGGCCGTGCGTGCGTCCGCAGCGAGGAGGTGGATCTTGGTGTTCCAGCCACCGCGGGACTTGCCGATAGCCTGCGGACCGTTTTTTTTCGAGCACCAGTGCCGTCCGGGTGCACCTTCACGCTGGTGCTGTCCAGGCAGACGGACTCGATCTTGATCTGCACGACCTGCGCACGCTGCAACTGCTCAAACGCCTTGTCGAGCACGCCGGACTTGGCCCAGCGGCTCATGCGCGTGTAGATCGTGTGCCAATTGCCAAACCGCTTGGGCAGACCGCGCCACTTGCAGCCGTGCTCGGCCACGTAAAGGATTGCGTTAAGCACTTGCAGATTCGACAGGCTGACGTTGCCTCGCTGGCGGGGCAAGCAGTGTTCGATCTGGGCAAACTGCGCTGCGGTGATCTCCATGGCCGCAGTGTCAAGACAATGCGGCTTCGGCGCAATTAGTGTTAACAGGCCCTAGCCGCCGCCCAGCCGCCGCCCGGCGGGCATACTGGCGCCCCCTTGCCTGCACCCACGGCCACGCCGCCCTGACGCCCATGGACCTGTCCCGCTTCCCCCGCCGCTGCTACACGCCGTTTGCCACGCCGATCGAGCCGCTGCCGCGCTTCAGCGCCGCACTGGCCGCCTCCTGCCCCGGCGGCCGCGGCCCCGAGATCTGGGTCAAGCGCGACGACATGCTGGGCCTGTTCCCGGGCGGCAACAAGACGCGCAAGCTGGAGTTCCTGGTCGCCGACGCGCTGGCGCAGGGCGCCGACACGCTGATCACCTGCGGCGCGCCGCAGAGCAACCACTGCCGCATCACGCTGGCCGCGGCGGTGAAGGAAGGGCTGCAGTGCCGCTTCGTGATCGAAGAGCGCATCGCGGGCAGCTACGACGAGCAGGCCGGCGGCAACCACTTCCTGTTCCGCCTGCTGGGCGTGGAGCACATCACCGTGGTGCCTGCCGGCAGCAACATGTCGGCCGCCATGCAGGCCGAGGCCGACACGCTCGCCGCGCAGGGCCGCAAGGGCTACGTGATCGCCGGCGGCGGCAGCAACGCCATCGGCGGCCTGGGCTACGTGGCCTGTGCGCAGGAACTGCAGCAGCAGCTGTTCGACGGCGGCCTGCAGTTCGACCGCATCGTCGTCGGCTCGGGCAGCTCGGGCACGCATGGCGGGCTGCTGGCGGGCTTTCTCGGCAACCACATCCACATCCCCATCACCGGCATCGGCGTCAGCCGCGACCACGCCGACCAGCACCCGCTGGTGCTGAAGGAGACGCAGGCCGTGTGCGACCTGCTGCGCCTGGGCATCACGGTGGACCCGGCGGCGGTGCAGTGCGTGGGCGGCTACTGGCAGCCGAAGTACTCGGTGCCGAACGCGCGCATGGTGGAAGCGGTGCAGCTGGCCGCGCGCACCGAAGGCCTGCTGCTGGACCCGGTCTACACCGGCAAGGTGATGGCCGGGCTGATCGGGCTGGCGCGCGAGGGCGTCATCGGTGCGCAGGAACGGGTGCTGTTCCTGCACACCGGCGGGCTGCCCTCGCTGTTCGTCTACGACGACGTGCTGCTGGGGCGCCAGGCGGTCACCAACCCCTGATCTTCAGCGGCTGAACGACCACGCCAGGCGGGCCGTCTCGACCACCGTCTGGCCTTCGATGCGGCCGCTGCCGCCGACCACGCCGCTCACGTCCCAGCCGTAGCCCGCCATCTCGGTGGTGCGCTGGTCGCTGGCCTTGGGGCACACGGCCAGGATCTCGGTGGTCCAGAACGTGATCAGGCGTGCCGTGTACGTGGCCGGACTGGTGCTCTCGTCGACCACCAGCTCCACCAGCCGCGTGTCGCCACTCACCGGGGCGGTGGCCGGCGTGGCCGACACCCAGCAGTTGTCGTCCGTCACCTGCAGGCTGAGTTGGCCCTCGGGGCGGTAGACCTTGCGGCTGCCCACGGTGGCGGCATGGTCCAGCCGCCAGGTGACGTCGGCCGTGACGAGCAACGTGGTGCCGGCGATCGAGGGGCCGTCCTCGGCGGTCATCGAGCCGACCCAGCGGTCGTCGGTGATCTTCACGCTGGAGCTCAGCAGCAGCTTGCGGCCGCTGGCGGTGTGCGTGCTCTCGAAGTTCACCCACACGGTGTCGGGCTCGGGCACGGTGGCCGGGGCGGTGTAGACGGCGCCGGCGCTACCGGTGTTGGGCACCACGGTGCCGTCGGTCGCGTTGCCGCCTTCGTCGAGGAACACCGACCACGTGCGCGTGTAGCCGGGCTTGGCGTTGAGCAGCGGCACCTGGCGGGTCTCGAGCATCGGCGTGTAGATGCAGGCCTCGACGCCGCTGTCGAAGCGTTCGCAGGTGCCGATCTCGACCTCGTAGCCGCGCACGCGGGCGTAGGGCACCAGCGGCAGCGTGCCGTTCACGGCCACCTCGGCGGCCTTGGGCTTCAGGCTGAAGGCCAGGTACTTCACGATGGTGAAGTCGATCGAGACGCTGGCGGCACGGGCGGTGGCCTGCAGGCCGGCGGCGGGCGCCGCCACCAGCTGCGGCGGCAACGTGGCCTGCAGCGTGCGCGCGGTGCGGTCGATGCGGTCGGCCGGCAGCGAGTACCAAGTGCCGTCGGCGCGCTGCACGGCGATGCGCAGGCCGTCGATGTCCGCCAGCTCGGCCTCGTCGACCTGCAGCGTCAGCGCCAGCGGCCGGCTCGGCGCGGCCGACAGCTGCAGCAGCAGCCCGTCGCCGCGGCCGTCGGGCGCGGTGTTGGCCACGCGCTGCAGTGTCGCGCTGCTGCCCGCGGGCAGTGCGCCGGCGGGCACGTCCACGGCCACGGCGCCCGCCTGCAGCCGGCCGCCGGCCGTGCCCACCGGCACGACGCTGGCGTCGCCCTGGGCGGCGCCGCGCGGGCTGGTCACGGGTTCCTCGTCGGTGGTCGTGGCCTGGCCTTCGGCCAGCAGCGTGCGGGCGGCGTCGGTGGCCACCACGCGGTAGCGGTAGGCGCGGCCGGCGGCGAGGCCGTCGTCGAGGAACTGGCCGCTGCGGCCGTCCACCTGCGCCAGCTCGGTGTAGCTGCCGCCGTCGTCCTGGCGCTCGATGGCCACGGTGGTGGCAGTGGCGGCCGGCGCCCAGTGCAGCGTGGCGGTGCGGGCCGAGCTGCCCACCGCGCCGAACTGCGCCAGCGGCGCGGGTGTGCCGGTGGCGGGCGGTGGCGTGGTGCCGGTGTCGCCAGGGGTGTCGCTGCCGCCGCAGGCGGCGAGCAGCAGGGCGCTGGCGGCGGCCGCCAGCAGGAACTTCGGGATCGGGGACATGGAAACTCTCGCGTGTCTGACAGGAGCCGCCAGTGTCGGCAGCCGGGCGCGGCGCGGCATCGACCGCTGGAGCCATCGGGCCCGGCCGCGAAGAGCCATTGCCGCCGCCGACCCCGCAGCCACAATGCCGCGATGGAACTGCGGCAACTGCGCTACTTCGTCAGCGTCGTCGAACACGGCAGCATGGGCCGCGCCGCGCAGGCGCTGGGCGTCGTGACCTCGGCACTGAGCCAGCAGATCAGCCGCCTGGAAGGCGAGCTGTCGGCGCGGCTGCTGCAGCGCGGGGCCGGCGGCGTCACGCCCACCGACGCCGGCCTGGCCTTCTTCCAGCAGGCGCAGCTCGTGCTGCGCCATGCCGACGACGCGCTGCGCGCGGCGCAGCAGCGGCGGCTGTCGGGCCACGTCAGCGTCGGGCTGGCGCCGACCACGGCCTCGGTGCTGGGCCTGCCGCTGGTGCAGGCGATGCGCGCGCGCTACCCCGACGTGCGGCTGCACCTCGTGGAGGCGCTCTCGGGCCACCTGGCCGACATGCTGGTCACGCGGCGGCTCGACCTGGCCATCGTGTTCAGCAGTGCCGCCGCGCGGCGCTGGAGCGTGCTGCCGCTGCTGCGCGAGCGCCTGTTCGTGATGGCGGCGGCCGGCCTGCCGGGCGCCGACGTGCTGCAGGGCAGGGACCCGGACGGCGTGCAGCCAGCACAGCTGGCCGGCCTGCCGCTGGTGCTGCCCACCGGCCCGCACGGGCTGCGCAGCACCGTGGACGCGGCCTTTGCCGCCGCCGGCGTGGCGCCCGAGGTGGTGCTGGAGATCGACTCGCTGCCGGTGCTGATGGCCAGCGTGCACGCCGGCATCGCCGCCACCATCCAGCCCGGCGCGGCGCTGGCGCTGCCCGGCGCCGGCCCGCTGCGCGCCGCGGTGCTGGCCGGCACCGCCGGGCGCGACAACCTGCTGGCGAGCCTGAACGACGACGAACTGTCGCCTGCCGCGCTGGCCGCCCGCGTGACCGTGGCCGAGGTGGCCCGCTCGCTGGTGGCCGCGGGCCGCTGGGCCGGGGCCGAGCTGCTGCCGTCCTGAAGGCCCGACGGGTCCGGCTAGTGCGCGGCGATCACGCCGCAGGCGATGCGGCCGCCGGCGTTGCCGGTGGGCTGGGTCGTGTAGTCGTCGGGCTGCGCGTGCACGATCACCGACCGGCCGACCACGCTGGTGCTGCCTGGCGCGACCGTGGGCCCCATCAGCATGAACTTCAGGTCGGCGTTGCCGGCGGCGTCGGCCTTCAGCGACGGCATGTCGCCGGCGTGGTGCGGGCCGCCTTGCGGTCCGTGCGGCTTGCCGTCGGGGTTGAAGTGCCCGCCGGCGCTCATGCCGTCGGTGCTGGCGCAGCTGCCGGTCTCGTGCACATGGAAGCCGTGTTCGCTGCCGGGCTGCAGGCCGCTGACCTTGGCGTGCACCATCAGGTGACCGTCCATCTGGTGGAACATCACCAGGCCGCGCGTGCTGCTGCCCTGCGTGGGCGACAACGAGGCCACGGCCATGCGGCCCTGCATCATGCCGTGCATGCCGTGCATGCCGCCCATGCCGGGCTTCTTGGCCGGCGTGCCGGCGCCGTCCGCATGCTGGTGGCCGCCGCCCGCGCCTGCGCAGGCCGCCAGCAGCAAGGTGGTGGCCGCGAGGGCGGCGCCGAAGAGGTTGCGTTGCATCGTGCTGTCTCCTGCCGTGATGGCACCAGACACTGTAGACCTGTGGCGCCGGCCGCTGCCCAGAAAGCGTGACGCAGTGCACAAATGATGAAAACTGCAATTTATCACTGCGATTGTCGGAAACAATCCCAGACCGAAGTGACAGTAATGATACTTCTGACATCGGCGGTGACCACCGCGCCACCCCGGCCTGCGAAGCCGGCCCCGGCGCGCTGCGCACCGCTCCACCCACGATGCAAGAGGTTCACTGTGCAGACGATTTCGACGATGACCGTGGCGCGCCGCCTGGCGCTGGGTTTCGGGCTCATGCTGGCCATCCTGGTGGGGGTCACGCTGGTGGCACTGGCCAAGGTGCAGATCATCGACTCCGCGCTGCGGACCAACAGCGAGCGGGATGCGCTGGTGCAGCGGCACGCCATCAACTTCCGCGGCTCGGCGCACGACCGCTCGATCGCCGTGCGTGACGTGGTGCTGAGCGCCAGCCCCGCCGAGCGCCAGAAGGAGCTGCAGGCGATCGCCGAGCTGGCCGCGTTCTATGCGCGTTCGGCGGGTCCGCTGGAGGCCTTGATCGCCGCCCCGGGCGCCTCGCCCGAGCTGGCACGGCTGTACGCCGACATCCGCCAGATCGAGGCCGAGGCCGTGGCGACGACGCAGCGCGTGGTCGCCGCCGTCGAGCAGGGCGACACCGCCGCGGCGCAGACGCTGCTGTGGCAGCAGGCCAAGCCGCAGTACGTGCAGTGGCTGGCGGCGATCAACCGCCTGATCGACTTCGAGGAATCGCGCATCCAGGCCGAGAACACCATCGCGCTGGGCGAGGCGGGCAGCTTCCGCGCCGTGATGCTGTCGGCACTGGCCCTCGCGCTGCTGTGCGGCGTGCTGCTGGCCTGGGTGCTGTCGCGCAGCATCGTGCGCCAGCTGGGTGCCGAGCCCGAGGCCCTGGGTGCGGCGGCGAGCCGGGTCGCCCAGGGCGACCTGAGCCCGGTGCCGGGCGCGGACCAGGCGCCGGCCGGCAGCGTGCTGGCGTCGCTGGGCGCGATGCAGCACAGCCTGGCACAGCTGGTGGGCGCCGTGCGCGGCGCCTCGGACAGCATCGCCACCGGCTCGGACGAGATCGCCACCGGCAACGTCGACCTGAGCAGCCGCACCGAGTCGCAGGCCAGCCACCTGCAGCAGACGGCGGCCGCGATGGAAGAGCTGTCGCAGACCGTGCAGGCCAACGCCGAGACGGCGTCGCGCGCCGACACCATGGCCGGCAGCGCCTCGGCCGCTGCCGTCAAGGGCGGCGAGGTCGTCGGCCAGGTGGTGACGACGATGCAGGACATCGCCGACTCGTCGCGCAAGATCGCCGACATCATCGGCGTCATCGACGGCATCGCGTTCCAGACCAACATCCTGGCGCTGAACGCCGCGGTCGAAGCCGCCCGCGCCGGCGAACAGGGCCGCGGCTTCGCGGTGGTGGCCAGCGAGGTGCGCAGCCTGGCGCAGCGCAGCGCCACGGCCGCGCGCGAGATCAAGGTGCTGATCGGCGCCAGCGTCGAGAAGGTCGAGAACGGCACGCGCCTGGTGGGCGACGCGGGGCAGACCATGGACAGCATCGTGGCCCAGGTGCACAGCGTCAGCGCGCTGATCGGCCGCATCTCCAGCGCCACCGCCGAGCAGACGCAGGGCATCGTGCAGGTCGGCCAGGCGGTGACGCAGCTCGACCGCTCGACGCAGCAGAACGCGGCCCTGGTGGAGCAGAGCGCTGCCGCCGCCGACAGCCTGCGCCAGCAGGCGCAGCGCCTGGCCGAGACGGTGCGGGTGTTCAAGCTGGAGGCCGCGGCCGCCGTCTGACCCGGCCGGCGCGTGTTCACGAACCGTGAACACGTGTTGACGCGGGGGCGGCTGCCGCCCGCCTGGCGCCGCCCTACAGTCGCGCCACGATGCACGCCCCCGACCCGGATTCCCTCGACCTGCTGGTCATCGGCGGCGGCAACGCCGCGCTCTGCGCCGCGCTGACCGCGCGCGAGGCCGGTGCCTCGGTGCTGCTGCTGGAGGCCGCGCCGCAGGCCTGGCGCGGCGGCAACAGCATGCACACGCGCAACCTGCGCTGCATGCACGACGCGCCGCAGGACGTGCTGACCGGCGCCTACCCCGAAGAGGAGTTCTGGCAGGACCTGCTGAAGGTGACCGGCGGCCTCACCGACGAGCACCTGGCGCGTCTGGCCATCCGCGAAAGCGCCCGCTGCCGCGGCTGGATGCAGCGCCACGGCGTGCGCTTCCAGCCGTCGCTGTCGGGCACGCTGCACCTGAGCCGCACCAACGCCTTCTTCATGGGCGGCGGCAAGGCGCTGGTCAACGCCTACTACCGCAGCGCCGCCGCCCTGGGCGTGCAGATCCGCTACGACACCCCCGTGGCGCGGCTGGAACTGGACGGCAACCGCTTCGTCGCCGCGCACACGGCGGCCGGCGCGCGCATCGCGGCCCGCGCCTGCGTCGTGGCCAGCGGTGGCTTCGAGTCGAACCTGGACTGGCTGCGCGAGGCCTGGGGCACCAACGAACGCGGCGAACAGCCGGTCGACAACTTCCGCATCCGCGGCACGCGCTTCAACCAGGGCGTGCTGCTGAAGGACCTGCTGGCGCAGGGCGCCGACCGCATCGGCGACCCGACGCAGGCGCACATGGTGGCCATCGACGCGCGCGCGCCGCTGTACGACGGCGGCATCGTCACGCGCGTGGACTGCGTGTCGCTGGGCATCATGGTCAACCGCGACGGCCTGCGCTTCTACGACGAGGGCGAGGACTTCTGGCCCAAGCGCTACGCGATCTGGGGCCGCCTCGTCGCGCTGCAGCCGGGGCAGGTGGGCCACAGCATCATCGATGCCAAGGCCGTGGGGCGTTTCATGCCGCCGGTGTTCCCGGGGGCGCGGGCCGACACGCTGCCCGCATTGGCGCGCCAGCTGGGCCTGCCCGAGGCCGCGTTCCTGCGCACGGTGGCCGACTACAACACCGCTTGCCGTGTCGGCCATTTCGACCACGCGGTGCTCGACGACTGCCACACCGAAGGCCTGGTGCCGGCCAAGACCCACTGGGCGCGGCCCATCGACACGCCGCCCTTCCACGGCTACACGCTGCGGCCGGGCGTCACCTTCACCTACCTCGGCGTGCGCGTGGACGACCGGGCCGCAGTGCACTTCGGCGGCCGGCCCAGCGACAACCTGTACGCCGCGGGCGAAGTGATGGCCGGCAACGTGCTCGGCAAGGGCTACACGGCCGGCGTCGGCATGACCATCGGCACGGTGTTCGGCCGCATCGCGGGGGCTTCGGCGGCCGCCGCCGCAGCGTGCGGCCGCAGCCCGGCCCGGGAGGCGCACCGTGCAGCAGCTTGAACAGCTGATCGCCGAGTCCGAGGCGGCGCGCGTGCTGCAGATCTGCAACGCCTGCCGCTACTGCGAAGGCTTCTGCGGCGTGTTCCCGGCGATGGCGCGCCGGCTCGAGTTCCCGCCCGCCGACGCGCACTACCTGGCCAACCTGTGCCACAACTGCGGCGCCTGCCTGCACGCCTGCCAGTACGCGCCGCCGCACGCGTTCGCCGTCAACGTGCCGCAGGCGATGGCCCGCGTGCGCGGCAAGACCTACGCCGACTACGCCTGGCCGCCGGGCCTGGGCGCGCTGTACAAGCGCAACGGCCTGACGCTGGCGCTGGCGCTGGCCGCGGCGCTGGCGCTGTTCCTGGCGCTGGGCGCGGCGCTGAACGGGCGGCTGTGGGGCGCGGTCGACGGCGGCTTCTACGCCATCTTCCCGCACCACCTGATGGTGGCGCTGTTCGCGCCGGTGTTCCTGTTCGCGGTGCTGGCGCTGGGGCTGGGCGTGGCGCGCTTCTGGCGCGAGGTCACGCCCGGCAGCGCTGAGCCCGCCACCGCGCCCGCCCTCGGCGAGGCGGTGCACAACGTGCTGCGCCTGCGCTACCTCGACGGCGGCCACGGCGAAGGCTGCCACAACGACAGCGACGCCTGGACCCACGCCCGCCGCCGCCACCATCACCTGGTCTTCTACGGCTTCCTGCTGTGCTTTGCCGCCACCAGCGTGGCCACGCTGTACCACTACGTGCTGGGCTGGGTGGCGCCGTACCCGTTCGCGCTCGGCTGGATCGGCCTGCCCAAGCTGCTGGGCACGGCCGGCGGCATCGGCCTCGTGGTCGGCACCGCCGGCCTGTGGCGGCTGCAGGCGCGCCGCGACGCGCAGCACGGCGACGCGGCGCAGAAGCCGATGGACCTGGCCTTCATCGCGCTGCTGTTCCTGACCGCCGCCACCGGCCTGGCCCTGCCGCTGCTGCGCGCCACGCCGGCGCTGCCGCTGGCGTTGTGCCTGCACCTGGGCGCGGTGATGGCGCTGTTCGCGACGCTGCCGTACGGCAAGTTCGCGCACGGCATCTACCGCAGCGCGGCGCTGCTGAAGTGGGCCATCGAGCGCCGGCTGCCGACGCGGCTGCGCCTGGGATCCGAATGACGGAGGACACACGATGAACATCGCCTCGATGCAGGACCGCTGCACGCCCGAGGAATGGCAGGCCCGCGTCGACCTCGCGGCCTGCTACCGCCTGGTCGACCTGTATGGCATGAGCGACATGATGGCCAACCACATCTCGTCGCACGTGCCGGGGCAGCCCGGCGCCTTTCTGATCAACGCCTACGGGATGATGTACGAGGAGATCACCGCCAGCAGCCTGCTGAAGGTCGACCTCGCCGGCAACGTGCTCGCCGGCCCCGACTTCGGCGCGCTGCAGTACGGCGTCAACCGCGCCGGCTACGTGATCCACAGCGCCATCCACGCCGCGCGGCCCGAGGTGGCCTGCGTGATCCACACGCACAGCTGGGCCTCGATGGCGGTGAGCGCGCTCGAGTGCGGGCTGCTGCCGATCACGCAGACGGCGATGCGCTTCCTGAAGATCGGCTACCACGACTACGAGGGCGTGGTGCTCGACGAGGCCGAGCAGGCCTCGCTGCTGGCCGACCTGGGGCAGGGCGAGGCGCTGATCCTGCGCAACCACGGCGCGCTGGTGGTGGGCCGCACCATCGGCGAGGCCTTCAACTGGATGCACCGGCTGGAGCTGTCGTGCCACGCGCAGCTGGCGGCGATGGCCTGCAACAGCCCGCTGCGCGTGCCGCCGCAGCCGGTGCTGGAAGCCACCTGGAACAACTACCAGCGCGGCACGCGCCGCCCCTACGGCCTGATGGAGTGGCCGGCGCTGCTGCGCAAGCTGGACCGGCTGGACCCGACCTACAAGACCTGAGCCCGCGCCTGCCGCGCGTGCCGCGCCGGCGCACCCTGTTCCCCACAACGACAAGACCGGAGACAACCCATGCAGACGATCGTTCGCAGCGCCGCGGCGCTGCTGGCCGGACTCACCCTGGCCGGTGCCGCGTGCGCGCAGGCCTGGCCGGCCAGGCCCGTGAAGGTGGTGGTCGCCTTCACGCCCGGCGGCACCACCGACATCCTGGCGCGCAACATCGGCCAGCAGCTCGGCGACAAGCTCAAGCAGAGCTTCGTCATCGAGAACAAGCCCGGCGCCGGCGGCAACACCGGCACCGAGATGGTGGTGCGCGCGCCGGCCGATGGCTACACGCTCATCGTCAACAGCGTGGGTCCGATCGCGGTGAACCCCACGCTGTACCCGAAGCTGGCCTACAACCCGTTGACCGACCTGGTGCCCATCGTGCAGATCGCCGATGTGCCCAACGTGCTGGTCGTGCACCCGTCGGTCACGGCGAAGAACTTCGACGAGTTCGTGGTCTACGCCCGCGCCAACCCGGGCAAGCTGAACTGTTCGTCCACCGGCATCGGCACCTCGTCGCACCTGTCGTGCTTCATCCTCGCCAAGCGCGCGGGCTTCGAGGCCGTGCACGTGCCGTACAAGGGCGCCGACGCGCTGCGCGACCTGCTCGCCGGGCGCGTGCAGTTCATGTTCGCGACCATCCCGTCGGTGAAGCAGCACATCGACAGCGGCGCGTTGCGCGCCATCGCCGTCACGAGCGCGAAGCGATCGCGCTCGATGCCCGACGTGCCGACCGTGGCCGAGCGCGGACACCCGGGCTTCGAGGCCGGTTCGTGGTTCGGCTTCTTCGCGCCCAAGGGCACGCCGGCCGAGGTGGTGGCGACGCTGAACAAGGCCGTCAACGAGATCCTCGCCGTGCCTGCGGTGGAGGCGGCGCTGATCAAGGAAGGCGCCGACCCGGTGGGCGGCACGCCGCAGCAGTTCGCGCAGTTCACGCAGCGCGAGTTCGAGAAGTGGCGCGCGGTGGTGAAGGACTCCGGGGCTTCGGCGGAATGAACCTGACGCCCCGGGTGCTGGTCTCGGCGGCCACGCGCGCGTCGCTCGCCGCACGCGTCGGCAGCGCCGCCACGCTGCTGGCGCTGGAGGACGTGGCCGACGACGCCACCCAGGCCGTGCACGCGGCCTTCATCTCGCGCGACATCACCGGCCTGTCGACGAAGACGCGGCTGCTGCCCGCGCTGCAGGCCTGCTACCGCGTGCTGCGGCGCTCGCCGCAGCTGGCCTGGGTGCACACGCACTCTGCCGGCGTCGACCGTCCGATCTATGCCGAACTGATGGCGCGCGGCGTGGCGGTCAGCACCTCGTCGGGGGCCAACGCCGAGGTCGTGGCGCAGACCGCGCTGGGCGCGGTGCTGGCGCTGTCGCGGCGCTTCCCGCAGCTGCTGGCGGCGCAGCGCGAGCGCCGCTGGGCGCCGCTGGTGGCCGGCCCGCTGCCGCCCGATCTGGCCGGGCAGACCGCAGTGCTGCTGGGCTGGGGCCCGATCGCGCAGCGCCTGCAGCCACTGCTGGCGCTGCTGGGCCTGCACGTGGTGGTGGTGCGCAGCAGCGCGATGTCTGCAGGGCCGGGCATCGAGACCGTGCCTTTCGGCGCGCTGGACCAGGTGCTGCCGCGCGCCGACTGGCTGCTGCTGGCCTGCCCGCTGACGGCGCAGACGCGCGGCCGCATCGACGCCGCCGCGCTGGCGCGGCTGCCGGCGGGCGCGCACCTGGTGAACGTGGCGCGCGGCGAGATCGTCGTCGAGGCCGACCTCGTGGCCGCGCTGCAGCGCGGCCGGCTGGCCGGCGCCTTCCTTGATGTCTTCGAGACCGAGCCGCTGTCCGAGACCTCGCCGCTGTGGGCGCTGCCGGGCGTGATGCTCACGCCGCACGCCGCCGGGCATGCGGCCGGCAACGCCGCGCGCACGGCCGACATCTTCATCGACAACCTGCAGCGCTGGACCCGTGGCGAGCCGCTGCGCAACGCCGTTGCCTGACGCGCTCGCGCCTGCGCCAGCGCCGCCACTGCCGCTGCGCGACCTGCGCGCCGCCGCCGCGGTGGCGCGCGAGGGCAGCGCGGCCGGAGCGGCGCAGGCCCTGCACCTGTCGGTGTCGGCTGTGACACGCGGCGTGCAGCGCGTCGAGCAGCAGCTCGGGCTGCCGTTGTTCGAGCGTGGCGCGCGCGGCATGGCCTGCACGCCGGCCGGCGCCGTGCTGGTGGCGCGCGTGCAGCGCGCACTGGACGAACTGCTCCAGGCCGGCGGCGACGCCGCGCTGCCGCTGCGCGTGAGCGACGGCATGCTGCACGCGCTGGCCGCTGTGGCGTCCTCGCGCAGCGAGGCGCTGGCAGCGCGGCAGCTGGGCATCTCGCAGCCTGCGGTGCACCAGGCGCTGCGCCAGCTGGAACATGCCGCGCGGCGCCCGCTGTTCGAGCGCTCGCACCGCGGCACCCGCCTCACCGATGCCGGCGAGCGGCTGCTGCAGCGCGCCCGGCTGGCGCTGGCCGAGCTGCGCACCGGGCACGACGAGCTGGCGGCCTTCCGCGGCCTGGCTCCGGGCCGCGTGGCGCTGGGCGCGCTGCCGATGGCTGCCGACGTGCTGGTGCCGCAGGCCCTGTCGCGCCTGTTCGTGCAGCAGCCGGGGCTGCGCGTGACGGTCGTCGACGGCACCTACGAAGCTCTGCTGCACCAGCTGCGCCAGGGTGACATCGACCTCGTGGTGGGTCCGCTGCGCGGCGACGCCGCGGCGGCCGACCTGCAGGAGTCGCTGCTGTTCGTCGACCGCTTGCAGCCGGTGCTGCGCCAGGGCCACCCGGCGCTGCGGGTGCCGCGGCCGCCGCGCTCGCTGCGTGCGCTGCTGCCCTGGCCGTGGGTGGGGCCGCTGCCGGGCACGCCGGCGCGGGCGGCCTTCGAGCTGGCCTTCGCGCAGGCCGGGCTCGACGTGCCGGCGGTGCAGCTGCAGGCCAACGCGCCGGCCGTGGTGCGCTCGGTGCTGATGGCGGGCGACGCGGTGGCGCTGCTGTCGCCGCTGCAGATCCGCGCCGAGCTCACCTCGGGCCTGCTCGTGCTGCCGCCGGTGCCGGTGCGCGGCACCGAGCGCAGCATCGGCATCACGCAGCGCCGCGACGGCCTGCCCTCGACCGCGGCCCTGACGCTGATGCAGGCCTTGCAGGCCGTGGCGCACGACAACCGCGGCGCCGCAGGTCCATAAGCACAACGCAAGGGTGGCACCGGGCTTGGCGCTGGTGCCGCAGCCACCGCGCCGGCATGCTTCGGCCAGTGCGGTGCGGCACGGGCGGCGGTGCTTGGCGCGCCGTGTCCCGGGCAGCTGTTGCCGTTCCTTTCCCACGAGTCTTGCGATGCATCCGAACCCTTCCCGCCGCGCCGTCCTGGCCGCCACGCTGGCCACCGGCCTCATGCCCCGGGCCCGGGCCCAGTCGGCCCGGCCGCTGCGCCTGGTCGTGCCCTTCACGCCCGGTGGCAGCACCGACATCCTGGCCCGTGCGCTGGCGCCCAAGCTGGCGCTGGCGCTGGGCACCAACGTCGTGGTCGAGAACCGTGCCGGCGCCGGCGGCTCGCTCGGCGCCGGCGAGGTGGCGCGCGCCGAGCCCGACGGCAACACGCTGCTGATGGGCCACATCGGCACGCTGGCGGTGAACCCGGCGCTGTACCCGAAGCTGCCCTACGACCCCATCAAGAGCTTCGCGCCGGTGGCCTGGGTGGCGCGCGTGCCCAACGTGCTGGTGGTGCCCGCCACCGCGAAGGCGAAGACGCTGCAGGAGTTCATCGCCCAGGCCCAGGCCCAGCCCGGGCGGCTGACGTATTCGTCGGGCGGCAACGGCAGCGCCGCGCACATCACCTTCGAGTTGCTGAAGCTGCGCGCGCGCATCTTCATGCTGCACATCCCCTACCGCGGCACGGCGCCGTCGATCAACGACCTCATCGCCGGCCAGGTCGACAGCACCTTCACCGGCACGCCGGCCGTGCTGCCGCACGTCAAGGCCGGCCGGCTGCGCGCGCTGGCGGTCTCGAGCCCGCAGCGCATCGCGGCGCTGCCCGACGTGCCCACGGTGGCCGAGTCCGGCGTGGCCGGCTTCGAGGCCGACCAGTGGTACGGCGTGGTCGCGCCCGCCGGCACGCCGGCAGCGGTGGTGGCGCGGCTGAACGCCGAGATCAACAAGGCGCTGGCGCTGCCCGACGTGGCGCAGCAACTGGCCACCGAAGGCGCGGTGCCCACGCCCGGCACGCCGCAGGACTTCGCGGCGCTCATCGCGCGCGAACTGCCGCGCTGGGCCGAGGTGGTGAAGGCCGGCAACGTGAAGGTCAGCTGATGGCGTCCGCGATGCTGCAACGGCTGTCTGCCTGCGCCTGCGCGCTCGCCGCCGCGCTGGTGCTGGCGGCCTGCGCGCAGCTGCCCCCCGCACCGGCGGCGGCGCCCGCACCGGCGCCGGGCCGCACGGCCGGCCAGGTCGAGGTCGTCTGGCTCGGCCAGGCGGCGTTCAAGATCACCTCGCCCGGCGGCAAGGTCATCGTCACCGACCCCTGGCTGCGCCTGAACCCGCTGACACCGACCGCTTACAGGCAGCTCGAGCACTTCGGCCGCATCGACGTGCTGCTGGTGAGCCACGGGCACTTCGACCACATCGCCGATGCGCCCGCGCTGGCGCAGATGTACGACGTGCCGCTGCGCGCGCCCGGCGACCTGGCGCAGAGCGCGATGACGCTGGGCATGCTGCCGGCGCGGCTGCTGCCGCGCATGAACAAGGGCGGCACCGTGGAACCGGTGCCGGGCATCAGGATCACCGCGGTGCGGGCCGAGCACTCGTCGATCCTGGTGTGGCGCAACCCGGCCACCGGCAAGGACGAGACCCACCCCGGCGGCGAGCCGCTGGGCTGGATCATCGAGCTGGAGGACGGCTTCCGCATCTACCACGCCGGCGACACGGCGCTGTTCGGCGACATGCGGCTGATCGGCGAACGCCACCGGCCTGACCTGGCGCTGCTGCCCATCGGCGGCAACTTCACGATGGATCCGGTCGATGCCGCCCACGCGGTGAACGTGCTGCTGCGGCCGCGTGCGGTGATCCCCATGCACTACGGCGCCAACCCGCTGGCGCGGGGCACGGCGCAGCAGTTCATCGACGCCCTGGGCCCGCAGGGCGCGGCGAAGGTCCACGTGGCCGTGCCCGGCCAGCCGCTGCGCTTCTAGACACCCGTCCCCTTCCACGCCCCTCTTCCGCGCCGCAGGCCCGCCCCGGGCCGCGGGCGCCGCTGCCGCATGACCACGACGACCCGGAGACCCCGCATGACCCGCACCACCCGCACGCTCTGCACCGCCGCCGCCTGGCTGACCCTGGCCCCCGTCGCCGCGCTGGCCCAGAACGTCACCATCTACGGCCTGTTCGACGCCGCCGTGCGCCAGGCCAACAACGCCGGCAATCCGCGCGGCACGCTGACCACGATGGACGACGGCATCTTCACCGGCAGCCGGCTCGGCTTCCGGGGCCGCGAGGACCTGGGCGGCGGCCTGTCGGCGGTGTTCACGCTCGAGTCGGGTTTCGATCCCAGCACCGGGCAGTCGCTGCAGGGCACGCCCGCCGGCGACTACGGCCAGACCACCGCGCCCACGCGTTTCTGGGGCCGCGAGGTCCACGCCGGCCTCCGCAGCAGCTGGGGCGGCGTCACCGTGGGCCGCCAGTACACGGTGGCGCACGCGATGGCCGCGCGCTTCCAGCCGCAGGGCAACCCCAACAGCACCGCGCACTCGCTGTTCAGCAGCCACCACGTGCCGCGCCAGGACAACATGCTGCGCGTGGACGCCCGGGTCGCCGGCATCGACGTGGTGGCCTCGCACACCTTCGGCGAGCAGGCCTCGGGCAGCGCCAACGGTGCCTGGGCGGTGTCGGTGGGCCACGTCGGCCGCGGCTTCGCGGTCGGCGGCTACGTGCAGCAGTTGAAGAACCTGGCCGGCACCGAGACGCGCGACATCGTCGGTCTCGGCGGCAACGTGCGCCTGCACCAGGCGCTGGCGCTGTTCGGCGGCGCCATGCAGCGCAGCAGCGCGGTCAGCCCGCAGGAGAACACCGCCTGGACCCTGGGCGCCAACATCGAGCTCGCCGATGCCGTGACGCTGAGCGTGGCGCACTACAACGACACGCAGTCGGGCAGCGCCGCGCTCGACGGCCGGCGCCAGGTCAGCTGGGTCACCGCCAGCGTCCGCTTCTCGCGCCGCAGCGACGTGTACGCCGTGATCGACACCAACGTCGTCGAAGGCGGCTACGCCAAGCCCGCCTTCATGGCCACCAAGGGCAGCCAGACCGGGCTGGTGGTCGGCCTGCGCCACCGCTTCTGAGCCGCGCGCCCGCGCTGCAGCACGACCACCCCCCGCACTACCATCCACGCATGGACCACGCCCACTCCTTCCTCCGCCGGCGCACGCTGTGCGCGTTCGGCGCCGCGGCCCTGAGCGCCCCGTTCGGCGCCCCGCTGCACGCGCAGCCCCGCTTTCCCGAGCGGCCGATCTCGCTGCTGGTGCCGTTCGGCCCCGGCGGTATCGCGGACCTCACCGCCCGCGCCGTCGCCGAGGTGATGGCGACCTCGCTGAAGCAGCCCGTCGTCGTCGAGAACCGCCCCAGCGCCGGCAGCATCGTGGCGTCGCAGGCCGTGGCCACGGCGCGGCCCGACGGCCACACGCTGCTCCTGATGAGCAACGGCAACGCCGTCAGCGTCGGCCTGTTCAGGAAGCTGCCGTACGACACGCTGAAGGCCTTCGCGCCCGTGAGCACGCTGGGCTACTTCGACATCGGCATCTTCGCCGCCGGCAGCGGCCGCTTCGGCACGCTGCGCGAGGCGCTGGCCTATGCGAAGGCGAACCCGGGCAAGCTCAACGTCGGCACCGTGGCGGTGGGCAGCACGCAGCACCTGGCGGCCAAGCTGTTCGAGACCGTGGCCGGCCTCGACGTGCTGGTCGTGCCCTACAAGGGCTCGCCGGCGGTGCTGGCGGCGCTGCGCGGCGGCGAGATCGACATCGCCTTCGAGGTCGTCGGCCCGATGGTCGGCCAGGTGTCGGCCGGCGTCGTGAAGGCGCTGGCGGTGTCGTCGGACCGCCGCAACCCGGCGCTGCCCGAGGTGCCCACGGTGCAGCAGGCGGGCGTGGCCGGCTACAACGTGGCGTCGTGGAACGCCATCGCGGCGCCGGCTGGCACGCCGCCCGAGGTGGTGGCGCAGCTCAACCGCGCCGTGCGCGAGGCCGTGGCCGCGCCGGCGGTGCAGGAGAAGATGGCGCGGCTGGGCATGCGGCTGCAGAGCAGCACGCCGGCCGAGCTGCAAGGCCTGCTGGGCAGCGAGATCCAGCGCTGGGGCGAGGTCATCCGCGCCGCGAAGATCGAGCCCGAATGAGGGGCTGACGCCATGACGCTGCCGACGCCGCTGCTGCTGCTGCCGGGCCTGCTGTGCGACGCCGCGGTCTGGGCGCCGCTGGCATCGTGCCGCGGCGGGGTGGTCGCCGACTACGGCGGCGCCGACAGCATCACCGCGATGGCCGAAGCCGCGCTGGCGGCCGCGTCCCCAGGGCGCTTCGCGGTCGCGGGCCACTCAATGGGCGGCCGCGTCGCGTTCGAGCTGCTGCGCCTGGCGCCGGCGCGTGTGGCCGGCCTGGCCTTGCTGGACACCGGCTGCCACCCGCTGCCGCCGGGCGAAGCCGGCGCCAGCGAGCGCGCCGGCCGGCTGGCGCTGCTGGACCTGGCGCGCCGCAGCGGCATGCGCGCGATGGCGCGGCAGTGGGCGCTGGGCATGGTGCACCCCACGCGCGTGGACACGCCGCTCTTCGAGGCCGTGCTGGACATGCTGGCGCGGCGCGACGTGGCCACGTTCGAGGCGCAGATCCGTGCGCTGCTGGCGCGCCCCGATGCCACGCCGCAGCTGGCGGGCGTGCATTGCCCGACGCTGCTGCTCACCGGCGCGCAGGACGGCTGGAGCCCGCCCGCGCAGCACCAGCGCATGGCCGACACCATCCCGGGCGCGCAGCTGGTGGTGGTGGTGCCCGACTGCGGCCACATGAGCACGATGGAAGCGCCTGCGGCGGTGGACGCCGCGCTGGCCGGCTGGCTGGCGCGGGTCGCCGCCGTTCGACCGCGGGGCTGACGGCAGGTTTGACGGCAGTCAACGCCGGCCGCGGCGGGCCCGCGCAGACTGCGGCGCCATGGAACAGACCATCCCAGGCACCACGCTGTTCGACGGCGTGCAGGCACGCAAGGGCTACGCGCTGAACAAGATGTGCTTCTCGTTCAACGAGGCTGGCAACCGCGCGGCCTTCGTGCGCGACGAGCAGGCGTACTGCCGGCGCTTCGGGCTGAACGACGCCCAGCAGGCCGCCATCCGCGCACGTGACGTGCCGGGCCTGCTGGCGGCCGGGGGCAACGTCTACTACCTGGCGAAGTTCGCCGGCATCCTGGGGCTGGACGTGCAGGACCTGGGGGCGCTGCAGACCGGCGTCAGCAAGGAGGCGTTCATCGCCCGGCTGCTGGCGCAGGCGCAACCGGTGCAGGCGCGCTGATGGCCCGCATCGTCGGCGGCATCGCCACCAGCCACGTGCCGGCCATCGGCCGCGCCATCGCGAAGCACCAGGAGGACGAGCCCTACTGGAAGCCCTGGTTCGACGGCTTCCAGCCGGTGCGCCGGTGGCTGGCCGAGGTGCGGCCCGACGTGGCAGTGGTGCTGTACAACGACCACGGGCTGAACTTCTTCCTCGACAAGATGCCCACCTTCGCGGTGGGCGCGGCAGCCGAGTACCGCAATGCCGACGAGGGCTGGGGCATCCCGACGCTGCCGCCGTTTGCCGGCCACCCGGCGCTGAGCTGGCACCTGATCGAGCAGCTGGTCGGCGACGCGTTCGACATCACCAGCTGCCAGGAGATGCTGGTCGACCACGCCTTCACGCTGCCGCTGGCGCTGCTGTGGCCCGCGGCCGGCGGGCCATGCCCGGTGCGGACGGTGCCGGTGTGCATCAACACCGTGCAGTTCCCGCTGCCCAGCGCCCGCCGCTGCTGGGACCTGGGCCAGGCCATCGGCCGCGCGGTGCAGGCCTGGCCGGGTGACGAGCGCGTGGTGATCGTCGGCTCCGGCGGCCTGAGCCACCAGCTCGACGGCCCGCGCGCGGGCTTCATGAACCCGGTGTTCGACCGCCGGTTCATGGCCAGCCTGATCGACGACCCCACCTGGGCCACGCAGTACACCGTGCCGCAGCTGGTGGAGCTGGCCGGCACACAGGGCGTGGAGTTGCTGATGTGGCTGGCGATGCGTGGCGCGCTGCATGGCGGCGTGCGGCAGGTGCACGCGAACTACCACATCCCGATCTCGAACACGGCCGCCGGGCTGCTGGCGCTGGCACCGGCCTGAGCCGCCGGGCCAGCCGCGCTGGGTCACAATCCCGGCCCGCTCTTGAAGCGGCGCCGGGCGCCCCCACTGTGGCTTCGCCGTTCAATTTTTCCCTTGGATCACCATGGACAAGAAGACGCTGTCATTCCAGGCCGAGGTCAAGCAGATCCTGCACCTCGTCACGCATTCGCTGTACTCCAACAAGGAGATCTTCCTGCGCGAGCTGGTGTCCAACGCGTCGGACGCCTGCGACAAGCTGCGCTTCGAGGCGCTGGACAACAGCGCGCTGTACGAAGACGCGCCCAACCTCGAGGTCCGGGTCTGGTACGACGCCGAGGCCAAGACCATCACGATCCGCGACAACGGCATCGGCATGAGCGCCGAGGAAGCCGTCGCCCACCTGGGCACCATCGCCAAGAGCGGCACGCGCGAGTTCATGGCCAAGCTGGAAGGCGACCAGAAGAAGGACGCCAACCTGATCGGCCAGTTCGGCGTGGGCTTCTACAGCGGCTTCATCGTCGCCGACCGCATGACGGTCGAGACGCGCCGCGCCGGCACGCCCGCCGAACAGGGCGTGCGCTGGAGCAGCGAAGGCACGGGCGACTTCGAGGTCGAGACCATCACGCGGGCCGAGCGCGGCACCGACGTCATCCTGCACCTGCGCGACGGGGAGGAGGAGTTCCTCAGCCACTGGAAGCTGAAGTCCATCATCGGCAAGTACAGCGACCACATCAGCCTGCCGGTGCTGATGAAGAAGCAGACCTGGGACGCGGAGAAGAGCGAGCAGGTCACCACCGACGAGTGGGAACCCGTGAACAAGGCCGCGGCGCTGTGGACACGGCCCAAGAGCGAGATCACCGACGCGCAGTACCAGGAGTTCTACAAGCAGATCAGCTACGACCAGGACGCGCCGCTGGCCTACACGCACAACCGCGTCGAGGGCCGCAGCGAATACACGCAGCTGCTGTTCGTGCCGGCCAAGGCGCCGTTCGACCTGTGGAACCGCGACAAGCGCGGCGGCGTGAAGCTGTACGTCAAGCGTGTCTTCATCATGGACGACGCCGAGGCGCTGATGCCGGTGTACCTGCGCTTCGTGAAGGGCGTGATCGACAGCGCCGACCTGCCGCTGAACGTCAGCCGCGAGCTGCTGCAGGAGAGCCGCGACGTGAAGGCCATCCGCGAAGGCAGCACGAAGAAGGTGCTGGGCATGCTGGAGGACGTGGCCGAGAACCAGAAGGACAAGTACGCCGAGTTCTGGACCCAGTTCGGCGCGGTGCTGAAGGAAGGCATCGGCGAGGACCACGCCAACCAGGAGCGCCTGGCCAAGCTGCTGCGCTTCGCCAGCACCACGGCCGAGGGCGGGGTCAGCTTCGCCGACTACGTGGCGCGCATGAAGGACGGCCAGGACGCCATCTACTACATCACCGCCGACACTCTGGCGGCGGCCAGGAGCAGTCCGCAGCTGGAGATCTTCCGCAAGAAGGGCATCGAGGTGCTGCTGTTGACCGACCGCGTCGACGAGTGGATGCTGAGCCACCTGTTCGAGTTCGACGGCCACCCGCTGACCAGCGTCGCCAAGGGCGGTGTCGACCTCGGCAAGCTGGAAGACGAGGCCGAGAAGAAGGCCGCCGAGGAAACCGCCGAGGCCTTCAAGCCGGTGCTCGAGCGCCTGAAGACGGCGCTGAAGGAGCGTGCCAAGGACGTGCGCACGACGACGCGCCTGGTCGACTCACCCGCGTGCATCGTGGCCGACGAGGGCGACATGAGCAACCACCTGGCGCGGCTGCTGAAGCAGGCCGGCCAGGCGGCGCCGAAGTCGCTGCCGATCCTGGAGGTGAACCCCGAGCACGCGCTGGTGAAGCGCCTGGATGCCGACGCACGTTTCGACGAGCTGGCGCAGATCCTGTTCGACCAGGCGCTGCTGGCCGAAGGCGGGCAGCTCGAGGACCCGGCGGCCTACGTGAAGCGCGTCAATGCGCTGCTGGTCGGCTGAGCCTGCGGGCCGTCAGAACGGCGCGGCATCGGCCGCGTCCTGCATCGCTTCCAGCTGCTCGCGCAGCTGGGTCGTCTGCTGGCTCCAGTAGGCGGCCGTGCCGAAGAACGGGAAGTTCAGCGGGAAGGTCGGGTCCGACCAGCGCGCCGCCAGCCAGGCGCTGTGGCGCAGCATGCGCAGCGTGCGCAGCGGCTCGATCAGGCGGCGTTCGCGGTCGTCGAAGTCGCTGAACTGTTCGTAGCCGTCGAGCAGCGTGTTCAGCTGCTGCGCCATGGCCGAACGGTCGCCCGAGACCAGCATCCACAGGTCCTGCACCGCAGGGCCCTGCATCGCGTCGTCGAGGTCCACCACGTGCGGGTGGCCGTCGCGCCAGAGCACGTTGCCCGGGTGGCAGTCGCCGTGGAGGCGCAACGTGGCCGGGGCCACCGCGTCGAAGGCGTCGGCCACCAGCGCCAGCGCCTGCGTGCAGGTGGCTTCCCAGGCCGGGCGTTCGTTGTCGGTGACGAAGCCGCCGTCCAGCAGCAGCGCCATCGCGGCGGCGCCGTCGGCGCGCGGCTGCAGGTGGTGGCGGTGCGCGAAAGGCCGGCGCCGGCCCACCGCGTGCAGGCGGCCGATGAAGCGACCGATCTGGCGCAGCGTGTCGGGATCGTCGAGCTCGGGTTCGCGGCCGGCGCAGCGGGCGGCGACCATGAAGCGGTGGCCGGCGCAGGTGGCCAGCGTCGGCGGCGTGCCGTGCAGCTGGACGTCGGGTGCCCCGGCCCGCAGCAGCAGCGGCGGCACCACGGGCACTTCGGCCTCGGCGAGCTCGAGCGCGAAGCCGTGTTCCTCGACGATCTGCGCGTCGCTCCAGCGGCCCGGGCGGTAGAACTTGGCCACCACCGCGCCGCCGTCTTCCAGCATCACCTGGAAGACGCGGTTCTCGTAGGAGTTGAGCTGCAGGATGCGGCCGTCGCCACGCAGGCCCACGCTGTCCAGCGCGTCGAGCACCTGCGTCGGCGTGAGGTCGGCATAGCCCAGGGCAGCGGCCATTCAGTGCCGGGTCGGCGGCGGCGCCGCAGCACCTAGGTCGAGCCCGGGCGACAGCTCCCGCACCTCCACGCCGGGCCGCAGCGCGCCGAACTCGGTGGTCGAGGCGGTCTCGAAACGGCTGTCGACGGCGAAGAACGAGTCCTGGAAGAAGCCCGAGTCCTGCCACAGCGTGGTGCGTTCGCGGCGCTTGCTGGCCACGGTGCTCGACAGGTGGTCGCGCGCCTGGGCCACCGCCGGCGCTGCCTGCGGCCCGCGCGTGGGCGCCACGCTGTGCGGCACCAGCAGCTGCAGCTCGGGAATGGAGGGCAGGTGGTCCACCGGGCAGCGCAGGTAGCGCACGCGGCAGGCACCCAGCACCGACTGCTTGATCTGCTGCACGCGGCGCGAGCTCGCGCGCTCGGTGTCCAGGTCGATGGCCGCCAGGACGCGGCCGTTGGCGCTGCAGATGGCAAACGTCACATGCGTGGCGCCGAGCAGTTCGTACCAGTAGCGCACTTCGCTCGGATCGGTGGGCTGGCAAAAGCGCACCAGAGGGAGCTTGGACAGCACGATGTGGTGCGGCAGCGCCTCGCGCAGCTGGCGGTAGACGCGGCGCTCGTCGGTGCTGAACACCGGCCGCGCCGACAGCGTCCACTCGTTGGGCAGCGGTTTCACCTCGGGCTTGCGCCGTGCGTAGATCCACAAGCCGCCGGCGGCGGCCAGGAGGACCGCAGCGACGGACACGAGGATCCAAGGAAGTGCTTGCTGCATGGTGATTGGAGTGTGGCGAACCACCGCTCCTCCAACCACGAGCCGCGATGCCCCCCTGATGGTGAATCTTAAACCCCGGGGGGCACGCGCGAACCCCGCGTCTGCGGGCGCGGGTCTGGGGGCACGTCCCGCGAGCCGGGGGGCGGAAGCCGCAAGCTGGCCGGCATCTCGCCCAGCAGCGCCAGCCAGGCGTCGATCCGCCGGGCATGCAGCTTCAGGCCGTAGTCCCACTCGGCCACCTGGCGTTCGAACAGCGCTTCCAGGTGCGAGGCGAAGTCCTCGCGCGGCAAGCGCAGCAGCGCCGTGGCGTCCGATCCTTCCAGTTCCACCTTGGCGCCGGCGCGCCGGGCGATGTGCAGCATGGCCTTGTTCTCGGCCAGCGCGTGGATCAGCAGCGTGTCGACGTGCCGGTTGCGTGCGTGCAGCACGGCGCGGTCGAACAGCCTGGCGCCCCAGCCACGCCCGCGTGCGTGCGCCGCCACCGAAACGCCGAACTCGGCGGCCCTCGGGGGTTGCTCGGCGGCGCCCTGGAAGGCCAGGTGGGCCATCGCCACCAGCTGCAGGCGGCGGTTGAAGATGCCGAAGATCTCGTCGCGCTCGAAGTCGAGCTGGGCGACGTAGCGCGCCACCTGCTCGTCGCTGGCCACGTAGCCGAAGCGCAGCGCCCGGTCGTGCGGGGGCAGCGCCAGCAGGTGGTCTGCGATCCGTGGGCGGTGGCGCGGCGCCAGCGGCCGGATCGCCACCCAGCGTGGCGCGGCATCGCCCGGCAGCACGGCGCGGTCGGCCGGCGCGGCGGGTTGCAGCGGGTGCAGGTCGGGCTCGTGCATCGCCGGGCTCCTGGAAGTGGAGGGGGCATGGTAGCGCATGCATTTAGGGTTAACCCTCAAACAAGCCGCACCCCGTCTGTCGCCTCCGCTGCGTGGGCCTGTGGATGCGCGCGCAGGGCGGTGTATACTCGCGGGCTTTTCCCGAAACCGGCGGGGAACCATCTGCCATGCCGTGCGGTGCAAGCCGCGCTGCATTGCGCCCGAACCAAGTCCTGAGAGGCCGCCCTCGACAAGCGGCGCCGAAGGTGGGTGGCAGATCAGCAACAGCCGGTGCATCGCAGGCCTCTCCAGGGCCTGCTTCTTGAGTAAGACCTCATCATGAAGACCTTCAGCGCCAAGCCGGCCGAAGTGAAGCATGAATGGTTCGTGATTGACGCCACCGACAAGGTGCTCGGACGTGTTGCCAGCGAAGTGGCACTCCGTTTGCGCGGCAAGCACAAGGCCATTTACACGCCTCACGTCGACACCGGCGATTTCATCGTCATCGTCAACGCCGACAAGATCCGCGTCACCGGGGCCAAGGCCACGGACAAGATCTACTACCGGCACTCCGGCTTCCCGGGCGGCATCTACGCGACGCCGTTCAAGGACATGCAGGCACGCCACCCCGGCCGTGCGCTGGAGAAGGCGGTCAAGGGCATGCTGCCCAAGGGCCCGCTGGGCTACGCGATGATCAAGAAGCTGAAGGTCTACGCCGGTGCCACGCACCCGCACACCGCTCAGCAACCGAAGCCGCTCGAGATCTGAGGACTGGTGATGATCGGAAACTGGAACTACGGCACCGGCCGCCGCAAGAGCTCGGTGGCTCGCGTCTTCATCAAGAAGGGCACGGGCCAGATCGTCATCAACGGCAAGCCCGTCGATGACTACTTCGGTCGCCAGACCTCGATCATGATCGTCAAGCAGCCCCTGCTGCTGACGGCCAATGACGCGGCCTTCGACATCAAGGTGAACGTGCACGGCGGTGGCGAATCCGGCCAGGCCGGCGCAGTCCGCCACGGCATCACGCGCGCCCTGATCGACTACGACGCGGCGCTCAAGCCCGACCTCAGCCGTGCCGGCTTCGTGACGCGCGACGCGCGCGAAGTGGAACGCAAGAAGGTCGGTCTGCACGGCGCCCGCCGCCGGAAGCAGTTCTCCAAGCGTTAATTCGCGGCAGGGGCCTCGCGCCCATGCGCTGGAAACTGCTGCGGCGCCGACTCTCGGTCAGTGCGCCGCGCATGATCATCCGCAGCCACCTGCCCTGGCCATTGCGCTGGGCGGTGGCTGCTGTCGTTCTGGGCTTCTCCGCCGCAGCGGCCCTGTGGGCGTTCGAGTTCGGCAAGGACATCGCGGGCATCGACCGCGACGCCGAGGCGGAACTGGTCCAGCTGCGGGCCGAGGTGGCGGCGCTGCGCCGCGACAGCGAACGCGCGGTGTCGGTGGCCAACACCGCCGAGAGCCTGCTGAAGGCCGAACGCGCCGCGCAGGAGCGGCTGGCGCAGCAGCTGCGCCAGCTCGAAGCCGACAAGCAGGGCCTGCAGGCCGACCTGGGTTTCTTCGAGAAGCTGCTGCCTGCGGGCGGCGAAGGGCTGCAGCTGCGCGGCCTGCAGACCGAGCGCCAAGGCCCGGGCGAGCTGCGGTACCAGCTGCTGGTGATGCAGACCGGCAAGGCGCCGGCCGAATTCAACGGCCGCTACGACCTGCTGCTGACCGGCCTGCTCGATGGGAAGGCCTGGTCGATGTCGCTGCAGGGCGGCGCGAGACCACTGTTACTCCGGCAGTACGCACGGGTCGAGGGCCTGGTGTCGCATCCGGTCGGGGCCGTGATAAAAACGGTTCAAGCCCGCGTCATCGACGCCCAGGGCGCCGTGCGTGCGTCGCAGACCCTGAGGTTCTAGCCGCGCCGCCCACCACGAGCCGACCGGAGTCGCCGATGTTGTTTGGGAAGAAGGCACAGCCACCGATCCGCAGCCTGGTGGGCGAAGGCATGTCCGTGCACGGAGAGCTGCGCTTCACCGAGGGGCTGCGCATCGACGGCGAGGTGCAGGGCGACGTCATCGCCACCGGCGAGGCGCGCAGCATCCTGGTCATCAGCGAAAAAGCCCGCGTCCTCGGGAAGGTGAAGGCCAGCCATGTCATCATCAATGGCGAGGTCCATGGTCCCGTGCTGTGCGACGAGCTGCTGGAATTGCAGCCCAAGGCGCGCATCGTCGGTGAAGTCCGCTACGAAGTGCTCGAAATGCACCCCGGTGCACTGATCGACGGTGAGCTGCGGCCCCTGCGCAGCACCGACAAACCCACCCTCACGCTGGCGGCGTCGAACGACGCCTGACGATTTCTGGAGAGCCCCATGAATGCGATTGCCGAAGCCCTTGCCCCCGCGACCGACGAGATGCCGGCACCGCTGATCTTCACCGACAGCGCTGCGATGAAGGTCAAGGACCTGGTCGACGAGGAAGGCAACCCCGACCTGAAGCTGCGTGTCTTCGTGCAGGGCGGCGGCTGCTCGGGTTTCCAGTACGGCTTCACCTTCGACGAGGTGATCAACGAGGACGACACGCAGATGACGAAGAACGGCGTCACGCTGCTGATCGACGCCATGAGCCTGCAGTACCTGGGCGGCGCCGAGATCGACTACAAGGAAGACCTGCAGGGCGCGCAGTTCGTGATCAAGAACCCGAACGCCACCACCACCTGCGGCTGCGGCTCGTCGTTCTCGGTCTGACGACGGCGGCCGCTACGCCGGATACAGCGCGCCGAGCAGGCGCGCACCCCGCGCGCCGGTGACCTGCATGAGGTTGCCGGCGCGTCGTTGTTTGTAGGCCCAGGCCAGCCACGCGAAGGCCAGCGCCTCCACCTGATCGGGTGGCACGCCGACGGCGGCCGTGCTGGTCACGTCGACCTGCGGCAGCAGCACCGCCAGGCGCCGCATCAGGTGCGCATTGAACGCACCGCCGCCGCACACGCGCAGCACGCGCGTGGCCGGCGCCTGCGCCCGCAGGGCGTCGCAGGCCGCGCGCACCGTCAGTTCGGCCAGCGTCGCCATCACGTCTTCGGGCCGCAGGCCGTCGGGCAGGCGGCTGTCCAGCCAGCCGGCATGGAAGAGGTCGCGGCCCGTGCTCTTGGGCGGCGGCAGTGCGAAGAACGGTTCGGCCAGCCAGCGCGCCAGCAGGGCAGCGTCGACGCGGCCGCTGGCGGCCCAGGCGCCATGGGCGTCGTAGGCCTGCTGGCGGTGCCGCTGGCACCACAGGTCCATCAGCGCATTCGCCGGGCCGCAGTCGAAGCCGCTGACCGCGCCATCTGCGGCCAGCAGCGTGAGGTTGGCCATGCCGCCGAGGTTCAGCACGGCGATGTCAGTGCCCGCTTCGCCGAACCGCTGGGCGTGGAAGGCCGGCACCAGCGGCGCGCCCTGGCCACCGGCGGCCACGTCGCGGCTGCGGAAGTCGCACACCACGTCGATGCCGGTCAGCTCGGCCAGCAAGGCGCCGTTCATCAGCTGCAGCGTGTAGCCGCTGCCGTCGACCGCCTGCGGCTGGTGGCGCACGGTCTGGCCATGGGCACCGATGCTTTCCACGGCTGCAGCCGGCACCCCGGCCAGCCGCAGCGCAGCCTGCGCGGTCTCGGCGTACAGCCGCACGAGCGCGTTCGCTGCCAGCGCCGCCCGGTGCAGTTCGTCGTGACCGGAGGTGTTCAGCGCCAGCAGTTCGGCACGCAGTGCCGCGGGCATGGTCCGCTGCACATGCGACAGCACGCGGGTCCGGGTGTCTGTCAATTCGGCGAGCACGCCGTCGACGCCGTCGAGCGAGGTGCCCGACATCAGCCCCAGCACCAGGGCCATCGCTGCCGGCCTTATTCGGCCAGGCCGCGGCCGCTGCTCAGCGTCTGGGCGATGTCCAGCTGCGCCTGCAGCGACGCGGCAACGCCGGCGAACTGCGCGCGCGCGGCCGGGTCGAGCGTGATGGTCTCGGACGACTTGGCCACCAGCACCGGGTCCTTGTGCTGGCCGTTGACGCGGAACTCGAAGTGCAGGTGCGGGCCGGTGCTCCAGCCGGTGGAACCCACCGCGCCGATGCGCTGGCCCTGTTCGACGCGCTGGCCGCGCCGCACGTCGATGCGGCTGAGGTGCGCATACAGCGTGGACTTGGCGTTGCCGTGCTGGATCTGCACCACGTTGCCGTAGCCGTTCTGCCAGCCGGCGAAATCCACCGTGCCCTCACCGACCGTGCGCACCGGCGTGCCCGTGGGCGCGCCGTAATCGGTGCCCAGATGCGCGCGCCACTTCTTCTGGATCGGGTGGAAGCGCATCGCGAAACTGGACGTGACGCGCGAGAACTCCATCGGGCTCGACAGGAAGGTGCGCCGCTTGCTCTGGCCGTCGGGGCCGAAGTAGCCGCCCTTGCCGCTGCTGTCGGTGAACCACATGGCACGGTGCTCGCGGCCCCCGTTGACGAACTCGGCTGCCAGGACGCGCCCGGCGCCTTCGTTCCAGGAGATCACCTCGCCGTCGGCGGTGGGGGCCTCGTAGACGACGCTGAAGGTGTCGCCCTTGCGCAGCTCGCGGCGGAAGTCGATGTCGGTCGAGAAGAGCTCGGCGATCTGCGCCGCGACGGTGTCGGGCAGCAGCGCGTCGTCGGTGGCGGCGAACAGCGAGCTGCGGATCGTGCCGCTGCCCATGCGCACCTGGGTCTCCAGCGGCGCCAGCTCGGTGCGGGCGAGCCAGTGGCCGCCCACGCGCTCGATGGTCGTGCGCGTGAAGTGCGTCTTCGCCAGCTCGCTACGGTCGGCGGGGTAGCGCACGACCAGTTGGCGCAGCGTGCCGTCCTGCGCCGCATGGGCCTGCACCATCTTGCCGCCGCGGCCGGCCAGCAGCTTGCGGGCGGCGGCGTCGGTGCGCAGGAACGTGACGGCGCCGGGGTCGCTGACGCCCAGGCGGGCGAGCAGGGACTCAGGGGTGTCGGTGCCGCGCGTGATGTCGTGGCGCACCAGGTCCAGCGTGTGCTCGGCCAGTGCGTCGAGCTGCGACGGGATGTCGTCGGGCGTGACGGCTTCCGTCACCAGCCGTTGCGGCAGGAGTGCGGCATCGGGCGCCAGCGGCGCGATGCCGAAGGCCGTGACGCCGAAACCACCAAGCGCCACCACGACCGCGGCGACGATGCTGCGGTGGTGGCGGGTGCCGAAGTCCTGTGCGTGCTGGAGCCAGCGGTCCGATGCGAAGTTCAAACCCAACGATCCGTGTGTGACTTGGTTGTTCGAAGTGTGTGTGTTGGCAGACCGTCGAGCCCTTGCCTGTCCACTAGAATTCGCCGCCCCATCGGGGACGGCTGAAGGCTGCGAAGTATATCGGCAGCCCCAGCCCGGAAAGCCCGAGAAACCCCGGAAACCGAGCCATGTCTGTATCTGAAACGGCGCTGCCGCATCCCGTGACCGACCGCGTGCGCGCGGCCCTGGCGGTGTCGCAGCGCGGCTGCGACGAACTGCTGCCCGAAGGCGAGTGGCTGGCCAAGCTGGCCCGTTCGGAGGCCAGCGGCGTGCCGCTGCGCATCAAGCTCGGCCTCGATCCCACCGCGCCGGACATCCATATCGGCCATACCGTCGTCTTGAACAAGATGCGGCAGTTGCAGGATCTGGGCCATACCGTGATTTTTCTCATCGGCGACTTCACGTCGATGATCGGCGACCCCTCCGGCCGCAACACGACGCGCCCGCCGCTGACGCGCGAGCAGATCGAAGCCAACGCCCAGACCTACTACCGCCAGGCCAGCCTGGTGCTCGATCCGGAGAAGACCGAGATCCGCTACAACAGCGAATGGAGCGACGCGCTGGGCGCCCGCGGCATGATCCAGCTGGCCGCGAAGTACACGCTGGCACGCATGCTGGAACGCGACGATTTTACGAAGCGTTTCAAGGCCGGCAGCCCGATCAGCGTGCACGAGTTGCTGTATCCGCTGATGCAGGGCTACGACTCGGTGGCCTTGAAGAGCGATCTCGAGCTTGGTGGCACCGACCAGAAGTTCAACCTGCTGGTCGGCCGCGCGTTGCAGGTCGAGTACGGCCAGGAACCGCAGTGCGTGCTGACGATGCCGCTGCTCGAGGGCCTGGACGGCGTCGAGAAGATGTCCAAGAGCAAGGGTAACTACATCGGCATCACCGAAGAACCGAACACGATGTTCGCCAAGGTGCTGTCGGTCAGCGACACGCTGATGTGGAAGTGGTTCACGCTGCTCTCGTTCCGCAGCGAGGCCGAGATCGCCGCGTTGCGGCGCGAGGTCGAGGCCGGCCGCAACCCGAAGGACGCCAAGGTGCTGCTGGCCAAGGAGATCACCGCGCGCTTCCACAGCGCGGCCGCGGCCGAGGCGGCCGAGCAGGACTTCCAGCGCCGCGCCTCGGGCGGCGTGCCGGACGAGATCCCCGAGGTGGCGCTGTCGGGCGCGCCGCTGACCATCGGCGCGCTGCTGAAACAGGCCGGGCTGGCTCCGTCCACCAGCGAGGCGCTGCGCCTGGTCGACCAGGGTGGCGTGCGCGTGGACGGTGCCGTCGTCAGCGACAAGGCCCTGAAGCTGGGCGCCGGCACGCTGGTGGTGCAGGTGGGCAAGCGCAAGTTCGCGCGGGTGACGCTCAGCGCCTGACCCTGCGCCGATGCAGGTTGCCACCTACCTGAAGATCTCGGTCGCGGTGGCGCTGGCCACCATCGCGCTGAAGACCGGCGCCTGGTGGGTCAGCGGCAGCGTCAGCCTGCTGTCGGACGCGCTGGAGTCGTTGGTCAACCTGGCCGGCGCGATGTTCGCGCTGGCGATGGTGACCATCGCCGCGCGACCGCCCGACGACGACCACCCCTACGGTCACCACAAGGCCGAGTACTTCTCCAGCGGCTTCGAAGGCGTGCTGATCTTCGCCGCGGCGCTGGGCATCGTCTGGGCCGCGGTCGACCGCCTGCTGCACCCGCAGCCGCTGGACGCCGTGGGCTGGGGGCTGGTGCTCAGCGTCATCAGCTCGGTGATGAACGGCGTGCTGGCCGCGTCGATGCTGAAGAAGGCGCGGGCGGCGCGCTCGATGGCTCTGGAAGCCGACGCGCGCCACCTGTTCACCGACGTCTGGACCTCCGGCGGCGTCGTGCTGGGCCTGCTGGCGGTGCTGGCCACCGGCTGGCAGTGGCTGGACCCGGTGATCGCGATCGCCGTGGCGCTGAACATCCTGCGCGAGGGCGCGCGCCTGGTCTGGGGCTCGGTCAACGGCCTGCTCGACGAGGCGCTCGACGCCGACTCGCTGGCCGCGATCGAGACCACGCTGGAGGGCTTCCGCCACCAGGCGATCCGCTTCGACCACGTCGTCACGCGCCGTGCCGGCCAGCGCCGCTTCGTGGACCTGCACATGCACATGCCGGCGGCCTGGACGCTGGGTCGGGCCGCGGCCGTGCGCACCTCGGTCGAGCAGGCGCTGATGGCGGCGGTGCCGGGGCTGCGCGCCAGCATCCAGCTGCTGCCGATGGATGTGGAAGCGCACCTCGGCGACGAACGGGACCCGCTGTGATCGCGCTGGTGCAACGTGTTTCGCAGGCCGGCGTGACGGTCGACGGCACGGTGGTCGGCGCCATCGGGCAGGGCCTGCTGGTGCTGGTCTGCGCCGAGCCGGCCGACACCGAAGTGCAGGCCACCCGGCTGGTCGACAAGCTGCTCAAGCTGCGCATCTTCTCCGATGCGGCCGGCAAGATGAACCGCAGCGTGCAGGACGTGGCCGGCGGGCTGCTGATCGTCAGCCAGTTCACGCTGGCGGCCGACACCGCAGCCGGCAACCGCCCCAGCTTCACCGGCGCGGCACCGGCCGAGCAGGGCCGGCGGCTCTTTGATGCCGTGCTCGCCGAGGCCCGGAAACGACACACGCCGGTCGAGGCCGGCGTGTTCGGGGCCGACATGCAGGTCGGCCTGGTGAATGCGGGACCGGTGACGATCCCGCTGCGGATCACTTAGTCGCCCTGCAGGCCGCGCCCTCGCAGAGCTCGGGCTCCTCCTGAGGCGCGTGACCGTGCGCAGGCACGGTCACACGTCCTCAGTCGGCATATTGCCCAGCCGCCTTGATGGCCGGGCCCCACTTGGCGATCTCGGCCTCGACGAACTTCTTGTGCTCGGCCGGCGCCACGCGGCCGTCGGTCACCACCACAGCGCCCAGCGCTTCCTGGCGCTTGATGAACTCGGGGTCCTTCAGCGCGGCGCGCAGTGCGGTGTTGAGCTGGTCGACCACCGCCTTGGGCGTGTTCTTCGGTGCGTACACGCCGTGCCAGATGCTGACGTTGAAGCCCTTCAGGCCCGACTCGTCCAGCGTCGGCAGCTTGGACAGCGCCGGCGTCGTGAGGCGCTTGGTCGTGGTGACGGCGAAGGCCTTGACCTTGCCCGACTCGATCTGGCCGGTGGTGTTGGTGGTCTGGTCGCACATGATGTCGACCTGGCCGCCGAGCAGGTCGGTCATCGCCGGGGCCGTGCCCTTGTACGGCACGGTCGTCATGTCGATGCCCATCTGCTGCTGGAACAGCAGGCCGCACAGGTGCGATGCCGCCCCCAGGCCGGCATTGGCCAGGTTGATCTTGCCCTTGTTGGCGGTGAGCCAGGTGCGCAGCTCGGCCATGTTGCTGGCCGGCAGCGAGGTGCGGCCGATCAGCGTCATCGGCACGTCGTTGACCATGCCGACGTATTCGAAGTCCTCCAGCACCTTGAACGGCAGGTTGCGGTACAGCGCCGGCGCGGTGGACATGCCGATGTGGTGCAGCAGCAGCGTGTAGCCGTCGGGCGATGCCTTGGCCACCTTGGCGGCACCCAGCGTGCCGCCGGCGCCGCCGACGTTCTCGATGACGACCGTCTGGTTGTTCAGGTGCTTGCGCAGCGTCTCGGCGAGGTCGCGGGCCACCTTGTCGGTGGGGCCGCCGGCAGCGAACGGCACGACGATGGTGACCGGCTTCTCGGGGTAGGCCGCGGCAGCGGCGGAGGCCAGCGTGGCGGCGGCCACGGCGATCATCAGTTTCTTCATGGACGTGTCTCCGGAAGGCTCCAAAAAGGCAGGGCCGGATGGTAGGCGCTGCACCATGGGCGTGCGAAGCGGAAACTACGTAGCGGCTGCGCCGGCAGGGTCAATCCCGATCGGGTTTGACCCGCATCAGGCCAGGTGGTCGGCCAGCACGCGGGCCACGTGCAGCGCCTGGCGGCCGGCGCCGTCGGCGATCTGGTGCCGGCAGCTGGTGCCGTCGGCCACGATGATCGCGTCGGGTGCGGCCCGCACCGCCGGCAGCAGGCTCAGCTCGGCCATCTGCATCGACACCGCGTGGTGCTCGGCGTCGTAGCCGAAGCTGCCCGCCATGCCGCAGCACGAGCTCTCGATCAGCTCGGGCTGCGCACCGGGGATCAGCCGCAGCACGTCGAGCACCGGCTGCACCGCGCCGAAGGCCTTCTGGTGGCAGTGGCCGTGCACGCGCAGCGGCTGCGTCGCGGGCTTCAGCGCCGGGGCGAAGCGGCCGGCCTGCAGCTCGCGCACCAGGAACTCCTCGAGCAGGAAGGCCTGCTTCGACAGCCGCACGGCGCCGTCGCCCAGGCCCATCACCAGCAGCTCGTCGCGCAGCGTCAGCAGGCACGACGGCTCCAGCCCGACGATGGCCAGGCCCCGGTCGGCCAGCGGCAGCAGCGCATCCAGCAGCTCGCGCGCACGGGCCTTGGCGGCGTCGGCCATGCCGGCGGCCATCAGCGTGCGTCCGCAGCACAGGTGGCCACCGGACTTCCGCGCCACGTGCACGGCATAGCCCGCGGCCTGCAGCACGCGCACCGCGGCGGTGGCGTTCTCGGTCTCGAAGCCGCCGTTGAAGGTGTCGACGAAGAGCACCACGCCCTTCTCGGCCGCCAGCACCGCGTCGCGCGTGGCCAGCTGCAGCGTGGGCGCGGCGGCCCAGAAGGTGTCGCTGCGGAAGGCCGGCAGGTTGCGCTGCGGCGCCAGGCCCAGCCACTTCGCGCTCAGCGCGCGCGCGCCGGGCAGCGTGTTGCGCAGGTTGAACAGCCACGGCAGCTTCGCCGCGGTGTGCACCAACTCGGGCAGCCGCGCCAGCAGCCGGTCCTTCAGCGTGAAGCCGTGGCGGGCCCGGTGCTGGGCCGTCCACTCGAGCTTCATCTTGGCCATGTCGACGCCGGTGGGGCAGTCGCGCTTGCAGCCCTTGCAGCCCACGCACAGGTCCAGCGCCTCGGCGACCGCCGGGCCGGTGAAGGCGTCGTCGCCGAGCTGGCCCGACAGCGCCAGCCGCAGCGTGTTGGCGCGGCCGCGCGTGAGGTGCTGCTCGTCGCGCGTGACGCGGTAGCTCGGGCACATGGTGCCGGCGTCGAACTTGCGGCAGTGGCCGTTGTTGTTGCACATCTCCACCGCCTTGGCCAAGCCGCCGGTGGTGTCGCCGCCGGTGCCGGGCGCGGTGGTTTCCTCGGTGACGGGGTCGTTCTGCACGTCCCAGGCCGACCAGTCGTACACCGGCTGCAGCGGGATGGTGCGGTAGCTGGGCGGGAAGCGGAACAGCGACGCGTCGTCCATCTTCGGCGGGTCGATGATCTTGCCCGGGTTCAGCAGGTTGCCCGGATCCAGGTGCTGCTTGATGGCGCGGAAGGCGCCGGTGATCTTCGGGCCGAACTGCCACTCGATCCACTCGCCGCGGCACAGGCCGTCGCCGTGCTCGCCGCTGAACGCGCCCTTGTACTGGCGCACCAGCGCGCTGGCTTCCTCGGCGATGGCGCGCATCTTGGCGGCCCCGTCGCGCCGCATGTCGAGGATGGGCCGCACGTGCAGCGTGCCCACCGAGGCGTGTGCGTACCAGGTGCCGCGGCTGCCGTGCTTGCGGAACACGGCGGTCAGCGCGTCGGTGTAGTCGGCCAGGTGCACCAGCGGCACGGCGCAGTCCTCGATGAAGCTCACCGGCTTGCCGTCGCCCTTCAGGCTCATCATGATGTTGAGGCCGGCCTTGCGCACTTCCCACAGCGCCTTCTGCGGTGTGTCGGCTTCCATGCGCACCACGCTGCCGGGCAGGCCCAGGTCGCCCATCAGTTCGACCAGCGCGTCGAGCTGCCGCACCAGCGTGCCCTTGTCGTCGCCGCTGAACTCCACCAGCAGGATGGCCTCGGGCGCGGCGCCGTGCGTCGCCACCAGCGCAGTCTCGATGACGGGGCGGAACGCCGGGTTGGCGCGGCTGAGCTCGATCATCGTGCGGTCGACCAGCTCCACCGCGCTGGGCCCGAGCTGCACGATGTGCTGCGCTGCATCCATCGCGCCGTGGAAGCTGGGGAAGTTCACCACGCCCAGCACCTTCGCACGCGGCAGTGCGCTCAGGTGCAGCGTCAAGCTCTTCGTGACGGCCAGCGTGCCTTCGCTGCCCACCAGCAGGTGGGCCAGGTTGACGCTGCCGTCGTGCGTGTACGGCTTCTCGCTCTTCGGGCGGAAGATGTCGAGGTTGTAGCCGGCCACGCGGCGCAGCACCTGCGGCCAGCGGGCGTCGATCTCGTCGGCCTGCTGCTCGGCCAGGCCGCGCACGAAGTCGGCGATCTGGCGCTCGCGGTGGCCGAGCGTGGCCAGCGGGCCGAAGCGCGCCAGCGTGCCGTCGGCCAGCCAGGCGTCGATGCCGGCCACGTTGTGCACCATGTTGCCGTAGGCGATGCTGCGGCTGCCGCAGCTGTTGTTGCCGGCCATGCCGCCCAGCGTGGCCTGCGCGCTGGTGGACACGTCGACCGGGTACCACAGGCCCAGCGGCTTGAGCTGCGCGTTCAGGTGGTCGAGCACCAGGCCGGGTTCCACGGTCGCGGTGCGCGCGTCGGCGTCCACCGCCAGCACGCGCCGCAGGTGCTTGGTGCAGTCGATCACCAGTGCTGCGCCCGTGGTCTGGCCGCACTGCGAGGTGCCGCCGCCGCGCGGCAGCACCGGCACCTGCTCTTCACGCGCAATGGCCAGCGCCACGGCCAGGTCCTCGGGCGTGGCGGGTACGAACACGCCCACCGGCATCTGCTGGTAGATGGACGCGTCGGTGGCGTAGCGGCCGCGTGCGGCGGCGTCGAAGTGCACCTCGCCCTGCGTCTCCTGGCGCAGGCGGCGTTGCAGTGTGGCGGTCATGCGGACGTGGCTCCGTGCAGCGTGCCGGCGTGCATCAACTCCAGCACGGCATCGCGTTTGTGTTCGAGGTGCTGCACCAGCAGGCGGTGCAGGCCGTCGGCGTCGCGGGCGGCCAGCAGCGCCACCATGCGCTCGTGTTCGTCGACCGCGCGCGCCCACTTGGCTTCGTCGAAGTTGGAGCGGAAGCGCAGGGCCTGCAGCCGCGCGTTCACCGTGCGCCACGTGTGCGTGAGCACCGGGTTGCGCGCGGCGGCGTTGATCAGCGTGTGGATCTGCGCGTTCAGCCGGTAGTAGGTGGACAGGTCGCGCCGCGTGAACGCGGCCAGCATCTCGTAGTGCAGCGCCTGGATCTCCGCCAGCTCCGCCGGCGTGATGCGCTGCGCCGCGAGCGCGCCCGACTGCCCTTCCAGGCCGGCGATGACCTCGAACGTGTCGGCCACGTCCTGTGCGCTCAGGCTCGCGGCCACCGCGCCGCGGTTGGGCAGCAGTTCGACCAGGCCTTCGGCGGCCAGCATCTTGATGGCCTCGCGCAGCGGCGTGCGCGAGACCTGCAGGCTCTCGCTGAGCTCGCGTTCGTTGAGCTTGGCGCCGGGCGCGATCTGGCCTTCGACCAGGCGCTGGCGCAGCCGCGTGGCCACCTCCTGGTGCAGCACCTGGCGCGGAATGGAAATGATGTCGGCCACCGTGGAAACCCCAAAGCGCATACAAAAAGATGCGCCGATGCGGGCGGATTCTAGCCATGATCGGTTGACAAATGCATTTTGTATGCAAAACTTCGCCGCATTCCCTGTTGGAGAACACCGCCCATGATCCCGCTCGACCAGCACCCCAGCGGCCGCCACTTCCTGCAGATCCCGGGGCCGAGTCCGGTGCCCGACCGCATCCTGCGTGCGATGAGCCTGCCCACCATCGACCACCGCGGCCCCGAATTCGCGGTGCTGGGCAAGAAGGTCATTGCCGGCATGCAGCAGATCTTCCAGACGCGGCACCCGGTGGCCATCTACCCGGCCAGCGGCACCGGCGCCTGGGAGGCGGCGCTGGCCAACACCATGAGCCCGGGCGACACCGTGCTGATGTTCGAGACCGGGCAGTTCGCCGCGCTGTGGCAGAAGATGGCGCTGCGCCTGGGCCTGCAGCCCGAGTTCCTGGCCGTGCCCGGCACCTGCGCCGAGACCGGCCTGCCCAATGGCTGGCGCCGCGGCGTCGACGCGGCGCAGATCGAGCAGCGCCTGCGTGCCGATGCCGGGCACCAGATCCGCGCCGTGTGCGTGGTGCACAACGAGACCTCCACCGGCGTCACCAGCGACATCGCCGCCGTGCGCCGCGCCATCGACGCCGCGGGCCACCCGGCGCTGCTGATCGTCGACACCATCTCGGGCCTGGCCAGCGCCGACTACCAGCACGATGCCTGGGGCGTGGACGTCACGGTCAGCGGTTCGCAAAAGGGGCTGATGCTGCCGCCGGGCATCAGCTTCAATGCCCTCAGCCCCAAGGCGCTGGCCGCCAGCAAGACCGCCAAGCTGCCGCGCAGCTTCTGGGCCTGGGACGAGATCGTCGAGTTCAACGCCGCCGGCTACTGGCCCTACACGCCCAACACCAACCTGCTGTATGGCCTGAGCGAGGCGCTGGACATGCTGCTCGAACAAGGCCTGCCGGCCGTGTTCGCGCGCCACCAGCGCTGGGCCGAGGGCGTGCGCCGCGCGGTGCGCGCCTGGGGCCTGCCGATCCAGTGCGCCGACCCGGCCGTGTACTCGCCGGTGCTCACCGGCGTCGTCACGCCCGTGGGCGTGGACGCCGACGCGCTGCGCCGGCTGATCCACCAGCGCTTCGATCTCTCGCTCGGCACCGGCCTGGGCAAGGTGAAGGGACGCATGTTCCGCATCGGCCACCTGGGCGATTGCAACGACCTGACGCTGATGGCGGCGCTGTCGGGCGTGGAGATGGGCTTCAAGCTCGCCGGCGTGCCCACCGCGGGCAGCGGCGTGCTGGCTGCCATGGAGTACTTCGCCGCGCATCCACAACAAGCACCGCTGCAAGCCGCAGCCTGAAGGAGACGACCACCATGCAACGACGCACCCTGCTGCAAGCCACCGCCGCCTCGGCCGCGGCGCTGGCCGCGCCCGGCCTGCTGGCGCAGACCCTGCCCAGTGGCCCGATCCGCATCATCGTCGGCTTCCCGCCCGGCGGCGGCACCGACGCGCTGGCGCGCATCGTCGCGGCCAAGCTGACGCAGATGTGGAACACCCAGGTCATCGTCGAGACCAAGGCCGGCGTGGCCGGCGTGCTGGCCGCCGACTACACGGCCACGCAGCCGGCCGACGGCACGACGCTGCTGATGGCGCACATCAACAGCCACGCGCTGGCGCCCAGCCTGCAGCCCAAGCTGAAGTACGACCCGATCAACGACTTCACGCCCATCACGCTGGTCGGCGTGACGCCCAACCTGCTGGTGTGCAACCCGAGCCAGCCGGCCAGGACCGTGCCCGACATCGTGGCGCTGTGCAAGGCCAAGCCGGGGCAGATCGGCTTCGGCTCCGCCGGCTCGGGCTCGGCGCAGCACTTGGCGCTGGAGCTGTTCAAGCAGCGCGCTGGCGTCAACGCCATCCACGTGCCGTACAAGGGCAGCGCGCCCGTCATCACCGACCTCATCGGCGGCCAGATCCAGTACGCCTTCGAGACCATGACCGCCGCCACGCCGCACGTGAAGGGCGGCCGGCTGATGGCCATCGCGCAGACGCGTGCCAAGCGCGCGCAGAGCTACCCCGACGTGCCGACCATGGCCGAGCTGGGCTACCCCGGCTTCGAGGCCACCACCTGGTACGGCCTGGTGGGGCCGGGCAAGCTGCCGGCCGCGATGGCGCAGCGCATGAACGAGGACGTCAACAAGGTGCTGGCGATGCCCGACGTGCAGACCAGCCTGGCGCAGTACGGTGCCGAGGACGGCGGCGGCTCGCGCGAGCGCTTCACCGAGTTCATCAAGAGCGAGATCGCGCAATGGCGCAAGGTGGTGAAGGAAGGTAACGTCAAGCCTGACGCGTGATCTGGTGCGCGCTTCGGTGCGCGCGCGTGGTCCAGAATCGGCTGGTCTGCTTCTTTCTCTTTCCAAACATGACCATGCAACTGCGTGCACGCGCGCTGCTCGGTGCGCTGCTGGGCCTGGCCGCCGCGGCGGCCGACGCCCAGACCGGCGACTACCCGAGCAAACCCATCACCCTGGTGGTGACCTTCCCCGCCGGCGGCTCCAGCGACGCACTGGCGCGGCCGCTGGCGCAGCGCCTGCAGCAGGCGCTGGGGCAGCCGGTGGTGATCGAGAACCGCGGCGGCGCCGGCGGCACCATCGGAGCGGCGCACGTGGCCAAGGCAGCGCCCGACGGCCACACGCTGATGATCACGTCGTCGCACCACTTCATCGCCGAGCACGTCTACAAGAAGCTGCCGTACAGCTACACGCAGGCCTTCTCGCCGATCTCGGTGATCGCCAGCGTGCCGTCGGTGCTGGTCGTGAACACCAAGTCCAGCGCCGGCAGCCTGAAGGACCTGCTGACGCAGGCCAAGGCGCAGCCGGGCAAGCTGAACTACGGCTCGGCCGGTGTCGGCTCGACCCAGCACGCCACGGCCGAGCTGTTCAAGTTCCGCTCGGCCACACAGGTGGAGCACGTGCCCTACAAGGGCGGCGGGCCGATGATGGTGGACCTGATCGCCGGCCAGGTCGACATGGCCTTCGAGACCATCCCGTCGGCGATGACGCAGATCCGCGGCGGCAAGGTCAAGGCCATCGCCGTCACCACCGCCAAGCGCTCGTTCGCGCTGCCCGACACACCGACGATGGCCGAGGCCGGCATGCCTGGTTTCGACGCGCCGGTGTGGTACGGCGTGGTGGGCCCGGCCGGCATGCCGCGGGCGCTGGTGAACAAGCTCAACACCACGATCAACGGCCTGTTGGACTCCGCCGAGTTCAAGGCACAGCTGCTGCTGCTGGGCGCGCAACCGGTGACGATGTCGCCGATGGAATGGGACGGTGCCATCCGCATCGATCTCAAGCGCTGGGAACGCCTGGTGCGCCAGGCGCAGATGGTGGCCGAGTGAAGCAGTGGGGCGGGGGCTGACGCCCGTCGGCCGGACCGCCCGACTCAGCCGATGCGGCGCAGGTCCTCGATGACCTTGCCGTCGTTGGCCAGGCTGCCGGGTGCCACCAGCAGCACGTCGCCACGCAGCTTGGTCACGTCGCGCAGGCTCTGCGCGACCGCCGCGCCCAGGCCCTCGGGCTGCGCGGCGCACTCCACGTGCAGCGTCATGCGGTCGTTGGCCAGTTCACCTTCCACCACCAGCCGCGCCCGGCCGATCTCGGCGTGGCGCCGCACCACCTCGGCCACCTGGCCCGGGTGCACGAACATGCCGCGCACCTTGGCCGTCTGGTCGGCGCGGCCCATCCAGCCGCGGATGCGCGGCGCGGTGCGGCCGGTGGGGCAGGGCCCGGGCAGCAGCGCCGAAAGATCGCCGGTGCCGAAGCGCACCAGCGGGTAGTCGGGGTTCAGCACCGTGACGACGACCTCGCCCACCTCGCCGTCGGGCACCGGCGTGCCGGTGCCCGGCCGCACGATCTCGACGATCACGCCTTCGTCGAGCACCAGGCCTTCGCGCGCCGCGGTCTCGTAGGCCACCAGGCCCACGTCGGCCGTGCCGTAGCTCTGGTAGGCCTCGATGCCGCGCGCGCGCAGCAGGTCGCGCAATGCCGGCGGGAAGGCCTCGCCGCCCACCGAGGCCTTGCGCAACGATGGCAGCGCGAGCCCCTGTTCGTCGGCCTTCTCGAGCGCGATGCGCAGGAAGCTGGGCGTGCCGGCGTAGGCATCGGGGCGCAGCTCGGCCATCGCCTGCAGCTGCAGCTCGGTGTTGCCGACGCCACCCGGGAACACGGTGCAGCCGATCGCGTGCGCGCCGCCTTCCATCATCGAGCCTGCGGGCGTGAGGTGGTAGCTGAAGCTGTTGTGCACCAGGTCGCCGGCGCGCAGGCCGGCCGCGAAGAGCGCGCGGCCGAAGCGCCAGTAGTCGACGGCAGGGCCCTCGGGTTCGTAGATCGGCCCTGGCGACTGGAACACGCGCCGTGCCGGACGCAGCGCACCGACGGTCCGCCAGCCGATGGCCGAGAAGCCGCCGAAGGGTGTGTGCGCGCGCTGCGCCTGCTGGCGTGCCAGCAGTTCGCTCTTGCGCGTGACGGGCAGCTGCGCCAGCGCGCCACGGCTGGCGACCGCGCCCGCGTCCACGCCGGCCAGCAGCTCGGCGAACGCCGGCGTCGCCAGCGCCGCGCGCAGCTGCGCCGGCAGCGCAGCCATCAGCGCTTCCTCGCGCTGGCCGGGGTCGCGTGTCTCCAGCGCGTCGTAAAAGTCAGTCATCGCGGTCGCTCCACAAGGCCAGCTTCTTCTTCAGGTCGGCCACGGCGTCGCGCAGCTCGGCGCTGCTGCGCAGCGTCTTGTGGGTCCATTCCGGGCTGCTGCGCGCCGGCCGCTTGACGGTGCTGGCCTGCAGCACGCCGCCGTCGAGCACCACCTTCGCGATCGCCATGCCGCGCCGCTCGAAGACGCCGCCGCGCTCGGCCAGCCCCAGTGCCCGCAGCTCACGCTGCAGCTTCTGCAGGCCTTCGGCCGCATCGAAGGGCGGCAGTGCGAAGCCATCGTCGTCGGTCACGACAACCACCTCTTCCGGCGTTTGTAGCTCTTGACGTCGCGGAAGCTCTTGCGGTCGCCGCCGCCCATGCCCAGGTAGAACTCCTTGACGTCCTCGTTCTCGCGCAGCGCCTTGGCCTCGCCGTCCATCACGATGCGGCCGTTCTCCAGGATGTAGCCGTAGTCGGCGTAGCGCAGCGCCATGTTGGTGTTCTGCTCGGCCAGCAGGAAGGTGGTCTTCTCCTTGGTGTTGAGGTCCTTCACGATCTCGAACACCTCTTCCACGATCTGCGGCGCCAGGCCCATGCTGGGCTCGTCGAGCAGCACCATCTTCGGGTTGGCCATCAGCGCGCGGCCGATGGCGCACATCTGCTGCTCGCCGCCCGAGGTGTAGGCCGCCTGCGAGGTGCGCCGGGTCTTCAGGCGGGGAAAGTAGGCGTAGACCTTCTCCAGCGTCTGCTGCACCGCGGCCTTGCCGTCGCGGCGGGTGTAGGCGCCCGTCATCAGGTTGTCCTCGATGCTCAGGTGCGCAAAGCAGTGCCGGCCTTCCATCACCTGGATCACGCCGCGCTGCACCATGTCGGACGTGCTGAGCCCGGCCGTCGACTCGCCACGCAGCTCGATGCTGCCCTTGGTGACCTCGCCGCGCTCGCCGGCCAGCAGGTTGCTCACCGCGCGCAGCGTGGTCGTCTTGCCGGCACCGTTGCCGCCCAGCAGCGCCACCACGCCGCCTTCGGGCACCTGCAGCGAGACGCCCTTGAGCACCAGGATCACGTGGTTGTAGATGACCTCGATGCCGTTGACGTTGAGAAGGATGTTGGACAAGACAAGGCTCCATGCACATCGACAAGGGCAGGCAGCAAAGCTGCCGCCCGCCCTTCAAGCAGCCGCCGCGAGGGGGCGCGCCGTCAGGCGCGACGGGGGTGGGTCAGCTCTGGCAGTCGGCAGGCGTGCGCCGGTCGATCTTCTTCTCGGCCGCGTACTTGTCGGCGGCGGCCTTGATCATCGGCTTGATGATGGCGTCGTCGCTCTGGTACCAGTCGGAGGTGAAGTTCCACTTCTTGCCGTCCCAGGTGTGCACACGCGCCCAGGTCGCGCCGCGGTGGTCGGCGCAGCTGGTGCTGATGGGCCGCATCACGCCGGCGAATCCCAGCGCGTCGAGCTTCTTCTGGTCCAGCGCCAGGTTCTCGTAGCCCCAGCGCGCCTGCTCGCCGGTCATGACCTTGCCCTTGCCGAAGCGTTCCTGCGCGCGCTTGACGCCTTCCACGGCCAGCATCGCCGCGGTCAGGCCGCGCATGTACAGCACCTGGCCGACCTCTTCCTTCGGACCCGTGCCCTGGCCCTTCGCGTGCAGCGTGGCCAGCACGTCCTTGACGATCTTGCTGTCGGGCTCGGCACCGTGCTGCAGCGCCAGGCCGTTGTAGCCCTTGGCGCCGTCGCCCACGTCCTTCACGTCGGGTTCGGCCGCGGCCCACCACACGCCGTACATCTTCTCGCGCGGGAAGCCGGTGGCCTGCGCTTCCTTCAGCGCGGTGCTGTTCATCACGCCCCAGCCCCACAGCAGCACGTAGTCGGGGCGCTGCTGGCGGATCTGCAGCCAGGCCGCCTTCTGCTCCACGCCCGGGTGCGTCACCGGGATCTGCATCAGCTGGAAGTCGTGCATCTTGCTGCGCTCGACCAGCAGCGGGATCGGCTCCTTGCCGAACGGGCTGTCGTGGTAGACCAGCGCGATCTTCTTGCCCTTGAGCTTGTCCCAGCCGCCGTCCTTCTTGGCGATGTGCTGCAGCAGGATGTCGGCCGCGTCCCAGTAGGTGCCGGTGAGCGGGAAGTTCCACTTGAACACCATGCCGTCGGTGCTCTCGCTGCGGCCGTAGCCGCCGGTGATCAACGGGATCTTGTCGCCGGGCGCCTTCTCGGTGAGCGCGAAGGTGATGCCGGTGGACAGCGGCTGGAACACCGTGGCGCCGCCGTTCTTGCCCTTCAGGCGCTCGTAGCACTCGACGCCGCGGTCGGTGGCGTAGCCGGTCTCGCACTCCTCGAAGCTGACCTTGACGCCGTTGATGCCGCCCTTGGCGTTGACCAGCTTGAGGTAGTCCACGTAGCCGTTGGCGAACGGCACGCCGTTGGGCGCGTAGGCGCCGGTGCGGTACACCAGCACCGGGAAGAACTGCTCCTTGGCCTGGGCCAGGGCATGGCCTGCCGTGCCCAGCAGGGCAGCCGCGGCGAGGGTGATCGATGCGAGTTTCATCATGGTCTGTCTCCTGACGGGGCTTGTTGCACTGCTCAATGCGGGAAAGGCCAAAGCCGCAGCTTCTCCTTGGCCGTGGACCACAGCCGAGCCAGCCCGTGCGGCTCGACGATGAGGAAGAAGACGATCAGCGCGCCGAAGATCATCAGCTCGGTGTGCGCCACCGCGGCGGTGCTGATCGTCACGCCGACCAGGCCGCCCAGCGCCGGCAGCGCCTGGTTCAGGAAGATCGGCAGCGTGACGATGAAGGCGGCGCCGAAGAAGCTGCCCATGATGGAGCCCAGGCCGCCGATGATGATCATGAACAGCAGCTGGAAGCTGCGGTCGATGCTGAAGGCGGCCGGCTCCCACGAGCCCAGGTGCACGAAGCCCCACAGCGCGCCGGCCACGCCGACGATGAAGCTGCTGACCGCAAACGCCGTGAGCTTGGCGTACACGGGCCGGATGCCGATGACGGCGGCCGCCACGTCCATGTCGCGGATGGCCATCCACTCGCGGCCGATGTGGCTGCGCACCAGATTCTTCGCCGCCAGCGCGAACACCGCCAGGATCGCCAGGCACAGCAGGTACTTCTGCACCGGCGTCTCGATCGCGATGCCGAACACGTTCAGGTTCGACACCGACACCGAACCCGAGGCCGTGTAGTTGGTGAACCACTTGACGCGCAGGAAGGCCCAGTCCCAGAAGAACTGCGCTGCCAGCGTGGCCACCGCCAGGTACAGCCCCTTGATGCGCAGGCTCGGGATGCCGAACAGCACGCCCACCACGGTGGCGCAGACGCCGCCCATCAGCAGCGACAGCAGCAGCGGCATGCCTTCGATGCGCACCTGGAAGTTGTAGGCCGCATAGGCGCCCACCGCCATGAAGGCGCCGGTGCCCAGGCTGATCTGCCCGCAGTAGCCGACCAGGATGTTCAGCCCCAGCGCGGCCAGCGACAGGATCAGGAACGGGATCAGGATGGCCCGGAACAGGTACTCGTCGGCCAGCAGCGGCACGCCGATGGCGGCGAACGCCAGCAGCAGCCCGATGGCCCAGCGGTCCTGCGCGATCGGGAAGATCTGCGCGTCGCTGCGGTAGCTGGTCTTGAACTGGCCGTTTTCGCGGTAGAGCATGGTTCAGACCCGATCGATGATCTTTTCGCCGAACAGCCCCTGCGGGCGCACCAGCAACACGAACAGCACCAGCACGTAGCCGAACCAGATCTCGATGCCGCCGCCGATGTGCGGGCCGAGGAACACCTCGGACAGCTTCTCTCCCACGCCCAGGATCAGGCCGCCGATGATGGCGCCCGGCACGCTGGTGAGGCCGCCGAGGATCACCACCGGCAGCGCCTTCAGCGCCAGCAGCGTCAGCGAGAACTGCACACCGAGCTTGCTGCCCCAGATGACCCCGGCCACCAGCGCCGCGAAGCCGGCCACGCTCCAGACGATGACCCACACGCGCGACAGCGGGATGCCGATGCTCTGCGCCGCCTGGTGGTCGTCGGCCACCGCGCGCAGCGCGCGGCCGGTGGAGGTGTACTGGAAGAAGGCCGACAAGCCGATCACCAGCGCCGCGGCGATGCCGGCCGCGTACAGGTCCTCCTTGTTCACGAGCAGCCCGCCTTCGAAGGTGCTCTCGAGCAGGAAGATCGGGTCCTTGGGCAGGCCGATGTCGATCTTGTAGATGTCGCTGCCGAACAGCGTCTGGCCGAAGCCGTCGAGGAAGTAGGCCACGCCCAGCGTGGCCATCAGCAGCGTCACGCCTTCCTGGTTCACCAGCTTGCCCAGCACCAGGCGCTCGATCAGGAAGGCCACCAGCACCATCAGCAGCATCGCGCCGCCGAAGGCCAGCAGGTTGGCGAGCAGCTTGTTGTCGAAGCCCATCAGCGCCGGGATCCATTCGGAGAAGCGCGCCATCGCCAGCGCCGCGAACAGCACCATCGCGCCCTGCGCGAAGTTGAAGACGCCGCTGGCCTTGAAGATGAGCACGAAGCCCAGGGCGACCAGCGAATACAGCATGCCCGACATCAGGCCGCCGAACAGGGTTTCCAGGAAGGGTCCCATCAGTGCGAAGTCCCCAGGTAGGCCGAGATGACATCCGGGTTGGCGCGCACCTCGTCGGGCGTGCCGTCGCCGATCTTCTTGCCGTAGTCGAGCACGACGACGCGGTCGGAGATGTCCATCACCACGCCCATGTCGTGCTCGATCAGCACGATGGTGGTGCCGTACTCGTCGTTGACGTCCAGGATGAAGCGGCTCATGTCCTGCTTCTCCTCCACGTTCATGCCCGCCATCGGCTCGTCGAGCAAGAGCACCTGCGGCTCCATGGCGAGCGCGCGGCCCAGGTCCACGCGCTTCTGCAGGCCGTAGGGCAGCCGGCCCACGGGCGTCTTGCGGTAGGCCTGGATCTCGAGGAAGTCGATGATCCTCTCCACCACCTCGCGGTGCGCGGTCTCCTCGCGCTCGGCCGCGCCCCAGCGGATCGCCTGCTGGAAGATGTTGCTCTTCATGCGCAGGTTGCGGCCCGACATGATGTTGTCGATGACGCTCATGCCCTTGAACAGCGCCAGGTTCTGGAACGTGCGCGCCACGCCCATCTCGGCCACCTGGCGGCTGTTCATGTGGCTGAACTTCTGCCCGCGGAAGGTGATGCTGCCTTCCTGCGGTGCGTAGACGCCGTTGATGCAGTTCAGCATGCTGCTCTTGCCGGCGCCGTTCGGGCCGATGATGGCGCGCACCTCGTGCTCGCGCACGTCGAAGCTGATGTCGGTGAGCGCCTTCACGCCGCCGAAGCGCAGGCTGATGCTCTGCACGTCGAGGATGACCTCGCCGATCTTGCGCTGGGCCATGGTCAGGCAGCCTTCCGCAGGGTGGGGAACACCTTGGCGTCCACGATCTTCAGCGTCGCGCTGACGCTGCCGCTGCGGCCGTCCTCGAACTTCACCGCGGTCTCGATGAACTGCTCGTTCCTGCCGCCGTACAGCGCGTCCACCAGCACCTTGTACTTGTCGCCGATGGCGCCGCGGCGCACCTTGCGCGTGCGCGTGAGCTCGCCGTCGTCGGCGTCGAGCTCCTTGTGCAGGATCAGGAAGCGGCTGATCTGGCTGCCCGCCAGCAGCGTGTCGTGCGCGAGGTCGGCGTTGACCTTCTCCACGCACTCGCGCACCAGCTGCAGCACCTCGGGCTTGGCCGCCAGGTCGGTGTAGCCGGCGTAGGGCAGGTTGCGGCGCTCGGCCCAGTTGCCCACCGCCTCGAAGTCGATGTTGATGAAGGCGCAGACCTTCTCGCGCTTGTCGCCGAAGGCCACCGCCTCCTTGATGTGCGGGAAGAACTTCAGCTTGTTCTCGACGTACTTGGGCGCGAACATCGCGCCGTCGTTCGGCCCGTCCATCAGGCGGCCCACGTCCTTGGCGCGGTCGATGATCTTCAGGTGCCCGCCGCTGTCGATGAAGCCGGCGTCGCCGGTGTGGTACCAGCCGTCGGCCGTCAGCACCTCGGCGGTGGCGGCCGGGTTCTTGTAGTACTCCTTCAGCAGGCCCGGGCTCTTCACGAGCACCTCGCCGCTGTCGGCCAGGCGGATCTCGACGCCCTCGATCGGCACGCCCACGGTGTCGGCGCGCGCCTCGTGGTCGGGCTGCAGGCACACGAACACCGCGGTCTCGGTGCTGCCGTACAGCTGCTTCAGGTTGATGCCGATGCTGCGGTAGAAGGTGAACAGGTCGGGGCCGATGGCCTCGCCGGCCGTGTAGGCCACGCGCACGCGGCTGAAGCCCAGCGTATTGCGCAGCGGGCCGTAGACGCACAGGTTGCCGAGTGCGTACTTCAGGCGGTCGAGCGTGGCCACCGGTTGCCCGTCCATGATGGCCGGGCCGACGCGGCGGGCCAGCGCCATCGCCGCCTGGTACATCCAGCGCTTGATGCGCGAGGCGTCCTCCATGCGGATCGTCACGCTGGTCAGCAGGCCCTCGAACACCCGCGGCGGCGCGAAGTAGTAGGTGGGGCCGATCTCCTTCAGGTCGATCATCACCGTGGCCGCGCTCTCGGGGCAGTTCACCACGTAGCCGCAGGCCAGCCACTGCGCGTAGCTGAAGATGTTCTGGCCGATCCACGCCAGCGGCATGTAGGCCAGCACCTCCTCGTCGGCGGTCAGCTTGTCGAAGCTCTTGCCGGCGTTGGCGCGGTCGAGCAGCGTGAAGTGCGTGTGCACCACGCCCTTCGGGTTGCCGGTGGTGCCCGAGGTGAAGAACATCGCCGCCACGTCCTCGGGGCGGCCGGCCTGCACCTCCTGGTCGAAGAAGCCCGGGTGCGCGCGGTCCCAGGCGCTGCCGGCGGCGATCAGCGCGTCCAGCGCGGCCAGGCCCGGTTCGTCGTAGTGGCGCAGGCCACGGGGGTCGTCGTACCAGATGCGCGCGATCTGCGGGCAGGGCGTGCGCAGCTCCAGCAGCTTGTCGACCTGCTCCTGGTCCTCGACGATCGCGAACGCGACCTCGGCGTTGTTGATCGGGAACACGTACTCGGTGCTCGCGGCGTCCTGGTACAGCGGCACCGGCACGGCGCCCAGGCTCTGCGCGGCCAGCATCGCGGCGTACAGGCGCGGGCGGTTCTCGCCGACCACGACCAGGTGGTCGCCGCGGCGCAGGCCGGCTTCGGCCAGGCCGCAGGCGAGATGGCGCACCAGCTGCGCCAGGTCGCCCCAGCACAGCGTCTGCCAGATGCCATACACCTTCTCGCGCAGCGCGGGTGCCTGCGGGCGGGCCTGTGCATGCTGCAGCAGCAGGCGGGGGAAGGTCGTCTGCACGCTTTGTCTCCTGGTGCTTGCCTTTCGGTCATTCTGTGGCGATGTTTGACGCCGTGTTGTCGTTCTGACGACAATCCTAGGGTCGATACCACCGGGTGTTTCCCGCAAACCATGGCCTTCCACGCCCCCCAGGCACCCGGCAGCGCCCTGGCCGCGCGCACGCGTGCGGCCACGCGCGAGGACCTGCAGAGCATCGTCTGGCTCGACCGCCTCGACGCCGGCGAGCGCGAGCGCATCGTGGCCGACCTGCGGGTGGTGAGCTTCGAGCCGGGCGAACTGGTGTGCCGGGTCGGCCGACCGGTGACGTACTGGTTCGGGCTCATCGACGGGCTGCTGAAGATGAGCAACGACAGCGCGATGGGCATGCCGATGACCTTCACCGGCGTGCCGCCCGGCGGCTGGTTCGGCGAAGGCACGGTGCTCAAGCGCGAGAGCTACCGCTACAACATCCAGGCGCTGCGCAGGAGCGTGGTCGCCGGCATCTCGGTCGACAGCTTCCACTGGCTGCTGGACCACAGCATCGGCTTCAACCGCTTCATCACGACGCAGCTGAACGAACGCCTGGGGCAGTTCATCGCCGCGCGCGAGATCGACCGCATGACGCGCCCCGACGAGCGTGTGGCGCGCAGCCTGGCGGCGCTGTTCCACCCGCTGCTGTACCCGGGCGTGGGCGAGCTGCTGCGCATCACGCAGCAGGAGCTGGGCTACCTGGTGGGGCTGTCGCGCCAGCGCGTGAACGAGGCGCTGCGCGTGCTCCAGGCGGCGCAGGTGATCCGCATCGAGTACGGCGGAGTGCGCGTGCTCGACCTCGACGCGCTGCGCCGCTACCGGGCGCCGTAGCCGCTCAGCGGGTGCGGCGGCGTGCCGCGGCGCCCACCAGCCCCAGGCCGGCGAGCAGCATCGCCACGGTGGCGGGCTCGGGCACGGCGCTGACCTGCAGCGCGCTGATCCCGAGCGTGGAGACACCGTTGAAGTCGCCGGTGTCGACCACGCCCAGCGACAGCGCCACCGTGCCGCCGCTGCTGCTGGTGAAGCTGAACAGGTTGTCGGCGCCGCCCGGCGCGGCCGTGGTGGCCAGCGTGAACAGCGTGTCGTTCACGACCACGAAGGCGTGGTCCAGGAAGTCGGTCTCGACGCCGCCGAACTGCCAGCGGAAGCTGAGCGTCTGCCCCGCCAGCAGCTCGAAGCTGGCCTGCGCCAGCGAGCCCTCGGTGGCTTCCTCGCCGCCCAGGTCCAGCGCCGTGAAGGGCAGGCCGGCGGCGGCCGTGAGCATGAAGAAGTCGGCGGCGCTGCTGCCCGAGAGATTGCCGGCCTGGTCTCCGGCACCGTCGAGGTAGGCGGTGGTCAGCGTGATGGCGCCCGACTGCGCGACGACGTCGCCGACGACGTCCCAGCCGGCCAGGCTGCCGGTGGTCTGTGCGAACGCGCCGCCGCTGGCCAGGCACAGCGTGGTGGCCAGTGCGGCGGTCAACGGGGCGGCGGCGCGGCGGAAGGAGGACAGGTGCATGGCGTTCTTTCGCAGGGGAAGCAAGGCGGCGCTCAGCGCACCAGCAGGTCGCGGGGGCCGACCAGGCTGGCCGGGCTCAGGTTGCGCAGCGTCAGCAGGGTGCGGAACGTGGCACCGCCGGCCGGGCCGTTGCTGTCGATCTGCACGTTGGTGTGGCCGCCCAGCGCGGGCATGAAGCGCACCCAGCCTTCGGCCACGGCGTCGGTGCCGGCGTAGCCGAGTGCCGCCAGCAGCGTGCGCAGGTCGACCAGATCGCGGCCGGGCACGAAGTCGAGCACCGTGTCGCCGGCATCGCGCATCGAGGTGTAGGCGAACAGGTTGGTGCCGCCGTTGCCGCTGAGGATGTCGGCGCCCGCGCCGCCGACGACGATGTCGTCGCCGGGCGTGCCGGCGATGACGTCGCGCGCCGCCGTGCCGGTGAACGTCTTGTAGATGTTCAGGCCCACCAGCACCGGGTCGTGGTCCGACGACCGGTACGGCGTGGCCGCATAGGGGTCGGGCGCGCAGCCGCTGCAGGCCGGCTGCTTGAACTCGAGGTTGTAGTCGTTGGCCACCTGCTCGTCGGCGTTCACGTGCCAGCTGGCCGCGCCCACCACCTTGGGCGACAGCGTCGCGGTGGTGATGGCGTGGTCGAGCCGGCCCACGGTGCCGTCGAACACGTAGGTGTAGGCCACCGGGTTGTAGCGCGCGAGCTGGTCGACGTAGCCGTTGCCGGTGAGCTCGAAGATCGGGTCCTCCTGGCCGTAGGCGTTCATGTCGCCGACCAGCAGCACGTCGTTGCTGCCGCTGCTGGACTGCAGCTGCGCCACGAAGGTGCGCAGCTGCTGCGCCTGCTGCAGCCGCAGCGCGTTCCAGCAGCCCTGGCCGTCGCCGCTGTCGATGTTGCCCGGCGCATCGGGGTCGCCGGCCGCGGGACAGCTGCCCTTGCTCTTCAGGTGGTTCACCACCAGCGTGACACGCTCGCCGTTGGCGGCGGCGAAGGTCTGCGCCAGCGTCGGGCGGCTGTTCACAGGGGCGGTGTCGCTGACCGCGGCGCCCACGCGCGACAGGCGCGCGGGCTTGTAGATCATCGCCACCTTGATGGCGTCGGTGCCGGTGCCGGCGGCCGGGTCGGGCACGACGGCGTAGGTGCCGGCGCCGAGCACGGCGTTCAGGCCGTCGACCAGGTTCTGCGCCGCCACGGCGCCGTTGTTCTGGATCTCCATCAGGCCCACGGCGTCGGCGTCGATGGCCGTCAGCGCCGCCACGATCTTGGCGCGCTGGCGGTTGAACTCGGTGATGTTGCTGGCGCCGCGGCAGTTGCCGGCGCTGGTGCTGCCGCCTTGCGCGCAGCCCTGGCCGCTCAGGCCATCGGCGGTGGTGCCGTTGGTGAAGGTGGTGAAGTAGTTCAGCACGTTCATCGCCGCCAGCTTCATGTTGCCGCCAGGGACGGGCGGCGTGGCGGGGCGTGCGTTGGTGCTGCTGAACAGCGGTGCGACCGTGGGGTGCACGCGGTACAGGCCGAGGCCGGCATTGCTGGCGGTGGCGAGACCGAAGTCGACGACGCCGGTCACGCTGCCCACGCTGTCGCCGCCGCGCGGCAGGCCGTCGGCGCCCAGGTAGGGCGTGGGGTTGCGGTTCTGTGCCGTGCTGCCGTCGTCGAGCAGGATGCGGCTGCGCGCGTGTTCGGCCGCCAGCGCCTGCGCCTGCGGGCCGGGGCGGAACCTGTTGGTCGGGTTCTCCTGGCGGCCCACGCCCAGCGTGAGCTGGCCGTAACGCGCCTGGAAGAAGTTCTGCTGCACCGTCAGCGGGCCGCTCAGCGTGACGAGCATGCCCTCGAAGCGCTCGAAGCTGTCGCCCTCGGCCAGCGGCAGCGCCACCAGCGTGGGCGTGACGCCGTAGCCCGTGCCCAGCACCGTGACGGCGGCGACGCTGGTGATCTCGGTCAGCGGCTGGCTGGCCGTGCTGGCGTTGCTGGCGGCGCCGGTGTTGAACTCCACCAGCGTGCCGGCCACGCGCACCAGGCTGCCCACCGCCGGTGCGAACGAGGTGCTGAAGACGAACAGGCCGTCGGAGGTGGCCGGGTTGCCGTCGCCGGTGAGGTCCTGCAGGAAGAAGCCGTTGCTGTTGAGCTTGGTCACCACGCCGACCGTGGTGACGGCCTGGTTGACGAAGCTGCTGGCCGTGCCGCTGCCCTGCAGCGTGTAGATGGGCGTGTCGGCGGCCAGGGCCAGCGTCTGCAGGCCCGCGAGGGCCAGCGCCAGCGCCGCGCTGCGGAGGGGAAAGGATCGTTGCATGGTGTTCTTGGTGGCTTTCGTGTCTGCAGCGCAGGCGGGGCGTTGCCGATCAGCCGCGGCGGCGGCGGGCCATGAAGCCGACGGCGGCCAGTCCGGCGAGCAGCATCGCGTAGCTGCTGGGTTCGGGCACGGCGCTGATGACGTCGCCGCTGATCGTCACCATGTCGAAGCGCCAGGTGCCCGAGGTGCCGTAGTTGCTGCCGATGGCCGAGCTTTCGTAGCTGCCGCCGGGCCCGAAGGTGGCGACGACGCGGAAGGTCAGCGTGTCGGCGTCGTCGGCGCCGGGAATGCCGGACAGGTCGACGGAGCGCGCGAAGAACGGCGTCGAGCCCGACGGGTTCACGGTGGTGAAGGTGCCGAGCGACAGGAAGTTCAGGCCGTCCACCGAGACCTGCACCAGTTCGCTGCCGGGCGCGGTGTTGCTGTGGCGCATGTCGTACGAGAAGCCGATGTTCTCGTAGCCGGCCGTGCTGACGGTGAACGACGCGCCGCGCGTGGCGTCGGCCGTGCCCTGTGCGGCGAAGGTGCTGATCGACCAGCCAGTGCCGGGTTGGACCGGATCGGAGGAGCCGGCACCGGAATTGAAGCCCGAAGTGGTGGTGCCGCCCACCAGCGCGGCGGTGCCCGTGCCGAGGTCGACGACGAGGTTGTTGTCGTTGAAGTTCCACTGGGCCAGCGTCACGGCATGGGCCGGCAGTGCCAGTGCCAGCAGCGCGGCCGAGGCAAACAAGGGTTTCGACACGGGTTCTCTCCTGAAGGTGTGAGTGCTTCTAACGGGGCAGATGGTGTTGCCCGGCGGCACGAGGCCACGGCCCGCGCAGGGTAGGCTGGAAGCATGAATCGTGCGTGACGGTGTCCGGCGCCCGGCAATGCCACCCCCCGAGACGCGGGGGAGGGTCGCCCCCTACACTGTTCCGCCACGCTTCCCGCAACGACTCCGACACCACGCCGATGCACGCAATCCGCACTCTCGCCGCCGGCCTGGCCCTGGGCTGGCTGCTGGCCGCCGCGCCCGCCACGGCCCAGCCCCGCCCCCCGATGCCGGAGGGCCTGACCGAGGTCACCAGCGTCGAAGGCATCACCGAGTACCGGCTCGCCAACGGTCTGCAGCTTCTGCTGGTGCCCGACGCCGCCAAGCCCACGACCACCGTGAACCTGACCTACCGCGTCGGCTCGCGCCACGAGAACTACGGCGAGACCGGCATGGCCCACCTGCTGGAGCACCTGCTGTTCAAGGGCACGCCCACGCACCGCAACCTGCTGGGCGAGTTCAGCAAGCGCGGCCTGCGTGCCAACGGCACGACCTGGTACGACCGCACCAACTACTTCGCCAGCTTCTCGGCCAGCGACGACAACCTGCGCTGGTACCTGGGCTGGCTGGCCGACGGCATGGTCAACAGCTTCATCGCCAGGAGCGACCTCGACACCGAGATGACCGTCGTGCGCAACGAGATGGAGCGCGGCGAGAACAGCCCCGGCCGCGTGCTGCTGCAGCAGACCATGGCTGCGATGTACACGTGGCACAACTACGGCAAGAGCACCATCGGCGCGCGCAGCGATGTCGAGAACGTCGACATCCCGCGCCTGCAGGCCTTCTACCGCGAGTACTACCAGCCCGACAACGCCACGCTCATCGTCAGCGGCCGCTTCGACCCTGCCAAGACGCTGGCCTGGGCGGTGCAGGCCTTCGGCCCGCTGCCCAGGCCGCAGCGCGTGCTGGTGCCCACCACCACGCTGGACCCGCCGCAGGACGGCGAGCGCAGCGTCACCGTGCGCCGGGCCGGCGGCGCGCCGCAGCTGTACGTGGCCTACCACGTGCCGGCCGCGGCCAGCGCCGACTACGCCGCTGCCGAACTGCTGGTGTCCATCCTCGGCAACGCGCCCGCGGGTCGGCTGCACAAGCGCCTGGTCGAGGGCCGGCTGGCGGCGCAGACCTTCGGCTTCGGCTTCGGCCTGGCCGAGCCCGGGCCGGTGTTCCTGGGTGCCTCGCTGGCGCCCGGGCAGGACGTCGAGCAGGCCCGCACCGCGCTGCTGGCGACGCTGGATGCGCTGGCCGCCGAGCCCGTCACCGCCGAGGAACTGCGGCGCGCGAAGACGCAGTGGCTCAACGACTGGGAGCAGGGCTTCACCGACCCCGAGACGGTGGGCGTGCAGCTCAGCGAGGCCATCGCGCGCGGTGACTGGCGGCTGTACTTCCTGCAGCGCGACCAGGTGCAGGCGCTGACGCAGGCCGACCTGCAGCGCGTGGCCGACGCCTACCTGCGGCCGGACAACCGCACCGTCGGCCTGTACCTGCCCACGGCCACGCCGCAGCGCGCGCCGGCGCCGGTGCGCGCGGACGTCGCGGCACTCGTCAAGGACTATCGCGGCAACGCTGCCGCGGCGCAGGCCGAGGCCTTCGAGGCCACGCCCGCCAACCTGGACGCGCGCACGCGCCGCAGCCGCCTGGCCAGCGGCCTGCAGGTGGCACTGCTGCCCAAGGGCACGCGCGGCGGCGCCGTGCAGGCGCGGCTGCGGCTGCGCTACGGCGACGTCGACAGCCTGCGCGGGCTGGCCACCGTGAGCGTGCTGGCCGGCAGCCTGGTCGACAAGGGCGGCGCCGGCCTGACGCGGCAGCAGATCAGCGACGGCTTCGACGGCTGGCGTGCGCAGGTGGGCTTCGGCGCCGACGCGCAGGGCGTCACGGTGAGCATCAGCACCACGCGCGAGCACCTGCCCCGGGTGATCGAACGCGTGGGTGCGCTGCTGCAGGCCCCGGCCTTCCCGGCCGACGCGCTGGAGGAACTGCGCCGGCAGTGGCTGGCCGCCATCGAGCGCCAGCGCACCGAGCCCGACGCGCTGATCGCCAACCAGCTGCAGCGCCACGGCAACCCCTACCCGCGCGGCGACCTGCGCCACGCGCCCACCTTCGACGACATGGTGCAGGACGTGAACGCCGTGCTGCCGGCCCAGCTGCAGGCCTTCCACCGCCGCTTCTACAGCGCCGCGCACGGCGAGTTCGCCGCCGTCGGCGACATGGACCCGGCCGCCGTGCAGCAGGCGCTGGACCATGCCTTCGGCAGCTGGCGCCAGCCCGCGGCCGGCGCGCTGCCCTACGTGCGGGCGCCGCAGCCGCTGGTGGCGGTGCCGCCGCAGCGCTTCGTGCTGCGCACGCCCGACAAGCAGAACGCCAACCTGCGCGCCGAGCTGGCCCTGGCGCTCAACGACAGCCACGCCGACTACCCGGCGCTGCTGATGGCCAACTACCTGTTCGGCCTGTCGGAGTCGTCGCGGCTGTGGACCCGCATCCGCGAGAAGGACGGCCTCAGCTACGACGTGCGCTCGGTCGTCGACTGGAACCGGGTCGAGCCGGCCTCGCGCTGGATCGTCACGGCCATCTTCGCGCCGCAGAACCGCGCCCGCGTCGAGACGGCGCTGAACGAGGAACTGGCACGCGCGCTGCGCGAGGGCTTCGGCGCTGCCGAGCTGGACGCGGCGCGCGCCGGCCTGCTGAACCTGCTGCGGCTGTCGCGCGCGCAGGACGACGCGGTGGCCGGGCAGCTGGTGCAGCACCTGGACCTGGGGCGCACGTTCGCCTTCGCGCAGAAGCTCGACGACGCGCTGGCGGCGCTGACCGCCGAGCAGGTGAGTGCGGCCTTCCGCCGCCACATCGACGCCGCGCGCTGGTCCATCGCCTGGGGCGGCGACTTCCCGGCGCCCTGAGGCCCGGCGCCGCACTGCCGCGGCGTCAGGGCGCCGTGATGAACGCGCGCAGCACCGCGAACGCCGCCACGGGGTCGTCACGCCACGCACCGTGGCCGACGTTCGCGAAGCGGTGGAACCGCATCCACTGCGGCGGCAGTGCGCCGGCGATGTCCAGCGCGTCTTCCAGCGGGCACACCGGGTCGGCGTCGCCGGCCAGCACCAGCACCGGGCACTGCGCGTGCGCCAGCCCCGGCAGCAGGTCCATCGTCTGCTGCTCGCCGCCGGCCGAGGTGAACAGGATGTCCTCGTTGTAGATCGTGCGCTGCCCGGCCTCGGCCGGCTGCGGCTGCGTGTTGTAGTGCTGCTTGCAGACCGCGTTGTACGGGCCCCAGGTCGCGGCGCAGGGCCGGGTCCAGAAGGCCTCGGCCACGCGCCGGGCCTCGGCGCCGCCGAGCCGCTCGAACATCGCCAGCTTGCGCGGCAGCGCCATGTGCGGGCTGGTGCTCGACAGCACCACCTTGGCCGGGTGCGCCGGGTGGCGCGCGATGTAGCGCTGCGCGACGAAGCCGCCGAAGCTCTGGCCGAGCACGATGGGCTTGACGATGCCCAGCGCGTCGCACAGCCGCACCACGTCGTCGGCGAAGGTGTCCAGCGTCCATTCGGCGGCCGGGCGGCGGTCGCTGCGGCCGTGGCCGCGGTGGTCGACGTAGACGATCTGCGCCACGTCGGCCAGCGCCGAGAACGCCGGCTTGAAGCCCGAGTGGTCGTAGCCCGGGCCGCCGTGCAGCAGCAGCAGCGTCGGCTTCTCGCGCAGCGCGGGGCCATCGGGCACCAGCGACGGGCCTTCGACGTCGACGAACAGGCGCACGCCGGGTGCGATCTCGATGCGCATGGTGCGGGCCTTCCCTGCCGGCGGCGTCAGCGCGCGGCTTCGTTGCTGACGCCGGCCGCGACATGGCCCGACGGCACGTGGCCGGCGGCGCTCTCGACGTGGCGGGTCTGGTCGTCGAAGAAGAAGTCGGGTTCGAACTCGCGCAGGAATTCGCCCTTGGACAGGCCGCCGAGGAACATCGCCTCGTCGACCTCGATCTGCCAGTCCATCAGCGTGCGGATCGCGCGCTCGTGCGCCGGTGCGCTGCGCGCGGTGACGAGCGCAGTGCGCACGCGCATGCCCTGGCCCGGCGTGCGCTGCAGCCGGTGCAGCGCCTGCAGCAGCGGCTTGAACGGGCCCGGCGCCAGCGGCGTGGCCACGTGCTCGCGCTCGTGGTGCTGGAAGGCATGCAGCCCGTCGCGCTGGAAGACGCGTTCGGCCTCGTCGGAAAACAGCACCGCGTCGCCGTCGAAGGCGATGCGCACCTCGTGCGGGTGCGCGCTGCCGGCGTGGCGGCTGTGCGGGAACACGCGTGCGGCAGGCACGCCGGCCTCCAGCGCCTGCCGCACGTCGGCTTCGTTGGTGCTGAGGAACAGGTTGGCCGCCAGCGGCCGCAGGTAGCGCCAGGGCGGCTCGCCGCGCGTGAACACGCCGCGCTCCACCGGCAGCCCGTAGTGCTGCGCCGAGCGGAACACGCGCATGCCCGAGACCGGGTCGTTGCGCGAGAGGATCACCACCTCCACGTGCGCGGCGTCACCGGCGGCGTTGAAGGCCAGCAGCTTGTTCACCAGCGAGAAGGCCACGCCGGGACGCGCCGGCTGCTCCAGCCGCTGCAGCTGCAGCTGCATGTACGCGCGGTCGTCGGCCGCCTCGAAGACGCGGTTCTCTTCCTCGAAGTCGAACAGCGCCCGCGAGGAGATGGCCACGACCAGTCGGCCGTCCAGCGAGGTGGGCATGCGATCCATGATAACGAGCGGCCGCGTGGGGATGCTGCGGGGGCGCGGCACAATCCGCCGGCGCTGCGCGCACCTCGCACCTGCCGCTGACTGGAGACCACCGATGCCCCGTTCGATGCTGCCCGCCCTGATCGCCTTGCTGCTGGTGCCGCTGGCAGGCCCCGCCTGGTCGGGCAAGGCGCACGAGCACGGCGTGGCCCGGCTCGACGTGGCGGTGGAGCCGGCGCGCATCAGCTTCCTGCTCGATCTGCCGCTGGACGGCCTGGTCGGCTTCGAGCGCGCCCCGCGCACCGATGCCGAGCGCGCCGCGGTCGAGGCCGCGCTGGCCCGGCTGCGCGACGCCGCGGCGCTGTTCCGCGTCGACAGCGCGGCCGGCTGCGTGCCCGGACGCGTGGCGCTGGTGGCTCCGGTGCTGGGCCTGGGCGCCCCGGCTGCGCCGGAACAGGACGGCCACGCCGACCTGGAAGCGAGCGTCGAGTTCAGCTGCAAGGACACGGCGCGGGCGGGCTTCGTCGAGGTCGGCCTGTTCGAGGCCTTCTCCCGCCTCAAGCGCGTGGACGTGCAGGCGGCGACGCGGCGCGGCCAGATGAAGGCGACGCTGAAGCGGCCCACGACCCGCCTGCCGCTGGCGCGTTGAAGCCGCCGGCATGATCGAGGTCCGCGACCTGCGTTTCCGCTGGCCCCGCGCCGCCGCCGACTGCGTGCAGATCGCGCAGCTCGACGTCGCGGCCGGGCAGGCGGTCTTCCTGCACGGACCCAGCGGCTGCGGCAAGAGCACGCTGCTGGGCCTGCTGGCCGGCGTGCTGCTGCCGCAGGCCGGCCAGGTGCGCGTGCTCGGGCAGGACTGGGCGGCGCTGGGCGCGGCCCGCCGCGATGCCGCGCGCGCCGACCACGTGGGCTACATCTTCCAGCAGTTCAACCTGCTGCCCTACCTGAGCGTGCTCGACAACGTGCTGCTGCCGTGCCGCTTCTCGGCGCTGCGCCGCAGCCGCGCGCCGGCCGGCAGCGCCGAGCGCCTGCTGCAGCGCGTGGCGCTGCCGAGCGCGCTGTGGCGGCGGCCGGCGGCGGCGCTGTCGGTGGGCCAGCAGCAGCGCGTGGCGGCGGCGCGGGCGCTGATCGGCGCGCCCGAGCTCGTGATCGCCGACGAGCCCACCTCGGCGCTCGACGCCGCGCTGCGCGACGGCTTCATGGACCTGCTGCTGGGCGCCACGCGCGAACACGGCAGCACGCTGGTCTTCGTCAGCCACGACGAGCGCCTGGCGGCGCGCTTCGACAGCCGGCTGTCGCTGCCGGACATCAACCGGGCGCCCCGCGACACGGCCGACGGTCTCCAGGAGCCGTCGGCATGAAGGCGCTGTTCTCGATCGCCTGGCGCAGCGCCTGGAACCGGCGCGGCACGCTGGTGCTGGTGGCGCTGTCGATCGCGCTGGCGACGCTGCTGCTGCTGAGCCTGGAGCGCATGCGCAGCGACATCCGCAGCAGCTTCTCGCAGGCCGTCAGCGGCACCGACCTGGTGGTCGGTGCGCGCACGGGGCCGGTGCAGCTGATGCTTTACGCGGTGTTCCGCATCGGCGGCGCCACCAACAACGTGCAGATGGCCAGCATCGAGGCCATCGGCCGCCACCCGGCGGTGGCCTGGGTGCTGCCGATCGCGCTCGGCGATTCGCACCGCGGCCACCCGGTGCTGGGCACCACCACCGACTACTTCGCGCGCTTCCTGTACGGCGACCGCCAGCCGCTGGCGCTGGCCCAGGGCCGCGCCTTCGCCGGCACGCTGGACGGGCTGTACGAGGCGGTGCTGGGCGCCGAGGTGGCCGCCGCGCTGGGCTACCGGCTGGGTGACCGCATCACGCTCACGCACGGGGCCGGCGGCGTCGGTGGCGCGCTGGCCAGCGAGCACGCCGACAAGCCCTTCACCGTGGTCGGCGTGCTCGCGCGCACCGGCACGCCGGTGGACCGCACGGTGCACGTGAGCCTGCAGGCCATCGAGGCGATCCACCTCGACTTCGCCGGCGGCGCGCCGCTGCCCGGCCTGCGCATCGCGCCCGAGCAGGCGCGCAAGTTCGACCTCGACCCGAAGCAGGTGACGGCGGCGCTGGTGGGGCTGAAGAGCCGCGTCGCGGTGTTCCGCGTGCAGCGCTTCGTGGCCGAGTACGAGGCCGAGCCGCTGCTGGCCGTGCTGCCCGGCGTGGCGCTGGACGAGCTGTGGGAGGTGATCGGCGTCGGCGAACGCGCGCTGCTGGCGATGTCGGGCCTGGTCGCGGTGGTCAGCCTGGCGGGGCTGGTGGCGGTGGTGCTGGCGGGGCTGAACGAACGCCGGCGCGAGCTGGCCGTGCTGCGTGCGGTGGGTGCCGGCCCGCGCCACGTGCTGCTGCTGCTGGCCACCGAAGGCGCGCTGGTCACGCTGGCGGGTGCCCTGGCCGGTGCGCTGGCCGCGGCGCTGGCGGTGCTGCTGGCCGGGCCCTGGGTGCAGGCGCGCTTCGGCATCGGCCTGCAGCTGTCGGCGCCGACGCTGGTGCAATGGGGACTTCTGACCGCCGTGCTGGCCGCGGGTATGCTTGCCAGCCTCGTGCCGGGATGGCGTGCGTACCGCCTGTCGCTGGCCGACGGCCTGTCCCCACGCAGCTAACCCCAGAAGCGATCCCCATGCGCCAGACCTCCGTGTTCGCCATCGCTCTCGCCCGCCTGCTCGTCGTCGCCGTCGGCGCGGCCTGCGGCGCGGCGCTCGCCCAGCCCAGGGACGGCGTGCCGGTGCCGGGCCCGGCGCTGGGCGGCTCCAAGCCGGCGGCCGCCGCAGCCGGCAAGGCGGCGGCCTTCAAGACCATCTCGTGGGACGAACTCGTGCCCAAGGACTGGGACCCGATGAAGGAGTTCAAGGGCCTGGACCTGAACAGCATGGTCGACGGCGACCCGCGTGCCAACGCGATGATGAAGCGGCTGCGCGAGGTGTGGGACAACGCGCCCACCAATCCGGCGTTCACCGGCCAGGCCGTGCGCATCCCGGGCTTCGTGGTGCCGCTGGAAGAGACACCCGAAGGCGTCAAGGAATTCCTGCTGGTGCCGTACTTCGGCGCCTGCGTGCACAGCCCGCCGCCGCCGGCCAACCAGATCATCCACGTGCTGCCCAAGAGCGCGGCCAGGATCCGCTCGATGGACGCGGTGTGGATCAGCGGCACGCTGGCCACCACCAAGACCGACTCGTACATGGGCGCCAGCAGCTACCGCATCGAGGCGGTGGCGGTCGAGCCCTACGCCGAGAAGCCGCGGTGAGACGCATCGCAACGCGGGCGGGGTGCGCTTGAAGGCCGCCGACCTCACGCGCCACCTGCTGTCGGTGCTGGTGCTGGGCCTGCTGATCGGCGGCTCGCTGTGGATCCTGCGCCCCTTCCTGGGCTCCACCATCTGGGCCACGATGGTCGTCGTCACCACCTGGCCGCTGCTGCTGCGCGTGCAGGAGCGGCTGGGCGGGCGGCGCTGGGCCGCGGTGACGGTGATGACGCTGGCGCTGCTGCTGCTGTTCGCGGTGCCGCTGACGCTGACGCTGGTGACGCTGGCCGACAACGCCGAGCTGATCGTCGGCTGGGCCCGCGCCGTCACCGAGATGCGCGTGCCGGCCACCGCGCCGGCCTGGCTGGCGGGCCTGCCGTTGATCGGCGAGCGCCTGGTGGCGCTGTGGGAGCAGACCGTCGCGGCCGGCCTCGAAGGGCTGCTGCCGCGGCTGCAGCCCTACGCCGGCGGCATCACGCGCTGGTTCGTGGCCGAGGTCGGCAGTGTTGGCGTGGTGCTGCTGCAGTTCCTGATGACGGTGGCGCTGGCGGCCGTGATGTACGCCTATGGCGAGGCCGCCGGGCGCCAGGTGCGGCGCTTCGCGCGCCGCCTGGGCGGCGCGCGCGGCGAGGGCGCGGTGGCGCTGGCGCGCGACGCGATCCGCGGTGTCGCGCTGGGCGTGGGCGTCACGGCCGTGGTGCAGGCGGTGCTGGGCGGGCTCGGGCTCGTGATCGCCGGCATCCCGTTTGCCGGCCTGCTGACGGCGCTGATGTTCATGCTCTGCATCGCGCAGGTGGGCGCGGTGCCGGTGCTGCTGCCGGCGGCCATCTGGACGCTGTGGAACGGCGACACCGGCTGGGGCGTGTTCCTCGTCGTGTGGTCGGTGGTGGTGGGCACGCTGGACAACTTCATCCGCCCGGTGCTGATCCGCCTCGGCGCCGACCTGCCGCTGCTGCTGATCTTCGTCGGCGTCATCGGCGGGCTGTTCGCCTTCGGCCTGGTCGGCATCTTCGTCGGCCCGGTGGTGCTGGCGGTGGCCTACACGCTGTTCGAGAGCTGGATCGAGGAAGAGCCCGACAGCGGCGAAGACGGCAGCGTGTGACCGCCGCGCGCCCAGATGCCGCTCGTCAGGGCGTGCCGATGAAGAGGTAGGCGTTGGTGGCGCCCTGCGTGGAGTGCCCCACGCCCAGGTAGACCGGGCCGATCGGCGTCTCGCCGCCCAGGTACACGGTGCTCGAGTTGAGCCAGCCGCGGCGGTTGACCTCGGTGTAGCGCGTGCCCAGCTTGCCGGCCTCGAGCGCCAGGCCCAGGCGCATGTCGCCGCGCAGGCCCAGCGGCAGCCGGCCGATGATGTGTTCGCCGCGCACGTGGCCGTAGCGCACGTCGTCGCCCAGCAGCTGCCCGCTGGCAAACGCCGACAGGTTCAGGAAGCCGCCCAGCGAGCCCGGGTCGTTCAGCGGCAGCCGGCCGCGCGGCGACGTCGTCAGCGCCACGCGCGAGGCCAGCACCCAGGGGCCCAGCTGCCGCGCCGCACGGCCTTCGAGCGTGAGCTTGCCGTAGTCCTGCGTCGCGGATTCGAACCAGCCCGCCCGCAGCGACCAGCCGCGGTTGGGGAAGTACAGGCCGTTGCGCTGGTCCAGCTCCAGCTCGGCCAGCCAGCCGCGGTCGCGCACCGAGAAGTCGGGCAGCTGCGGCTCGCCGGTGTCGCGCCGGGCCTTGTAGTGCAGGCTGCGCCAGCCCACGCGCGCCTGGCCCAGCAGGCCCAGGTTGCTGCCCAGCAGCAGATCGGTGTTGCCGCTGCCGATGCTGTATTCGGCGACGCGGTTGTCGTCGAGGAAGATGTCCAGCCGGCTGCGCCGGTAGCCCGCCACGACCTCGACGAAGAAGCGCTGGCGCGCATCGAGCGGCTGGTAGAACTCGATGCCGGCGCCGGTGTTGCTGCCGATCTCGCCGCCCACCAGCAGCTCGCCCCCCAGGCGGTTCAGCCAGGTCTTCTGGTAGGCCGCGCGCAGCGCGTAGCTCGACCCCTGGCTGAGGTTGGAGTTCAGGTTCACGGCCAGGCGCAGGAAGTCCGGGCCCCAGGGCTTCTCGAGCGGCATGATGCGCAGCACGTTGCGGCCGTGCTGCGTGAGCAGCGTGTAGTCCACGCCTTCGAACCAGCCGTCGCCGTAGGCGCGCAGCAAGTCGCGGTTCAGCGCCGTGGTGTCCAGCGGTTCGCCGGTGCGCTGCTGCAGGTGGCGGCCCACCACCTCCGGGTTCACGCGCGACAGCCCGGTGATCTCGATGGCGTCGACGCGCCGTTCCTGCGGCCGGTGGTCGGCCAGGCGGCGGCGCCACGCGGCGTAGGCGGCCTCGGGCACCGACAGCCGCTGCAGCGCGGCGGTGGCGGCTTCGGCGGCTGCCCGCCCGCGGTCGGCGGCCTCGGCGTGGCGGGCGAAGTCGCCGGCCGTGATCGGCCCCAGGTCGGGCTGCAGGTAGACGTCGTTGGGCGTCAGCGTGGCCAGCGACTGCGCGACGTTCTGCTCGGTCAGCAGCGCCACGACCTGGGCGGTGACGGTGAGCAGTCCGGTCACGTCCTCGGCCTTCAGCAGCGGCGAGCCGACGTTGACGGCGATCACGACCTCGGCGCCGCAGCGTTCGCGCACCTCGCGCACCGGCACGTTGTCCACCAGCCCGCCGTCGACCAGCTTGCGCTCGCCCACCTGCAGCGGGGCCAGCAGGCCGGGCACCGACATGCTCGCGCGCATGGCCTGCGTGAGGCTGCCGTCGCGGAAGACCACGCGCTGGCCGGTGCCGATGTCGGTGGCGATGATGGACAGCGGCAACGGCAGCTGCGCGATGTCGCGCTCGCCCGCGTCGGCGCGCACCAGCTGGTTGAAGAACAGCTTGATCTTCTGCCCCGCCACCACGCCCGGCGGCGCCACCAGGCCGCGGCTGGTGATGCCGCTCTCGCTGCCCGGCAGGAAGCGCTGCGACAGGCGCTTGGCGCGCACGCTCTGCTCGGTGAAGTCGGGGTTGTCGAGGAACATGTCGTTCCAGTCGGCGGCCTGCAGCTCGCGGCGCATGTCGGCCGGGCTCAGGCCGGCCGCCCAGGCGCCGGCCACCAGCGCGCCCATGCTGGTGCCGGCCACGCAGTCCACCGGCACGCGCAGGCGGTCCAGCACCTCCAGCACGCCGATGTGCGCCGCGCCCCGCGCCCCGCCGCCGCCGAGCACCAGGCCGACCTTGGGCCGATCGGCCGCCGCGGGCAGCGCTGCCAGCAGCAGGCTGGCGGCGAGCAGGGTGGTGGTGCGGCGGCGGGCGTCGGGCAGGCGCAGGTCGGGCATGGCACCGATTCTGGCGCCGGCGCCGGGGTGTGTACCTCTCAAGTCGTGCACGGGCGCTGCCGACAACAGACGCACGATGGTGCGCTTGCTGATCTTCTGCTGGCTGCTGGCGTTCCTGGTCGGGCCGGCCCGGAGCGCGGCGGCCGCCGTGCAGCCGCTGCACCTGGACGAGCGCGCGGCCATCCCGGCCTGGCCCGCGGTGTCGCTGCTGGCCGACCCCGGGCACACGCTCGGCGTCGACGCCGTGCTCGCGCGCCGCGGCGACTTCCGCGTGCCGCTGGGCACGCCGTCCAACCTGGGCCGCGTCGACGCCACGGTGTGGCTGCGCATCCCGGTGCACGTGCCAGGCACCACGAGCGTGCGGCGCGTGCTGGAGATCGGCTACCCGGCGCTGAACCACATCGACGTCTTCGTCGTGCGTGGCGCGCAGGTGCTGCAGCGGCACCGGCTGGGCAACGACCTGCCGTTCGCGGCGCGGCCGCTGCCGTCGCGCAGCCACGCCGTGGCGCTGCTGCTGGACCCCGGCGGGCACGACCTGCTGCTGCGCGTGCGCTCGAGCAGCTCGATGGTGGTGCCGGTGACGCTGCGCACGCTGGAGAACTTCACGGCGCACGAGGCCGGGGTGCAACTGCTGCAGGGGCTGCTGATCGGGCTGGCCCTGTGCATGCTGGTCTACAGCCTGGCGCACTGGCTCAGCCTGCGCGACCGCATCTTCCTGCAGTACGCGCTGCTCGTGGGCGGCAACGTGGTGTTCCTGGTCTCGTACTTCGGGCTCGGCCCGCAGTACCTGTGGCGCGACTGGCCGCAGCTGTCGCAGCAGATCGCGCCGCTGGCGGTGCTGGTGGCGGTCGCGGCGGCGGCGGCCTTCCTGCGCGGCTCGTTGGACACGCGCGCGCTCAGCCGCAGCGGCGACCTGGCGCTGCGCGGCATCGGCTGGGCGGCACTGGCCAGCCTGCTGATGGCGCCGCTGGGCCTGGCCGCCTACCCGCTGCTGCAGACGCTGGCCACCGTGCTCGGGCTGGCGTCGACCGCGGTGGCCCTGCCGCTGCTGGTGCTGCACGTGCGCCGCGGCGAGCGCGTGGCCGTCTACATGCTGGCCGGCTGGGCCTGCTACGTGACGGGCGCGGTGGTGATGGCTGCGCTGCTGCGCGGGTTCATCGAACCCACGCTGCCGGCGCAGCACTTCTACGCCTTCTCGGCGCTGGCCGAGATGTCGACCTGGATGCTGGTGCTGGGCCTGCGCGTGCAGTCGCTGCACCGCAGCGCCGACCGCGCGCGGGTCGAGAGCGAGGCACTGCGCACGCTGGCGCACACCGATGCGCTCACCGGCCTGCCCAACCGCCGCAGCCTGGAAGCGGAGCTGGCCACCGCGCTGCCGCAGGCCGGCCGCAAGCAGCTGCTGGCCGTCTACCTGCTCGACCTCGACGGCTTCAAGGCCGTCAACGACCAGCACGGCCACGACGCCGGCGACGCGCTGCTGGCAGCCGCGGCCGACCGGCTGCGCCGCGAGCTGCGCCACAGCGACAGCGTCGCGCGCCTGGGCGGCGACGAATTCGTGGTGCTGGCGCGCGGCCTGGGCGGCGAGGCCGATGCCTGGGCGCTGGGCCGCAAGCTGGTGGCGGCGTTCGAGGCGCCGTTCGTCGTGCAGGGCGTGCGGTGCCAGGTCGGGCTGACCGTGGGGTTCGCGCTGGCACCCGACGACGGCGGCGACGCCGTGGCGCTGCTGCGCCGGGCCGACGCCGCGATGTACGCCGGCAAGCAGGCGGGCAAGGGCACCGTGCGCCGGGCCGACGCGCCGCTGCTGGAGGCCGCGGCCGCCTGAACCGCGCCTGGGCGGCTACTGCATGAAGCCGATCGGCCCGCGCTTGCCGTGGGCCTCGGGCAGGTCGGCCAGCTCGATGCTGCCGCGGCCGGCCAGCCGGGCATTGCCGAACGCCGTCATCCAGGCACGGCGCATCTCGCGCGGCGCCATCGTGGCGAAGCGGTCGAGCACCGCATCGCCCGGCGCCTCGTCGAAGCGCCGGCCCCAGTCGTGCTTGCTGCGCAACTGCTGGTAGAGGCGCAGCGCGATGCAGCGTGCGGCGTCGAAGTCGGGGCTGCGCACCTCGAACACGTTCATGCGGTTCAGGATGGGCTCGGGGATGCTGCGCTCGTCGTTGGCGGTGGCGACCCAGATCACCTGGCTGGCGTCGATCGGCACCTCGGCGAACTCGTCGGTGAAGGCGCCGGCGGTGTCGTGCTCGAGCAGGCTGTACAGCGCGCCCAGCGGGTCGTAGGCGTGTTCGCCGCGGGCCTTGTCGATCTCGTCGACCACCATCACCGGGTTGGCGTACTGGCCGTCGACCAGCGTCTCGAACACCTTGCCCGGGCGCGCGCCCTTCCACTGGCTGGACGCGCCGCTGAGCACCCAGCCGGCGGTGAGTGAGCTCATCGAGATGAAGCCCAGGCCCGTGCCGAGCAGCTCGGCCACCTCGCGGGCGAAGTGCGTCTTGCCGATGCCCGGCGGCCCCAGCAGCAGCATCGGCGTGATCTCCAGCGCGTCGCGGCTGTCCTGGCACAGCGCGAGCTGGCGCTTCAGGTCGTCGAGCACCTCGCTGAAGTTGGGCAGCTCGTCGTACAGGTGTTCCATGGCCGGCAGGCCCGAGGGCTTGACCTGGAAGCGGTCCGCGCCCTTCTCGAGCATGCGTTCGTAGGTGCTGCGCAGCGATTCGTGTTCCTTGGCCGGCAGCCGCGCCATGCGCTTCTCGACCTCGTGCAGCCGGTACAGGCTGCGCATGCGGGCGATCGGGATGCGGCCGCCCGGGTCGGCCGCCGTCACGGGAACCAGATCGTGCGACGTGGTCTGCATGCACAACTCTCCTGTCAAAAGCGACGCTTCAGGCAACGCTGGAATCATTCAAGCATGCCGGGGCGGCTGGCAAGCCCTGAGCAGCGGGGGTTTTCACCGCCTGTTGGCTTCGGTCCTTCGGCCACGGTTTCGCAACGGCCTTCAGCAAGTTGCGCGCCTGCCGATACGTTTGCAACAGCTTTGTCGCAGGTCTGACGCACGCGTGAAACCTGCGGCGGCCACAGTGCCAGGGCGGGTGCGGTGGCTGCACCCGCTGCGACTGCTCAAGGAGAGGCCGATGAACCACCCGTTGCTGTTGCGCGCCGACACCCTGCACGAACTGCCGGCGGCGCTGGAAGACCGCCGGCCGCGTGCCGCCGAGCCCGTGTTCGCCCCCAGCTACCGCAGCGAGGCCTTCGCCGAGGACCTGGCCGCGTGGCCGGCGGCCGCCGCGCCGGCCGCCCGCGGGTCGGGGCGCCTGCTGCCGACGCTGGCGCTGGTGTTCGCGCCGCTGCTGCTGGTGCTGGCCGGCGCTGGCCTGGCCGTGTTCGCCTGACGGGCACTCCCCGGGGCGCGTCAGCGCGCCGCTGAAACAATCGAAACGCGGGCGAGGCACGGCTGAAACGCCTGCGCGGCAGCATGCGCTGCATGCACACGCCGCTCCACACGCCGTCCCATCCATCGGCCTTCGGTCGCCCTGCTGGCTATGATGCGCGCGCCGCGTTGGCGGCATCCGGAGCGCAGCCGATGGCGCCTACCCAGGTTTCCCCCACGTTGCTGGTGGTCGACGACGAACCCGAGCTGCGCACGCTGCTGGGCGAGTACTTCGGCCGCCACGGTTTCCAGGTCGCGTTGGCCGCCGACGCCGCCGAGGCCCGCGCCTGGCTCGCCGCGCAGCCGGCGCAGCTGGCGCTGCTGGACGTGCACATGCCCGGCGAGGACGGGCTGGCGCTGGCGCGCTGGATGCGCGAAGCCCACCCGCGCACCGGCCTGGTGATGCTCACGACCGCCGGCGAGGCAGTGGACCGCATCGTCGGCCTGGAACTCGGCGCCGACGACTACATCCCCAAGCCGTTCGAGCTGCGCGAGGTGCTGGCGCGCGTGCGTGCGCTGCTGCGCCGGCTGCAGCAGCCGGCGCCAGCGGCCGTCGCCCCGGCGCCGCCGGCCGCCGACACCCGGCAGGTGGCGTTCGGCGCCTGCCGGCTCGACATCGACACGCGCCGGCTCGTTGCCGCCGACGGCGCGGAGATCGAGATCACCGCCGCCGAGTTCGACCTGCTGGCGCTGTTCGCGCGCCACCCGAACCGGCCGCTGACGCGCGACACCATCATGGAGCAGGCGCACAACCGCGGCTGGGACGTGTTCGACCGCTCCATCGACCTGCGCATCATGCGGCTGCGCCGCAAGATCGAGCGCAACCCCGACAAGCCCGAGGTGCTGAAGACCGTTCGCAACGTGGGCTACGTGTTCGTCACCGGATGACGGCGCGGCCATCGTTCCCCGCGGGGGATGGTCGGACGCCCCCGTTCGGCAAGGGGCTCCGGTGACCGATCCCGGCGCCGGCACCCTGCGCGCGGCGCGGCGCCTGCTGTGGGCGCTGCTGGTGCCGGTGCTGCTGCTGCTGGCGGTGCTGACGGTGCTGCAGTACCAGCAGCGCATGCAGGACGCCGAGCGCGACCTGCTGCGCCGCGCCCAGGAGCGCGCCCAGGAGCTCGAAGCCGTGGTGCGCCCGGCGATGGCGCACGTGCAGGACCTGCGCGCGCTGATGGAGCAGCGCTGGCACGACCCGCCCGACGGCGGCCCGGCGCTGCGCCAGGCGCTGCAGCCGCGGCTGGCCGACGGTCGTGACGACGGCTGGTCGCTGGACACGGCGGACGCGGCGCAGCGCGCGCGTTTCGGCCAGGTCTGGTGGGCGGCGCCCGACGGCAGCGCGCCCGACGCCACCTGGCTGCGGCGGGCGCAGGGCTTCGTCGAGCTGGCGCGCATCGTGCACGAGCGCGCGCCCGGCTTCGAGGCCACCTGGTTCGCCGCGGCCGAGGTCAACACCTCGTTCGGCTACCCGTGGATCGACAGCACGCGCATCCTGCAGTCGATGGGCGCACCCAGCCTGCAGGCCATCGACGCGCCGCGCCAGCGTGCCGTGCAGCGTTCGGTGCAGGCGTTGGCGCAGGACCCCGAGGACACCGTGTTCTGGGGCCCGCCCTACGTGAGCCAGCTCAACGGCCAGCTCGTGATGTCGCACGGCGCGATGGTGGTGGTCGACGGCCGCTACCGCGGCGAGGTCAGCCTGGACTTCCGGCTCGACGATCTGCAGACACGCATCACGCAATGGACGGCGGCGCCGGAGGCCGGCGCCGACGGCGTGCGCGTGTGGATCACCGACGTGCGCGGCAACGTGCTGGCCGACTCGCAGCAGCCGCTGGCTGCGCCCGGCCAGCCCGGACTGGCCGACACGCCGGTGCTGGCGCCGCTGGTCGGCCGGCTGCCCGCAGGCCTCGGCCGGCCGGACCTCGACGCCACGCTGTTCGGTCCCGACCACGTGCACCGCGAGGCCGGCTGGCTGCTGACGGCGGCGGTGCGCATCGGCTCGCCCTGGGTCTACGTGCAGGCCACGCCCGAACACGCGCTGCGCGCGCGCGTGCTGCCCACCATCGTGCCCAACTTGCTGCTGGCGCTGGCACTGCTGGCCAGCATCGTGGCCGGCCAGTGGGCGCTGCAGCGCAGCTTCGTGCGTCCGGCGCTGGCCATCCTGGACTACCTGCGGGCGCTGTCGGCCGATGCCGAGGCGCCGGTGCCGCGGCTCGGCGGGCGCTGGCAGGGCTGGATCGCCGCCGTCACCGAGACCTTCCGGCGCCAGCGCGAGCTGCAGCAGCACGGGCGCCAGACCGAGGCGCTGAAGGCCGCCATCATCGACCACGCCATCGCCGGCATCGTCAGCACCGACGGCCAGGGCCGCATCGTCGAGTTCAACCCCGCGGCCGAGGCCATGTTCGGCCGCAGCCGCGCCGAGGTGCTGGGGCTGGAGGTGGGTGCGCTGATCGTGCCGCCGCAGCACCGCGCTGCCCATGCCGCGGGCATGGCGCGCATGGCCGCCGGCGGCGCGCCGCGCGTGATGGGCCGGCGCGTGCAGATGACGGCGCTGCGCCGCGACGGCAGCGAGTTCCCGATGGAGATGGTGCTCTTCCGCACCGAGCTCGACGGCGTCGTGCACTACACCGCCTCGATGAGCGACATCACCGAGCGCGTCGAGAGTGCCGGGCAGATCGAGCGCCAGCGCGACGCGCTGCGCCAGAGCGAGAAGCTCACCGCGATGGGCAGCCTGCTGGCCGGCGTGGCGCACGAGCTGAACAACCCGCTGGCCATCGTGATGGGCCGCGCCAGCCTGCTGGAGGAGAAGACCGAGGGCACGGCGCTGCAGGCCGATGCGCAGCGCATCCGCGAGGCCGCCGAACGCTGCGGCCGCATCGTGCGCACCTTCCTGAACATGGCACGGCAGCGCCCGCAGCAGCGTGCGCCGGTGCAGCTGAACGACCTGGCGCGCGCTGCCGCCGAGATGCTGGGCTACACGCTGCGCAGCCACGGCATCGCCATCGTGCTGGAGCTGGCCGAGCCGCTGCCCGAGGTGATGGCCGACGGCGACCAGGTGGGCCAGGTGCTGCTGAACCTGGTCGTCAACGCGCAGCAGGCGCTGGCCGGCGGCGATGCCGCGCGGCCGCGCCGCATCACGCTGCAGACCGGCGTGGAGCCGCGGCGCGAGAACCGCGCGCAGCGCGTCTGGCTGCGCGTGGCCGACACCGGGCCCGGCGTGCCGCAGGGCGTGCAGACGCGCATCTTCGAGCCCTTCTTCACGACCAAGGCCGAGGGCCTGGGCACCGGGCTCGGCCTCTCGGTGTCGCGCTCGATGCTGCGCGAGCACGGCGGCGACCTGGTGCTCGAACGCGACGGCAGCGACGGCGGCGGCGCCGCCTTCCGCCTCAGCCTGCCGATCAGCGGCGAGGCCCGCGACAGCACGGCCAGCATGCCGCTGGACCCCGCCGAGCCCGCCGCGCAGGCACGGCTGCTGGTGGTGGACGACGAGGACGAGATCGCCGACGTGATGCGATCGATGCTGGAAGGCGCCGGCTACGAGGTCGCCACCGCCGAGTCGGGCGCGGTGGCGCTGGAACTGCTGCAGGCCGCGCGCTTCGACGCCATCGTCTCCGACCTGCACATGCCGGGCATGGACGGCGCCGCGCTGTGGCGCGCAGTGCGCACGCAGCACCCGGCGCTGGCGCGGCGCATGCTGTTCGTGACCGGCGACACCTTGTCGCCGCAGGCGCAGCGATTCCTGCGCGAGACGCGCTGCGCCAGCCTCGACAAGCCCTTCGCGCGCGCCGACCTGCTGGCCGCGGTGCAGGCCGTGCTGGCGGCCTGAGCGCGGCAGCGTTCAGGCGGTGACGGCGGCCGGTGCCGGCTGCGGCGGCGTCAACGCTGCGGCGGCCTGCTCGGCGGCGTCGATCATGGTGGTCGCGACCAGCGTGTACATCGTGGTCCAGGCCTCGCGCGTGGCGGCGTCGAAGTGCGGGCCCAGGCCCTGGGCCAGCGTCTTCAGCAGCGCCGTGCCGACGGCGTCGTAGTGCGCCGGCTGCACGCCGTAGCCGCCGTGGCGCGCGCCCAGCTGGCGCAGCACCGGCAGCAGCGTCTGCGGCTTGTCGAGCAGGCCGACGGCGGCGCCGATCATCTGCAGCAGCTTCGCGCCCTGGTCGTCCATGTCGCCCTTGAACAGCGCACGCAGCGCCGGCTGGGCCTCGAAGAGGTGGGCGTAGAACAGCGCGGCGGTGCTGCGTGCCACCGGCACGACACGGGCGAAGCTGCTGCGGACGAGGGTGATCTGCTCGGGGGTCATGGCGGGGGTCCTTCGTGAAGCGGTGTGACGAGCCGCCACGATGCCCGGCCGCCGTTTCAACCCCGCTTCAGCCGCCCGCCCGGCCGTGTTTCGTTCGTTGCAGCGCCGGGGCCTACTTGACCCAGGTGTTGAGCTGGATGATGGGCAGCAGCACCGCCAGCACGATGACCAGCACCACCACACCCATGCCGACGATCAGCAGCGGTTCCAGGATGGTGGCCACTGCCATCGCGCGACGCTGCACCTCGGCCGCCAGCTGCGACGCGGCGCGCGCCAGCATCACCGGCAGCTGGCCGGTCTGCTCGCCCAGCCGCGCGAACATCGCCAGCAGCCCCGGGAAGCGTTTCTTGCCTGCCAGCGCGCTGGCCAGCGGCGCGCCTTCGCGCACCTGCACCAGCGCGTCCATCGCGTCGGCGCGCATCGCGCGGTTGCCCAGCGTCTCGGCCGCGGCCTGCAAGGCCTTCAGGATGGGCACGCCGGCGCCGGCCAGCATCGCCAGCGTGCCGGCGAAACGCGCCGCGTTGTAGCCGCGCGCCAGCCGGCCCACCAGCGGCAGCCGCAGGAAGCTGGCGTCGCTGCGTTCGCGGAAGGCCTCGTTGCGCCGCATCAGCACGAATCCGCCCACGCCGCCTGCCGCCAGCAGCGCCACCGCCCAGCCCCAGTGCCGCACGAAACCGCTGACGGCCAGCATGGCCACCGTCAGCGCCGGCAGCGCGCGCTTGGAGCTGGTGAAGACCGAGGTCACCTGCGGCACGACGTAGGTGACGAGGAAGATCACGATGACCAGCGCGATCACCGACACGATGGCCGGGTACAGCATCGCGCCCAGCAGCTTGCCGCGCAGCGCCTGGCGTTCTTCGAGGTCGGTCGCCAGGCGCTCCAGCACCGGGCCGAGCGCGCCGCTCTGCTCGCCGGCGGCGACCACGGCGCGGTAGACGTCGTCGAACTCGCGCGGCGCGGTGGCCAGCGCGCGCGCGAACGGGCTGCCGGCGTTGACCTCGCTGCGCAGGTGTGCGAGCAGCTCGCGCTGGCGCTGGTCTTCCGATTCATCGGCCAGCGCCGTGAGCGCGCGCTCCAGCGGCAGCCCCGAGCCGACCAGGCCCGCGAGCTGGCGCGTCCACACGGCCAGGCCGGTGGCGCCGAAGACCCGGCCCTTGAAGCGCGGCGCGGCGCCATCGCTGCTGGCGGCGGTGACGGGCGTGACGCCCAGCGGCACCAGGTTGCGCGTGCGCAGCTGCGTGCGCGCGGCCTTGGCGTTGTCGGCCTCGACCAGGCCGGTCTGCGACTTGCCGGCGGCGTCGAGGGCTTCGAATCGATAGGCAGGCATGGGAGCGGTCTAGTCCCGGGTCACGCGGATCACTTCTTCGGCGGAGGTGATGCCTTCGCGCACCAGGCGCTCGCCGTCCTCGCGCATCGAGCGCAGGCCGCCGCGGCGCGCCGCGGCCACCAGGTCCTGCTCGGGCGCGCGGTTGTGCACCAGGGTCTGCATGCCTTCGTCCACCGTCATCAGCTCGTACACGCCGGTGCGGCCCTTGTAGCCGGTGTGGCTGCAGCGGGCGCAGCCCACCGGGTGCCAGCGGCCGTCCTCGCCCTGGCGCTTGCAGTCGGGGCAGAGCTTGCGCACCAGGCGCTGCGCCAGCACGCCCAGCAGCGTGCTGCTGAGCAGGAAGGGCTCGACGCCCATGTCGATCAGCCGCGTCACGCTGCTGGGGGCGTCGTTGGTGTGCACGGTGGCCAGCACCAGGTGGCCGGTCAGCGAGGCCTGGATCGCGATCTGGGCCGTTTCATGGTCGCGGATCTCGCCGATCATGATGACGTCGGGGTCCTGGCGCAGGATGGCGCGCAGCGCCTTCGCGAACGTGAGGTCGATCTTCGGGTTGACCTGCGTCTGGCCGATGCCTGCCAGCTCGTATTCCACCGGGTCCTCCACCGTCAGCACGTTGGTGGTGCTGGTGTCGACGCGGCCCAGGCTGGCGTACAGCGTGGTCGTCTTGCCCGAGCCGGTGGGGCCGGTGACGAGCACGATGCCGTGCGGCTGCTGGATCAGGCGGTCGAAGGCCGAGAGCACGTCGCCGCTCATGCCCAGGCCCTCGAGCGTGAACTTGCTCTCGGTCTTGTCCAGCAGGCGCAGCACCGCGCGTTCGCCGTGCGCGCTGGGCAGCGTGGACACGCGCACGTCGATGGCGCGGCCGCCGATGCGCAGCGAGATGCGGCCGTCCTGCGGCAGGCGCTTCTCGGCGATGTCGAGCTCGGCCATGATCTTCAGCCGGCTGATCAGCGCCGCGTGCAGCGCCTTGTTGGGCTGCACCACCTCGCGCAGCGTGCCGTCGACGCGGAAGCGCACCGCGCTGCTGCGTTCGTAGGGCTCGATGTGGATGTCGCTGGCGCCGTCCTTCGCGGCCTGCGTCAGCAGCGCGTTGAGCATGCGGATGATGGGCGCGTCGTCGGCGGCTTCCAGCAGGTCCTCCACCGCCGGCAGCTCCTGCATCATGCGGCTCAGGTCCACGCCGCTCTCGACCTCGCCGATCACCGCGGCGGCGCTGCTCTCGCTGCCGGCGTAGGCGGCGGCGATGCGCTGGCCCAGCGTGGCCGCGGGCTCGCGCTCGAAGCCGGCCACGTCGAACAGCCGCGTCACTTCCGACAGCGCGGCCGGCGAGGTCGTCTCGGCGGCCCACAGCACGAGCTGCTCGCCGTCGTCTTCGAGCAGCAGCGTGTGCGCCTTCGCGAAGGCGTAGGGCAGGGGGTGGCGGCTGCCCATGTCAGGACCGCCCGGCCGTTCCGAAGGGCCTGACGGCCCCCACGGGGGGAAGCGAACGCAGTGAGCTCGGGGGCATCATGTCAGGGTGCTTTCGGCTGGCCGGGGTCGGCCATCTCGGGCGCGGGCTTCACCGCCGTGCGCGCCGGTGCGCTCGGGAACGCGGGCAGCTGCGGCAGCACCGGCGCCTCGTTGATCGGCGCCACGTAGCTGTGTTCGGGCTGCGCCGCCGTCTGGCGGCTGCGCATCTGGTCGTAGCGGTCGACCGAGAAGCGCGTGGTGCTGTCGGCGTCGCGCATCACGATCGGGCGCAGGAACACCATCAGGTTGGTGCGGCGCTTCTCGCGGCTCTCGCTGCGGAACAGCGCGCCCAGCCACGGGATGTCGCCGAGCAGCGGCACCTTGGTGCGGGTCTCGACGAAGCGGTCCTCGATCAGGCCGCCGAGCACGATGATCTGGCCGTCTTCCACCACCACCTGCGACTCGATCGAGCGCTTGGTCGTCGACGGGCCGGCACTGCTGGTGCTGATGACGCTGCTCTGTTCCTGGTAGATCACCATGCGCACGGTGCCGCCTTCGCCCACCTGCGGCCGGATGCGCAGCGTGATGCCGACGTCCTTGCGCTCGATGGTCTGGAACGGGCTCGTCGTCGAGGTGCCGCCGGTGTTGGTGAACTGGCCGGTGATGAAGGGCACGTTCTCGCCGACGACGATCTTGGCCTCTTCGTTGTCGAGCGTGATCAGGTTCGGGGTCGAGACGATGTTGGTGTTGGTCTGGCTCTGCAGCAGGTTGGCGATGGCCGCCAGCCCGTAGGCGCCGGCGAAACGGCGGATGACGCCGACGTTCAGGCCCTGGCCCAGCCCCGCGGCGATGCCGGTGGCGTCGATCTGCACCAGGTTGCCGGTGGTGCCGAAGTTGGTGCCGGCCACCAGGCCGGTGCTGTCGCCGCTCTGGCCCAGCAGGCCCTGCCACTGGAAGCCGAAGTCGGCCTCGTTGCCGCCCGAGACCTCGACGATCATGCTCTCGATGTACAGCTGCGCGCGGCGCGAGTCGAGCTGGTCGACCATCGCGCGCACCTGCTTGTACAGCGGCTCGGGCGCCGTGATGATGAGCGAGTTGGTCGCCGGGTCGGCCTGGATGAAACCGCCCGTGGTGGGCTGGCCCGAGGCCGTGACCGGCGCCGTGGCCTGCGGCGACGCGCCGGCCGCGGTGCTGCCGGCGTCGCTGCGCGAGGCGCCGATGTTGGGGCTGGTCTGCTGCGTCTGCAGCGCGGACGCCAGGCCGGTGGAAGCGCCGCCGCTGCCGCCCGTGCCGCCAGTGCCGGCGAAGGCCGCACGCAGCACGGTCGCCAGCTTCACGGCATCGGCGTTCTTCAGGTGCACCACCCACAGCCCGCCGCCGGGGCCGATGGCGGTGGAGGGGCGGTCGAGCTTGGCGATGGTGGCGCGCACCACGGCCATGCGCGCGGCGTTGGGCGCGCGCACGATCAGCGAGTTGCTGCGCCCGTCGGCCACCACGCTGGTGCCGCCGGCGCCGGCGGCCGCGCCGGGCACGGCCACCGTGCCGCCGGTGTCGGCCAGACGCTGCACCAGCGGGGCGATGTCCACCGCCACCGCGTGCTCGAGCGGCACCACTTCCAGGTCGGCCGCGGCCGGCTGGTCGAGGGCCGCGATGATCTTCGCGATGCGCTGCAGGTTCTCGGCGTAGTCGGTGATCACCAGCGAGCTGCTGCCCGGGTTGGCGTTGATGGTGTTGTTGGCGCTGATCAGCGGCCGCAGCACCGCCACCAGGTTGTTCGGGTTCTCGTAGTTCAGGCGGAAGATCTGCGTGATGACCTGGTCGCCGCGCGGGCCGACCTCGCCGATCGAGACCGTGCCGGTCTGCAGCTTGGCGTCGGCTTCCGGCACGACCTTCAGCAGGCCGCCGCTTTCCACCACCGCGAAGCCCAGGCCGCGCAGCGCCGTGAGGAAGCTCTGGTAGGCCTGCGGCACGCTCTGCGGCTGCTCGCTGTAGACGGTGATCTGGCCCTTCACGCGCGGGTCGACCGCGATCTGGCGGTTGATCATCGCGGCGAAGGCGCGTGTCACGGCCTCGATGTCGGCGTTGACGAAGTTCACCGTCACCGGCGCGCGCGAACGCTGCTGCGTCTGCGGCGGCTGCTGGGCCTGCAGCGGCGGCGCGGCCAGCGCGGCGGCCAGCGCCAGGCAGACCAGGCGGGAGACGTTGGTGTGACGCGGGGAGGTCATGCTCATCCGATCGATAGGACGGCCAGCGTGCCCTGACGGCGGCCGATGATGTTCAACAGGTTGTTCAGCGCGGCTTCGGTGCCGGGGTCGGCCCGGGCGTCGCCGCGGAAGCGCAGCCTGCCCGCCGTCCACTGGCCGTTGCCGCTGAGCCGCAGCGGGCCCTTCAGCGTCGACAGCAGCAGGTTGCTGGTCTGCCCGCCCACCAGCGTGAGCTGGTAGGTGCCGAGCGTGTCGAGCGTCGAGATGCGCGAGGACAGGCCGTCGAGCACCAGCGAGGCGCCGCCGTCGATCTGCCAGCGGCCCTGTGACGCGGTGGCCACGAGGCCACGGCTGCTGAGCGCCAGCACGCCGCCGGGTTGCAGCGTGTTGAACGGCGTGCCCAGGCCGACCAGCCAGCTGGCGGGCCACTGGGCGACGGCGCCGGTGGAGGCCGGCAGCGTCAATCGCACGCCGCCGCCGCCGACCTGCAGGCGCAGCAGCAACTCGCCGTTGATGCAGCAGGCCTGGCGCAGCCGCAGCGCCAGCGCTGCGCCGTCCAGGCCCAGCGACCATTGCAGGCGCCCGGGCAAGGCGCTGGCGTCGCGGCTGCCGACGCCTCCGGTCAGCACGGCCACGGCGCTGCCGTTCCAGACGCTGCCGCGGGCGTCGGCCAGCTGCAGGCGCTGGCCGGTGGCGCTGGCCACGGCACCGGCCAGCCAGGCGGCGGGCGCCCAGGCCAGCAGCGCCGCCACGCCACCCACCACCGCGCCGGCAGCCCACCAGCGCTTCATGCCGCGCCCCCGAGCGCCACGACGATGCTGCCGCTGTAGCCGGCCGCGCCGCGCGTGAGGCTGGCTTCGACCGGCCGCGCGCGGGCGCCCGAGCGCACCTCGCCGAGCCAGCTGCGCAATTCCTCGGTGCCGACGCCGTTCAGCGTGAGCACCGCGCGCTCGCCCTGCAGCGACAGCCGCGCCTTCGTGCCCAGGCGCTCGCTGGCGGCGCGCAGCGCGGCAGCGGACTGTTCGACGTTCACCGGCGGCGTGTTCCGCAGCTCGCGTGCCTCGGCTGCCAGCAACTGCATCGACTGCAGCTCCGCTGCCAGCGCGTCCAGCTGCGCCGGTGCCGTGCGCACGGTGCGCAGCGCCGGCTGCACCAGCACCAGCCACGCGCCGAAGGCCAGCAGCACAGCCGCGCACAGCGCCACCAGCTGGCGTTCGCGTGCCGCCAGGCCCGACCACCAGGCGCGCAGCGGCGCGAGCGCTGCCTGGCGGGCGGTGGCGTTCATGCGGGCCTCCGCAGGTTGCGGCCGAGCGTGACACGGCCTTCCGCCATCTCGACGCTGTAGCCCGCCGGACGCAGGCGTTCGCGGAACTGCGCCAGCTGCGGCTCACCCCAGCCGGGCGCCGCCAGCGTCAGCCGGCCGCCTTCGTAGCGCAGCGTCTGCACCGGGCCCTGGCCGTCGGGCCAGGCCGCGGCGGCAGCGCCGAGCAGCACCTCCAGGTCGCCGTCGCCGGCCCGACCGGCGGCCGCGCGCAGGCGCTCGGTCTCGCGCTGCATCTGCGCGGGCGGGTCGATGATGGCCCGCACGCCGGGGTGCGCCGTGCGCAACAGGTCGTTCATCTCGGCGCGGCGTGCCGCCAGGGCCTGGTCCTGCTTCCAGGCCCAGAGGTTCAGGCCCAGCAACTGGACCGCCACCAGCGCGGCCAGGCCGATGCGGGCCGGTCGCCAGTCGGGGCCGAGGAAGCGGCGCCAGGCGTCGCGCAGTGCGCGCGTGCCGCGGTGGCGGGAGGCGAGGTCGAACTGGCGCAGGTTCCAGTCGGTCTGCACCGCTTCCAGTGCGCGCTCGGGCTCGCCCAGCACGCGCACGGGGTGGCCGAGCCAGCGCTCGGCGGCGGCGGCGGCGGCGGGCGTGGCCGTCCAGTGCACGCCGTCCAGATCGGCCGGCAGCAGCGCGCGCGCCAGCGTGCCGCCCACGCGCACGACGGCGGCGCCGTCGGCATGGGCCAGCGCCAGCGTGGGCGCGGCATCGGCCGGGCCGTCGGCGAAGAAGTGGCCGCGGGCCGTGGCGCCGGGCGCCTGCGCCGGTAGCACGCGGTCGACGACCAGGCCGGCGGCTTCCAGGCTGGCCAGCGTGGCCTGCAGCCAGGGCTTGTGCACCGCGGCGATCCAGGCGGGCTGGCCTGCGGCGGCCTGCGGCGGCACGGCCAGGTGCAGTGCGCTGTCGTCGTCGAGCAGGCCTTCTTCCAGCATGCCTGCCAGCGCCGCGCGCAGCCGCGAGGCCGGTGCCTTGGGCAGCGTCAGGCGGTGCCAGGCGACGTCGGCGTCGGCGAGCACCGCCACCACAGTGTCGGCCCGGGGCAGCTGGGCCGGCGCCGAGCGGCCACTGCTGGCCACGCTGCGGCCGTCGTTGCTGAGCACGTGGTCGAACTCGGCCGCCGGCCTGGGCTCTGCCGGCTCGCCGGCTGCGCGCGATGCCAGGCGCGGCCGGGGGGGGATCTGGATCACGAGGACAGCCATGGGCACCTATTGTCGCTGTGTGGGGGGGCAGGGCGCGCGGGTCAGCGATCCCCTGCCTGGGTGCTGCGGCGCTCGCGCTGCAGCGCCACGACCTCCAGGCCGCGGTCGGCGCCGCGGCGCTCGACCAGCGAGCGCTGCTGCAGCACGCGGTCTTCCAGCCGCAGCCGGCCTTCGACGAAGAAGTACAGGCTGCGCACGTTGACGCGCTTTTCGTCGACGTTCTTCTGCAGCGGCTCGGGCAGCTCGGCCTTGATCGCCTCCAGCGTCTCGAATGGCGCGCGCTGGCGCCGCTGCAGCAGGCGTTCGGCCGTGCCCAGGTCGAGGCCCTCGATGGCGGCCAGCAGCACCTCGCGCGACGCGGTGTTCACGTTCACCGGCGTCGCCACCGGCAGCAGCACCAGGTAGGGTTCCAGCCGCGCCACCGTGGCCGCGTCCAGGCCCAGCCAGGTCAGCTGCGCCACGCGTTCGGGCAGCAGCGGGCCGTCTTCGGTGCCGCTGGACCCCGCAGCCCGCGCCGCGCGCAGGCCCTCGCCGATGCGGCCCGGCGTGTCGGTGGGCACGCCGGCGGCGTCGCACAGGCGCTCGAGCGCGCGCAGTTCGGCCGCGATGACGCTGCCGTCGGCCGCGATCAGGTTGTTCAGGTTGTAGAGCGCCTGCGCGTCGGTGATGCTGCCGGAGAGGAAGGCCTCGGGGCCGGTGTCGGCGTTGTTGTCCTGGTCGGCGGCCAGGAAAGTGGACAGCCGCGCCTCGGCCAGCGGCGTGGCCCAGGGCTCCCCCAGGTGGTCGGCGCCGCCGGTGCGGGTGTCCTCGCGCAGGATCAGCCGTGCCCAGTCGAGCGCGCCGCCGAGGATCCACTCGGACTGCACCGCGCTGCGCTCGGCGGCCTCGATCTGCACGCTGCGCGCCTGCTGCCACACCATGCCGGCAGCCAGCGTGGCCACCAGCGTGACGACGATCATCGCCAGCAGCAGCGCCGCGCCGCGCTGCGGCCGCCGAGCTGCGCGCGCCGCGCTACCGGTCATGGGGACCGAGCGCGATGTCGCGCGTGAGGGTGTCGTCGCCGATCGTGACGACCAGGCGCACGCCGTCGGGCAGGGCCTCGCGCGCCGGCGCGCTGGCGATGGCCGACGGCGGGGCGACGATGCTGCCGCTGGACTGCGAGTTGCTCCAGGCGTTGCCGCGGTAGTAGTACAGCTGCCATTCGCCGACGCCTTCCAGCAGCGTCACCTGGCCGGGTTCGTTGCCCTGCAGCTGCTGCGCACGCAGCCAGCTGTCCTGCAGCGCCTGCGTGCGCGTGGTGGCCGGGCCCACCCAGCGCTGCCAGCGCCCGCTGCGCAGCGACCACGCCACCAGCGCCACGCCTTCGCCCTGCGGGCCCTGCACGGTGCGCGTCATCAGCAGCGTCTGGCCGTCGAAGGCCAGCGGCGGCGCGCTGCCGCTGTCGTGCAGCGCCGCGAAGTCCTGCTGCCACTGCGACAGGATGGTGTTCAGCCGCGCCGCCCGGTCCACCGCCTGCTGGCTGCCGTCGCGCGCGCGCAGCATGCCGTCGATGCCGCGCCAGGCCAGGCCGGTCAGCACGGCCATCACGGTCAGCGCCACCAGCACCTCGACGAGCGTGAAGCCGGTCGTGCGGGTCCGGGGGGGCGACGCCGAGCCGCGGTGGCGCTGCATGGCGTCAGTAGCGCGAGAGGACGGTGGACAACGACAGCAGCGGCACACCGGCTTCGTCGGTGACGACGGCGTCGACGCGGCGGAAGTTGGGGTTCGGCGTGCCGCGGGTGCGCAGCTGGCCGCGGTAGATGCGGCCGAGCTGCTCGCACTGGAAGTCGGCGTCGCCGATGCCCGGCAGCTGCCGCGCCAGCTTCAGCCCGGTGAGCTGGTTGTCGGCGCACCACTGCGCGGCGCTGACGTCGGCCAGCCGCTGCGCGTTGTCGGTCAGCGCGCCGGCCGCACGCATGCCGGCGCCGAGCGTGATGGCCACGATGGCCAGCGCCACCAGCACCTCGATCAGCGTGAAGCCCGCGCTCGCCCGGGCCCGTGCCTGCCGCGTCACGGCGCGGTCTCCGGCGCCACCACGGCAAAGGCGGCGAGGCCGTCGCTGCCGATCTCCAGCCGCTGGTCGGACAGCCGCAGCACCACGCGCTGCGGCGGCAGGATGGCCTCGGGGCCCAGCACCAGCACGGTGGCGCCCACGACTTCGGCGCTGATGCCGTCGCCCAGCCAGCGCGTGGGCAGCTGCGCCGCGGCCGGCAGGCCGGTGAAGCGGAAGCCCTCGGTCTGCGCTGCGTCGCCGGGCAGCCAGGCCACCTGCAGGCCGCTGCTGCGGGCTTCGGTGCGCGCGCTCTCCAGCAGCGCGACCAGCCTTGCCGCCTCGACCTCCAGCCGCGTGGCGGCCGGGTCGCGGATGGCCAGCGAGACCAGCCCGGCGCCGATGGCCACGATGGCCAGCACCACCAGCAGTTCGATCAGCGTGAAGCCGGCCGCGGCGCCGGCCCGCCGGCGGCGCGGGAAGCGGCCGCTACTGCCAGGAACCGATGTCGGCATTGTTGCCTTCGCCGCCCGGCTGGCCGTCGGCGCCGTAGCTGAAGACATCGATCTCGGCCTTCACGCCGGGGTTCAGGTACTGGTACGGGCGGCCCCAGGGGTCGTTGGGCAGCTTCTCGACATACGGCTTCCAGTTCGGCGGCACCGGGCTCGCCGTGGGCTTGCTGCGCAGCGCCTCCAGGCCTTGTTCGGCACTCGGGAAACGCTGGTTGTCGAGCTTGTAGAGCTTCAGCGACTGCATCAGGTTGTTGATGTCGGTGCGCGCGGCCGTCACACGCGCGTCGTCGGCGCGGTCCAGCACGTTGGGCACGATCAGCGCCGCCAGGACGCCGATGATCACCAGCACCACCATGATCTCGATCAGCGTGAAGCCCGCAGACGGCAGCCGGCTCGGCGAAGCTGGGCGGCGGGGGTGGCGCAGGGCAGGGTGCAGCGTCATGGTCGGGGGCGTCGTCCTTGGGGACCGGTCGGAGTCGTGGAGCACGATAGCGTTCCATCATAATCGTCCGATGACGGCGAAATGGTGGGCGTTCGGACTCTGGCTCGCGGTGGCGGCCAGTGCCGTGTACTGGGCGTTGCAGCTGTTCGTGCCGGGCCAGCCGGTGCCTGCGCACGCGGGCGTGGCGGTGGTGGCAGCCAGCCCGCGCGGCGACCTGTCGCGCCTGTTCGGCGCCGATGCCGTGGCGCCCGCCGAGGCGCCCGTGCCCACCAGCAGCCGCTTCCAGCTGCTGGGCGTGGTGGCCCCGCGCCACGCCGGCGCCAGCCGCGAGGGCGTGGCGCTGATCGCGGTGGACGGCCAGCCGCCGAAGGCCTACCGCATCGGCGCGCAGATCGAAGACGGCCTCGTGCTGCAGTCCGTGGCGCAGCGTGGCGCGTCGCTGGGCCCGCGCGATGGCGCGCCGTCGGTGGCGCTGGACATCCCCCCGCCGGCGCCCGCCGCCACCGGGGCGCTGCCGGTGGCCGGCTTCCAGCCGCCGGGCATGGCGCCCGGGGTGGCTCCGCCGCGCCAGGCCCCCGCGTTCACGCCGCCGGCACGGGTGCCGCTGCCTTCGCTGGCCCCGCCGCCGCAGCCGACGCAGGAAGCCCCGATCACCGACCGCACGCAGCAGTTGCAGACGGAGTGACCGCCGCCTGACTCAGTACAGCGCCTCGGGCCCGAACAGCGACGGCGGCAGCGCGTCGTTCTCGTCCAGCGGCTGGGGCTGCGACGGGCCGGGGTCTTCGCCGTCGGCCACCTCCGTCAGCAGCGCCGCGGCGTTCTTCACCAGCGGCCAGGCCAGCGTGGCGCCGGTGCCGTCCAGGCTTTCCAGGCCCAGCTCCAGCAGCGCGGTGGCACGGAACAGGTTCAGTGCCTGGTCGAGGCCGCGGTGGCTGTGGCTGCGGCAGAACACGCAGTAGTCGGTGACGGGCTGCGCGATGCGCGCGGCCAGCATCAGCGCGGCGCAGGCGGCCATGCCGTCGATCATCAGCAGCTGGCGCTTGCTGGCGGCCATCAGCATCACGCCGACCATCACCGCGATCTCGAAGCCGCCGAAGGCCGCCAGCACTTCCACCGGGTCGCTGACCTCGCGGTGGCGCGCCTGCGCGGCCTGGGCGATGACCATCAGGTGCGCCAGCTGCTCGCTGCTCATCGAGGGGCCGGCGAGCATCAGGTCGCGCACCGGCGAGTCGGTCAGGCGCGACAGCACCAGCGCCGCGCTCTCGTGCGTGCCGACGCCGATGCCGGCGCAGATCGTCATGTTGCCGCGCAGCTTGTCGCCGATCTCCATGCCGGCGCGCATGCCGGCGTGCGCCTGCTCCAGCGTCATCGCCGAGGCGACACGGGCGTTGCGCGTGCCGTAGGCGATCTTGCGCATCAGCAGCCGGTCGTGCGCGGGCAGGTTCTCGGCGATGCCGCAGTCCACCACGGCCACGTCCAGCATCTGGCTGCGCGCGAACACCGTCAGCGGCAGCTGGTTCATCAGCAGCTGCTGCACGATCTCGTGCGTGCCCTTGCGCTGCGGGCCCTGCACGCCGTCGACCGCCAGGCCGTGGTCGGCCGCGAACACCAGCAGCTGCGGGTCGCGGAAACGCGGCTTCAGCGTGTTCTGCATCAGCCCCAGCCGCACGGCCAGCGGCTCGAGCTCGCCCAGCCCGCCGGCGTGTTCGTTGCGGCGTTGCAGCTTGTCGCGCAGCGCCCGCTCGAGCAGCGGGTTGGAGGTGGGCGTGACGAGCGAGCGGCTGGTGACCATGGCAAGCCGAGTGTAACGAGCCGCCCGCCCGGGCTGCTAACGCAGGAACAGCTGGTACACGGGGTTGCGGGTTTCCTCGACCCAGGGGTAGGCGAGCGTGCGCAGGAACTCGCGCAGCCCGGCTTCTTCGCCGGCCGGGACCTGCATGCCGACCAGGATGCGCCCGTAGTCGGCCCCCTGGTTGCGGTAGTGGAACAGGCTGATGTTCCAGCCCGGGTGCAGCGCCGCCAGGAAGCGCATCAGCGCACCCGGGCGCTCGGGGAACTCGAACCGGAACAGGCGTTCGTCCTGCGCCAGCTCGCTGCGGCCGCCGACCATGTGGCGCACGTGTTCCTTGGCCAGTTCGTCGTCGGTCAGGTTGACGGTGGCGAAGCGGTGGCGCTCGAAGTTGCGCGCGATGCGGTCGGCCTCGTCGCGCCGGGCGATGGCCACGCCCACGAAGACGTGCGCGACCTGCGCGTCGGAGATGCGGTAGTTGAATTCGGTGACGGCGCGCGGCCCGATCAGTTCGCAGAAGCGCTTGAACGAACCGCGCTCCTCGGGGATCGTGACGGCGAACAAGGCCTCGCGCTGCTCCCCGAACTCGGCCCGCTCGGCGACGAAGCGCAGGCGGTCGAAGTTCATGTTCGCGCCGCAGGTGATGGCCACGAAGGTCTTGCCCTTGGGCTTGTGCGTCTCGACGTACTGCTTGATCGCGGCCACGCCCAGGGCGCCGGCCGGTTCGAGGATGCTGCGCGTGTCCTGGAACACGTCCTTGATGGCGGCGCACACGGCGTCGGTGTCGACGACCACGTAGTCGTCGACCAGCGCCCGCGCGACGCGGAAGGTCTCCTCGCCCACCAGCTTCACGGCCGTGCCGTCGGAGAACAGGCCGACGTCGGACAGCGTCACGCGCCTGCCGGCCTTCACCGAGCGCAGCATCGCGTCGGAATCGGCGGTCTGCACACCGATCACGCGCACCTCGGGCCGCACGGCCTTGATGTACGCCGCCACGCCCGAGATGAGCCCGCCGCCGCCGATGGCCACGAAGACGGCGTCCAGCGGCCCCTGGTGCTGGCGCAGGATCTCCATCGCCACCGTGCCCTGGCCGGCGATGACGTCGGGGTCGTCGAAGGGGTGCACGAAGGTCAGCCCCTGCTGCTGCTGCAGCTGCACCGCGTGGCCGTGGGCGTCGGAGTAGCTGTCGCCGTGCAGCACGACCTCGCCGCCCAGCGCCGCGACGGCGTCGACCTTCAGCTTCGGCGTCGTCACCGGCATCACCACCACCGCGCGGCAGCCCAGCTTCTTCGCCGACAGCGCCACGCCCTGCGCATGGTTGCCCGCCGAGGCGCAGATGACGCCGCGCTGCAGCGCCTCGGGCGCCAGGTGCGCCATCTTGTTGTAGGCGCCGCGCAGCTTGAAGCTGAAGACCGGCTGCTGGTCCTCGCGCTTGAGCAGCACCTGGTTGCCCAGGCGGCGGGACAGGTTCTTCGCCGGCGCCAGCGCGGTCTCGCGGGCCACGTCGTAGACGCGCGCGGTGAGGATCTTCTTCAGGTAGGCGGCCGCGATGCGCGCGCCGGCGGGTCGGGGGGCGGGGGGCGTGGGCATGGGGCCTCTCGTCGCAGGGCGCGGGATCATAAGCCGGCGCACCCATGAAAAAAGACCCGGAGCCTTGCGACTCCGGGTCGAATCCACCATTGGAGGAGGTGGAGGAGACAACGGGCGGGTGCGCGACAGCGAACACCCATGCGGCGCAGTCTATCACCGCCATGCTGCAGTGCAATATGCCGGCGGCAGGGTTGTCTAGGGGAGCGACTCCAGAAGGTGCCGGCAGGCGTGCAGAATGCGCGCCTCGCGGCGCTTCCCCGGCGCCTGCACCACGCGATCGAGGGCACAAGCAGCATGGAATGCACCATCAACTGGATGCCGGCCACCGGCATGGGCTTTTCCGCCGAGACCGGCAGCGGGCACCTGCTGACCATGGACGGCGCGCCCGACGGCGGCGGGCGCAACCTGGCGCCGCGGCCGATGGAGACCGTGCTGGCCGGCACCGGCGGCTGCACGGCCTACGACGTGGTGCTGATCCTCCAGCGCGGCCGCCACGACGTGCGCGGCTGCCAGGTGAAGGTGACGGCCGAGCGCGCCGGCACCGACCCGAAGGTGTTCACGAAGATCCACATGCACTTCGTCGTCAGCGGGCGCGGACTGCCCGCAGCGGCGGTGGAGCGCGCGATCCAGCTGTCGCACGAGCGCTACTGCTCGGCCAGCATCATGCTCGGCAAGACCGCCGAGATCAGCACCAGCCACGAACTGGTCGAAGCCTGACCGGGCGGCGGCGCCCGGCGCCGCAAGCCCCGCCGGCGTGGCTCAGACGCGGTGCGCGGTGGTCGTCATCACCTTGGCCACCGCCCGCATCGCCCAGCGGACCGGCCAGGGCAGTTCGGCAGCGCCGGCGTCCAGCGCAGCGTCGGCGTGCTGGCGTTCGTCCTCGGCCATCCGTTGCACGATGGCGCGCGAGCGCGTGTCGGCGGCGGGCAGGCGATCGAGGTGTCCGGCCAGGTGCTGCTCGACCTGCCGCTCGGTCTCGACGACGAAGCCCAGGCTGGTGCGGTCGCCCGCGCGGCCAGCGAGCAGGCCGATCCCGAAGGCGCCGGCATACCAGACCGGATTGAGCAGGCTGGGCCGGTCGCCCAGTTCCTGCAGGCGCTGCTGCGTCCAGGCGAGGTGGTCGGTCTCCTCGCGCGCCGCCGCCACCATCTGCGCGCGCAGCTCCGGGCTGCGCGCCGTCAGCGCCTGGGCCTGGTAGAGCGCCTGGGCGCAGATCTCGCCGACGTGGTTCACGCGCATCAGCGCACCCGACAGGCGGCGTTCTTCGGCGTCGAGCTCGGGTGCGGCGGCAGCGCGGGCCGGCGTGCCATCGGCCGGATTCGGCCGTGCGGCATGCACGGCCCCGGCCAGCGTGCGCAGCGCGTGGTCCGCGCTGATGATGAAGCGATCCAGTGACGACATGACGACGCAGGATAGCCCACTACGGGTTGCCCCGAAGCGCGTTGTGCTCAGGCAACAACCTGTCCCGATTTGTCGGGTGGCCGTTTGCCACGGGGGGGTGCGTCTGGTGCAATACGCCCAACTTCCGCTGAGGAGGTTGGCCTGATCAGCCCCTCGCCGGGTGACTTCCCCGATCGGGACCTCTTGTTCAACCTAGGAGATAGTCGCAATGAAAAAATCTCTGCTTGCCCTGGCCGCGCTGACCGCGTTCGCCGGTGCTGCTTCGGCCCAGTCTTCCGTCACCCTGTTCGGTATCGTTGACCTCAACGCCCGCTCGCAAAAGAACGGTTCGGCCGGTGAAATCGCCTCGCTGAGCCAGGACGGCAACGCCAGCAGCCGCCTCGGCTTCCGTGGCGTCGAAGACCTGGGTGGCGGCCTGCGTGCCGGCTTCTGGATCGAAGGCGCGCTGAACCCCGACACCGGCAACGCCGCCGGCCAGACCTGGCAGCGTCGTTCCACCGTCAGCCTGCTGGGTGGCTTCGGTGAACTGCGTCTGGGTCGCGACTACACCCCGACGTTCTGGAACCACACCGTGTTCGATCCGTTCGGCACCAACGGCGTGGGTTCGCAGACCAACCTGATCGCTGCAGGCAACCCGATCGGCTCGGGCGCCGGCACCACCGTGCGCGCCAACAACACCGTCGGCTACTTCCTGCCGGCGATGGGCGGCCTGTACGGCCAGGTGCAAGTGGCCGCTGGCGAAGGCGCCACGGGCAACAAGTACTTCGGTGGCCGCATCGGCTACGGCGCGGGCCCGGTGAACGTCGCCGTCGCCTACGGCGTGACCGAGCAGACCGGCACGATGACCGACGACTACACCGCCATGAACGTCGGTGGTTCGTTCAACCTCGGCTTCATGACCCTGTACGGCCAGTACCACATGAACGAGCAGGGCTCGAACGAGCAGACCATGTACCTGCTGGGTGCTGGTGTGCCGATCGGTGCCGGTACGCTGAAGGCCACCTACGGCGCGACCAACGTGAAGATCGGCACGCTCGACGCCGACGCTTCGCAGATCGCCGTCGGTTACGTGTACGACCTGTCCAAGCGCACCTCGGTGTACGCCCACTTCTCGCAAGTGGACAACGACGCCGGCCTGCGTTTCACGACCAGCGGCTCGGGCCCGAGCGTTGCCGGCATCAGCGGCTTCAAGTCGACCGGCTACGAAGTGGGCGTCCGCCACAGCTTCTGATGCACCTGCCCGCCAGCCTGGCGGGCATGGCTGCAGCCGACAGGCCGCCTTCGGGCGGCCTTTTTCTTGAGCGGGCGGTGCCCGCGTTCCAAGGGTCCGGAATGAACGCCAAGCGCTCCCTGTGCCTGCTGTCGGCCTGCCTGGTGCTGGCCGGCTGTGCCGGCACGCCCGGGCCCGCCACCTCGTCCGATGGCTGGCATGCCGTGCTGCTGCCCGGCAAGCGCGCCACCGAGTACACGCCGCGCGTGCACAAGGACGGCCGCCTGGGCGTGGCGGCACGCTCCGAGCGCGCCGCCAGCCTGTGGCGGCGGAAGTTCGACGTGCAGCCGCAAGCCCTGGGCGATGTCAGCTTCTCGTGGTGGGTGCAGCAGGCCGTGCACGACGGCAGCGTGGCCGACGTCGAGCGCGAGGACGCCACCGTGCGCATCGTCTTCGCCTTCGGGGGCGACACCACGCGGCTGCCGCGGCGCACGCGCATGATGTTCGAGATGGCCGAGGCGCTGACCGGCGAGGCGCCGCCCTACGCCACGCTGATGTACGTGTGGGACGGCCGCGCGGCCGTGGGCAGCGTGGTCGTGAACCCGCGCTCCGACCGCATCCGCAAGATCGTCGTCGACAGCGGTGCCGCGGGGCTGCGCCAGTGGCGCGACCACCGCCGCGACCTGGTGGCCGATTTCCGGGCGGCATTCGGCGAGGATCCCGGGCCGCTGCAGGCCATCGCCGTGATGACCGACACCGACAACACCGGCACCCGTGCCGAGGCCTGGTACGGCCCGATCACGCTGCACGACCGGAAGCTGTCGCCCGACCCCGGGTCCTGACTCCCGACGCCTCAGGTCTTTCCCCTTTGCGGACGGCACGCTTATTGCGGATCATTCGCAACTTTTGTCGCGGCGGATGCCCGCCATAGGACATCGATGCTCGTTTTCATTCTTCGCCGCCTCGCACAGGCCATCGTCGTGATGGTCACGGTGGCCTTCATCGCCTTCATGCTGTTCCAGTATGTGGGCGACCCGGTGACCAGCCTGCTCGGGCAGGACGCCACCCAGGAACAGCGCGACCAGCTGCGCCGCGACCTCGGCCTCGACCAGAGCTTCGTGGTGCAGTTCGGCCGCTTCGTCGGCAATGCGGTGCAGGGCGAGTTCGGCCTCAGCCTGCGCCAGGGCCGGCAGGTCTCGGCACTGATCGCCGAGCGTTTCCCGGCCACGCTGGAGCTCTCGCTCAGCGCCGCCGTCATCGCGCTGGTGGTCGGCATTCCGCTGGGCGTGTACGCGGCGCTGCGCCGCGGCAGGTTCGGTGCGCAGCTGATGATGACGCTGTCGCTGCTGGGCGTGTCGCTGCCGACCTTCCTGATCGGCATCCTGCTGATCCTGATCTTCGCCGTGACCTTCAAGGTGCTGCCGAGCTTCGGCCGCGGCGAGGTCGTCACGCTGGGCGCGTGGACCACGGGCTTCCTCACGGTCGATGGCTGGAAGCACCTGATCCTGCCGGCGGTGACGCTCTCGGTGTTCCAGCTGGCGCTGATCATGCGGCTGGTGCGTTCCGAGATGCTGGAGGTGCTGCGCGCCGACTACATCAAGTTCGCGCGCGCCCGCGGCCTGCACAACCGCGCCGTCTACTTCGGCCACGCACTGAAGAACACGCTGGTGCCGGTCATCACCATCACCGGCCTGCAGCTGGGCTCGCTGATCGCCTTCGCCATCATCACCGAGACGGTGTTCCAGTGGCCCGGCATGGGCCTGCTGTTCATCCAGGCGGTGCAGTTCGCCGACATCCCGGTGATGGCGGCCTACCTGTGCCTGATCGCGCTGATCTTCGTGCTGATCAACCTGGTCGTCGACCTGCTGTACTTCGCCGTCGACCCGCGGCTGCGCATCGAGAAGCCGGCCGGGGGAGGCCACTGACATGACCACGAGCACATCCACGCCCGCCGCTCCCGGCGCTCCCGGGGCATTCGCCCGCTTCTTCGACGGCGACGTCTGGTACAGCTTCAAGACCTCGCCGATGGCCATCGTGGCCGCGGTGATCGCCTTCATCTGCATCTTCTGCGCGGTGTTCGCGAACTGGGTCGCGCCGCACAACCCGTTCGACCTGGCGACGCTCGACCTGGCCGACGCACGCCTGCCACCGGCCTGGATGGACGAGGGCAAGGCCAAGTTCCTGCTCGGCACCGACGACCAGGGCCGCGACATCCTGTCGGCGCTGATGTACGGCGCGCGCATCTCGCTGCTGGTGGGCCTGGCCTCGGTGCTGCTGTCGCTGATCGTCGGCGTCGGCCTGGGGCTGCTGTCGGGCTTCGCCGGCGGCAAGATCGACGCCTTCATCATGCGCGTGTGCGACGTGATGCTGTCGTTCCCGTCGATCCTGGTGGCGCTGCTGATCGACGGCGTCGGCCGCGCGATCTTCCCGAACGCGCACGACACGCTGGCCTTCGGCGTGCTGATCATCGCGATCTCGCTCACCGGCTGGGTGCAGTACGCACGCACGGTGCGCGGCAGCACCCTGGTGGAGCGCAACAAGGAATACGTGCAGGCCGCGCGCGTGATCGGCGTCGCGCCCTACCGCATCATGGTGCGCCACGTGCTGCCCAACGTGCTGGGCCCGGTGCTGGTGCTGGCCACGATCCAGGTCGCGGCCGCCATCCTGACCGAGGCCACGCTGTCGTTCCTGGGCGTCGGCGTGCCGCCGACGAGCCCGTCGCTGGGCACGCTGATCCGTGTCGGCAACGACTTCCTGTTCTCGGGCGAGTGGTGGATCACCATCTTCCCGGGCGTGATGCTGGTGCTGATCGCACTCAGCGTGAACCTGCTCGGCGACTGGTTGCGCGACGCGCTGAACCCCCGCCTGCGCTGAGCGTGCCGCGACCATGACACAACCTCTCCTCGAAGTGCGCCACCTGCGGGTGGAGTTCCCCACCCGGCGCGGCACGCTGCTGGCGCTGGACGACATCTCCTTCGACATCGCGCCCGGCGAAGTGCTGGGCGTGGTCGGCGAGTCCGGAGCCGGCAAGTCGCTGACCGGCGCCGCCATCATCGGCCTGCTCGAGCCGCCGGGCCGCATCGCCGGCGGCGAGATCCTGCTCGAAGGCCAGCGCATCGACAACCTGCCCTACGAGCAGATGCGCGCCATCCGCGGCCGCAAGATCGGCGCCATCTTCCAGGACCCGCTGACCTCGCTGAACCCGCTGTACACCATCGGCCGGCAGCTCACCGAGACGATCCAGACGCACCTGAACGTCGGCAACGAGGAAGCGCGCCAGCGCGCCATCCGGCTGCTGCAGGAGACCGGCATCCCGGCGGCCGAGCAGCGCATCGACCAGTACCCGCACCAGTTCAGCGGCGGCATGCGCCAGCGGGTCGTCATCGCGCTGGCGCTGGCGGCCGAGCCCAAGCTCATCGTCGCCGACGAGCCCACCACGGCGCTCGACGTGTCGATCCAGGCGCAGATCATTTCGCTGCTCAAGCGCCTGTGCAAGGACCACGGTGCGGCCGTGATGCTGGTGACGCACGACATGGGCGTCATCGCCGAGACCTGCGACCGTGTGGCCGTGCTCTACGCCGGCCGCGTGGCCGAGATCGGGCCGGTGGCCGACGTCATCCACCGCCCGCAACACCCCTACACGACGGGCCTCATGGGTTCCATCCCTGCGATGGACGAGGACCGCGAACGCCTGCTGCAGATCGACGGCTCGATGCCCCGCCTGAACAACATCCCGAAGGGCTGCGCCTTCAATCCGCGCTGCCCGCAGGTCTTCGACCGCTGCCGCAACGAACGCCCCGACCTCTTCGACGCCGGTGCGACGCGCGCCGCGTGCTGGCTGGCCAAGCAGGGGGTGGCTGCATGAGCGCGCTGGTGGAAGTGCAGGACCTGGCGAAGACCTTCGACGTCTCGGCGCCCTGGCTGAACCGCGTCATCGAGCGCCAGCCGCGGCAGTTCGTGCACGCGGTCGACGGCGTCTCGTTCACGATCGAGAAGGGCAAGACGCTGGCGCTGGTGGGCGAATCGGGCTGCGGCAAGAGCACCGTGGCGCGGCTGCTGGTCGGGCTGTACCAGCCCACGCGCGGCACGGTGAAGTTCGACGGCCAGGCGACCGACGCCGCGCGCGACGCGGGCGAACTGCGCACCCTGCGCCGGCGCATGCAGATGATCTTCCAGGACCCGTACGCCAGCCTGAACCCGCGCTGGAAGGTGCTGGACATCGTCGGCGAGCCGCTGCGCGAACACGGCCTGGCGCACGGGGGCGACGAGATGCGCGCGCGCGTGTCGGCGCTGCTGCTGCAGGTGGGCCTGGCCGCGGCCGACACCGAGAAGTTCCCGCACCAGTTCAGCGGCGGCCAGCGCCAGCGCATCAGCATCGCACGCGCACTGGCCACCAGTCCCGAGTTCCTGGTCTGCGACGAGCCGACCTCGGCCCTCGACGTCTCGGTGCAGGCGCAGGTGCTGAACATCATGAAGGACCTGCAGCGCACGCAGGGCCTGACCTACCTGTTCATCAGCCACAACCTGGCCGTGGTGCGCCACGTCGCCGACGAGGTGGGCGTGATGTATCTCGGCCGGCTGGTCGAGCGCTCGCACAAGACCACGTTGTTCTCGCAGCCGCGCCATCCGTACACGCGCATGCTGCTGGACGCCATTCCCGACATCCACATGACCGGCCGCGCGCGCACGCCGGTGCAGGGCGAGGTGCCGAATCCGCTGAACCCGCCGAGTGGCTGCGCCTTCCACCCGCGCTGCCCGCACGCCAACGCGCGCTGCAGCAGCGAGCGCCCGGCGCTCAAGACCTTCCAGGGCATCCACGTGGCCTGCCACGCCGTCGAGGAAGGCCGGATCTAGCCAGCGCACGGCGCCCGGCCGTGCCGGGCCGTCGGTCAGTCCCGCACCAGCCGTTCGTGCGCGAACAGGTCGGCGACCTGCTCGCGTTCGCGGATCAGGTGCACCTGGTCGCCGTCGACCAGCACCTCGGCCGCACGCGGGCGCGTGTTGTAGTTGCTGCTCATCGCCATGCCGTAGGCGCCGGCCGACAGCATCGCGAGCAGGTCGCCCGGCTGCACCGCCAGCGTGCGGTCGCGGCCGAGCCAGTCGCCCGACTCGCAGATCGGGCCGACCACGTCCCAGGTGCGCGCCGTCTCGGCGCGCAGCAGGCAGGGCTCGATGCCCATCCAGGCCTCGTACATCGCCGGCCGCATCACGTCGTTCATCGCCGCGTCGACGATGCAGAAGCTCTTGGCGCTGCCGGGCTTGAGCACCAGCACTTCCATCAGCAGCACGCCGGCGTTGCCGACCAGCGAGCGCCCGGGTTCCAGCAGCACCTCGCGGTGGCCGTGGCCGCGCGCGTCCAGCCGCGCCAGCAGTGCTGCCACCATCTCGTCGGCGCGCGGCGGTGTCTCGTCGGTGTAGGTGATGCCCAGGCCACCGCCGACGTCGACGTGGTGGATGGCGATGCCGGCGGCTTCCACGGCCTCGACCAGGTCCAGCACGCGGTCGAGTGCGTCGAGGTAGGGCGCGACCTGGGTGATCTGGCTGCCGATGTGGCAGTCGATGCCCACCACGCGCAGCCCGGGCAGCGACGCGGCGTGGCGGTAGGCCGCCAGCGCCTCGTCGTGCGCGATGCCGAACTTGTTGCCCTTCAGGCCGGTGGAGATGTAGGGGTGGGTGCCCGCGTCGACGTCGGGGTTCACACGCAAGCTGACGGGCGCGACGCGGCCGAGCGCCACCGCTTCCTGCGACAGCGTGTCGAGTTCGCTGGTGCTCTCGACGTTGAAGCAGCGCACGCCGGCCTGCAGCGCCTGGCGCATCTCGGCGCGGGTCTTGCCGACACCCGAGAAGACCACCTTGGCGGCGTCGCCCCCGGCCGCCAGCACGCGCTCGAGTTCGCCGCCCGAGACGATGTCGAAACCGCAGCCGGCCTGCGCGAAGGTCTGCAGCACGGCGAGGCTGGAATTGGCCTTCATCGCGTAGCACACGAGGTGCGGACGGCCCTGCAGCGCGCGCTGGTACGCGGCCACGGCGTCGCGCATCGCTGCCCGCGAATAGACGAACAGCGGCGTGCCGAATCGCCGCCCGAGATCGGCGAGCACGTGGCCTTCCAGGCGCAGCCGGCCGTCGGCCGTGCGCGCCAGATGCGGGGCACCGGGCAGCATCAGCGTGCCGGCGCCGAAGCGGCCGCTGCGGGAGCCGGCAGCACGAGCGGGCCCTTCTGGCCACAGCCCGCGAGCAGGCCCGCGGTGCCGAGCACCAGCGCCAGCGTCAGGGTGGATGGCACGCGGACTACACTCGCCCGCGCCTCCGGTTTCAACAGCGTTTGCATCGAAAGATTCTATGAGCACGGCCCCCCCGCACCCGATCAGCGACGCCGACTACCACCGGCTCACCGGCGCCTTGCTGGCCCGCATCGAGGCCCGGGCCGACCAGTGGCTGCAGGACGACGTGGTCGACATCGACACCCAGCGCACCGGTGGTCTGCTGGAGTTGAGCTTCCCCGGGGGCAGCAAGATCGTCGTCAACACGCAGCCGCCGCTGCACGAGGTGTGGCTGGCTGCACGCGGCGGCGGCTACCACTACCGCTACGACGGCGCGCAGTGGGTCGACACGCGCGACGGCAGCGAGTTCCTGTCTGCGCTGAGCCACCACGCCAGCCTGCAGGCGGGCAAGACGCTGCAGTTCTGAGGCACGGCCCCGCCGTGTTCAGCGGCGGAACAGGTCCAGGATGCTGTTGCGTTCTTCGGGGTTCGGCGCGCCCGGCACCTTGTCTTCCAGCCCCACGCTGCTGATGCCGCGGCCGCCGCTGAACTCGTCGAACACCCACTGTCCGCCGACGTTCACCACGCCCTCGGGCGGCGTCGGCTCTTCCACCGGCACGTTCTTCAGCGCGTGCTGCATCAGCTCGATCCACACAGGCAGCGCCAGACCGCCGCCCGTCTCGCGGTCGCCCAGCTTCTTCGGCGTGTCGTAGCCGATCCAGACCACGGCGACCAGGCTCGGGTGGTAGCCGGCGAACCAGGTGTCCATCGAGTCGTTGGTGGTGCCGGTCTTGCCGTACAGGTCGGGCCGCTTCAGCGTCGCCTGCGCCTTGGCCGCCGTGCCGGAACGCGTGATCTCCTGCAGCAGCGTGCCCATCACGAAGGCATTGCGCGCGTCCAGCGTGCGCAGCGACTCGTCGAGCACCGGCGGCCTGGTCTCGAGCAGGACCTTGCCCTTGTTGTCGGTCAGCCGGGCGATCAGCGCCGGCCCGACGCGGTAGCCGCCGTTGGCGAACACGCCGTAGGCGCTGGCCATCTGCAGCGGCGTCACCGAGCCCGCGCCGAGCGCCATCGTCAGGTAGGCCGGATGCTTCTCGGCCTCGAACCCGAAGCGGCCGATCCACTGCTGCGCGGTGTCGGGGCCGATGGCCCGCAGCACACGGATCGACACCATGTTCTTCGACCGCGCCAGCGCGGTGTGCAGCGGCATCGGGCCGTCGAACTTGCCGTCGTAGTTCTTCGGCTCCCAGGGCTGGCTGCCGGTCTCGGCCGCGTCGAAGAAGAGCGGCGCGTCGTTGACGATGGTGTCGGGCGTGAAGCCCTGCTCCAGCGCCGCCGAGTAGATGAAGGGCTTGAAGCTCGACCCCGGCTGGCGCCAGGCCTGCGTGACGTGGTTGAACTTGTTCTTCGCGTAGTCGAAGCCGCCCACCATGGCGCGGACCGCGCCGGTCTTCGGGTCCAGTGCGACCAGGGCGCCCTCCACCTCGGGCAGCTGGGTCAGGAACCAGGTGCCGCGCGCGTTGCGCATCACGCGCACCACGGCGCCGCGGCGGATCTGGATCTTCGGCCCGGCCTTCTCCGACAGGCCCGAGGTCACCGGCCGCAGCCCTTCGCCGGTGGCCGTGAGGGTCTCGCCCGTCTGCAGCATCGCCACCACCTTGCGCGGCGAAGCCTCCAGCACCACGGCGGCCAGCAGGTCGTCGTTGTTCGGGTGCTCGCCCAGCGCCTCGGCCACGCGCTCGTCGATCAGCTGCGGGTCGGCGGGCAGGTCGATGTAGGCCTCGGGGCCGCGGTAGACCTGCCGCAGCTCGTAGTCCATCAGGCCGCGGCGCAGGGCGCGGTAGGCCACGGCCTGGTCGGCGGCATTCACCGTCAGGTACACGTTGAGGCCACGCGTGTAGGAGTCTTCGCCGTACTGCGCGAAGACCAGCTGCCGCGCGGCCTCGGCCACGAACTCGGCGTGCACCGCCACTTCGCTCTGGGTGCGGTAGCGCAGCACCTGCGCCAGTGCTTCCTCGTGCTGCTTCTCGGTGATGAAGCCGTTCTCGAACATGCGTTCGATGATGTGGCGCTGCCGCTGCGTGGCCCGCTTCGGGTTCACGATCGGATTGAACGACGACGGCGCCTTCGGCAGGCCGGCGAGCATCGCGGCTTCGGCGATGCTGACGTCCTGCAGCTTCTTGCCGAAGTAGATCTCGGCAGCGGACGCGAAGCCGTGCGCGCGCTGGCCGAGGAAGATCTGGTTCATGTACAGCTCGAGGATCTGGTCCTTCGTGAGCAGGCTCTCGATCTTCAGCGCCAGCAGGATCTCGTAGATCTTGCGCGTGAAGGTCTTCTCGGTGGACAGGTAGAAGTTGCGCGCCACCTGCATCGTGATGGTGCTGGCGCCCTGGCTGCGCGCGTCGCGCAGGTTCTCCAGCGCGGCGCGCGCCACGCCCTTGAAGTCGACGCCGCCGTGCTCGTAGAAGCGGGCGTCCTCGGCGGACAGCACCGCGTCCTTCATGACCTGCGGGATGCGGCCGATCGGCGTGAAGTTGCGGCGTTCCTCGCCGAACTCGCCGAGCAGCACGTTGTCGGCCGAGAACACGCGCATCGGCAGCTTCGGGCGGTAGTCGGTGAGGCTGGCGATCTCGGGCAGTTGCGGATAGGCCACTGCCAGCGCCACTCCCACCACCAGCAGGAGCGACACCAGGCCCGCCAGCGCGAGCCCGCCCAGCCAACCGAGGCCACGCAGCGCGGCAGCGGCCCATCCAGGCAGCGAGCGTCGGTCGGCGGCGGACGAGGATCGGGTCGACTCTTGCTCGGATGCAGTCATAAAGGTCCCGGGTGGGGTGCCGATGATTATAGAAACCGCCCTCCACAGCAGGTCTGCAGTGGGCGGTGTGACTTTGTGCACGAGTCGCCGACGCGGTTTGCGGGTTGTTTCAACTCCGTTCCGGAACGTCAGCGATTGGCAACGAGACTCGGGTTCCAGCAGCCCGTTTTTCTTTGGTACACAAGGGCTTTACTGCTAGCATTGAAGTAACTCTTTAACAAGCTCGGGCGCCGCCTGGGTTGCCTGGGGAGTGTGACAGTTGAGTTTCCTGGACGTTCTACTAGGCCGCAAACACCCGCCCGTCATTGGTTTGGATATCAGCTCTTCCAGCGTCAAGCTGGTCGAGTTGGGGCAAACCACCTCGGGGGAGTTTGTGCTCGAGCGATTTGCCTCCGAGCCTTTCGAGAAGGGCTGGATCACCGACGGCCAGATCGAGAAGTTCGACGAGGTCGCCGAAGCCGTGCGCAAGGTCGTCGCGAAGAGCGGCACCAAGACCAAGCAGGTGGTGATGGCCATGCCGCAGTCGGCGGTCATCACGAAGAAGATCATGTTGCCCGCCGGGCTGCGCGACGAGGAGATGGAACTCCAGGTCGAGTCCGAGGCCAATCAGTACATCCCGTTCTCGCTGGACGAGGTGAGCCTGGACTTCTGCGTCATCGGCCCGTCGGCCACGTCGGCCGGCGACGTCGAGGTGCTGATCGCCGCCAGCCGCAAGGACCGCGTGCAGGACAGGCAGGGCCTGGCCGAAGCGGCGGGGCTGAAGCCGACGGTGCTCGACATCGAGTCCCATGCCTCGCGCCTGGCGATGAGCCGCGTCGTGGCCGCGCTGCCCAACGAGGGCCGTGACGCGCTGGTGGCCCTGTTCGAGATCGGTGCCGACACCACCAGCCTGAAGGTGCTGCGCGACGACGAGATGCTGTACGACCGCGACCAGGCCTTCGGCGGTTCGCAGCTCACGCAGCTCATCAGCCGCCAGTACGGCTTCTCGTTCGAGGAAGCCGAGGCCAAGAAGCTCTCGGGCGACCTGCCCGAGGACTACGAGAGCGCGATCCTCGGCCCCTTCGTCGACAGCCTGTCGCAGGAGATCGGCCGGGCGCTGCAGTACTTCTTCACCAGCACGCCGCACCACAAGGTGCACTACGTGATGCTCGCCGGCGGCACCGCCACGTTGCCCGGGCTGAAGGACCGCGTCACCGACCTCACCGGCTTTGCCTCCCAGGTGGTGAATCCGTTCGACAACATGCAGCTCGGCTCCGCAGTGCGCGAGAGCCGTGTGCGTCGCGAAGCCCCGTCGTACCTCACGGCGTGCGGGCTGGCGATGCGGAGGTTCATGCAGTGATCCTGATCAACCTGCTGCCGCACCGCGAGGAAAAGCGCCGCCAGCGCAAGCGGGCCTTCTTCGCCGGGCTGGGCGCCAGTGCCGTTGCGGGCGTGGCCATCGTCGGCCTGTGGTACACGGTGCTGCAGCAGATGACGGCCGCACAGAACTCGCGCAACGAGTTCCTGGTCGCCGAGATCAAGCGCCTGGAAGCGCAGATCAAGGACATCGCCACGCTGCGTGCCGAGATCGAGGCCCTCAAGGCCCGGCAGAAGGCCGTGGAAGACCTGCAGACCGACCGCAACACGCCCGTGCATCTGCTGAACGAGCTCGTGAAGCAGGCCCCCGAGGGCGTGTACCTGACGGCCATCCGCCAGCGTGGACGCGTCGTCTCGGTGAACGGCATCGCGCAGACCAACGAACGCGTGTCCGAGTTGCTGCGCAACGCGCTCTACAACTCGCCGTGGCTGGAGCGGCCCGAGTTGGTCGAGATCAAGGCCAGCAACGTCACCACCGCCACGCGCGACCAGCGTCGCCTGTTCGAGTTCTCGATGCGTGTCTCCATCAAGCGCCCGCAGGCCCCGGCTCCGGCCCCGGCGGCGTCTGCCGCGCCGGCCAAGGCCGCCGTGGCCAAGTCTTCGTGAGGCAGCCATGGCCAAGGCATCGACACTGAACTTCGACGTCAGCAGCTTCTTCGACAACGCGGTCTCGCAGTTCCGCGGGCTCAACCACAACGAACCCGGCCAATGGCCCACGTTGCCGAAGGCGGCTGCCTTCATTGCCACCATCGTCGGCGTCACCGCGATCGGCTGGTTCGTGGTGCTGCAGGGCGCCAGCGAGGAACTGCAGGCCGAGCGCGACCGCGAGCCGCGCCTGAAGGCCGACTACCGCAACAAGCTGGGCCAGGCCGTGAACCTGAGCGAGCTGCGCAAGCAGAAGCTGCAGGTGCAGGAGTACGTCACGCAGCTGGAAAAGCAGCTGCCCGGCAAGGCCGAGATGGACGCGCTGCTGTCCGACATCAACCAGGCCGGCCTGGGCCGCGGCCTGCAGTTCGAGCTGTTCCGGCCGGGCAGCGTGCAGGTCAAGGACTACTACGCCGAGCTGCCGATCGCGATCCGCGTCTCGGGCCGCTACCACGACATCGGGTCGTTTGCCGCCGACGTGGCCAACCTGTCGCGCATCGTGACCCTGCAGGACATGACGCTGACGCAGCTGCCGCGTGAAGCCAACGGCAACCTGATGCTGGAAGCCACCGCGCGCACCTACCGCTACCTGGACGCCGCGGAGGTCGCCCAGCAGAAGAAGTCGGCCGCTGCCGCCAAGCCGGGGGCGAAGAAATGAAGGCCTTCCGCATCGCCGGCATCGCACTCGCCTGCGGCCTGCTGGCCGCCTGCAGCGCCGAACACGAAGAACTGCAGCAGTGGATGGAGCAGCAGCGCCGCGAGGCCAAGCCCAGCGTGCCGCCGTTGCAGCCCCCGAAGAAGTTCGACCCCGAACCCTACGCGATGGCGCAGGCGGTGGAACCGTTCAGTAACCAAAAACTGAGCGTTGCGCTCAAGCAGGAAGCGCGGCAGCCGAATTCACTGTTGTCGGCCGAACTGAACCGGCGCAAGGAGCCCCTGGAGGCTTATCCGCTGGACAGCATGAACATGGTCGGCAGTGTCAACAAGCAGGGTCAGCCGTTCGCATTGCTGCGCGTCGACAACCTGCTGTACCAGGTCAAGGTGGGCGACTACCTGGGCCAGAACTACGGACGCATCACGAGGATCGCCGAAACCGAGATCGCCCTGCGCGAGATCGTGCAGGACGCGGCCGGCGAGTGGATCGAGCGGCCTGCCACGCTGCAGTTGCAGGAGAGGGTGCGATGAGGGCGCTGAACATCAGGATGGCGATGACGATCACCGAGGAGATTTGCACCATGTTCAAGTGGCGTGTCGCCCTTGGCGCCCTTGCCGCGCTCACGATCGGCAGCACCGCGCTCGTCGTCCCCTCGGTCGCCTGGGCCGAACCTTCGATCCAGTCCATCAACAGCACCCAGCAGGCCGGGACCGAAGTCGTCCGCATCGAACTCAGCGAGCCGCTGAAGGGTGTGCCTGCCGGTTTCACGGTACAGAGCCCGCCGCGGATCGCCATCGACCTGCCCGGCGTCAGCAACGGCCTGGGCCGCAACAGCATCGACATCAACCAGGGCAACCTGCGCTCGGTCAGCGTCGCGCAGGCCGGCGAACGCACGCGCCTGGTGTTCAACCTCAAGCAGGCATCGGGCTACCGCGCGCAGATCGACGGCAAGGCCCTGCTGCTGGTGCTCGACTCGATGGGCGGTGGCGCGCCCGCCGCTCCGGTCGCGCAGGCCGCCGCCGGCGGCGAGCCGGTGCACTTCGCACCCGCCCAGAACGCGCAGCCCGCAGGCCTGCGCGACATCGACTTCCGCCGCGGCAGCGACGGCGCCGGCCGTGTCGTCGTGAGCCTGCCCAACACGCAGGTCGGCGTCGACATCCGCCAGCAGGGCCAGAGCCTGGTGGTCGAGTTCCTGCGTTCGACCCTCCCCGACGCGTTGCGCCGCCGGCTCGACGTCACCGACTTCGGCACGCCGGTGAAGACGGTTTCCACCTTCCAGAGCGGTGACCGCGTGCGCATGGTGGTCGAGCCCACCGGCGCCTGGGAACACAGCGCCTACCAGTCGGACAACCAGTTCGTGCTGGAAGTGCGGCCGATGAAGATCGACCCGAACAAGCTGACGCAGGGCCCGGGCTACCAGGGCGAGAAGCTTTCGCTGAACTTCCAGAACATCGAGGTGCGGGCGCTGCTGCAGGTGATCGCCGACTTCACCAACTTCAACGTCGTCACCAGCGACAGCGTCACCGGAACGGTCACGCTGCGCCTGAAGGACGTCCCCTGGGACCAGGCGCTCGACATCATCATGCAGAGCAAGGGCCTGGGCGTGCGCAAGTCCGGCAACGTGCTGTGGATCGCGCCCAAGGACGAGCTGGCCGCGAAGGAGCAGGTCGACCTGGAGGCGCGCAAGAAGGTCGCCGAACTCGAGCCCCTGCGCACGCAGTCGTTCCAGCTGAACTACACGAAGGCGGAAGACGTGTTCCGCGGCCTCACCGGGCAGTCGCAGGGCGGTTCCGGCGCGGGTTCGCAGAGCACGCGGCTGCTGTCGCCCCGCGGCAGCGTGATCTACGAACAGCGCACCAACCAGCTGTTCGTGTCGGACATCCCGAGCAAGCTGGAAGAGATCTCGCAGCTGATCGCCAAGATCGACATCCCGGTGCGCCAGGTGCTGATCGAAGCCCGCATCGTCGAGGCCGACGACACCTTCGGTCGCGCACTCGGCATCAAGCTCGGCGGCAACGACCTGCGCGGCGTGCGCGGCGGTGTGCCGGGCTACAGCGTGGGTGGCGGCAACAACGTCACCATCGGCGGCAACTACGCGTCGATCGGCTCGCAGACGGGACAGACGGCCCCGGCCACGGCCGACTACCTGAACAACCAGTTCGTGAACTTCCCGGCCAACACGTCGGCCAGCGCGTTCGCCGGCGCCTCGGCTGCCAACATCGCGCTGTCGTTGTTCAGCGCGTCGGCCAACCGGTTCCTGAACCTGGAACTGTCGGCGCTGGAATCCGAAGGCAAGGGCAAGATCGTGTCGAGCCCGCGAGTCATCACCGCCGACCAGGTGGAAGCGCTGATCGAGCAGGGCACCGAGCTGCCCTACCAGCAGGCCACCTCCAGCGGCGCCACGTCGGTGTCGTTCCGCAAGGCCAACCTGGCGCTGAAGGTCACGCCGCAGATCACGCCCGAGGGCAATGTGATCCTGAGCGTCGACGTCAACAAGGACAGCGTCGGCCAGGCCACGGTGGCCGGCTTCGCCATCGACACCAAGCACGTGAAGACGCAGGTGCTGGTCGAGAACGGCGGCACCGTCGTGATCGGCGGCATCTTCACGCAGAACGAGCGCGACACGATCAACAAGGTGCCGCTGCTGGGCGACATTCCCTACCTGGGTCTGCTGTTCCAGAACAAGGTGCGCAGCACCAGCAAGACCGAACTGCTGGTGTTCATCACGCCCAAGATCGTGACCGACCGGTCGGCGGCGCGTTGACGATGGCGCCGGCTCCCAACCTTTCGAGTGCAGGTTTCCAGATGAAGATCCGTCATCTTGCCCTTCGTGCCGCCACGGCGTTCGCAGCCGCTGCTCTGCTGGCCAGTTGCGGGGGCGGCAACGACAACGAGGCGGGTGGCTTGACGGCGTTCAACATCACCCCAAGCGCGCTGACGTTGACGGGCCCCAACGAAGACACCTGCGGCGTTGGCCACGCCGGCCGGGTGTATGTCTTCGGTGGATCGGCACCGTATCGCGTCTTCAACTCGGGCGCCGGAGTTCCCGGGAACGAATTCATCGTGCTGTCGAGGACCACGCTGGACCGACCGGGCGAGTACTTCGACGTGACCTTGCTGGGATGCATGACCACCATCCCCGTCACCGTGGTCGATCAGCAGGGTCGGCAAGTGACCCTGTCGTTGTCCTCGGTCAAGGGCTGACCCTCCCACTGGTCGATCCGACCGAGCGCGGGTGGCCGGGCGGACGCACTGAAATCTCATCAGCGGCGCCCCGCATGCCCCAGCGCCCCATCTCCCTCGTCGGCATGCCCGGCTGCGGCAAGTCCACGGTCGGACGGCATCTCGCGCGCCAGCTGGGCCGGCGTTTCATCGACAGCGACACCGAGATCGAGCGGCACATCGGCATGCCGATCCGCGAGTGGTTTCCGGTGCATGGCGAAGACGCCTTCCGCGACCTCGAAGAACGGGTCATCGACGAACAGACGCAGCAACCCGGCATCGTGCTGGCCACGGGTGGCGGCGCCGTGCTGCGGCCGGCCAACCGCGACGCGCTGCACGACCGCAGCCACGTCTTCTACCTGCGCTCCACGCCGGAAGAACTGTTCCGCCGCCTGCGCCACGACCAGCAGCGCCCGCTGCTGCAGGTGGCCGACCCGCAGAAGCGCCTGCGCGAGCTCTACCGCGAGCGCGACCCCCTGTACAGGCGCGTGGCGCACTTCGTCGTCGAGACCGCGCGCCCTTCGGTGCCGGCGCTGCTGGGCATGGTGCTGATGCAACTGGAACTGGCCGGGCTGGTCGACCCCGGCCAGGTGCCGTCGCCCATCGACGCGCACGACCACCCGGGCTGACGCCCGTGGTGCGCGCCGTACACTCGGCGCCCATGTCCACGCTCGCAGAATCCGCCGTCACCGTGCCCGTGGCCACCCCGGGCGGCCACTACGACATCCTCATCGGCAGCGGCCTGCTCCAGCGCGCAGACAGCTGGGCCGGCCTGCCCCGCGCCGCGCAGGCGGTCATCGTCAGCAACCCCACGGTCGATGCCCTGCACGGGGCCGCCTTGCGCGCGGCGCTGGCCCCGCACTACGCGCAGCTGAGCCAGGTGAACCTGCCCGATGGCGAGGTACACAAGGACTGGACGACGCTCAACCGCATCTTCGACCACCTGCTGGCGCACGGCTGTGACCGCAAGACCGTGCTGTTCGCGCTGGGCGGCGGCGTCGTCGGCGACATGACCGGGTTCGCCGCCGCCACGTACATGCGGGGCGTGCCCTTCGTGCAGGTGCCGACCACGCTGCTGGCGCAGGTGGACTCGTCGGTGGGCGGCAAGACCGCTGTGAACCACCCGCTGGGCAAGAACATGATCGGCGCGTTCTACCAGCCGCAGCGTGTGGTCTGCGACCTCGACACGCTGGCGACGCTGCCGCAGCGCGAGCTGAGCGCCGGCCTGGCCGAGGTCATCAAGTACGGACCGATCGCGGACGCCGCCTTCCTCGACTGGATCGACGCCGAACTGCCTGCGCTGGTGGCCCGCGACCCGGCAGCGCTGGCACGCGCGGTGCAGCGGTCGTGCGAGATCAAGGCCGAAGTCGTCGGCCAGGACGAACGCGAATCCGGCCTGCGTGCCATCCTCAACTTCGGACACACCTTCGGCCACGCCATCGAGGCAGGCCTGGGCTACGGCCAGTGGCTGCACGGCGAGGCCGTGGGGTGCGGCATGGTGATGGCCGCCGAGCTGTCGGTGCAGCTCGGACTGGTCCGACCGGAGTTCGTCGCGCGCATCGCGCGCATCGTGGCCGCCGCCGGCCTGCCCGTGCGCGGCCCGGCACTCGGCACGGCGCGCTACATGGAGCTGATGCGCGTGGACAAGAAGGCCGAAGGCGGAGAGATCCGCTTCGTGGTGATCGAGGCCCCCGGCCGCGCCGCAGTGCGCGCTGCGCCCGACGCCGTGGTGGCACGGGTCCTGCAGCAGCACTGCGACCCGGCGTGAACACGCTGGCGCCCTGGGCCTGCGATCCGCAGCGCAGCCGCGGCCGCCGCCTGCCCGAGCCCGCGCCGCTGCAGCGCAGCGAACACCAGCGCGACCGCGACCGCATCGTGCACAGCACGGCCTTCCGCCGGCTCGTCTACAAGACGCAGGTCTTCATCAACCACGAGGGCGACCTCTTCCGCACCCGGCTCACGCACTCGCTGGAGGTGGCGCAGCTGGGCCGGTCGATGGCGCGCATGCTGCAGCTGAACGAAGACCTGGTGGAGGCGATCGCGCTGGCGCACGACCTCGGCCACACACCGTTCGGGCACGCCGGCCAGGACGCGCTGCACACCTGCATGCAGGCCCACGGCGGCTTCGAGCACAACCTGCAGAGCCTGCGCGTGGTCGATGCGCTGGAGATCCGCTACCCGCACTTCGACGGGCTGAACCTGAGCTTCGAAACCCGCGAAGGCGTGCTCAAGCACTGCTCGCGCCGCAACGCCGAGCGCCTCGCCGCGGTCGAACCCCAGGGCCCGGCGCGGCGCTTTATCGATGGTGGCCAGCCCAGCCTGGAGGCGCAGCTGGTGAACCTGGCCGACGAGATGGCCTACACCGCGCACGACATCGACGACGGCGTGCGCTCGGGCCTGCTGACCCTGCAGCAGCTCGACGCGGTGCCGCTGTTCTGCCACCACCGCGACGACGCGCTCGCCGCGCACCCGGCGCTGGCCGCCCAGGCCGGCCGCCGGCTGTTGTTCGAGACCCTGCGGCGCATGCTGTCGGCACTGGTGCACGACCTCGTGGCCGCCACCGCGGCCGCCGTCCAGGCCCGCGCGCCGGCCGATGTCGACGCCGTGCGCGCGTTGCCGCCGCTGGCCATGCACAGCCCCGCGGTGCGCGACGCGCTGGCCGCGCTGAAGCGCTTCCTGTTCAGCGCGCTGTACCGCCACCCGCAGGTGATGCAGACCACCGACCGCGCCCGACAGGTGGTGGTCGACCTGTTCCAGGCCTATGCCGCGGCGCCGGGGGAAATGCCGCCCGACTTCGCGCAGGCGGAGGACCGCCACCGTGCCGTGGCCGACTACATCGCCGGCATGACCGACCGCTTCGCGCTGCGCGAACACCAGCGGCTGACCGGCCGCGACGTCTTCGCCTGAACCATGGCCCGCCTGCCGCGCTGCGTGCTGCCGGGGCACACGCATTACGTCCTCCAGCGCGGGCACAGCGGCCAGCCGGCCTTCCGCGACGACGAGGACCGGGCCGCCTGCCTGCACGCGTTGCACGAAGCCGCGGCCGCCCAGCGCGTGACCGTGCACGCCTGCGCGATGCCCGACACTGCGCTGCACCTGCTGCTGACCCCGCCCGACGCCACGGCGCTGAGCCGCACGATGCAGGCGCTGGGCCGGCGCTATGTGAGTGCCTACAACCGCCGCCACGGCTGCAGTGGCACGCTGTGGGACGGACGCTTTCGCTGCGCCGTGGTCGAACCCGGGTCCTGGCGGCTGGCGGCGCTGCAGTTGGTGGACGCCTTGTCCACGCCCGCCTGCGCCGCACCACGGCTGGGTGGCATGCGGGCGGGCTGGCTGGTGGACCCGCCCGAGTTCTGGCAGCTCGGCAACACGCCGTTCGAACGCGAGGCGCAGTACAGGGCCTTGCTGCTGCAGGGCCTGGCCCCCGCGCGCGCCCGGGTGCTGAGCGACGGCGTGCAGGGTGGGTGGGCCGTGGGCAGCCCGGAGTTCCTGGCCGACGTGGCGCTGGCCACGAGCCGGCCGGTGCAGCCGCGTCCACGGGGCCGTCCGCGCCGCGCTCCGGCCTGAACTGCGGCGCTGGCATGCGCCGTGCATCGGCACCAGCGGCCGCTTGTTCGGCGACCTTCACTCTGTCCCCAATAAATCCCTCCAAGCCTGCTGGCGCTTGATCAATCGAGTCTGACCCCATTAATTTGCGATTGCTGCGATTGTTGCACTGCGGTAGATTTCGCATCCCCCGTCCTGCCAGGAGAGCGCCATGTCCGACGCCGCCTCGACCTTCCCCGCGTCCCCCGAAGAAATCCGCGCGCTCGGCGAGCAGGGCCTGTACGACCCGAAGCAGGAACACGATGCCTGCGGCGTCGGTTTCGTCGCCCACATCAAGGGCAACCGCGCGCACCACATCGTCGAGCAGGGCCTGAAGATCCTGGAGAACCTGGACCACCGCGGTGCGGTGGGCGCCGACAAGCTGATGGGCGACGGCGCCGGCATCCTGATCCAGATCCCCGACGAGCTGTACCGCGCCGAGATGGCCACGCGCGGCGTCGACCTGCCGCCGCCCGGCGAGTACGGTGTCGGCATGATCTTCCTGCCCAAGGAGCACGCGTCCCGCCTGGCCTGCGAACAGGAGCTCGAACGCGCGGTGAAGGCCGAAGGCCAGGTGCTGATCGGCTGGCGCGACGTGCCGGTCGACGCCGAGATGCCGATGAGCCCGGCCGTGCGCGCCAAGGAACCGGTGATCCGGCAGATCTTCATCGGCCGCGGCCAGGACGTGATCGTGCCCGACGCGCTGGAGCGCAAGCTCTACGTCATCCGCAAGACCGCCAGCGCCGCGATCCAGGCGCTGAAGCTCACGCACAGCCGCGAGTACTACGTGCCCAGCATGAGCTGCCGCACCATCATCTACAAGGGCCTGCTGCTGGCCAACCAGGTGGGGCAGTACTTCAAGGACCTGTCGGACCCGCGCGCCACGTCGGCGCTGGCGCTGGTGCACCAGCGTTTCTCGACGAACACCTTCCCCGAGTGGCCGCTGGCGCACCCGTACCGGATGGTGGCGCACAACGGCGAGATCAACACCGTCAAGGGCAACTTCAACTGGATGCGCGCCCGGGAGGGCGTGATGAAGAGCCCGGTGCTGGGCGACGACCTGAGGAAGCTGTACCCGATCAGCTTCGAGCACCAGAGCGACACCGCCACCTTCGACAACGCGCTCGAGCTGCTGACGATGGCCGGCTACCCGCTGGCGCACGCGGCGATGATGATGATCCCGGAGGCCTGGGAGAACCACGAGCTGATGGACGCGCGCCGCCGTGCCTTCTACGAGTACCACGCGGCGATGATGGAGCCCTGGGACGGCCCGGCCGCGATGGTGTTCACCGACGGCAAGCAGATCGGCGCCACGCTCGACCGCAATGGCCTGCGCCCGGCGCGCTACATCGTCACCGACGAGGACATCGTCGTGATGGCCTCCGAGTCGGGTGTGCTGCCCATCCCCGAGGCCCGCATCGTCAAGAAATGGCGCCTGCAGCCGGGCAAGATGTTCCTGATCGACCTGGAGCAGGGCCGCATCGTCGACGACGAGGAACTGAAGAACCAGTACGCCAGCGCGCGCCCTTACCGCCAGTGGATCGACAACGTGCGCGTGCGCCTGGATGCGCTGCCTGCCGACAGCCCTGCGCCGGCGTTCGACGACACGTTGCTCGATCGCCAGCAGGCCTTCGGCTACACGCAGGAAGACATCAAGTTCCTGATGGCGCCGATGGCCGCCAACGGCGAGGAAGGCATCGGCAGCATGGGCAACGACAGCCCGCTGGCCGTGCTGTCCGACAAGAACAAGCCGCTGTTCAACTACTTCAAGCAGCTGTTCGCCCAGGTCACGAACCCGCCGATCGACCCGATCCGCGAGGCCATCGTGATGAGCCTGAACAGCTTCATCGGCCCCAAGCCCAACCTGCTGGACATCAACGCGGTGAACCCGCCGATGCGGCTGGAAGTGACGCAGCCGGTGCTCGACTTCGACGACATGGCGCGCCTGCGCGGCATCGACAAGACCACCAACGGCAAGTTCCGCAGCTACGCACTCGACATCACCTACCCGGTGGGCTGGGGCCGTGAAGGCGTCGAGGCCAAGCTCGCCTCGCTGTGCGCGGAAGCCGTGGATGCGCTCAAGAGCGGCCACAACATCCTCGTCATCAGCGACCGGCGCATGAGCCGCACGCAGATCGCCATTCCCGCGCTGCTGGCGCTGAGCGCCGTGCACCACCACCTGGTGCGCGAGGGCCTGCGCACCACGGCCGGCCTGGTGGTCGAGACCGCCTCGGCGCGCGAGGTGCACCACTTCGCCGTGCTCGCGGGCTACGGCGCCGAGGCCGTGCACCCGTACCTGGCGCTGGAGACGCTGGTCGACCTGCACAAGACGCTGCCCGGCGCGCTGTCGCCCGAGAAGGCGATCTACAACTACATCAAGGCGGTCGGCAAGGGTCTCTCGAAGATCATGTCGAAGATGGGCGTCAGCACCTACATGTCGTACTGCGGCGCGCAGCTCTTCGAGGCAATCGGCCTGGAGAAGGGCTTCGTCGACAAGTACTTCCGCGGCACGGCCACGCAGGTGGGCGGCATCGGCGTCTTCGAGGTGGCCGAAGAGGCGCTGCGCATGCACGTGGCCGCCTTCGGCAACGACCCGGTGCTGGCCACCATGCTGGACGCCGGCGGCGAATACGCCTGGCGCACGCGCGGTGAAGAGCACATGTGGACGCCCGACGCGATCGCCAAGCTGCAGCACAGCACGCGTGCCAACAAGTGGGACACCTACAAGGAGTACGCGCAGCTCATCAACGACCAGAGCAAGCGCCACATGACGTTGCGCGGTCTGTTCGAGTTCAAGGTCGACCCGGCCAAGGCGATCCCGCTCGACGAGGTCGAGCCCGCGGCCGAGATCGTCAAGCGCTTCGCCACCGGCGCGATGAGCCTGGGCTCGATCAGCACCGAGGCGCACAGCACGCTGGCCATCGCGATGAACCGCATCGGCGGCAAGAGCAACACCGGCGAAGGCGGCGAGGATCCGGCGCGCTACCGCAGCGAGCTGAAGGGCATCCGCATCACCAAGGGCACCAAGGTGTCCGACGTCATCGGCAGCAAGGTCATCGAGGCCGACTACGAGATGCAGGACGGCGACAGCCTGCGCAGCCGCATCAAGCAGGTGGCCTCGGGCCGGTTCGGTGTCACCACCGAGTACCTCGTCAGCGCCGACCAGATCCAGATCAAGATGGCCCAGGGCGCCAAGCCCGGTGAAGGCGGCCAGCTGCCGGGCGGCAAGGTGTCCGACTACATCGGCTTCCTGCGCTACAGCGTGCCGGGCGTGGGCCTCATCAGCCCGCCGCCGCACCACGACATCTACTCGATCGAGGACCTGGCGCAGCTGATCCACGACCTGAAGAACGCCAACCCGCGCGCTTCGGTCAGCGTGAAGCTGGTGTCGGAAGTGGGCGTGGGCACGATTGCCGCCGGCGTCACCAAGTGCAAGGCCGACCACGTGGTCATCGCCGGGCACGACGGCGGCACCGGCGCCAGCCCCTGGAGCAGCATCAAGCACGCCGGCTCGCCCTGGGAGCTGGGCCTGGCCGAGACCCAGCAGACCCTGGTGCTGAACCGCCTGCGTGGCCGCATCCGCGTGCAGGCCGACGGGCAGATGAAGACCGGTCGTGACGTCGTCATCGGCGCGCTGCTGGGCGCCGACGAGTTCGGCTTCGCCACCGCGCCGCTGGTGGTGGAGGGCTGCATCATGATGCGCAAGTGCCACCTGAACACCTGCCCGGTGGGCGTGGCCACGCAGGACCCGGTGCTGCGCAGGAAATTCGCCGGCAAGCCCGAGCACGTCGTCAACTACTTCTTCTTCGTCGCCGAGGAGGCGCGCCAGATCATGGCGCAGCTCGGCATCCGCAAGTTCGACGACCTGATCGGCCGCGCCGACCTGCTGGACACGAAGAAGGGTGTGGCGCACTGGAAGGCGCGCGGCCTGGACTTCAGCCGCGTCTTCCACCAGCCCGCGGTGCCGGCCGACGTCGCCACGCACCACGTGGAGGAGCAGGACCACGGCCTGGCGCGCGCGCTCGACCGCAAGCTGATCGAACGCTGCCAGCCCGCCATCCTGAAGGGCGAGAAGGTGCAGTTCATGGAGGACGCGCGCAACCTCAACCGCAGCGTCGGCGCGATGCTGTCGGGCGAGCTGGTGCGCCACCGGCCCGAGGGCCTGCCCGACCACACCATCTTCATGCAGATGGAAGGCACGGGCGGCCAGAGCTTCGGCGCCTTCCTGGCCAGCGGCATCACGCTGTACCTGATCGGCGACGCCAACGACTACACCGGCAAGGGCCTGTCCGGAGGCCGCATCGCGGTGCGGCCCAGCATCGACTTCCGCGGTGACGCCACCAAGAACATCATCATCGGCAACACCGCGCTGTACGGCGCCACCAGCGGCGAAGCCTTCTTCCGCGGCGTGGCGGGCGAGCGCTTCGCGGTGCGCCTGTCGGGCGCCACCACGGTGGTCGAAGGCACGGGCGACCACGGCTGCGAGTACATGACCGGCGGCACCGTCGTCGTGCTCGGCAAGACCGGCCGCAACTTCGCTGCCGGCATGAGCGGCGGCGTCGCCTACGTGTTCGACGAGGACGGCCACTTCGCCAAGCGCTGCAACACCAGCATGGTGGCGCTGGACAAGGTGCTGCCGCGCGACGAGCAGGCCGGCGTGCCGGTCGGCTGGCACCGCGAGCTGCCCGACGAGGCGCTGCTGAAGAAGCTGATCGAGGACCACCACCGCTGGACCGGCAGCCTGCGTGCGCGCGAGATCCTCGACGCCTGGGCCGAGTCGCGCAACCGCTTCGTGAAGGTCTTCCCGCACGAGTACAAGCGCGTGCTCGCCGAGCGCGCCGCCCAGGCCGAGGCCAGCGCCGCCACCGGCCGTGCCAAGGCGTCGGCCAGCGTCGCCGCCAAGTAATCAGCCAATCGACGGAACAAGCATCATGGGCAAGGTCACAGGCTTCCTGGAATACGAGCGGCTCGAAGAGGGCTACGCGCCGGTGCCGCAGCGGTTGAAGAACTGGAAGGAGTTCGTCATCACGCTCAACGAGGAGCAGGCGAAGGTGCAGGGCGCGCGCTGCATGGACTGCGGCACGCCGTTCTGCAACAGCGGGTGTCCGGTGAACAACATCATCCCGGACTTCAACGACCTGGTGTTCCGCGGCGACTGGCGCAATGCCATCACCGTGCTGCACCAGACCAACAACTTCCCCGAGTTCACCGGCCGCGTCTGCCCGGCCCCCTGCGAAGCCGCGTGCACGCTCAACGTCAACGACGACGCGGTCGGCATCAAGAGCATCGAACACGCGATCATCGACCGCGCCTGGGCCGAAGGCTGGGTGCAGCCCGAGGTGCCGGCGGTGAAGACCGGCAAGAAGGTCGCGGTGGTCGGCTCCGGCCCGGCCGGCCTGGCCGCCGCGCAGCAGCTGGCGCGCGCCGGCCACGCGGTGACGGTGTTCGAGAAGAACAGCCGCATCGGCGGCCTGCTGCGCTACGGCATTCCCGACTTCAAGATGGAGAAGAGCCACATCGACCGCCGCATCGCGCAGATGCAGGCCGAGGGCGTGGAATTCCGCACCGGCGTGCTGGTGGGCGCGCTGCCCGAGGGCACGAAGATCACCAACGACGCCAAGGAAACGGTGACGCCGGCACAGCTGCAGGCCGAGTTCGACGCCGTGCTGCTGACCGGCGGCAGCGAGACCAGCCGCGACCTGCCGGTGCCCGGCCGTGCGCTCGACGGCGTGCACTTCGCGATGGAGTTCCTGCCGCAGCAGAACAAGGTCGTGGCCGGGGACAAGCTCAAGGGCCAGATCTCGGCCGCCGGCAAGCACGTCATCGTCATCGGCGGCGGCGACACCGGCAGCGACTGCGTCGGCACCAGCAACCGCCACGGCGCGGCCAGCGTGACCCAGTTCGAGCTGATGCCGCAGCCGCCCGAGCAGGAAGACAAGCCGCTGACCTGGCCCTACTGGCCGACCAAGCTGCGCACCAGCTCCAGCCACGAGGAAGGCTGCGAGCGTGCCTTCGCCATCGCGACCAAGGAGTTCGTCGCCGGCACCGGCAAGGACAAGGGCCGTGTCGTCGGCCTGAAGACCGTGCACATCGAGCTGCAGGGCGGCAAGCTGGTCGAGATCCCCGGCACCGAGAAGGAATGGAAGGCCGACCTGGTGCTGCTGGCGATGGGCTTCGTGGCGCCGGCGGCCAGCGTGCTGGACGCCTTCGGTGTCGACAAGGACAACCGCGGCAACGCCCGCGCCAGCACCGACGACGACGGCGGCTACAGGACCAACGTCGACAAGGTCTTCGCCGCCGGCGACATGCGCCGCGGCCAGAGTCTGGTGGTCTGGGCCATCCGCGAAGGCCGCCAGGCCGCCCGCGCGGTCGATGCCTACCTGATGGGCGCCAGCGTGCTGCCGCGCTGACACCGCACCGCAACGCACTGCAACAAGGCTTTACGCGGGGGCATCCGGGGTGACCCGCATGCCTTTGTGCTGCGTGCGACAATTCTCGGGAGAAACACCAACATCACGCGGGCTACGGCCCGCGTTGCGCTGCTTGAACCCCGCACACCTCATCGAGATCGACCACGTCACGTTCGGCTACGACGCCACGCGCACGATCCTGAGCGATGTGAGCATGGGGTTCCAGCGCGGCAAGGTGACGGCCATCCTGGGCGGTTCGGGCTGCGGCAAGACGACGCTGATGCGGCTGATCGCCGGCGTGCACGGCGCCGATGCAGGACGGGTCGTGTTCGACGGCGAGGTCGTCGACGCGCGCGACAAGGTGCAGCTCTACCGCCTGCGCAAGCGCCTGGGCATGCTGTTCCAGTTCGGCGCGCTGTTCACCGACCTCACGGTGTACGAGAACGTCGCCTTCCCGCTGCGCGAGTACGGCAAGCTGCCCGAGAGCCTGATCCGCGACATCGTGCTGATGAAGCTGAACGCGGTCGGCCTGCGCGGCGCCGCCGGGCTGAAGATCAGCGAGGTCTCGGGCGGCATGGCGCGCCGCATCGCGCTGGCCCGCGCGATCGCGCTGGACCCCGAGCTGATCATGTACGACGAGCCCTTCGCCGGCCTCGACCTCATCAGCATGGGTGTGGCGGCAAAGCTGATCCGCACGCTGAACGACGTCACCGGCGCCACCAGCCTGGTCGTCAGCCACGACGTGCCCGAGTGCATGGCCATCAGCGACTACGTCTACCTGCTGGCCGCGCAGGGCCGCATCGTCGCGCAGGGCACGCCCGCCGAGCTCATGGCCTCCACCGACCCCGAGACGCGCCAGTTCGTGCGCGGCGAACCCGACGGCCCGGTGAAGTTCCACTACCCGGCCCCGGAGATGGCCGCCGACTACGGCTTGAAGGGCTGAGCACATGAACCTGCTGGCCGCCATCGGCGCGCGCGTGCTGTCCATGCTGCGGGGCATGGGCCATGCCACGTTCTTCTTCATCGAGCTGCTGGCCGCGGTGCCGGCGTCGCTGCGCCGCTTCTACCTCGTCATCGTGCAGCTGCACGCCATCGGCAACCGCTCGCTGCTGATCATCATCGCCTCGGGCACCGCGGTGGGCTTCGTGCTGGCGCTGCAGATGTACTACGCGCTGGTGACCTACGGCGCTGCCGAGCAGCTGGGCCTCATCGTCAACCTGTCGCTGGTGCGCGAGCTCGGGCCGGTGGTCACCGCGCTGCTGTTCGCCGGCCGCGCCGGCACCTCGCTGACGGCCGAGATCGGCCTGATGAAGGCCGGCGAGCAGATCGCCGCGATGGAGCTGATGGCGGTGGACCCGCGGCAGCGCGTGCTGGCGCCGCGCTTCATCGCCGGCGTCGTCGCGATGCCCATCCTCGCCGCGGTGTTTTCCGCGGTCGGCATCCTGGGGGCCTGGATCGTCGCGGTACTGCTGATCGGGGTCGACGCCGGCAACTTCTGGTCGATCATGCAGAACGGCGTCGACGTCTGGCGCGATGTCGGCAACGGCATGGTCAAGGCGTTCGCCTTCGGTGTCATCTGCACCGTGGTGGCGCTGTACCAGGGCTACGAGACCGAGGCCACGCCCGAAGGCGTGGCCTACGCGACCACGCGCACCGTGGTGATCGCGTCGCTGAGCGTGCTGGCGATGGACTTCGTGCTGACGGCGCTGATGTTCTCCACGCCCTGAGCCGCAGGCGCCGAGACAAGGACACAAGGAAACAAGGGCATGGGCAAGAAGAGCATCGAAACGCTGGTCGGCCTGTTCGTCGTGCTGGGCATCGCCGCGGTGGTGTTCCTGGCGCTGCAGGCGGCCAACCTGGGGGCCAGCTTCAACGGCGGCAACACCTACGTGCTGCAGGCGCGCTTCGACAACATCGGCGGGCTGAAGCCGCGCGCACCGGTGCGCAGCGCCGGCGTGAAGGTGGGGCGGGTCACGTCGATCACGCTGGACAGCAAGACCTTCCAGGGTGTGGTGACGATGGAGGTGGAGCGCGGTTTCCAGTTCCCGAAGGACTCGTCGGCGAAGATCCTGACCTCGGGCGTGCTGGGCGACCAGTACGTGGGCATCGAGCCCGGCGGCGACGACGCCAACCTGGCCGCAGGCGACACCATCGCGCAGACGCAGAGCGCCGTGGTGCTCGAGAACCTGATCGGCCAGTTCCTCACCGGCAAGGCTGCCGACGCCGCCGACACCGCGGGAGCGGCGCCCAAGTGAGGCGCGCGCTGTGGCTGGCAGGCGCCGTCTGCGGCGCCCTGGCGCTGGGCGGTTGCGCCAGCGTGCCGGCGGGCGCGCCGCAGCAGCAGGGTGCCGCAGTCGCCGCGCCCGCAGCGCACCCGGCCGACCCGTGGGAATCGTGGAACCGCAAGGTCTACGCCTTCAACGATGCGCTCGACACCCATGTGGTCAGGCCGGTGGCCGAGGCCTACCAGGCCGTGGTGCCGCAGCTCGTGCGCACCGGCATCGGCAACGTCTTCGGCAACGTCTCCGACCTCTGGTCGGCCGCCAACCACCTGCTGCAGGGCAAGCTGCAGGACGGTGTCGAGATGGGCATGCGCGTCATCGTCAACACCTCGTTCGGCCTGGGCGGCCTGCTCGACCCGGCCACCGAGATGCGGCTGACGCGCCGCTCCGAAGACTTCGGCCAGACGCTCGGCGTGTGGGGCGTGGGCGCGGGCCCGTACGTCGTGCTGCCGCTGCTGGGCCCGTCGACGCTGCGCGACACCGCGGCGCTGCCGCTGGACCGCGTGGTGTCGGCCTCGACGCTGCCGGCCACCGAGGCCGGCCGCTACACCCTGACGGCGCTGGAACTCATCAACACCCGCACCAACCTGCTGGCGACCACCGGCCTGATGGACCAGGTGGCGCTGGACCGCTACAGCTTCCTGCGCGAGGCCTACCTGGCGCGCCGCCTCGACCAGGTCTTCGATGGCGCGCCGCCGCTCGAGAACTTCGACGACGAGTTCGCAGACGAACCACCACCTGCGCCGCCAGCGCCACCTGCTGCCGGCACCAAGCCCCAGTGAACCCGATCGGCCCGGCGTGCGTTACAGCAGGCAGGGACCGACGATGAAAGGACTCCCCGTGCTGAAGAAACTGCTCTCCACCCTGGCCCTGCTGACGGCCTTCGGCGCCGCATCGGCCGCCGGCGAGGCCGCGCCCGACGCCTTCGTGCGCAGCATCTCCAACGAGGTCATCGATGTCGCGAAGACCGACAAGGCCATCCAGGCTGGCGACATCGCGAAGATCATCGCGCTGGTCGACAGCAAGGTCATGCCCAACGTGAACTTCGAGGTCGTCACCCGCTCGGCCGTGGGCCCGCAGTGGCGCGGCGCCTCGGCCGAGCAGCGCAGCAAGCTGCAATCCGAATTCAAGCTGCTGCTGGTGCGCGTGTATGCGGGCGCGCTGACGCAGATCACCAAGGAGCAGACGGTCGAGGTCACGCGCACCCAGCCCGTGCCCGGCGGCTCGCAGGTGGTGGTGCAGTCCGAAGTGCGCGGCAAGGGCGAGCCGATCAAGCTCGACTACCGCCTGGACAAGACCGACGCCGGCTGGAAGATCATCGACGTCAACGTCGGCGGCATCTGGCTGGTCACGAGCTACCGCTCGCAGTTCGCGCAAGAGATCGGCAAGGGCGGCATCGACGGCCTGATCAACACGCTGGTCGAGCGCAACAAGGCCGCCGCCAAGTGAAGCTGCCGGCCACCGCCACGCTGGAGCAGGCCACCGGCCTGCTGGCGCAGCTGGGCACCGACACGGTGGAGGTCGACGCGTCGGCGCTGTCGGCCTTCGACACCTCGGCCGTGGCGCTGCTGCTGGAGGCGTCGCGCCGTGCGCAGGCACGCGGCGCGCGCTGCGTGGTGCGTGGCGCACCGCCCAAGCTGCGCCAGCTGGCGACGATCTACGGCGTCGACGAACTGCTGTCGTTCGAAGACGGCCCGGCCGCCGCGTAGCGCTTCGCGCGCAGGTTCTTCTTGATCTCCTGCAGCATCGGCCGCAGCGCGGCCGAACCCAGCCGCAGCGCGACGCCGGTGGTCAGGATGTCGATGATCATCAGGTGCAGCAGCCGCGACACCATCGGGCTGTAGCGGTCGGCGTCTTCCGGGTGGTCGGCCGCCAGCAGGATGTGGTGCGGCGCGTTCTGCGCCTCCAGGGCCAGCAGCGAGCCGCTGGCGGTGATCACGATCACCGTGGCGCCCTTCTTGCGCGCGATCTCGGCTACGTCCAGCAGGTCGCGGCTGCGGCCCGAGTTGCTGATGATCACCGCGCAGTCGCCCGGCTTGAGCATCGTGGCGCTCATCACCTGCATGTGGCCGTCACTGACCGCGGCCGAGGTGACCCCCAGGCGGAAGAACTTGTGCTGCGCGTCCTGCGCGACGATGCCGGAGTTGCCGACGCCGTAGAACTCGATGCGGTGGCCGCCGCGGCCGGCCGCGGCCAGCGCCTCGATCGCGCGTTCCACGCTCTGCCCGGCAGCGGCATTGCGGTAGCGCAGCAGCGCCGCCACCGCGTTGTCGACGACCTTGACGACGATGTCGCCGGCCTTGTCGTCGTCGTCCACCGACCGGTGCACGAAGGGCACGCCCTCGTTGACGTTGCCGGCCAGCTTCAGCTTGAAGTCGGCCAGCCCGTCGTAGCCGACGCTGCGGCAGAAGCGCACCACGGTGGGCTTGCTGACGTGGGCGCGGTCGGCGAGTTCGCCGACCGGCAGGCTGGCGAAGCTGCGCGGGTCGGCCAAGACGAGCTTGGCCACGCGCTGCTCGGCGGGAGGCAGGGCGGGGATCGAGGCCTTGATGCGGTCGAGCATGCGTTGTGCTGCCGGGCTACTGTTCTTCGGCCCAGGCGCAGCCGTCGCGCGCGATCATCGCGCTCGACGCAGGCGGGCCCCAGCTGCCGGCGGCATAGGGGCGCGGGCCGGTGGGGTCGCGCTGCCAGGCGTCGAGCACCGGCTCCACCCAGCGCCAGGCCTGCTCCTGCTCGTCGCTGCGCACGAAGAGGTTCAGGCGACCGGCCAGCGCGTCCATCAGCAGCCGCTCGTAGGCGCCGACACGTTCGCTCAGGAAGGCCTTGTCGAAGTCCAGGTCCAGCGACACCGGAGCCAGCATCTCGGGCGCATTGCCCGACGGGCCGCCGCCCTTGGCCGCCAGCAGGTGCAGTTCGAGTCCGTCCTCGGGCTGCAGCTTGATGACGAGCTTGTTCGCGCGGCTGGTGCCCGGGAAGATCGGGTGCGGCACCTCGCGGAAGTTGATGACGATCTGCGACTCGCGCGCCGCCAGCCGCTTGCCAGTGCGCAGGTAGAAGGGCACGCCGGCCCAGCGCCAGTTCTGCACCTCGGTGCGCAGCGAGACGAAGGTCTCGCAGCGGCTGTCCTTGGGCACCTTCACCTCGTCGAGGTAACCCGGCACGGCCTGGCCGGCCACGGTGCCGGCGCGGTACTGGCCGCGCACCACGTCGCGCCCGACGGTCTCTGGCGTGAACGGGCGCAGCGACTTCAGCACCTTCAGCTTCTCGTCGCGGATGGCGTCGGCGTCGTTGCTCGACGGGGGTTCCATCGCGATCATCGTCAGCAGCTGCAGCGCATGGTTCTGGATCATGTCGCGCAGTGCGCCGGTGCCGTCGTAGTAGTCGCCGCGCGTGCCCACGCCCAGGCTCTCGGCCAGCGTGATCTGGATGTTGGCGATGCTCTCGCGGCGCCACAGCGGCTCGAACAGGGCATTGCCGAAGCGCAGCGCCATCAGGTTCTGCACCGCGGGCTTGCCGAGATAGTGGTCGATGCGCAGCGCCTGTTCCTCGGCGAACGAGGCGCGCACGACGCGGTTGATCTCCTGCGCGCTCGCCAGGTCGTGGCCGAGCGGCTTCTCCAGCACCACGCGCACGCGCGGGCCGTTGATGCCGGCGGCGCCGAGCTGGGCGCAGATCTGCGTGAACAGGTGCGGGCTGGTGGCCAGGAACAGCACCACGGTGTCGGCGCCGCGCGCGTCCAGCCACTGCCTGAGGCCGGCGTAGTCGTCGGGTTGCGACAGGTCCATGCGGCGGTAGTGCAGCAGTTCGGCGAAGCGCGCGAACTCCTCGTCGCTGGGCTGCTTGGCCTCTTCGACGCCGGTGAACTTCTCGCGGATGTAGGCCCGGTACTCGGCGTCGCTGCGCTCGTCGCGCGCCACGGCGAGCAGCCTGCCGCCCGCGGGCAGCTTGTTGTGGCGGAAGGCCTGGAACAGCGCCGGCATCAGCTTGCGCCAGGTGAGGTCGCCGGTGCCACCGAAGAAGACGAGATCGAAGGACATGGGTGTCGGCCGGGCGGGTTCAGGCGCCGGCATGTAACTTAGTTACTGACTCGATGATGCCCAAGTTTCTTCGCCGGGTCAACGCCGGCCGGGCGTGCCGCGGTCAGCGCTGGAAGGCGCCGGGGGACCAGCTCGCGGGCGGGGGCAGGGCCCGCGTGCCCACCGGCATCGTGAACTCGGCCTTGGGCACGAGCGTCTCGCCGAAGGGCCGCGGGTCGACGCCGCGCCCGCGCAGCCAGCTGCCGATCGGGAGCTCGAAGCCCCAGCTGTCGGGCGCGTCGAGCATCTGCGTCAGCGCCGCGCCGTTGCCGGCGAAGTGGCCCTTCGCGCCCCACTCCAGCACGCCGCCGCCCACCACCAGGTTGTTCACCGCCACCAGCTGCGTATCGGCCGGCAGGCGGTCGTGGAAGACGCGCACGAACCACGCCGGCAGCCACTTGCGGTTCACCAGCGTGTTGTGGCTCAGGTAGAGCTGGTTCTGCGGCCAGTGCCGGCCCTCGGCGCCGTAGCTCACCACCACCGGGTGGCGCGAACCGTCGGCCTGCTCGATCACGTTGCCCACCAGCCAGGCCATGCCGCCCAGCGGCAGCTCGACCTCGTACGAGGCTTCGCCGCCCGGGCCGTCGGCCAGCAGGTTGTAGCGGATGTCGTTCTCGCGCGCGCTGCTCTTCACGAGGTGCGCCTCGTAGCCGTTGTGGAAGCGGCTGCCGGTGATGCGCAGCCGTGCGATGCGTCCCACCAGCAGCAGGTGGGGCAGCTGGCCTTCGATGCGCGGGGCGTCGCCGAAGACGCTGTCCTCGATGTCGAGCTGCGCGGCTTCGTCGTTGCCGGTCCAGATGCCGTGTTCGTTGTCGAAGAACGCGCAGCGGCGCACCAGCAGCCGCCCGGATTCGAGCCGGATGCCGGCGCCGCTGGCGTCGTTGGCGCGGGCGCCGCGGAACTCGATGTTCTCCACCGTCAGCGCGCCGCCGCGCAGCGTCAGCATCGGCCGGCCCTCGGCGCGGAACACCGGGCGCTGGCCGACGCCGCGGATCGTCAGCTTCACCGGCGGCAGCGTCACGGTCTCGCCCTTGTAGTCGCCGGGCAGCACGTCGATCACGTCGCCGTCCTTCGCCGCCGCGACGGCGTCGCTGAACTTGTACGGCACGCCTTCGGGGCCGACGAGCAGCGTGATGGCGCGCGCCGGGCCGGCGGCCAGCAGGCCGGCCAGCGACAGCACGCAGGGCACGACGAAGGCAGCAAGGCGCAGCAGGCGGGACGGCAGCAGGGATCTCATCGGGCAGCACGGCGGCAACGGAGGCGGAAGTATGACCGAGGCTGTTACATCTGCGCGGTGCGATCTGCGCCGCCCCCGCAGCTGCGGGCCGCGGGTTTCCACCGGGCCGGAGGCGGGCGGCGGGCGGGCCGCGGCTCGCTACGATGTTTGTGACAGAACGATGACAATCCGAACCCGAGGAGACACGATGACCGCGCCTTTCCGCCCCCGCCTGCCGACCGCCGTCCTTGCCGCCCTGGCCTGGGGCGGCGCCGCCCCTGCGCTGGCCCAGGACGGCGGCCAGCTCAACGTGATCTGCTCGGTGCAGGCCGAGTGGTGCAACATGATCCAGACGGTGTTCGCGCGCACCACCGGCATCAAGCTCAACATGTCGCTGAAGGGCTCGGGCGAGGCGCTGGCGCAGCTGATCGCCGAGCGCGCCAACCCGAAGACCGACGTCTGGTTCGGCGGCACCGGCGACCCGCACCTGCAGGCGGCCGAGCAGGGCCTGACGCTCGAGTACAAGAGCGCGGCGCTGCCGCAACTGCACGCCTGGGCGCAGCAGCAGGCCCAGCAGAGCGGCTGGAAGACCGTGGGCATCTACAGCGGCCCGCTGGGCTTCGGCTACAACACCGAGCTGATCGCCAAGAAGAAGATGCCGGTGCCCAAGACCTGGGCCGACCTGCTGAACCCGGTCTACAAGGGCGAGATCCAGGTCGCCAACCCGGCCAGCAGCGGTACCGCGTACACGATGATCGCCACGCTCGTGCAACTGATGGGCGAGGACAAGGCCTTCGAGTACATGAAGGGCCTGCACAGGAACATCAGCCAGTACACGCGCAGCGGCACGGCGCCGATCAAGGCCGCCGCGCGCGGCGAGACCACGGTGTCGATCAGCTTCGTGCACGACGGCCCGGGCGAGGCCGCGCAGGGCTTCCCGGTGGCCACGATCACCCCGAGCGACGGCACCGGCGCCGAGATCGGCTCGATGAGCATCATCAAGGGCGCGCGCAACGTCGACGCGGCGAAGAAGTTCTACGAGTGGGCGCTGACGGCGCAGGCGCAGCAGTTCGGCGCCGCGGCCCGGCAGTTCCAGCTGCCGAGCAACAAGGCCACGCCGCTGGACCCGCGCATCCCCGACTTCAAGTCGATCAGGTTCATCCAGTACGACTACGCCAAGTACGGCGCCTCGGCCGAGCGCCGCCGGCTGATCTCGAAGTGGGAGAAGGAAGTCAACGCGCTGCCGCGGTGACGTCCACGGCCGACCGCGGCCCGGCCGGCGCGCGCTGCGCCATGCTGGGCTGGCTGCTGCTGGGCGCAGCGGCCTTCGTGCTGCTGCCCTGGTACCTGCCGCAGAACCTGTCGCTGTGGCAGGCGCTGCCGGGCGTGTTCGGCGGCAGCGACACCGCCAGCGGGCTGGTGCAGACGCTGCGCCACGGCAAGCCCTGGCTGGCGACGGCCATCGCCGGGCTCGGCCTGGCGGGGTTGGCCGCGGCCCTGCCGGCCGGGCGCCGCCAGGGGCTGGGCCTGGTGGCGGGTGCTGTGCTGGGCCTGGCCGGCCTGCTGGGCAGCGGCTTCGCGATCGGCGCGCAGGGCTGGGCCTACGCCAGCCTCGAAGCGCTGTTCGGCGCGCTGCCCGGCGGGCAGTTCGGCATGGGCCTGGGCGCGGCGCTGGTGCTGCTGGCGCTGCTGATGCTGCTGGGTGCCGGGCTGGCGCGGCTGGGCCACTTCCGCGGCGACGTGTTCGTGGCCGGGGCGGTGGTGTTCTGCGCCGCGCTGCTGCTGCTGTTCATCGCGCTGCCGGTGGGCAAGAGCCTGGTCGGCGCGCTGCTCGACGAGAACGGCGCCGTCTCGCTGGCGGCGCTCGCCGACCGGCTGGGCAACGAACGGGTCTGGGGCCTGGGCTGCCTGGCCGGCGGCGTGCGCTGCGGCGTGGCCTGGAATACGCTGTTCCTGGCGCTGCTGACCGCCACCGGCACCACGGTGCTGGGCACGCTGATCGCGCTGTGGGCCGAGCGCGGCGCCTCGCGCCGGCTGGCGCGGCCGCTGAACGTGCTGGCGCTGCTGCCCATCATCACGCCGCCGTTCGTGGTCGGGCTCGGCCTGATCCTGCTGTTCGGCCGCGCCGGGCTCGTCAACCAGGCGCTGGAGTGGGCCTTCGGCATTCCGCCCACGCGCTGGTTCTACGGCCTGTTCGGCATCTTCCTGGCGCAGCTGTTCGCGTTCACGCCCATCGCCTTCATGATCATGCGCGGCGTCGTGCAGGGCGTGGCGCCGGCGCTCGAGGAAGCGGCGCAGACCCTGCGCGCCAGCCGCTGGACCACCTTCCGCACCGTGACGCTGCCGCTGCTGAAGCCGGGGCTGGCCAACGCGTTCCTGGTGGGATTCATCGAGAGCATGGCCGACTTCGGCAACCCGGTGGTGGTGGGCGGGCAGTACGCGGTGCTGTCCACCGACATCTTCTTCGCCATCGTGGGCGCGCAGTACGACCAGGGCCGCGCGGCGTCGCTGGCGCTGATCCTCACCGGCTTCGCGCTGGTGGTGTTCTTCGTGCAGCAGCGCCTGCTCGGCCGCCGCAGCTACACCACGGTCTCGGGCAAGGGCGACGCCGGCCTGGCGATGCCGCTGCCCGCGGGCGTGCTGCGCCTGTGCCGCGGTGTCGCGGGGCCCTGGCTGCTGTTCACGGTGGTGGTCTACGTGTTCGCCTTCGTCGGCGGCTTCGTGCAGACCTGGGGCCGCGACTACACGCCCACGCTGGCGCACCTGAAGACCGCGTTCGACCTGCAGGCCGGCGAACACGGCCTGGTCTGGGCCGGCACGGCGTGGAACTCGCTGTTCACGACGCTGAAGCTGGCGGCGATCGCGGCGCCGATCTGCGCCGGCATCGGGCTGCTGATGAGCTGGCTGCTCGCGCGCACCAGCTTCGCCGGGCAGCGGCTGTTCGAGTTCGGGGCGCTGCTGGCCTTCGCCATCCCCGGCACGGTGCTGGGCGTCAGCTACATCCTGGCCTTCAACGTGCCGCCGTTCGAGCTCACCGGCACCGGTTTGATCATCGTGCTGTGCTTCGTGTTCCGCAACCTGCCGGTGGGCGTGCGCGCCGGCACCGCCAGCTTCCAGCAGCTCGACCGCAGCCTCGACGAAGCCAGCACGATGCTGCGCGCCGGCACCGCCACCACGCTGCGCCGCGTGGTGCTGCCGCTGCTGAAGCCGGCGCTGGTGGCGGCCCTGGTCTACAGCTTCGTGCGCAGCATGACCACGGTGTCGGCCGTGATCTTCCTGGTGACGGCCGAGAACGAGCTGGCCACCACCTACATCATCGGCCGCGTCGGCAACGGCGACTACGGCGTGGCGCTGGCCTACTGCACGGTGCTGATCGTGCTGATGTCGCTGGCCACGGCGGCCATCCAGTGGCTGGTGGGCGAACGCCAGCTCGGACGCAGAAGGACCCCATGAGCATCGAATTCCGCCAGGTCACCAAGCGCTACGGCGACGCCAGCGCGCCGCTCGTCGTGCACGGCATCGACCTGACGGTGCCGACCGGCACGCTGACGACGCTGCTGGGGCCTTCGGGCTGCGGCAAGACCACGACGCTGCGCATGATCGCCGGCCTGGATGCGCCGAGCTCGGGGCAGATCCTCATCGACGGCCGCGACGTCACCGCGCTCGGCGCGGCCGAGCGCAACGTCAGCATGGTCTTCCAGAGCTACGCGCTGTTCCCGCACATGACCGTGCTGCAGAACGTCTGCTACGGGCTCAGCGTCACCGGCGTGAGCCGCGACGAGGCGGCGCGGCGGGCGCGCGCGACGATGGACGTGGTGGGCCTGGCGGGCTACGACGCGCGGCTGCCCAGCGAGCTCTCGGGCGGCCAGCAGCAGCGCGTGGCGGTGGCCCGCGCGCTGGTGCTCGAACCCAGCGTGCTGCTGTTCGACGAGCCGCTGTCGAACCTGGACGCGCGGCTGCGCCGCAGCATGCGCGAGGAGATCCGCACGCTGCAGCAGCGCCTGCGGCTGACGGTGGCCTACGTCACGCACGACCAGGCCGAGGCGCTGGCGGTCAGCGACCAGATCCTCGTGATGGAGGCCGGCCGCATCGCGCAGGCCGGCACGCCGCGGCAGCTGTACGAGCAGCCCGCCAGCAGCTTCGTCGCCGGCTTCATGGGCGAGGCGCTGCTGTTCCCGGCCGAGCAGCTGGCCGACGGCAGCGTGCTGCTGGGGCCGCTGCGCTGCACGCCGCGCCGCGCCGGCACGCCGGGCGCCGTGACGCTGGCGGTGCGGCCCGAGGCCTGGCAGCTGGCCGGCCCCGGCACCGACGGCCTGGCGGCCACCGTGCTGCGCTGCGCCTACCTGGGCAGCTTCCTCGAGGTGACGCTGCAGACGGCGTTGGGCGAGATCTTCGTCGTCGCCCCCGACGTGGCCCTGGCCTGGGCGCCGGGCGACCGCGCGACGCTGCTGCTCGGCGGGCGCGGCGTGTCCGTGGTGGCCGCTGCCGCCTAGAACGTCACCTCGTAGCGGATCTCGCGCCAGCGCAGCACGGCCGAGCGCGGCTTGATGGTCTCCAGCACCACGCCCGGCGCCGCCGTGTCGCCTTCGTGCAGCAGCTGGCCGCCGACCAGCAGCATGCGTGCCGAGGGCGTGTCGCTGTAGATGGCGCCGCCGAAGGCCAGGCGCGGCAGCTGCCGCTTGATGTCCTCGGGCAGCTGCGCGTAGGCGATGGGGCGCGGTGCAGCCGGTGCCGCCGGCACGGCGGGCGAAGCAGGCACCACGGGTGCGGCCTGCACTGGCGCAGCGGCCATGGCGGGTGCAGGCGCAGGCGCCGCGGCGGGCGCCGGCGCGGGTGCCGGTGCAAGCACGGGCGCAGGGGCCGGTGCCGGCGTCGGCACCGGCAGCACGACCACCACGGGCTGCTGCGGCAGCGGCGCGGCCGGTGCCGGCGCTGCCGCGGGCGGCGCCACCGGCAACGCAGCAGGTGCCGGTGCGGCCGCCACCGCCACGGGTGCCGCACCGGGCGCGGGCCGGGCCAGCCACCACCACGCCGCCGCGCCCAGCAGCAGCACCGCCGCGCCGGTGCCGGCGGCCAGCCAGGGGCCGCCGGCGCCGGCCGGGGCGGCGGCAGGTGCGGCGGGCACCGGCTGCGAGTGCAGGCCCGGCACGTGGCCGCGTTCGCGCTCGCGTTCGGCTTCCGCGCGGCGCAGGGCATCGAGGATGTACGACATGGCGGGGCTCAGCGCGAGGTGGCCAGCCGGGGTTCGTCGACCCCGCTGGCACGGTTGATCTGCATCAGCGTCATCGGCCCGGCCAGGCCGTCGGGCTTCAGGCCGTTGGCCACCTGGAAGGCCATCACGCGCACCGACAGCGGCTGGCCGGGCACGGGCGGCAGGCGCGGGTCCAGCCAGGCCGCCAACGCGGCGCCGGCGGGCTCGCCCTCGCGCCAGCCCGGCGGCGCGCGCCAGAAGGTCGCGAACTCGCCGCGCCACAGCGCGGCCAGCGTCGCCAGCGACACGGTCTGCGGGCTGCCGGCGCCTTCCAGCGTGGCGCTGTCGTCGTGCAGCGCCGTCAGCAGCACGTGGCTCGCGCGGTTCTGCGCGTCGCGCAGCGTCAGCACGCCGGGGCGTGCCAGTTCGCGCACCTGGGCCAGGCCGGCGACGCCGCGGAAACAGGGCACCTGCTGGCGCGCCGCGGCGTCGCAGGGGTCGGCGTCGCCGGCCGGCAGGTCCAGGCCCCAGCGCGCGCCCAGCGCGCGCCAGGCCGCGGCGTCGCTGCGCCAGGCCTGTGCCAGCACGCTGCCGGCGTCGGCCAGCGCCGGCCCGTCGCCGCCGGGCTGCAGCGGCGCAGCCGAGGCCGCCCGCCCCGCCGCGCCCGAAGCAGCGGCGTCCGCCTGCAGCGCCCCCGAAGCCGCCGGCGCCGCGGCGGCCGCGGCCCGCGGCGCCACCGGCCGCAGCCACAGCGACCACGCCGCACCGCCCACCGCGACGGCCAGCCCGGCCGCCGCCACGCCCATCAGCACGGCTTCGCGGCGGCGCGTGCGGCCGTCCTGGCGCGGCGCGAACACTTCCTCCGCCGCGCGTTCCACGACCGCGCGGCCGATGCGCGTCTTGCCGCTGGCGTAGCCGCCCAGCATCGCGCGACCGGCCAGCAGGTTGATGCGGCGCGGCACGCCGCGGCACAGCTGGTGCAGGCGGCGCAGCGCGGCACGGTCGAACGGCAGCTCGCCCTTGCCCCCGGCCACGGACAGGCGGTGCCGCACGTAGGCCGCGGACTCGGCCTCGCTGAGCGCCGGCAGGTGGTAGCGCGCCGTGACGCGCTGCGCCAGCTGCTCCAGTTCGGGCCGCGCCAGCATCTCGCGCAGCTCGGGCTGGCCGATGAGGATGATCTGCAGCAGCTTGCGCTCGGCCGTCTCCAGGTTGGTCAGCAGGCGCAGCTGCTCCAGCAGGTCGGCGGACAGGCTCTGCGCCTCGTCGATGACGAGCACGCTGTGGCGGCCGGCCGCGTGCGCCGCCAGCAGGAAACGGTTCAGCGGGTCGACGAAGTCCTTCACCGTGGCCGCGCCGGCCGGCACCGCGATGCGGAACTCGTCGCACACGGTCTGCAGCAGCTCGACGACGCTGAGCTTGGGGTTGAAGACGTAGGCGACGTTGCAGTCGGCCGGCACCTGGTCGAGGAAGCAGCGGCAGACGGTGGTCTTGCCGGCGCCGATCTCGCCCGTCAGCAGCACGAAGCCGCCGCCGCCCGACAGCCCGTACAGCAGGTGCGCCAGCGCCTCGCGGTGCGCCTCGCTCATGAACAGGAAGTGCGGGTCGGGCGCGATGGAAAACGGCTCGCGCTGCAAGCCGAAGAAGGGCGCGTACATGGGGGCGGAGCATAAGGTCTGGCGCGACGCCACAATGTCGGGCCGCGCGGTCGGCGCCGCCGACACCGCCGTCGCCGACACCCTGCCGATGCCGTTCCTGCCGCTGGAGCCCCGCCCGTGAAGCCGTCCCTGTTCCGAGCCCGTGCCCTTGCCTGTTCCCGCAGCCTCCCCTGGCTGCTGGCGTCCGTGCTGCTGGCCGCCGTGCCGCCGGTGGCGGCGCAGCGGCTGCCGTCGCTGGCCCCGACCGCCGCGCCCGAGTACCCCGTCACGCGCCAGGTCGAGCATGTCGACACCTACCACGGCCAGCGCGTCGCCGACCCCTACCGCTGGCTCGAGGACGACCGCTCGGCCGAGACCGCGGCCTGGGTCGCGGCGCAGAACCGCGTCACCGACACCTACTTCGAACGCATCGGATTCCGCGCCGACCTGCAGACGCGGCTGACGCAGCTGTTCGACCACGCCCGCCGCACCGTGCCCGAACGCCGCGGCAACCAGTTCTACTACCGTGCCAACACCGGCCTGCAGAACCAGAACGTGGTCTGGCGCCAGACCGGGCCGGACGGCAAGCCCGAGCTGGTGCTGGACCCCAACACGCTGTCGGCCGACGGCACCACGCGGCTGGGCCAGTTCGTGCTGCAGCCGTCGGGCCGGCACGCGGCCTACACGCTGTCGCAGGCGGGCTCGGACTGGCAGGAGCTGCGCGTGCTGGACCTGTCCACGCGCACGCCGCTGTCCGAGCGCCTGCGGTGGGTGAAGGTCTCGGGCATCGCCTGGGCCGGCGACGGCTTCTTCTACAGCCGCTACCCGGCGCCCGCCGCCGGCACCGAGCTGTCGGCGCGCAACGACGACCACCGCGTCTACTTCCACCGCATCGGCACGCCGCAGTCGGCCGACGAGCTGGTCCACGCCGACGCGGCGCGGCCGCAGCGCTTCCACACCGTCGCCACCACCGAGGACGGGCGCTGGGCGGTGCTCAGCGTGTCCGACCGCGGCAGCGGCCGGCGCGGCAACGCGCTGTTCGTGCGCGACCTGCGCAGCGAGGACAAGACCTTCCGGCCGCTGGTGCCCGACATCGGCGACGCCAGCTTCAGCCTGGTCGAGCAGCACGCCGGCCGCCTGCTGCTGCGCACCGACGACGGCGCGCCCAACGGCCGCATCATCGCCGTCGACCCCGCGCGGCCGGGGCGCGAGCACTGGCAGACCGTGGTCGCCGAGCGCCCTGGCGAAGCGCTGCGCGGCGCCTCGCTGGCCGGCGGCCGGCTTTTCGTGCTGACACTGAAGGACGTCAGCTCGCGCGCCTACGTGCACATGCCCGACGGCCGGCTCGAGCGCGAGATCGCGCTGCCGGGCCTGGGCACCGCCAGCGGCTTCGGCGGCCAGTCCGACGACACCGGCATCTTCTACACCTACACCTCGTTCGACACGCCGCAGGTCACGTTCCGCTACGACGTCGCCAGCGGCCAGAGCAGCGTGCACCACCGCACCGTGGTGCCGGGCTACGACCCGGCCGACTACGTCACGCGCCAGGTCTTCTTCACCAGCCGCGACGGCACGCGCGTGCCGATGTTCCTGGTGCACCGCAAGGGCCTGGTGGCGCACGGCCTGAACCCGACGCTGCTGTACGGCTACGGCGGCTTCGGTGTCAGCCAGCTGCCGGCCTTCAGCGCGCAGCGGCTGGCGCTGCTGGAGCAGGGCGTGGTCTTCGCGCTGGCCAACCTGCGCGGCGGCGCCGAGTACGGCCGCGCCTGGCACCAGGCCGGCACCAAGCTGAAGAAGCAGAACACCTTCGACGACTTCATCGCCGCGGCCGAGTGGCTGCACCAGGCGCGCATCACCAGCCCCGAGAAGCTGGCCATCCAGGGCGGCAGCAACGGCGGCCTGCTGGTGGGCGCGGTCATCAACCAGCGGCCCGAGCTGTTCGCCGCCGCCGTGCCCCAGGTGGGCGTGATGGACATGCTGCGCTTCCACAAGTTCACGATCGGCTGGAACTGGGTCGCCGACTACGGCAGCAGCGACAACGCCGACGAGTTCAAGGCGCTGCTGGCGTATTCGCCGCTGCACAACATCCGCCCCGGCCAACGCTACCCGGCGGTGCTGGTGACCACCGCCGACCACGACGACCGCGTCGTGCCCGCGCACTCGTTCAAGTACACGGCCACGCTGCAGTCGCGGGCCGACCGCATGCGGCCGGTGCTGATCCGCGTCGACACGCGCTCGGGCCACGGCGCCAGCAACACCAGCAAGCAGATCGCCTCGGCCGCCGAGGTCTACGCCTTCGTGCTGCACACGCTGGGCGTGACCCCGCGCTGGGCGATGTAATCGCCCCGCAACCCCCGGCGCCGCGTTCTAATGGCGGGCTGCACCCCAGGAACCCCCCCGCACCATGGACCAGCTCGCCCAACTCAAGCAGTTCACCACCGTCGTCGCCGACACCGGCAACTTCAAGCAGCTGGCCGCCTTCGCGCCGCGCGACGCCACCACCAACCCCAGCCTGATCCTGAAGGCCGTGCTGCAGCCCGACTACGCGCCGCTGCTGGCCGACACGGTGGCGGCGCACCGCACGGCGCCGCTGGACGCCATCGTCGACGAGGTGCTGGTGCGCTTCGGGCGCGAGATCCTCACCGTGGTGCCGGGCCGCGTCAGCACCGAGGTCGACGCGCGCCTGTCGTTCGACACCGCAGCGACGCTGGCCCGCGCACGCCGCATCATCGGCCTGTACGAAGCCGCGGGCATCGACCGCGCGCGCGTGCTGATCAAGATCGCCGCCACCTGGGAAGGCATCCGCGCCGCCGAGGTGCTGGAACGCGAGGGCATCCACTGCAACCTGACGCTGCTGTTCAGCTTCGCGCAGGCGGTGGCCTGCGGCGACGCCGGCGTGCAGCTGATCTCGCCCTTCGTCGGCCGCATCTACGACTGGGCCAAGAAGAACGCCGGCGCTGCCTGGGACGAAGCCGCGCACGCCGGCGCCAACGACCCCGGCGTGCAGAGCGTCACCGCGATCTACAACCACTACAAGCGCCACGGCATCGCCACCGAGGTGATGGGAGCGAGCTTCCGCAACGTCGGCCAGATCACCGCGCTGGCCGGCTGCGACCTGCTGACCATCAGCCCCGAGCTGCTGGCCGCGCTGCAGGCCAGCAGCGCGCCGGTGCCGCGCGCGCTCGACGCCGCGCACGCGCGCACGCTGGACCTGCCGCCCGTGCACCACGACGAGAAGGCCTTCCGCTGGGCGATGAACGAGGACGCGATGGCCACCGAGAAGCTGGCCGAGGGCATCCGCGCCTTCGCGGTGGACGCGGCCAAGCTCGACCGCCTGATCGAGGAGGCGCGGCGGTGACGCGCGGCGACCGCACGCGCGCCTGGGTGGCGCTGCAAGGCCACTACGCCGCCCACGGCCGCGACCTCGACCTGCGCGAGGCCTTCGCACGCGACCCCGGTCGCTTCGCGTCGCTGTCGTTCCAGGCGCCGGGCGTGTTCGCCGACCTGTCGAAGAACCGCGTCGATCTGGCGACGCTGCGCTTCCTGGTCGACCTGGCCGAGGAGTGCGGCGTGCCGGCTCAGCGCGACGCGATGCTGCGCGGCGAGGTCGCCAACGCCACCGAGGGCCGCGCCGTGCTGCACACCGCGCTGCGCGCGCCGCGCGGCGTGGGGCCGTTCAGCGACGACGTGCACGGCGTGCTCGACGCGATGCTGGCCTACGCCGAGCAGGTGCGCGCCGACGACGGCATCACCGACATCGTGAACATCGGCATCGGCGGCAGCGACCTGGGCCCGCAGATGGTGGTGCCGGCGCTCGACGCCTTCTGCCACCACGGCAAGCGGCTGCACTTCGTCAGCAACGTCGACGGCCACGACATCACCCCCGTGCTGCGCGGCCTGGACCCGCAGCGCACGCTGTTCATCGTCGCCAGCAAGACCTTCACGACGCAGGAGACGATGGCCAACGCGCAGGTGGCCAAGGCCTGGTTCCTGGCGCATGGCGGCACCGACATCGCCCGCCACTTCGCCGCCACCACCACCAATGTGCAGGCCGCCGCGGCGTTCGGCATCAGCACCACGTTCGGCTTCTGGGACTGGGTGGGCGGGCGCTACTCGCTGTGGAGCGCGATCGGCCTGCCGATCGCCATCGCCATCGGCGACACCAACTTCCGCGGGCTGCTGGCCGGCGCGCACGCGATGGACCGCCACTTCGCCGAGGCACCACTGGCGCAGAACCTGCCGGTGCTGCTGGGCCTGCTGGACGTGTGGTACCGCAACTTCCACGGTTTCACGAGCCGCAGCGTCGCGCCCTACCACCAGGGCCTGCGGCGGCTGCCGGCCTACCTGCAGCAGCTGGAGATGGAGTCCAACGGCAAGTGCGTCGATGTCGACGGCGCGCCGCTGCCCTTCGGCACCAGCCCGGTGGTCTGGGGCGAGCCCGGCACCAACGGCCAGCACGCGTATTTCCAGATGCTGCACCAGGGCACCGACGTGATCCCGGTGGAGTTCATCCTGGTGAAGACGCCCACGCACGCGCAGGCCGACCTGCACCACAAGCTGCTGGCCAACGGCCTGGCGCAGGCGCAGGCGCTGATGCTGGGCAAGACCGCCGAGGTGGCGCAGGGCGAGCGCGCGCCCACGGCGTCGGCCACGCTCGACCGCGCGGTGCTGGCGCGCCACCGCAGCTTTCCCGGCAACCGGCCCAGCACCACCTTCGTGCTGGACAAGCTGACGCCGGGTACGCTGGGCGCGCTGATCGCGCTGTACGAGCACCGCGTGTACACCAGCGGCGTGGTCTGGGGCATCAACAGCTTCGACCAGTGGGGCGTGGAGCTGGGCAAGGCGCTCGCCAGCGACCTGCTGCCGCGCCTGGCCTCGGGCGACGTGGCCGGCCTGGACAGCAGCACCGCCGGCCTGCTGGCCCGGGTGCGCGCGTGAAGCGCCTGACGCCGGTGTTCGACTTCGGCGGCGTGCTGTTCGACTGGCACCCGCCGTCGCTGCTGCGGCGCGAACTGCCGCAGCGCGCGTTCGATGCCGACAGCGCCGCGCACTGGGTGGAGCAGGTCTTCCAGGGCTACGGCGGCGACTGGGGCGCGTTCGACCGCGGCGCCGTCGACGTGGCGGAGCTGGTGCCGCGCATCGCGCGCCGCACCGGGCTGGCCGAACACGAGGTGCAGGCCATCGTCGACGGCGTGCCGCGCGAGCTGCAGCCGCTGCCCGGCAGCGTGGCGCTGCTGCGCCGGCTGCGTGACGCCGGCGCGCCGCTGTACTTCCTGTCGAACATGCCGGCACCCTATGCCGACCACCTGGAGGCGCAGCACGACTTCGTCGGCTGGTTCCGCGATGGCGTGTTCTCGGCCCGTGTGCAGGCCGTCAAGCCCGAGCGCGCCATCTTCGACCTGGCAGCGGCCCGCTTCGGCATCGCGCCGGCCGAGCTGCTGTTCTTCGACGACGTGCTGGCCAACGTGCAGGCGGCGCAGGCCGCCGGCTGGCAGGCCGTGCACTTCACCGGCGTCGACGCGGCCGAGGCCGCGCTGCGCGCCCACGGACTCTGGAGTTCCTGATGCAATGGATGCGGTTCCGCCACGGCGGTGAAGAAGGCTTCGGCGTGCGCGACGGCGACAGCGTGCAGGTGCACCGCGGCGACCTGTTCGGCAGCCACGCGCCCACCGGGCAGACGCTGCCGCTGGCCGGCCTGGCGTGGCTGCCGCCGTGCCGGCCGGGCCAGATCATCGGCCTGTGGAACAACTTCCGCGCCGCGGCCGAGAAGAACGGCTGGGCGACGCCGGCCGAGCCGCTGTACTTCCTGAAGTCGCCGCACAGCGCCAGCGCGCACGGCCAGGCCATCGCGGTGCCGGCGTCGTACGACGGCCGCGTGGCCTTCGAGGGCGAGCTGGTCGTCGTCGTCGGCCGCCAGGCGCGCGCCGTCAGCGTGGCCGACGCGCCGGCGCACATCTTCGGCTACAGCTGCGGCAACGACCTCACGGCGCTGGAACTGCTGCACCGCGACACGTCGTTCCCGCAGTGGACACGCGCCAAGAGCTTCGACGGCTTCGCCGCCTTCGGCCCGGTGATCGAGACCGACTTCGACCCCGCCGCCGCCACGCTGCGCACGCTGGTGGGCGGCCGCGAGCGCCAACACTACGCGCTGGCCGACATGTTCTTCCCCCCCGCCGAGCTGGTGTCGCGCCTGTCGCACGACATGACGCTGATGCCGGGCGACGTGATCTTCTGCGGCACCTCGCTCGGCGTGCTGCCGATGAAGCCGGGCACGACCGTGGAGGTCGTGGTCGACGGCATCGGCAGCCTCGTCAACACCTACGGCTGACGCCGCGCCCCCGCCGTGCCTCAGGCGCGGCTTCAGCCCCGCCCGTACCGCGCCACCAGGTCGCGCGCGGTCTTCAGCAGGTCGCGGCCGTCGAAGCCGCGCTTGTTCATGTCGTCGACCCACTCGTCGTCGATGCTGGCCGAGAGCTTGATGAACTCCTGCGTCTCGGCCGCGGTGAAGGTGTGTATGCGGTTGCCGCGGTCGGACGCCAGCTTGCGCGCGGCAGCGTCGCCGGCCTGCACCGTGCGGCCGAGCCAGCCCGAGGTGGCGCTGCCGCTGTTGGCGTCGATGACGCGCTTCAGGTCCGGGGCGAGCGACTCGTACTTCGCCTTGTTCATCGTCATCACGAAACTGGTGGTGTAGAGCGCCGGCTGGCCGGCCGGGAACTCGCTGTGGTGCTTCACCAGTTCGTGCACCTTCACGGCCGGCGTCACTTCCCAGTTCAGCACGCAGCCGTCGATCGTGCCCTTGTTCAGCGCGTCCGGAATCTGCGGCAGCACCATGCCCACCGGCGTGGCACCCAGCGAACGCAGCAGCTTGGTCACCTGCCGCGTGGGCCCGCGCACCTTCTGGCCCTTCATGTCGCCGGGGGCCAGCACTTCCTTGCTGGTCATGTGGATCACGCCCGGCCCGTGCACGTGCAGCGCCAGCAGTTGCGTCTCGCGGAATTCGTCGGCGCACCTGGCCTGCACGTAGTCCCACAAGGCCTTCGACGTGGCCTCGGCGTTGTTCATCATGAACGGCAGCTCGAAGACCTCGGCACGCGGGAAGCGGCCGGCCGAATAGCCCGGCAGCGTCCACACCACGTCGGCGACGCCGTCGCGGGCCTGGTCGTACAGCTGCGGCGCGGTGCCGCCCAGCTGCATGGCCGGGTAGCCCTCGAACCTGATGCGGCCGCCGGATTCCTTCTCGACCTTCTCCATCCACGGCTTGTGCATGTTCAGCCAGGTGTAGGAGGTCGGGCCCTGGAAGGTGGCGAACTTCAGCGTCACGCTCTGCTGCGCGCGGGCGCCGATGGCGGGCACGGCCAGCGCGGCGGCTGCGCTGCCCTGGAGGAAGGCACGTCGTTGCATGGTGATGGGATCCTTGTTGTCGGTTCGGTCGGGTCGAGCGGATTCAGGCGCCGGCGCGGCGCGGGAAGGCGGCGATCATGTCCAGCTCCACGCGCGCGCCGGGCGTCGACAGCTGGTTGATGCACACCGTGGTGCTGGCGGGCTTCCAGCTGCCGAAGTACTCGTGCATCACGGCGACCATGCCGTCCTGGTCGCGCATGTCGGTGAGGTACTTCGTGACCTTCACGACGTCGGTCCAGGTCAGGCCCTCGTGCTGCAGGATGCTCTCGATGGTCTGCATCGCGCGCCGCGTCTGCTCGCGGATGTCGCCCGAGTGCCGGTGCTCGTCGTCCACGTGCGGGTGCTGGTGGTACAGCGGCGATGCGGTGGCGCCCGAGATGAACAGCAGGTCCCCCAGACCGGTGAGGCGGATCGCCGGCGCGTAGGGCATCTCCGGCGCGCGTTCGGGGATGGTCTGGATCTCCTCGATGCCCGGATTGGTGGGCGAGGCGCGGAAGGCGGGGCGGCGGGTGCTCACGGCTGGGGTCCTTTCTTGTGTTGGCGGTGCGCATGCAAATTCCATGCGACCGGTTGCAAGCCAGAATAGGGCGCCGTGTCCCGGCCGTCAACCGGGGCAGTCAACCGAGGCCGCACATGCCGCCAGACCCGGCGCCAGCCTGCCGGCCGCGCCTCAGGGTGGAGCCGCGGTCGAGCCGCGCACCACCAGCGTGGGCCGCAGCACCACGGTGGCTTCCACGCTGCCCGGCGTGCCGCGCAGCTGCTCCAGCAGCAGCCGCGCCGCGCGGTAGCCCATCTCGTAGTGCTGGATGCGCACGCTGCTCAGCGGCGGGCTCACCTGGTCGAGCAGCGGCATGTCGTTGTGGCCGATCACCGAGACCTCGCCCGGCACCGCGATGCCGCGCTCGCGCAGCGCCTGCAGCGCACCCAGCGCGATCAGGTCGTTCGCCGCCACCACGGCGCTGAAGGGCAGCTTGCCGCGCTTGCGTGTGCACAGGGGCAGCATCGCGGCGTGGCCGGCCTCGACCGCATAGGCGGTGCACTCGGCCACGGCGGCCGGTTCCAGGCCCTGCGCCCGCAGTGCCTGCTCGAAGCCGATGCGGCGCGACAGCCCGGTGCTGAAGCTGCCCGGCCCGGCCAGGTGCGCGATGCGGTGGTGGCCCAGCGCCACCAGGTGGTCCACCGCCAGCCGCATGCCCAGCATGTCGTCGCTGATCACCGCCGGCAGCTCGCCGCGGCCGTCGGTGCGGTTCACCAGGACGATGCGCGCGCCGCTCTTGCGCAGGCCCTCGAGCCAGGTGTCGTCGCGCACCGCGGTGGCGACCAGGAAACCCTCCACGCGCTGCGCCTGCATGCGCTCCACCGCGGTCTGCGCGGCGTCCTCGCGGCCGGAGGTGTTGGCCAGCAGCGCGAAGTAGCCGTCGCCGTCGAGCGCGTCCTCGATGCCGCGCAGGATCGGCGGGAACACCGGGTTCGTGATGTCGGGCAGCAGCACGCCGATGGTGCGGCTGCGCCCGGTGGACAGCGCGGCGGCGGCGCGGTTGGGCCGGTAGCCCAGCGCGCGCGCGGCGGCTTCCACGCGCTGCAGCAGCTCGGCGCTGATGAGGTGCCGGCGCGCCGGGTCCATCGCGCGCGAGACGGTGCTCTTGTGCACGCCCAGGTGCTGGGCGAGGTCGTGGATGGTCGGGGAGGCGGGGCGCTGCATGGCGCGATGCTAAGACGGTGCCTTGACAACGGTGCGGTCGGCGCCTAAAGTGCGTGCAACCGGTTGCACGCTGTTTGCACTCCATTCGCACCGACCAGATCCTCCCACCCGTCCGCTCCGCCCGCCATGCCCACGCTGCCCACCACCCCCGAGTCCCTGCTGCCGCTGGTGCTGCGCGCCATGGACCAGACGCCCGACGCCCGGCTGCGCCAGCTGCTGCGTTCGCTGACCACGCACCTGCACCAGTTCGTGCTGGAGAACCGCGTCACCGAACCCGAGTTCGAGCGCGCGGTGGCCTTCCTGGTCGGCATCGGCCAGGCCACCGGCGAGAAGAAGAACGAGGTCATCCTGGCCTCCGACCTGCTGGGCGTGTCGACGCTGGTGGCGCTGCTGAACAACCCCGGCGCCGGCGGCCACGATTCCGACGCCGCGCTGCTGGGCCCGTTCTGGCGCGCCAACGCGCCAGTGCTGGAGCCCGGTGCCTGCATCGCCTGCGCCGACACCAGCGCGCAGGGTGCCGCACTGGCCGTCACCGGCCGCGTGCGCGATGCCGACGGCCGGCCGATCGCCGGCGCCACGGTCGACGTGTGGCAGGCCAGCCCCGTGGGCCTGTACGAGAACCAGGACCCGCAGCAGCCCGACATGAACCTGCGCGGCCGCTTCGTCACCGATGCCGACGGCCGCTACAGCCTGCGCACCGTGCTGCCCGCCGGCTACCCGGTGCCCACCGACGGCCCCTGCGGCGAGCTGCTGCGCGCGCAGGGCCGCCACCCCTACCGGCCGGCGCACCTGCACTTCATGGTCTCGCAGCCGGGCTACCGCGTGCTGGTGACGCAGGTGTTCCCGTCGAACGACCCGTACCTCGAGTCCGACCCCGTCTTCGGCGTCACCGCCGCGCTGCTGGGCACCTTCACGCCCGCGGCCGGCGACCAGCCGGCGCAGCTGCAGCGCGACTTCACGCTGCAGCCGGGCGAGACCGTGTTCCCGCACCCGCCCATTCCCTGATGCCCGTCATGACCGACTTCGCTCCCACTGACACCCTGCCAGGCCGCGTGGCCGTCATCGCCGGCGGCACCGGCGCCATCGGCATGGCCACCGCGCGCCGCCTGGCCGCCTTGGGTGCGCACTGCGTGCTGCTGTACGGCCGCCGCCCCGCGGCCGAGGCCGAGGCGCTGGCCGCGGCGCTGCCCGTCGTCGCCGACGGGCAGCAGCACAGCGCGGTGCCCGCCGAGATGCTGGACAGCGCCTCGCTGCGGGCCGCCGCCGCCGCGGTGCAGGCACGCCACGGCGTGGTGCACATCCTCGTCAACAGCGCCGGCCGCACGCAGCCGGTGCCGGCCGCGAACCTGGAAGCGCTGACCGACACGCTGATCGACGAGATGCTGCAGGTCAACTTTCGCGGCGTGGTCGCGACCATGCGCGCCTTCATGCCGCTGCTGCAGGCCTCGGGTGACGGGCTCATCGTCAACATCTCGTCGATCGCCGCCTTCACCGGCACCGGCAGCAACCTGGCCTATGCCGCGGCCAAGGCCGGCATCGACGTGGTGGGCGACGCGCTCGCCCGCGCCTTCGCGCCCACGGTGCGGGTGCTGACGGTGTCGCCGGGCGTGGTGGACACCGGCTTCGTGCCCGGCCGCGGCGCCGACTTCAACGCCAAGACCGCGGCCACGCTGCCGCTGCGCCGCGTGGGCACGGCCGACGACGTGGCCGCCGCCGTGCAGGCCTGCGCCACCACGCTGCGCTACGCCACCGGCACCCGCCTCGTGGTGGATGGCGGAAGGCATTTATGAACCACCCCCGGCCTGCGATGGAGATTTCCCGATGAAGGGCAAGACCCTGCTCACCTGCGCCGTCACCGGCAACCTGACGACGCCGGAACAGACGCCGCACCTGCCGATCACGCCGGCGCAGATCGCCAGCGAGTGCCTGGCCGCGGCCGAGGCCGGTGCCGCCGTCGTGCACATCCACGTGCGCGACCCGGCCACCGGCCGGCCGTCGATGGACGTGGAGCTGTACCGCGACGTCGTCGAGCGCATCCGCGCCGAGAACCGCGCGCTCGTCATCAACCTCACCACCGGCCCCGGCGGGCGCTTCGTTCCCGGCGAGCCCGACCCGCGTGTCGCCGGCCCCGGCACCACGCTGCTGCCGCCGCTGGAGCGCGTGCGCCACATCGAGCTGCTGAAGCCCGACATCTGCTCGCTGGACCTGAACACGATGAACAGCGGCGGGCAGGTGGTGATCAACACGCCGAAGAACGTGCGCATCATGGCGCAGGCCATGCGCGCGGCCGGCGTGCTGCCCGAGCTGGAGATCTTCGACAGCGGCGACATGCACCTGGCGCTGGACCTCATCGCCGACGGCACGCTGCAGGGCCCGGGCCTGTGGACCTTCGTGCTCGGCGTGAAGTACGGCTTCAGCGCCGGGCCCGACACGCTGGCCTACGCGCGCGGCCTGCTGCCGCCAGGGGCCGTGTGGTCGGCCTTTGGCATCGGTCGCCACGAGTTCCCGATGGTGGCGCAGAGCTGGCTGCTCGGCGGCCACGTGCGCGTGGGGCTGGAAGACAACATCTACCTCGAGAAGGGTGTGCTCGCGAAGAGCAATGCCGAGCTCGTGGCGAAGGCGCGCCGCATCGTGCAGGACCTGGGCGGCGCGCTGGCGACACCCGAGGAAGTGCGCGCTGCGCTGCAGTTGCCGGTGAAGGCATGAACACGATGACACAAGACACGCTGCAAGCCGTGCGCGTGCCGGCCAAGGTGGCCAGCGCCGACGCGCTGGCGCTCGAGATCGCGGCGCAGCCCGCTCCCCGGCCCGGCCCGGGCGAAGCCCTGGTGCGCGTGCACAGCGCAGCCGTCAATCCGAGCGACGTGAAGGCCTGCCTGGGCATCATGCCGCAGGCGGTGTTCCCGCGGTCGCCCGGGCGCGACTTCGCCGGCACCGTGGTCGAAGGCTCCAGCGCCTGGATCGGCAAGGCCGTGTGGGGCTCGGGCGGCGACCTGGGGATCACGCGCGACGGCTCGCACGCCGGCTGGCTGCTGCTGCCTGAATCCGTGCTGCGCGAGAAGCCCGAACGCCTGAGCTTCGACGAAGCCGGCTCGGTGGGCGTGCCCTTCGTCACCGCCTACGAAGGCTTCCGCCGCAGTGGCCAGCCGCAGGCCGGCCAGGCCGTGGCGGTGCTGGGCGCCAACGGCAAGGTCGGCCAGGCCGCGGTGCAGCTGGCGGCGCAGGCGGGTGCGCGTGTGTTCGCGGTGCAGCGCGGCCCGGGCCCGTACGCCGGCTTCGCGGCCGGTCCGGTGACGGTGGTCGATGCACGCGAAGGCGACGTCGCCGCGCAGCTGCGTGCGCTGACCGACGGCCGCGGCGTCGACATCGCGTTCAACACCGTCGGCAGCCCGTACTTCGAAGCCGCCAACAAGGCCATGGCCAAGGGCGCGACGCAGATCTTCATCTCCACCGTCGAGCGCCCGGTGCCCTTCGACATCTTCACCTTCTACCGCGCGATGCACACCTTCGTCGGCGTCGACACGCTGGCCTTCGGCGCCGAGGCCAGCGTCACGCGGCTGGCGGCCATGCGCGACGGCTTCGAGGCCGGCACGCTGCGGCCGTTCCCGGTGGCGCCCGAGGGCGTGTACGCGCTGGCCGACGCGCTGGTGGCGTACCGGCGCGTCATCGGCGGCGACGCGCAGCGCATCGTGCTGCGTCCCTGAGGGCCCAGGCCATGCACGTCACCCGCTTCGACGCCGCGCCCGACTACACGGCGCCCAACCACGTCGGCATGCGCTGCCAGCGCCTGCAGGGCCGCGAGGCCGGCCCGGCCGAGCAGCTGTGGCTGGGCGTGTCGACCATCGAACCCGGCGGCCACACGGGCCTGGACGGCTCGCCGATGGAAAAACACTACGTCGTGCTCGAAGGCGCGCTGGTGCTGATCGGCGAACTCGACGGCCAGCGCCAGGAAGCGACGCTCGGCCGCTTCGATTCCTGCCGCTTCGCGCCCGGCGAGCAGCGGCAGCTCGTCAACCGCAGCAACGCCGTCGCGCGCGTGCTGCTGGCGATGCCCTTCCAGCCGCCGGCGCCCGCGGCCGCACCCTGAATCGCCCCGACCCCGCTTGCAGACACACCACGAGGAGACAACCATGCCCACCCCCGCACGCCGCGCTGCGCTGGCCGCCCTGGCCCTGGCCGCGCTGAGCCCCGCCACCTTCGCCCAGGCCGACTGGCCCCGCGGCGCGCCGATCAAGTTCATCGTGCCCTTCACCGCGGGCAGCGGCACCGACGTGCTGGCGCGCACGGTGGGCGAGAAGCTGGGTGCTGCGCTCGGCACCCAGGTCGTCGTCGAGAACCGGCCCGGTGCCGGCGGCACGCTGGGGGCGGCGCAGGTGGCGAAGGCGCCCGCGGACGGCTTCACCTTCCTCGTGCACAGCTCGGGCCACGTGGTGAACCCCGCGCTGTATCCGAAGCTGCCCTACGACACGCTGAAGGACCTGACCGGCGTGACGCCGCTGGCCAGCCTGCCGAACGTGCTGGTGGTCGCACCCACGGCCGGCATCAAGGACGTGGCCGACCTGGTGGCGCGCGCCAAGGCCGCGCCTGGCGCGCTGAACTACGCCTCGGCCGGCAACGGCTCGGCCACGCACATGAACGCCGAGAAGTTCCGCGTGGCCGCCGGCATCACGGCGCAGCACATCCCGTTCCGCGGCACGCCGGAAGCCATCACCGAGACGATCGCCGGCCGCACCAACTGGTTCTTCGCGCCGCTGGTCAGCGCGCTGCCGCTGATCAAGGACAACCGCCTGCAGGCGCTGGCCGTGGGCACGGCCACGCGTTCGCCGGTGCTGCCGAACGTGCCGTCGCTGGTGGAAGCCGGCCTGCCGAACGCGGCCTACACCTTCTGGGTGGGCCTGTTCGCGCCGGCGAAGACGCCGCCGGCCATCGTCGAGCGCATGCACGCCGAGGTGGCCAAGGTGCTGGCCCAGCCCGACGTGAAGGACCGGCTCGACAAGCTCGGCGCCAACGCGATGCCGATGGAGCAGAAGGCCTTCGAGAAGTACCTCGACGACGAGACCGCCGCTGCCGCCGCGCTGGTGAAGGCTGCCGGCATCACCCTGCAGTGACGGGCAGCTTGTAGCGGTAGTAGCGCTGGTTGAGGTGGCGCGCGACGGCCTCGATGTCGGCGTCGCTCCAGCCCAGGCTGTTGTTGCCCTGCCAGCGCCGCACCTGCGCCCGCACGCCGTCCCAGTCGCGCGCGACGCGGTTGTCGCGCCAGTGCAGTTGCGTCGTGTGGCAGGCGATGCAGTGGGTCTCGTAGAGCAGCGCGCCGCGCTGGAGGTCGGCCGCGGCCTGGGCTGCAGCCGGTCCGGCCGCTGCGCCCAGGACGGCAGCCAGCAGGAGGGCGGGAGCGTGCGTGGCGGCGGGGCGTGTCATGCCCCATCGTAGCGCCGCCCGTCGGCCAGCAGTTGCGCTGTGCCAAGGACGCCGTTCAGGCCGTCGAAGTCGAGCATGCGGTCGCTCCAGGGCCGCGTGCTGCCGTGCGTTGCCAGGCTGGCGTAGTAGCCCTGCAGCGTGTGCGCCAGCGCGCGCACCGTGCCGCCGGGGAAGATCGCGATGCGAAAGCCCCGCGCCTGCAGCTCGGGCGCGCTCTGCACCGGGGTCTTGCCGCCTTCCACCATGTTGGCCAGCAGCGGCACGCGGTGCGCGAAGCGCGCGCAGGCCGCGTCCATCTGCGCGGGCGTGCGCAGCGCCTCGATGAACAGCGCGTCGGCGCCGGCGGCCAGGTAGGCTTCGGCGCGGTCGAACGCGGCCTCGATGCCCTCGACCGCCAGCGCGTCGGTGCGCGCCAGCACCAGGGTCCTGTCGCGTGCGTCCAGTGCCGCGTGCAGCTTGCCCACCATCTCGGCCACAGGCACCACGCCCTTGCCGTCGAGGTGGCCGCAGCGCTTCGGGAACGTCTGGTCCTCCAGCTGCACCATCGCCGCGCCGGCGCGTTCGAAGCCGCGCACCGTGCGCTGCACGTTCAGCGCGTTGCCGAAGCCCGTGTCGCCGTCGACGACGACGGGCAGCGCCACGCGCTCGGTGATGCGCGCCAGCGTGTCCTGCACCTCGGTGTAGGTGGTCAGGCCGATGTCGCTGCGGCCCAGCCGCGTGTAGGCGATGCTGGCGCCCGACAGGTACAGCGCCTCGAAGCCGGCCTGTTCGGCCAGCAGCGCGCTGAGCGCGTCGTAGACCCCGGGCGCGAGCAGCAGCTTCTGTTCGTCCAGACGTTGCTTCAAGGGCGCATCGGTCATCGCTGCATCTCCTGTGCTGCAAGAAAGCCGCCGGCCACGGCGCTGAGCAGGCCGTTGCCCGACAGGTAGCCCCAGACCGCATTGCCCGACACGCCACGCGCAGCGCCGCCGGCGGCGTACAGGTTGGGGTGGGGCGTGCCGTCGGCGCGCAGCGCGTGCATCTGCGCGTCGGTGGCGATGCCGCCCTGCGTGTGGAACAGCGCGCCCGTGACGCGGATGGCGCACCAAGGAGGCACGAGGCGCGTGCCCTGCAGCGTGGCGGCCAGCGTGGCCGCGTCACAGCCGATCAGCGCCGCCAGCGCGGCCGTGTCGGCGGCGTGGCGCACGGCGCCGGCGACTTCGGCCGCGACGAAGTCGGGGAAGCCGCGACCGAGCGCCAGCAGGCGCTCGTCGAACACGTTCCAGGCCGTGCCGCCGGGCTGCGCCAGCACGTGCACGGCGGCTTCCGAGTAGCCCTGCGTCTCGTCGTGGAAGCGCTGCCCGGCCGCGTTGACCTGCACGCCGCCTTCCATCATCAGCGCCCAGGTCACCAATGCGCCCTGCGGCACGGCCCAGGAGCCGTGGCCCTGGTAGCCGCCCAGGTCGGCCAGCTGCAGGCCGAGCTGCTGCGCCCAGGCGATGGCGCTGCCGTCGTTGCCGGTGTGGCCGGCGAAGACCGCATCGCGCATCGCGGGCAGCAGGCTGTCGACGAGCGCGCAGTTGCCGCCGAAGCCGTTGCAGGCCAGCAGCAGCGCGTCGCAGGCCAGGTGCTCCAGCGTGCCGTCGGGGCGCGCGTAGCCCACGCCCAGGACGCGGGTGCCGTCGGTCCACAGTTCGCGCACCAGCGCATGGGTCACCAGCATCGCGCCCGCGGCTTCGGCAGCACTGGCCAGTGCACCCACCAGCGCCGCGCCGGTGCGCTGCGGCAGCGTGTGCATGCGGCGCGCGGTGTGGCCGGGGTAGAGGAAGCCGTCCAGCAGCTCGAACTGCAGGCCGTGCCGTGCCAGGCCGTCCAGCGCCGGCGCGATGGCCTGCGTGTAGGCCGCCACCAGGTGCGGCGCCGCCGTGTCGTGCGCCTTGCGCTGGATGTCGCCGGCGAACTGCGCCGCGCTGTCCGCCACGCCGGCGGCACGCTGCACCGCGGTGCCGGCGGCCGGGATGAAGCCCGACGACAGCGCGGTGCTGCCCTGCGGCGTGGCGTCGCGTTCGAGCAGCACGCAGTCGATGCCACGTTCGCGCAGGAAGATGGACGCCGTCAGCCCGCAGGCGCCGGCGCCGACGATGGCCACCGGCACCGCCGGCGTGCCAGCAGGCATGGCCGCGGCGCGGACGACGGTGGGGCTCACGCCGTGGGGCGGTGCAGGTATTGGCCGCGCGGCTTGCCGAGGACTTCGCCGTTCTCGAAGATCTTGTGCCCGCGCAGGAAGGTGGCGTCCACGCGTGCCGACAGCTCGATGCCCTCGAACGGCGTGTAGCCCTGCGTCGACGGCGAGTCCTTCGCGGCGATGGTCCAGGTGCGCGCGGGGTCGACGATGGCGATGTCGGCGTCGAAGCCTTCGGCCAGGTCGCCCTTGCGGTTCAGCCCGTAGCGCTGCGCCGGGTTCCAGGCCAGCACGCGCGCCATGTGGTTGTAGCCCATGCCGCGCTTCGTGCCTTCGCTCACCAGCGCCGGCAGCAGGTACTCGGTGCCGCCGAAGCCGCTCTTGGCCATCCAGATGTTGCCGAAGTAGTGCTTGGGGATCTTCAGCTCCTGGCGGCAGCAGGCGTGGTCGCTGACCACCCAGTCCAGCTCGCCGGCGAGCAGCGCTTCCCAGAGGAATTCGACGTCCTCGCGCGGGCGGATCGGCGGGTTCACCTTGGCCAGTTCCGCCGCCTTCGAGCTGGTGTCGAGCACCAGGTGGCCGATGGTCACCTCGCGCCTGAAGTCGATGTGCGGGAACACCTCGCTCATCATCATTGCGGCCTGCACGGCCTTCTTCGAGCTCAGGTGCAGCAGGTTGATGTTGGGCAGCGCGGTCTCGTGCGCCAGGTACGCGGCCGTGAACACGGCCAGGCCTTCGCTGTGCTGCGGCCGCGAGGCGCTGTAGGCGGCCAGCCCCTGCAGGCTCCTGTCCTTCTCGACCAGCTTCGTGTAGGCGGTCATGATCTCCGCCGTCTCGCAATGCAGGCTCAGCGAGATCTGGCGCGCGCGTTCGGGGAAGCGCTCACGCGCGGCCTGCAGCCCGCGCATGATGAACTCGAAGTGCGCCACGTCGTAGCGCTCGTCCTCGCCGATCATCAGGAACTCGCGCTGCGTGTTGCTGGCGCCGTGCAGCCCGTGCGAGCCGTAGAACATGAAGATCTTGAAGCTGCTGACGCCGTGCTTGTCGATCAGCATCGGCAGCTCCTCGATGTGCTTCCTGTCCATCGGCGCCAGGTGGAAGCCGTAGTCGACGTGGAAGCGGCCCCGGCTCTTCTTCAGCACCTCGGGGAAGAACTTCGCGTACGGCCCGCCCTTGTTCAGGTAGTACTGGCCGGTGCGGAAGTAGTTCAGGCTGGACGTGACGCCGCCCATCGCCGCGGCCTTGCTCTCGGTGACGGCGTCTTCCTCCAGCGGCGAGTAGATGCCGCTGTGCATGTGCGCGTCCACCACGCCGGGGAAGGCGAGGCGGCCGCGGCCGTCGAACACGGTCTTCGCGCGCGCGGGGTCGATGCCGGGCGCCAGCTTCGCGATGCGGCCGTCCCGCACGGCGATGTCGGCGTCGACCACCACGTTGCCGTGCGGCCGCACCACGCGCACGCCCTTGAGCAGCAGGTCGAATTCGGGGGCGCTCATCGTTGTTTCTCCAGCAGTCGTTGTTTCAGTTGCGGCAGCAGGCCGCCGGCGTCGACCATGTCGAGCAGGAAGCCGGGAATGGGGTCGCAGGCCAGCACCTCGCCGTTGCCGCGGCGCACGCGCCCCGCGCGCGCGTCGAAGGCGATGGGTTCGTCGTCCTCGATGTGCAGCGCCTGCGGACAGGTCAGCAGCAGCAGGCCGACGTTGAAGGCGTTGCGGAAGTACAGGCCCGAGTAGCTGGGCGCGATGACGGCGGCCACGCCCAGGTGCACCAGCGCGCTGGCGGCCTGCTCGCGCGACGAGCCGATGCCGAAGTTGGCCCCCGCCACGATGACGTCGCCACGCCGCACCTGCTGCGCGAAGCCGGGCCGCACGGCTTCCAGGCAGTGCCGGGCCACGACCTCGATGCCGAACTTCATCGTGTGGCCCGGGGCCAGCTGGTCGGTGTCGATGTCCGGGGGCAGGCGCCACGTCCTCATCTCAAGAACTCCCGCGCATCGCTGACGCGCCCGCGCAGCGCCGATGCCGCCACCGTGTAGGGCGAGCCCAGGTAGACCTGCGCCGTGGCCGAGCCCATGCGGCCACGGAAGTTGCGCGCGGTCGACGAGATCACGGTGCTGCCTTCCGGGATGGCGCTGCCGTAGCCCGCGCAGGCGCCGCAGGCGCTGGGCAGCAGCGTCGCGCCGGCGTCCTGCAGCAGGCGCAGGATGCCTTCGCGTTCGGCCAGTTCGCGGTCGCGCACGCTGGCCGGCGCCACCAGCAGCTGCACGCCGCGCGCCACGCGGTAGCCGGCCAGCACACGCGCGGCGGCGCGCAGGTCGTCGAGCTTGGCGCCGGTGCAGGCGCCGATGTAGGCCACCTGCACCGGCGTCGGCTCCAGGTCGTCCACCGGGCGCACGTTGGCCGGGCTGTGCGGCAGCGCCACCTGCGGCGCCAGTGCCGAGGCATCGAAGGCGTGGCGCACGCCGGGTGCGTCTTCGTCGCTGTGCCAGCGCGCCAGGCCCAGCTCTTCGGTGTCGACGCCGATGGCCTCGAGCCAGGCCTTCGTGGTGGCGTCGGGTGCCACCAGGCCCACCTGCGCGCCGAGCTCGGCGCTCATGTTGGCCAGCGTCATGCGCTCGGCCATGCCGAGTGCGCTGACGGCTTCGCCGCAGAACTCCACCGCCTGGTAGTTGCCGCCGTTCATGCCGAAGCGGCCGATCATCGCCAGCATCATGTCCTTGGCGCTGACGCCGTCGACCAGCCGGCCCATCCAGCGCATGAAGATGGTCTGCGGCACCTTCAGCCAGATCTCGCCCGTCGTCACCACGCCCAGCATCTCCGTCGCGCCGATGCCGAACATGTAGGCGCCGAACGCGCCGCCGGTGGGCGAGTGCGAATCGCCGCCGACGCAGAACATGCCCGGCCGCAGGTGCCCGTGCTGCGGCACCACCACGTGGCAGATGCCCAGGCTGTCGTACACGTAGGGCAGGGCCTGCTGCTGCGCCCAGTCGCGCGCGATGCGCACGATGCGCCGCGCCTCGTCGTCGGCCTCGGGCACGTAGTGGTCGATCACCAGCACCACCTTGCGCTTGTCCCACAGCGGCGCGCGCAGCTCCTCCAGCATCGGCTGCAGCCGGCGCGGGCCGCTGCTGTCGTGGAACATCGCCAGGTCGACGCTGCAGGTGACGATCTCGCCGGGCGTGACGCTGTCGCGCCCGGCGGCGCGGGCGATGAGCTTCTGGGCGAGGGTGGCGGCCATGGTGCTGTGCTGGCGCTACAGGCCCAGGTAGGCGCGGCGCAGGTCGTCGCTGGCCAGCAGCGCATCGGGCGTGCCCGAGAAGCGCAGCGTGCCGTTCTCCAGCACGTAGGCGCGGTCGGCGATGGCCAGGCTCTGCGCCACGTTCTGCTCCACCAGCAGCACCGCCAGGCCTTCGGCGTGCAGGCGGCGGATCAGCGTGAACATCTCCTCCACCAGCAGCGGGCTCAGGCCCAGCGAGGGTTCGTCCAGGATCAGCAGCCGCGGCTCGGCCATCAGCCCGCGGCCGATCGCCAGCATCTGCTGCTCGCCGCCGCTGAGCGTGCCGGCCTTCTGCGCCACGCGTTCGCGCAGCCGCGGGAAGATGCCGAACACGCGCTCCAGGTTCTGCGCGCGGCGCGGCCGGGCGCGCGTGAAGCCGCCGAGTTCCAGGTTCTCCAGCACGTTCAGGTTCGGGAACACGCGCCGGCCCTCGGGCACCTGGATCAGCCCGGCCTGCACCACGGCGCGGTAGTGCGCGTTGGTGATGTCGGCACCGTCGAAGACCACGCGGCCGGCGGTGGCGGGCACCAGACCGCTCGTGACGTTGTTCAGCGTCGACTTGCCCGCGCCGTTGCTGCCCAGCAGCGCGACGATCTCGCCCGGCTGCACCTGCAGGTCCACGCCGCGCAGCACCTCGACGCGGCCGTAGCCGGCGCGCAGTTGGGTGATGTCGAGCAAGGCCGTCATCGCGCCAGCCTCGCAGCGGCCCCAGGGCCGAGATAGGCCTCGATGACACGCTCGTTGCGCGTCACGTCGGCGGGCGTGCCCTCGGCGATCAGCTGCCCCTGCGCCAGCACCCACACGTGCTGCGCCAGGTGCATCACGGCCTGCATCACGTGTTCGATCATCAGTACCGTCACGCCGCTGTCGGCGATGCCCTGCACCACCGGGATCATCTCGCCGATCTCCTGCGGGTTCAGCCCCGCCAGCACCTCGTCCAGCAGCAGCAGCTTCGGCCGCGTGGCGAGTGCGCGCGCCAGCTCCAGGCGCTTGCGGCCGGCCACGGTGAGGTCGGCGGCCGGCTTGTCGAGCTGCGGCGCCAGGCCCACGCGCTGTGCCACGGCCTCGGCCGCCGCCAGCGCGGCGGCGCGCCGGGGCTCGTGCAGGTGGGCGCCGACGGCGATGTTCTCGCGCACCGTCTGCGCCGCGAACGGCTGCACGATCTGGAAGGTGCGCGTCATGCCGTCGCGCGCGTTCAGGTGCGGCGCGCGGCCGGTGATGTCGTGGCCGTCGAAGACGACGCGGCCGCCGTCGGGCCGCAGGAAGCCCGACATCAGCGCGAACAGCGTCGTCTTGCCGGCGCCGTTGGGGCCGATCAGCGCGCACAGGCTGCCGGCGGGCACGCCGAAGGAGACGTCCTGCACCGCCTTCAGGCCGCCGAAGGCGATGCGCAGGCCCTGCAGTTGCAGCAGCTCAGCCACGGCGTCCCTTCCACAGGTCGCGCACCGACCGGCCCACGCCCGACAGCCCGCGCGGCACGAACAGCACGATCAGCACCAGCACGCTGCCGTAGATCACCATGTTCAGGCCCGGCAGGTTGCCGAACAGGTTGCGCGTGGTCTCGGCCAGCGTGTGCAGCACCACCGCGCCCAGCAGCGGCCCCCACAGCGTGCCCAGGCCGCCGACGATGGCGCCCACCAGCGCTTCCACCGACACCGCGGGCCCGAACACGATGCCGGGGTCGATGTACTGGTACATCTGCAGGTAGAAGGCGCCGGCCGCGCCCATGAACGCGGCCGACAGCCCCGTGGCCACGAGCTTGGTGCGGTAGGGGTCGACGCCGATGGCACGCGCCGCGTCCTCGTTGTCGCGCACCGCCTGCAACTGCGCGCCGAAGCGCGAGTGGCGCAGCCAGGCCGTGAGCAGCAGCGCCGCCACCACAAAGCCGCCGATGACCGCGATGTAGCCGTGGCGCGAGACGAACTGCAGGTGCATCGACGACGGCTTCAGCGGCAGCATCATGCCGACGCCGCCGCCGGTGAACTCCACCGACACCGCGAGGATGCGGAAGACCTCGGCGAAGGCCAGCGTCACCAGCGCGAAGTACGAGCCCTTGAGCCCGTAGCGGAAGGCCAGCGCGCCGACGAACAGCCCCACCAGCGCGGCGGCCGCCACCGCCAGCGCCAGCGCCGGCCAGGCGTTGAGCCCGTGCGCCACCTGCGCGACCGCGCTGGCGTAGGCGCCGACGCCGAAGAACAGCGCGTGGCCGAAACTGAACTGGCCGCCGAAGCCGCCCAGGATGTTCCAGGCCTGCGCCAGCAGCGCCGCGTACAGCGTCATCGTGATCGCATTCAGCGCCACGCCCGAGCTCGTGGCGGCCGTCAGCGCGGCCAGCGCCAGTGCGAACAGCGCGATGAGCAGCAGGTCGCGTTTCATGCGCGGGCTCCGAACAGGCCTTGCGGGCGGAACAGCAGCACCGCGATGAAGATCGCGAAGATGCCGATCTGTCCCAGCGATTCGCCGAGGTACAGCCCGCACAGCGACTCCACCACGCCGATCAGCAGCCCGCCCAGCAGCGCGCCGGCGAAGCTGCCCATGCCGCCGAGCACGACGATGGTGAAGGCCACCAGCACGAAGCCCGAGCCGACCTGTGGGTTCACGTAGTACGCCGGCAGCAGGAAACACGCCGCCGCGCCCAGGCAGGCCAGGCCGATGCCGAAGCTGAGGGCGTAGACGTGCTCGACCGCGATGCCCATCAGCTTCGCCCCCTGCTTCTCCTTGGCCACCGCGCGGATCGCACGGCCCAGGTCGGTGCGGTTCACCACCCACAGCAGCAGCGCCGACGTGGCCAGCGCGCCGCCGAAGGCCACCAGCTTCGGCAGCGCGATGAAGGCCGGGCCGATCTGCACCGTGCTCAGCGTGTAGGCGGTCTCGATGCTGCGCGTGTCGCTCTTGAAGGCCATCAGCGCCAGGTTCTCCAGCACGATGGACAGGCCCAGCGTGACGAGCAGGATGTTCTCGTCGCGGCCGTGGCTGGCGTGCTCGATCACCACGCGCTGCAGCCCGTAGCCCAGCACGAACATGCCCGGCACCACGATGGGCAGCGCCAGGTAGGGGTCGATGCCCAGGTGCTGCTTCAGCAGGTAGACGGCGTACAGCGCCACCATCAGCGCCGCGCCGTGCGCGAAGTTGATGATGTGCAGCACGCCGTAGATCAGCGTCAGCCCGAGCGCGATCAGCGCGTACACCGCGCCGGTCGTGAGCCCGTTCAGCAGCGACGGGAAGAGGATGTCGAAGCCCAAGGCGTGCAGGTCCTCAGGCGCGCAGCGGGAAGATGGGGTCGACCTCGCGGTAGTCGCGCGGCACGATGACGCGGATGTCGCCCTTCACCACCTGCGTCATCAGCGGCTGCGCGCCGGTGTTCTGGCCGTTGACGAACTTGGTGGCGCCGTAGGGCATGAAGTGGTCGGCGAAGCTGCTGCTCTCGAGCGCGGCGGTGATGGCGGCGCGGTCGGCGCTCTTCGCGCGCTCGATCGCGTCGGCCAGCAGCAGCACCGCGGTGTAGGTGTTGAACACCTCGTAGGTGAAGAACAGCCCCTTCTTCTCGACCCGCGCGCGCAGCGCGGCGGCGCGCTTGTCCTTCGGGTTGAACCAGTGGTTGCAGTCGATGATGCCGTTGGCGGCGTCCGGGAATTCCTTCAGGAACTTGTAGCTCGACGCCGCGCCGCCCAGCACCGAATAGATGGCCTTGGGCACCACCTTCTGCTGCTGCATCGTGCGCACCAGCAGTGCGTACTCGTTGTAGTAGTTGGCCGGGATCACGATGTCCGGGTTCACAGCCTTCATGCGCAGCACGATGTTGTTGAAGTCGCGCGTGGGGTTGGCGTGCTTGACGACCTCCTTCACCTCGAAGCCGTAGCCGGGCAGCTCGCGCGCCAGCAGGTTGGCGGTGCCGGTGCCGAACAGGCTTTCCTCGTGGATGATCATCACTGTCTTCGCCGGCTTGCCCGCCACGCTGTTGAGCACGTGCAGGTTGTTCACGGCGATGCTGGCGCAGGTCTTGTAGCCGGGGCCGAAGCGGAAGGTGTTCTTCAGCCCGCGCTCGACGATCTGGTCGGCCACGCCCACGTCCACCACGTGCGGCAGGTTGTACTTGGCGGCCGCCTGCGTGGTGGCCAGGCAGATCGCGCTGGCGAAGGCGCCGACCACGGCCGAGACGCCGGCCTCGTTCATCTTCTCGATCTCGGCGGTGCCGGCCTGCGGGTTGCTCTGCGCGTCGCCCAGCAGCACTTCCAGCTTGGCGCCGCCCAGGCTCCTGATGCCGGCCTTGTTGATGTCCTCGATGGCCATCAGCGCACCTTCGCGGCACTGCTGGCCGCTGAAGGCCAGCGCGCCCGTGACCGGGTGCAGGATGCCGACCTTCACCGGTTTCGGCTGCGCGCCGGCGACGAGCGGGAAGGCCAGCGCCGACGCCGTGGCGGCGGTCTGCTGGATGAAGCTGCGGCGGTTGCTCATGGCGTTCTCTCCTGTCGTCGGGTGAGGGTGGTTCGGTGCAGGTGTTCCGTGCGGACGTTCAATGGAAGTGCGCGGAGATCTCGGTGCTGACCCAGACCTTGGCGTCGATGCCGCCCACGCGCGAGAGCTGCATCTCGTACTGGTAGCGGTCGGGGCGGTACAGGCCGTGCAGCCACTGCACGGGCCGGTCGGCGTCGTCGTGGATCAGCCGCGTCACGGCCAGCAGCGCCGAGCCCACCTGCACGTCGAGGTGGCGCGCCACGGCGGCGTCGGCCAGCTTCGCCGAGATGGTCTGCACCGCGCGGCCGATGCGCACACCCGACTCTTCCAGCAGGATCAGCAGCGGCTTGGCCGCCAGCTCGCGGCGGCCGAAGCCGCGCGCCAGCGGCTCGGGCACGTGGGTGGTGATCAGCGACAGCGGCCCTTCGCGCGTGGAGCGCACGCGCACGGCCTTCTGCACGGCGGCGCCGGGCGGCAATCGCAGCGCCTGGGCCACGGCTTCGGGCGCGGGCAGCACGTCGCAGGCCAGCACGCGCACCTTGGTGCGCAGGCCCATCGAGACGATGTTCTCCAGCAGTCCCGTGAGGTGGGCGCGCTGGCCCTCGCGCGCGGCCGGACGTCCCGCGCGCGGCACGGTGCCGCGGCCCGGCGTGCGGTCGATCAGGCCCTCCGCGGCCAGCTGCTCCAGCGCCCGGCGCACGGTGACGCGGGCGACGCCGAACTGCTCGGCCAGCGCCAGCTCGCCGGGCAGGCCGCCGGCGAACCCGCCGTCCTGCAACTGCTCGCGCAGCACCAGGTAGATCTGGTGGTACTTGGGCAGCGGCAGGTCGGCCTTCACGGGCCTGACCGTAATTCTGGTCCTAATGTTCTGTCAATAGGACAAATGCGGCGGGCTTTGTCCCATGTGGTCCCATGTGGTCCCGTGCGCGCTGCCGCGACCGGCAGCGCGGAACTACGCGGCCAGGCCGGCCAGCCCGGTCACGGCCTGCCGCGCGGCCTGCAGACCCTGTTCGACGATCTGCCGCTTCCAGGCCGGCGTGTCGACGTAGAAGGCGTCGCGCAGCTGCTGCTTGATGGCCGCGCGCTGCGCGGGCGGCGCCTCGGGGTGGTTCTGCAGCCACTGGTCGGCGCGCAGCGCGTTGGTGACGTCGTCCCAGGGCAGCGTGCCGTACTCCAGCGCGATGCCGGTGTAGGCGGCCTGCGCGCATTCCTGGTAGGCGGCGTCGAACATCATGCCGGTGAGCCGCGCCGAGGTGGAGCTGCCGTCGTAGATGGAGGTCACGTCACCCCACCAGGCCCGGGCGCGGGCCACGTTGGCGGCGTCGTCGTGGCCCGCGTAGATCCTCTCGCCGTGGCCGCTGGGGCCCAGCCCCGTGTGCAGGTCGATCCACGCCAGCTGCGTGCAGCGTGTGGCGTGTGCGCGCAGTACGCTGCGCAGCGTCTGCTGGCTCCAGGTGGGCGCCCGGCCACCGTAGAACAGGCCGTCGGGGTGCGTGTGCTGCCCGGCGCTGAGCGCCGTCTGCAGCGCGCGCGCGCCGTGCGCGGCGCCGAAGGCCGCCAGCTGCGCCGTGGTCTCGGGCGTGGGCGGCCACAGGTCGGGCACGAACGCCGCCGCCAGCTGCTCGTAGGCCGGGTTGACCGGCAGCGGGCGGTCGAAGTCGTGCCAGTTGCGGTTCAGGTCGACGTTCTCGTGCGTGGTGCGCCGCCACCACGAGAAGCCCCAGGGGTTGAGGCCGTGCACGTAGAGCACGGCCACGCCGGCGCGGGCGGCGTCGGCATGGAAGCCGGCGTCGGCGAGCAGCGCGTTCTGCACGCCCGAGCCGCAGAAGCCCTCGACGCCGTGGCAGGCGCTGCTGACCAGCAGCAGGCGGGGCGCGTCGGCGCTGCCGGCACGCACCACGTCCATCGCCAGCGTCTCGCCGTCGCGGCCGGGCAGCGGGTGCACGTGCGGCTGCACCGACAGGCCGGCGGCCTGCGCCGCGTCCAGGAACTTGCCGCGCGCCTCGGCGTAGGTCTGGGCGAAGAAGGCGTCGCTCATGCAGACTCAGGCCGCACGCGGCGTGCCGAGCCACTTCTCGGCCAGCCGCACCCAGGCGGTTGCGCCCAGCGGGATCAGGTCGTCGTTGAAGTCGTAGCTGGGGTTGTGCAGCATGCAAGGGCCCAGGCCGTGGCCGCCCTCGCGGTGCGCGCCGTCGCCGTTGCCGATCAGGAAGTAGCAGCCCGGCAACTGCTGCAGGAAGAAGCTGAAGTCCTCGGCGCCCATCGTGGGCTCGAACTCCTGCACGTTCTCGGGGCCGACCACCTCGCCCAGCAGCGCGCGCGCGAAGGCGGTCTCCTTCGCGTGGTTCACGGTCGGCGGGTAGTTGCGCTTGAAGCTGAACTCGCAGCGCGCCTCGAACGCGGTGCAGGTGGCCTCGGCGATCTGCTGCATGCGCCGCTCGACCATGTCGAGCACCTCGGTCGTGAAGGTGCGCACCGTGCCCCGGATCTCGCAGCTGTCGGGGATGACGTTGGTGGCCTCGCCGGTGTGGATCATCGTCACCGAGATGACCGCGGTCTCGATCGGCTTCTTGTTGCGCGTGACGATGGTCTGGAAGGCCTGCACCATCTGGCAGGCCACCGGCACCGGGTCGACGCCGTTGTGCGGCAGCGCGGCGTGCGCGCCCTTGCCGCGGATCACGATCCTGAACTCGTTGGAGCTCGCGAACACCGGCCCGCTCTTCAGTGCGAACTGGCCGACCGCCATGCCGGGCCAGTTGTGGGCGCCGAAGATGGCCTCCATCGGGAACTTCTCGAACAGGCCGTCCTTGATCATCTCGTGCGCGCCGCCGCCGCCTTCCTCGGCCGGCTGGAACACGAGGTAGACGGTGCCGTCGAAGTTGCGGTGGCGGCTCAGGTGCTTCGCCGCGGCCAGCAGCATCGCGGTGTGGCCGTCATGGCCGCAGGCGTGCATCCTGCCGTGGTGCTGGCTGCGGTGCGGGAAGTGGTTGTGCTCGGTCATCGGCAGCGCGTCGATGTCGGCGCGCAGGCCCACGGCGCGGTTCGACGTGCCGTTCTTGACGATGCCGACCACGCCGGTCTTGCCCATGCCGCGGTGCACTGGGATGCCCCACTCGGTGAGCGACTTGGCAATCAGGTCGGAGGTGCGCACTTCCTCGAAGCAGAGCTCGGGGTGCGCGTGGATGTCGCGTCGCAGCGCCGTGACGCTGGCGGCGTCGGCCAGGATGGACTCGATCAGTTGCATGGCTGCTCCCCGCGACGGGGCGGTGTTCGGTGGAAGCGGCCATCTTACCCAGGGCGGTGTGCCCCGGGTGCGGGACGGGTCAGCGCCGGACCTTGCCGTCGCCGGTCAGCATCGACAGGTCGACGAAGCTCGATCCCTGGTGGTCGCGCGCGCTGTAGCTGACCTGGTAGCCGCCGGCGTCGAAGCGCTGCAGGGTTTCCAGCCCGGCGATGAGCCCGTCGCGCGTGGCGCTGCCGGCGCGGCGCAGCCCTTCGGTGAAGATCTTGGCCGCCATGTAGCCCTCCATGCTGGAGTAGTTGGCCGTGGCGTCGCCGCCGGCCTGCTGCACGGCCTCGCGGTATTCCCGCGCGATCGGCGTCGTGGTGCTGAACGGGAACGGCATGACCTGGCTGACGACCACGCCCAGGCCGTCCTTGCCCAGTTCGTCGGCCAGTGCCTGCGTGCCGACGAACGACACGTTGTAGAACGTGCCGCCGTAGCCGGCCTTGCGCGCGGCGCGGATGAACGCCGCGCAGCCCTTGTAGGCGCCGATCTGCACCACCGCGTGCGGCTGCTTGGCGACGATGGCGCCGACGGCCGCGGCCACGTCCACCGAGTTGCGCTCCACCAGGCCGATGGCCGCCGGCTCCAGCTTCTGCGCCTTCAGCGCGCGGACCACGCCGTCCAGGCCGGCCTGGCCGTAGCTGTCGTTCTGGCGGAACACCGCGATGCGCGTCAGTCCCAGCGAGGTCAGCTGCTTCACGATCAGCGCCGTCTCGTCGTAGTACGAGGCGCGCACGTGGAAGACGTAGCGGCTGAAGGGTTCGCGCAGCGCCTCGGCGCCCGTGAACGGGCCGATGAAGGGGATGCGCGCCGCGTTCACCAACGGCAGCGCGGCCAGCGAGGTCGGCGTGCCGACGTAGCCGAAGAGCGCGAACACGTCGTCCCTGATCAGCGTCTCGGTGTTGGCCTTGCAGCGGTCGGGCTCGTAGCCGTCGTCCAGCGACTTCAGCTCGATGGTGCGGCCGTTGACGCCGCCCTGGGCGTTCAGGCGGTCGAAGTAGATCCGGGCGCCGCGGTTCATCTGCAGGCCGAGCTGGGCCGCCGGGCCGCTGAGCGCGCAGGACTGGCCGAGCACGAGACGGCGGTCGGACTGGGCCCAGGCCGGCAGCGCCAGGGCGGCAGCCGGGCCGGAAGCGAGGAGGGACAGGGCGTGGCGGCGATGCATCCGAGGGGGCTCCGTGGAAACGAGAGGTCACGAGGACCGCCGCAGATGCTAGTCGGCCGGGGACGCGGCGTCAGTGAATGAATCGACCGTCTTTGCCGAAAATCGCCAGATCCACGTACTTCGCGCCCTCGTGGTCGCCCGGCCGGAAGCGCAGGCGCAGTCCGCCCAGGTCGGCCTGCAGGCCCTGCAGGCCCGCCAGCAGGCTGGCGCGCGTGGGCGCGGTGCCGGCCGCGCGCAGCGCCAGCACCAGCGCCTTGGCGGTCAGGAAGCCCTCGAGACCGCCGTAGCTGAAGTCGGCGTCGGGGCGCGCGCGGCGCAACGCCTCCTGGTACTCGCGCGTGATCGCGTGCTTGCGTTCCCAGGGGCTGGGCACCACCTGCGTGAACACCATGCCGTGCGCCAGGGTGCCGAGGCTGCGCGCCAGTTCGGTCGAGCCCGAGTTCACCGCCATCATCAGCGTGCGGGCGCCGGCGCGCCTGACGAGAGCCACCAGCTTGCCGTAGGGCCCGATGCTGCCGTGGTTGAAGCACAGGCCGGGCTGGGTGGCGGCGATCTGACGCGCCATGGTGTCGATGTCGGCATCGGCCAGGCCCGACTTCGCGGCCAGCGGCAGCGTCAGCTGCAGGCCGAGCTCGTCGCACAGCAGGCGCACGTTGGCCAGGTGGGCGCGGCCGACGTCGGTGTCGCTGTGGAAGAACGCCGCCGTGCGCAGCCCCAGGCTGTGGCCGTAGCGCAGCAGCTCGCGGAACTCCTCGCGGTGTTCGGCCCGCACCGGAAACACCATCTCCTGGTGCGGCCTGCGCAGCGACGGCGAGCCCGCCATCGGCCCGAAGAAGGGCACGCGCGCGGTGCTGGCCACCTCGGCCACGGCCGTCGACGGCCCGCCCTCGATGCTGCCGAAGAGCATGAAGACGCCTTCCTGCACGAGCTGCCGCGCGTTGGCGGCGGCGCGCTGGCTGCTGTTGTCGTCGTCCAGCGTGCGCAGCACGATGCGGCGCCCGTTCACGCCCCCCGCGGCGTTCACGGCGTCGAGCTGCAGACGCACGCCTTCGTGGACGGCCACGCCCACCAGGTTCTTGCCGCCTTGCAGCGTGATGCTCTGCCCGACGGTGAGCGTGTCCGCCCCGACGCCGGGCTCGGCGGCGGCGGCGCCGGGCAGCGCCAGCGCACCGAACAAGGCCGCGGCCTGGCGGCGGGTGAGGATCGGAGCGTGGTGGTGCATGGTGGGCGCCTTCTGTGGTGCCCGGTCGTGGCACCATCGCAGAGCAGCCCGGATTATTTCATCAGTCATGACGAATATCGCCCAGAACACGCCAGAAAGTGCGCAACAGCACACGACCGCCGCCAGCCGCGTCGTGCGCGCCGCCTGTCCGCACGACTGCCCCGACACCTGCGCGATGCTGGTCACGGTGGAAGACGGCCGTGCCGTGCGGGTGCAGGGCAACCCCGAGCACGCCACCACGCAGGGAGCGCTGTGCACCAAGGTCAGCCGCTACCCCGAGCGCACCTACCACGCCGAACGTGTGCTGCAGCCGCTGAAGCGGGTGGGTCCGAAGGGCAGCGGGCAGTTCGAGCCGGTGTCGTGGGACGCGGCGCTGGACGACATCGCGGCGCGGCTGCGTGCCATCGCCGCGCGCGACCCGCAGGCCATCCTGCCCTACAGCTACGCGGGCACGATGGGCCTGGTGCAGGGCGAGAGCATGGCCGCGCGCTTCTTCCACAAGCTCGGCGCCTCGCTGCTGGACCGCACGATCTGCGCCTCGGCCGGCGGTGACGCGCTGGCCGCCACCTACGGCGGCAAGGTCGGCATGCGCATGGAGTTCTATGCCGAGAGCCGGCTGATCCTGATCTGGGGCAGCAACTCGATCGCGTCGAACCTGCACTTCTGGACGCTGGCGCAGCAGGCCAAGCGCAACGGCGCGAAGCTGGTGTGCATCGACCCGCGCCGCACCGAGACGGCCGAGAAGTGCCACCAGCACATCGCGCTGCTGCCCGGCACCGACGGCGCGCTGGCGCTGGGGCTGATGCACGAGCTGATCGTGCACGACTGGCTCGACCACGACTACATCGCCCGCCATGTCGACGGCTGGCCGGCGCTGCGCGAGCGCGCGCTGCAGTGGCCGCCCGAGCGCGCGGCGGCGGTCTGCGGCATCAGCGCCGACGAGGTGCGTGGCCTGGCGCGCGACTACGGCAGCACGCGGCCGGCGGCCATCCGGCTGAACTACGGCATGCAGCGTGTGCACGGCGGCGGCAACGCGGTGCGGCTGGTGGCGCTGCTGCCCTGCCTGACGGGCGCCTGGCGGCATCGCGCCGGCGGCATGCTGCTGTCGGCGTCGGGCTGGTTCAAGCCCGCGCGCGACGACGCCTGGCTGCAGCGGCCCGACCTGCTGGCCGGCCGCCAGCCGCGCACCATCAACATGAGCACCATCGGCGACGACCTGCTGCGCGCCGCCTCGCCCGCCTTTGGGCCGAAGATCGAGGCCGTCGTCGTCTACAACAGCAACCCGGTGGCGGTGGCGCCGCACAGCGGCCGCGTCGTCGCCGGCTTCCGGCGCGAGGACCTGTTCACCGTGGTGCTGGAGCACTTCCTCACCGACACCGCCGACCACGCCGACTACGTGCTGCCCGCCACCACGCAGTTGGAGCACTGGGACGTGCACGGCGCCTACGGCCACACCAGCGCGCTGCTGAACGAGCCCGCGATCGCGCCGCTGGGCCAGAGCCGCCCCAACACCGCGATCTTCCGCGCGCTGGCCGCGCGCATGGGCTTCACCGAGCCGTGTTTCGCCGACGACGACGAGACGCTGGTGCGCGGCGCCTACAAGCCCGAGGTGGTGCCGTTCGCGCTGCTGCAGCGCCAGGGCTGGGCGCCGCTGCCGGTGCCCGACGCGCCGTTTGCCGAAGGCGGCTTCCCCACGCCCAGCGGCAAGGTGATCGTCGACGCGCCCGGCCTGGGCGTGCCCGACCACGTGCCCAACCACGAAAGCGCTGCGACCACGCCCGAACTGGCGGCGCGCTACCCGCTGGCGATGATCTCGCCGCCGGCGCGTCACTTCCTCAACAGCACCTTCGTCAACGTGAAGAGCCTGCGCAGCATCGAGGGCGAGCCGCTGGTGGAACTGCACCCGCAGGACGCGGCGGCGCGTGGCATCGCCGACGGCGACGTCGTGGTGGTGTTCAACGACCGCGGCCGCCACGTCTGCCGCGCGGCGCTGAACGCGCGCGCGCGGCCGGGCGTGGTCAACGGCCTGGGCGTGTGGTGGCGCAAGTTCGGCCGCAACGGCACCAACGTCAACGAGCTCACGCACCAGCGGCTCACCGACATCGGCCGCGCGCCGTCGTTCTACGACTGCCTGGTCGAGGTTGCGCCCGAGACCGCCGCAGCGCCCGGCGCCTGATGCGCGGGCGTCGCGTCGTCGTCGCGGCAGCGGGGCTGGCAGCCCTGCTGACGCTGCCCGGCTGCGGCACGACGGGCGGGCTGGGCTACTACGCGCAGGCGGTCGGCGGCCACCTCGACCTGCTGCAGCGCACGCGCCCCGTCGCCGAGTGGCTGGACGACCCGGCCACGCCGCCCGCGCTGCGCGAGCGCCTGCTGCTCACGCAGCGCCTGCGCGACTTCGCCACGCAGGAACTGCTGCTGCCCGACAACCGCAGCTACCGCGGCTATGCCGACCTGCAGCGCAGCGCCGTGGTCTGGAACGTGGTGGCCGCCCCCGAGCTGTCGCTGACGCTGAAGACCTGGTGCTTCCCGCTGATGGGCTGCGTCGGCTACCGCGGCTACTTCAGCCGCGCGCCGGCCGACGCGCTGGCGGCCGAACTGCAGGGCCAGGGCTGGGAGACCAGCGTCTACGGCGTGCCGGCCTACAGCACGCTCGGCTGGACCAACTGGCTGGGCGGCGACCCGCTGCTGAACACCTTCGTGCACTGGCCCGAAGGCGAGCTGGCGCGGCTGATCTTCCACGAACTGGCGCACCAGGTGGCCTACGCCGCCGACGACACCACGTTCAACGAGTCGTTCGCCGGCGCGGTGGAACGCATCGGCGGCCAGCGCTGGCTGCAGCGGCATGCCAGCGCCGAGGCCCGCGCCGAACACGCGGCGCAGGAGGCGCGCCGCGAGGACTTCCGCGCGCTCACGGCCCGCACCCGCGCGCAGCTGCTGGCCGTGTACGCCAGCGACGCCGGCGACGCCGACAAGCGCCGCCGCAAGGCCGAGGTGCTGGCCGCGATGCGCGCCGAGCACGCCATGCTCAAGGCCACGCGCTGGAACGGTGACAGCCGCTACGACGGCTGGATCGCGCGTGCCAACAACGCAGCCTTCGGCGTGCAGGCGGCCTACAACGAGCTGGTGCCGCAGTTCGAGGCGCTGTTCGAGCGCAGCGGCGGCGACTTCCAGCGCTTCTACGCCGAGGTGCGCACGCTGGCCGCCTTGCCGAAAGACGAACGCCGCGCCAGACTGGCCGGCCCACCCTGAGGAGACCCGCCCGTGTCCGACATCAAGATCCACCGCGCGCACAGCCTGGGCCTGGCCAAGGCCCGCAAGATCGCCTGGCAGTGGGCCGAGCAGGTCGAGCAGCAGTTCGACATGGAGTGCTCGGTGATCGAAGGCGAGACCAGCGACACCGTGGAGTTCAAGCGCAGCGGCGTCAACGGCACGCTGATCGTCGCGGCCGACCACTTCGACCTGAACGCCAAGCTCGGCTTCCTGCTCGGTGCCTTCAGCAAGACGATCGAAGGCGAGATCCAGAAGAACCTGGACGCGCTGCTGGCCAAGGGCGGCACGCCCGCGAAGAAGGCGAAGAAGGCGGGCTGAAGGCGGCCTGCGGGCGAGCAGCCCGCCGGCCTACTTCAGGCTCTCGATCAGGTCGATGTACTCCTGCATCGCCTCGTCGGCGCTCTTGCCCTTGAAGCCGGCCCAGGCGTCGTACTTGGCGCGGCCCACCATGTCGGTGAAGCCCGGACGCTTGCCTTCCACGTCACCGGCCGTGGCCTGCTTGTACAGCGCGTAGATCTTCAGCAGCGTCATGTTGTCGGGCTTCTCGGGCAGGCCCTTGCTCGCGGCAACGGCGGCTTCGAAGGCGGCTTTCAGGTCGGCCATGGCGTGACTCCCGTGCGTGAAACTCAGAATAGACGCTCGTGATGTTACCCAGCATCGTCAACGCCCCCGCGTCAAGGAGAACCCCGATGGCCGAAGCCGAGCGCATGTCGCGCGTCGATACCGCGTGGCTGCGCATGGACAACGAGGTCAACCTGATGATGATCGTCGGGGTCTGGCTCATCACCCCCGGCATCACGCTGCAGGCGCTGCGCGAGCGCGTCGCCGACAAGCTGCTGAAGTACGACCGCTTCCGCCAGAAGGCGGTGCAGGACGCGATGGGCGCCACCTGGGTGCCCGACCCGGACTTCGACATCGCGCACCACGTCGTGCATGCCACGCTGCCGCGCGTGAAGGGGCAGGGCGAGCGCGCCGCGCTGCAGGCGCTGTGCGGGCAGCTCGCCACCACGCCGCTGGACCACGACCGGCCGCTGTGGCAGTTCCACCTGGTCGACGGCTACGAAGGCGGCTCGGCGCTGGTGGCGCGCGTGCACCACTGCATCGGCGACGGCATCGCGCTGATCTCGGTGATGATGTCCATCACCGACGGCGGCGCCGACCCGCCGAAGCGCCGCCGCCGCGGCAGCGCCGACGCCGAGGCCGGACCGCACGAAGGCGACTGGCTCGCCGACGCGGTGCTCAAGCCGCTGACCGACATCACCGTGAAGGCCATCGGCATGTACGGCGGCGGGGTGGCGAAGTCGATGGAGATGCTGTCGCATCCGCAGCAGGGGCTGATGGGCTCGCTCGACATGGCCAAGCAGGGCTACCAGGTCGTCAGCGACGTGGCGGCGCTGGCGCTGATGGCCGACGACGCGCCGACGCTGCTGAAGGGCAAGCCGATCGGCCGCAAGGTGGTGGCCTGGGGCGAGCCGCTGCCGCTGGACGCGGTGAAGGTGGTGGGCAAGGCGCTGCACTGCTCCATCAACGACGTGCTGCTGTCGTGCGCCGCCGGCGCCATCGGCGGCTGGCTGCGCGCGCAGGGCGAGGACCCCACCGGCAAGGAGATCCGCGCGATGGTGCCGGTGAACCTGCGGCCGCTGGACAAGGCCTGGCAGCTCGGCAACCGCTTCGGCCTGGCGCCGCTGGTGCTGCCGATCGGCATCGACAACCCGGTGGAGCGCGTGTACGCGGTGCGCCAGCGCATGCGCGAGCTCAAGGGCAGCTACCAGCCGCTGCTGGCGTTCGCGGTGCTGGCGATGGCGGGCCTGTTCATCAAGCCGGTGCAGGACGCGGTGCTGGGCATGTTCGCGAAGAAGGCCACCGCGGTGATGACCAACGTGCCGGGCCCGGCGGTGCCGCTGCAGCTGTGCGGCTCGACGTTGCGCCAGACGATGTTCTGGGTGCCAGCCTCGGGCGACATCGGCGTCGGCGTCAGCATCCTCAGCTACGGCGGTGGCGTGCAGTTCGGGCTCATCACCGACCAGAAGCTGTGCCCGCACCCGCAGGAGATCATCGACCGCTTCGAGCCCGAGTTCCAGCAACTGCTGCTGCTGGCGCTGATGCTGCCCTGGGGCGACGAGGCCGAGAGCCTGTGATCACGGCGGCGGCAGCCAGCCGCGCAGCGCCGGCGGCAGCCGCCGCCACAGCGCGGCCTGCACGGCCTGCTCGTGCCGCTGCCACCACAGGCCGGCCACGATGACGGCCAGGCCGATGGCGGTCAGCGCCACCGGAAACAGCAGGCTGTCCTCGAACACGCGCGCGCTCAAGTAGCCCAGGTAGCCCGCCACGCCGAAGGCGCCGCAGACCGTGAACACGCGCCGCTGCAGCACCGCGCCGAGCACGACGAAGCCCAGGTTCAGCGCGGCGTAGGCGGCCTTGGCCAGCTCGCTGTCGGTCTGCCGGGCGCTGAGCGCGCCCCAGAAGCTCAGCATGCCCAGCAGGTACAGCCAGAAGGCGTAGTCGCGCCGCGAGCCCGGCGCCCGCGGGTCGCGGCTGCGGCTGCGCTGGTCGATCCAGAACGCCAGCAGCACCATCAGCAGGCCGAAGAACATCGAGAAGTCGCGGTAGAACTCCCAGGCGCCCGGCGTGTCGCGCGCCACCACCAGGCGTGCCAGGTCCATGCCCAGGTACCACAGCGTGAAGGCCACCGGCATCGTCAGGAACGGCGTGCGCAGCGCCCACAGGGCCAACGCGGCGGCCACCAGCGTCACCAGTTCCAGCGTGAGCCAGCGCCAGTCGATGCGGGTGTGGTACGCCGCGTAGCGCTCGGTGCCGCCTTCGGGCCACAGGCCCAGCAGCTGCTGCAGCGCCCAGGTGGCCAGCGGCACCAGGCACACCGCCAGCGTGGCCAGGATGCCTGCCGGCACCTCCAGCGCGCGCGCCTGCAGCGCCCGCGCCGCCCACACGCACAGGGCGGCGTACACCACCGCGATGGCCAGCAGCGCCGCCGGCCCCAGGCGCTCGAAGCCCTGCGTCATGAACAGCGTGGCCGCGCCGATGGCCAGCAGCCCGCCCAGGTAGTACAGCGTGTGGGTGAAGGTGAAGCGCGCGTCTTCGGGTGCGCCGACCGGGGTGCTGCCGGCGCGGTCGGCCAGGAAGCGCCACAGCGCATCGGCCGTGCCGGGCGGCAGCTGCTGCTGGCGGGCGGCGGCGTCGAGGTCGCCGCGCCGGATGGTGATGGCGCCGGCGGCGTGCCCGCGCCTGCCTTCAGGGGTGTCGTCGGCGGTCTGCATGGGCGCAGTATCCATGGCCCGGGGGTGCCCGGCGGCGGCCGGCGTCAGTGTGCGCCGCGCCGCCGCGGCGTCGGCGTGAACCGCATCGCCTGCGCCTGCGCACGCAGCCAGCGGTGGCCGGGGTCGTGGTTCTGGCGCCAGGTCCAGTGCATGGCCACGGTGAAGGGCGGCAGGCCCAGGTCGGGCTCCAGCACCTGCAGCGCGTGGTGCTGCGCGAAACGCAGCGCCGGGCGCAGCGGCATGATGACCGCCAGGTCGGTGGCGGCCAGGATCGGCGGCACCACCGTGAAGTGCGGCAGCGTCAGGCGGATGCGCGGCTGCAGCCCCAGCAGGTGGAGCGCGCGGGCCGGCTCGGCGTGGCTGGCCACCAGGATGAAGTCCAGCGCCTCCAGCGCCGCACGGTCGCGCAGCGCGCGCGCCTGCGGGTGGCCGCGCCGCAGCAGCACCACGTAGCGTTCCTGCAGCAGCGGTGCGCTTTCCACGCCCAGCAGGCCGGGCAGGTAGCCGAAGGCGAGGTCGAGCCGGCCGTCTTCCAGCGCCGGGGCGATGGCCTCGGGCGCCAGCTGCACCGCCTCGACGCGCACGCCGGGCGCGCTGCGGCCGATGCCGGCCATCAGCAGCGGCAGGAACTCGTCGGCGCCGATGTCGCTCATGTGCACCGCGAAGCGCCGCTGCGAGTGCGCGGCGTCGAAGTGCTCGGCCTCGTGCAGCGCCACGTCGATCAGCTGCAGCGCCGCCTCCACCTGCCGCGCCAGCTGCTCGGCGCGCGGCGTGGGCCGCACGCCGCCGGGCGCGCGCGTGAACAGCGGGTCGTGCAGCGCCAGCCGCAGCCGCGTGAGCGCGTGGCTCACGGCCGGCTGCGACATGCCCAGCGCGTCGGCCGCGCGGCTGACGCTGCGTGCCGTGTGCACCGCAGCAAACACGTGCAGCAGGTTCAGGTCGAGGTCGCGGACATGCATGCCGTGCATCGTACTTAGAAAGAACATGGCATGGACGCATGGCACGCGGCTGCCTACAGTCGCTGCATTCCAAGAACACGGGCACGAGACAGGCCGACATGGAAGTCCAGTTCACCGAACAGATCCAGCAGCTGCAGCTGGGGGCTGGCGACACCTTCCATGGCGAAGGCATCCTGGCCATCACGAAGGCGCTGCTGCAGTCGGGCGTGGCCTACATCGGCGGCTACCAGGGTGCGCCGGTGTCGCACCTGCTCGACGTGATGGTGCAGGCCCGGCCCTACCTCGACACGCTGGGCGTGCACGTGGAAGCCTGCTCGAACGAGGCGTCGGCCGCGGCGATGCTGGGCGCCTCGCTGCACTACCCGCTGCGCGGCGCGGTGACCTGGAAGAGCATCGTCGGCACCAACGTCGCCGCCGACGCCTTGAGCAACCTGGCCTCGCCGGGCGTGGTGGGCGGCGCGCTCATCGTGGTGGGCGAAGACTACGGCGAAGGCGCCAGCGTGATCCAAGAGCGCACGCACGCCTACGCGATGAAGAGCACGCTGGCCCTCTTCGACCCGCGGCCGGAGCTCGGCAACATGGTGCGGATGGTCGAGCACGCCTTCGCGCTCAGCGAGGCCAGCAACATGCCCGCGGTGATGGAACTGCGCATCCGCGCGTGCCACGTGCGCGGCACCTTCGAGGCCCGGGACAACGTGGCGCCGACGCTGTCCACGCGCGCGCTGATCGACGAACCCGCGGGCTTCGACTACATGCGGCTGGCGCACCCGCCGGTGACCTTCCGCCACGAGAAGCTGAAGATCGAGCAGCGCATTCCCGCGGCGCAGGCCTACATCGCCGCGCACCGGCTGAACGAACACCTGGACGGCCCGCGCCGCGAGGTCGGGCTGGTGGTGCAGGGCGGGCTGTTCAACGCGCTGCAGCGCGCGCTGCAGACGCTGGGCCTGGCCGACGCCTACGGCGACAGCGCGGTGCCGATCCTGGTGCTGAACGTCACCTACCCGGTGGTGCCGGCGGAGGTGGGCGCCTTCTGCGCGGGCAGGCGCGCGGTGCTGGTGCTGGAGGAAGGCTCGCCCGAGTACATCGAGAAGGACATCGCGCAGGCGCTGCGCCGCGGCGACGTGCAGACCACGCTGCACGGCAAGGACCTGCTGCCGGCCGCCGGCGAGTACACGGTGGAAGCGATCGTGCCGGGGCTGCTGGCCTTCATCGAACGGCACCTGCCCGATGTGGACCTGGCCCCCGCGCGCGCCTGGCTGGCCGCCAACGCCGCGCGCCGTGCCGACGTGGCGCAGGCGCTGGGCGCGCTGCCGGCGCGGCCGCCGGGCTTCTGCGTCGGCTGCCCCGAGCGGCCGGTGTTCAGTGCGCTGAAGCTGGCGCAGCAGAACGTGGGCCCGGTGCACATCGCGGCCGACATCGGCTGCCACGCGCTGGCCACCTTCGAACCCTTCAGCAGTGGCCACTCGATCCTGGGCTACGGCATGAGCCTGGCCAGCCGTGCCGGCGTGTCGCCCATGATGCAGCGGCGCAGCATCGCCATCATGGGCGACGGCGGCTTCTGGCACAACGGGCTGCTCACCGGCGTGCAGGCGGCGCTGTTCAACGGCGACGACGCGGTGCTGGTGATCATGAAGAACGGCTACACCTCGGCCACCGGCACGCAGGACATCCTGAACACGCCCGACGACGACGACAAGGCCGCGGCGGCGAAGAACGACACGCTGCACCAGAGCCTGGCGCACAAGAACCAGAGCATCGAGGACACGCTCCAGGGCATGGGCCTGCAGTGGCTGCGCGTGGTCGACAACTACGACGTCGACGCGATGCGGCGCACGCTGCAGGAAGCGTTGACGAGCCCGTACAACGGCCTGAAGGTGGTGGTGGCCGAAGGCGAATGCCAGCTCGAGCGCCAGCGCCGCATCAAGCCCTGGATCGCCGGCCTGCTGGCGCGCGGCGAACGCGTGCAGCGCGTGAAGTACGGCGTCGACGAGGACGTGTGCACCGGCGACCACGCCTGCATCCGGCTCTCGGGCTGCCCCACGCTGACGCTGAAGGACAACCCCGACCCGCTGAAGGTGGACCCGGTGGCCACCGTGATCGACGGCTGCGTCGGCTGCGGGCTGTGCGGCGCCAACGCGCATGCCGCGACCCTGTGCCCCAGCTTCTACCGCGCCGAACTCGTGCGCAACCCGCGCTGGCACGAACGCCTGCTGGCGCGCGTGCGCGAAGCCGTCACCGGGGCGCTGCGCCCGGCATGAACCACCGGGCCACTGGGCCCGACATGTACACCAACGACAGGAGACACACGATGCGACGCCGTCTGACCCTTGCCCTGGCCGCCATGGCCGCCGCCGCTGCCGTGCTGGCCGCGCCGGGCGCATACGCGCAGGCCTTCCCGTCCAAGCCGCTGAAGCTGGTGGTGAACTTCCCGCCCGGCGGCGCGGCCGACGTCATCGGCCGCGCGCTCGCGACGCAGTTGTCCGAGCAGCTGAAGCAGCAGGTGGTGGTGGAGAACAAGCCCGGGGCCAACGGCAACCTGGGCGCCGACCTGGTGGCGAAGTCGCCGGGGGACGGCCACACGCTGCTGATGAGCAGCGGCGGCGCCGTCACGGTGAACCCGTTCCTGTACACCAAGATGCCCTTCGACGCCGAGCGCGACCTGCTGCCGGTGGCCAGCGTCGCGCGCGTGCTGGTGTTCCTGATGGCGCACCCGTCGCTGCCGGTGAACAACGCCGCCGAGTTCATCGCCTATGCCAAGGCTAACCCGGGCAAGCTCAGCTTCGGCTCGGCCGGCAACGGCAGCAGCCCGCACCTGGCGGGCGAGATGTTCAAGCGCCAGGCGAAGTTCGACGCCCAGCACGTGCCATACAAGGGTGCGGCGCCGGCCCTGGTGGACCTGCTGGCGGGCCAGGTGCAGTTCATGTTCGACCCAGGCCCCGGCCTGCGCCACGCGAAGGAAGGCAAGCTCAAGCTGCTGGCCGTGGGCAGCCCGCGCCGCAGCAGCGCCGTGCCCGACACGCCCACGCTGGCCGAGGCCGGCATGGCAGGCTTCGACGCCGACACCGTGTTCGGCATCTACGCGCCCAACGGCACGCCGGCCGCGGTGGTGGCGCAGCTGCACGACGAGATCAACAAGGCGCTGGCCACGCCGCGCTTGCAGGACGTGATCAAGGGCATCGGCGGCGAGGTGGCCGTCGGCACGCGCGGCGACTTCATCGCCGGCCAGGCGCGCGACCGCCAGCGCTTCGGCGCCTTCATCCAAGAGATCGGCCTGAAGCTCGACTGACGTGACGCAGCAGCCCATCACCATCCTGGTCTGCGCGCTCGGCGGCGAAGGCGGCGGCGTGCTGGCCGAATGGCTGTACGGTGCCGCCGTGCGCGCCGGCCACCCGGCGCAGAGCACGTCGATCCCCGGCGTGGCGCAGCGCACTGGCGCCACCACGTACTACGTCGAGATCTACCCGCAGCGGCAGCAGCAGCTGGGCGACCGGCGCCCCGTGTTCAGCCTGAACCCGGTGCCGGGCGCCATCGACCTGCTGGTGTCGTCGGAGCTGCTGGAGACCGTGCGCCAGGTCGGCAACGGCATGAGCTCGGCCGAGCGCACGCTGGTCATCAGCTCGACCGCGCGCGCGCTGACGGTGGCCGAGAAGATGCAGCAGACCGACGGCCGCGTCGACGCCGCGGCGCTGGTGGCCACGCTGCAGCGCCACGCGCGTGCGGCCGAGCTGCTGGACCTGGCGGGCATGGCGCAGCAGGCGGGCACGGTGGTCAGCTCGGTGCTGCTGGGCGCCATTGCCGGCAGCGGGCTGCTGCCGTTCGGACGCGACGTGTTCGAGGCGCAGATCCGCGCCGGCGGCAAGGGCAGCCGCGGTGTCGAGGCCAGCCTGCGCGGCTTCGCGCTGGCGTTCGACGCCGTGCGGCAGCGCCGCGCCCAGCAGGCGGTGGTGGACGCGGCGCTGGCGCCTGCACCGCCACCCGACCTGCGCGCGCTCGCGCGGGCGCGCCTGCTGGCCTACCAGGACGCCGCCTACGTGCGCCTGTACGACGAGCGTCTGGCGCGCCTGCAGGCGGCAGGCGCCGGCGCCGAGACGCTGCACGAGATGGAGCGCTGGCTGGCGCTGTGGATGGCCTTCGACGACATCGTGCAGGTGGCGGGGCTGAAGCTGGCGCGCAGCCGGCTCGTGCGCGTGCGGCGCGAGGTGGCGGCGCGCGACGACGAGATCCTGAAGCTGTACGACCACTTCAAGCCCGGCGTGCCCGAGTTCGCAGCGCTGCTGCCGGCCGGCCTGGCGCAGCGCCTGCAGGCCTGGGACCGGCGCCGCGTGGCGGCCGGCAAGGACCCCTGGGCGCTGACGCTGCAGCTGGGCACGCACACGGTGACCGGCGTGCTGGCGCTGCGGCTGGTGGCGGCGCTGAAGGGCCAGCGCCGGCGCGGCCAGCGCTTCGCGCAGGAGCAGGCGCTGATCGAACGCTGGGTGGGCGCGGTGCAGCGCGCGGCGGGGCGCGACCCCGCGCTGGCACTGGAACTGGCGCGCTGCGGGCGCCTGATCAAGGGCTACGGCAGCACCAACGAACGCGGCAAGGAAGCGCTGCTGCACACCATCGACCACCTGCACACGGCCGGTGCCGTGCGCGCGGCGCGCGAGGCCGCGCTGGCCGACGACGCCGGCCGTGCCTTCGACCGCACGCTGCAGGCGCACGGCGCCCCGCCCCGCGCGCCGCGCGAGCAGGCCATCCGCTGGTACAAGCGCAAGCCTGGATCCGCCTAGAGAACACCGGGAGCGCACCCGCCATGCAAGCAACCACGCCAGCCACGCCCCCCGCCGACACCACCGGCCTGTACACGCTGCCGGTGGAGTTCGGCGACTGCGACCCCGCGGGCATCGTCTACTTCCCGAACTTCTACCGCTGGATGGACGCCGCCAGCCGCCACTGGTTCGTGCTGCGCGGCGTGGCCAGCTGGCGCGACGCCGAGGCACGCTGGGGCGTGGTCGGCACGCCCATCGTCGACGTGCAGACGAAGTTCATGAAGCCCGCGATGTACGGCGACCGCCTGGCCATCGAGACCGTCGTGGTGGAGTGGCGCAACAAGAGCTTCGTGCAGCGCCACCGCATCTGGCGCGGCGCCGACCTGCTGGTGGAAGGCACCGAGGTGCGTGTGTTCGCGGCACGTGGCCCCGGCGGCGTGGGCGTGCGCGGCGTGCCGGTGCCCGACGAGATCCGGGCGCTGGGCTGACGCGGCGGCGCTACTGCAGCTCGGCCGCGGCCGTCTGGAACGCCTGCAGCAACTGGACCAGCGCGGCATCGGCGGCACGCTTGGCCGAGAGCGAGAAGTCGTTCTTGAACTCGCTGAACTCGGCCTTGCCCTCGGCCGAGGCGCGTACTTCCTTCACCAGCCTGCCTTGCAGGTCCTCGACGCGGCAGACCACGTCGACCGTGAAGGCCGTAGGCGGCCAGGTCAGCAGGCTGGACGACGAGGAATTCGTCGTGATGGTCGGCCGCACGATGTAGTGCAGACCCTGCGTCATCACCTTGGGGTCGGTGGCGCCAGCCACCTGCACAACATTGGCGAAGCTCTGCGACAGCACCACGTACAGGCCGGCCTCCAGGTCACGGTACGGCTGGTAGCGCACCTTGTCGCCACCGCCGCCGGGCGTGGTGACTTCCCGCTGGCGTTCTTCGTCGCTGATCTGCAGCCCCACGCCTTTCTGGATCTTCTGCGCGCTGGCCGCCTGCAGCTTGCTGATGTCGGGGTTCAGCGAGATCGGGTGGGCGCAGCCCACCAGCAGGGCGACGAAGGCGGCCAGCAGGCCGGCGCAGAACAGGCGGTGCACGGGCATGGCGCGGCTCACTTCAGGGCTTCGAGGAAGCTGGTGTCGGAAAACATCTGGCGCAGCAATGTCTGCACCAGCACGGGGTATTGCTGCTGGGCCTTCGGGATGGCGATGGCACCGATGAACGATGACTCCCAGCTCAGTTCGGCCCGGTAGGTCTTCTCGTGGCGCAGCTGGCTGGCGCGGTGCACGGCGATGCGCGCTTCGATCTCGCCGCTGTTGGTCGAGAAGCCGCCGGCCGCGATGTCGTTCTTCAGCAGCACGCCGCTGACCACGACCTGGGACGCCGGGTCCAGCCGGCCGGCCAGCTGCAGTTCCTGGCGCAGCGCATCTCCCAAGTAGGCGGCGTAGTCTGCGCCCACGGGCGACACCATGCTGCTGCCGCGCAGGCTGATGGCCGTGGCACCGGGGGCCATGGCAGGCACCGAGAAGGCGCCCAGCGCCACCGTGGCTGCCTGGGCCTTGATGGCCTCGACGTTGTCCAGGGACGGGCGGTAGTTGGGCGCGGGAGTCGAGCAGCCGGTGGCCAGCGCAGCCATGGTCAGCAGCACGACCAGTGACAGTGGAGCGCGCGCGCGACTGCGCAGACGCATGGATTGCATGGGTTCTCCCTCGCATGTTGTCGTTGTGTCGCGGCGGGGCAGGGTGCCACGGCCGGCTCGCAAGCCATTCTGTCGCATGCTGGCACGCGTGCGAGCCCGCTGCTCGTGCACGGTTTGCGTCGTGTCAACGTCGTGCCACGAACTCCACCGGCCGGTGCGCCTGGCCGGCGCTTTCGGTCTGCACCACGACGCGCAGTTCGCCGTCGACCAGCCGCGCGTGGTAGCGCTGCACGTTGACGCGGTCGCTGCCGAGCTCGCCGGTGTGCACCGCAAAGCGCAGCCCGTCGGCATCGACGCTGCCGTCGCGGATGGGGCGCGGCACACCGAGGAAACTGGCCGTGCCCGTGAGCACGGTGCCGTCGCCCGCGAAGTCGAAGCGCTCGTCGTGGCGCGCGCCCGGCCAGTCGTAGTGCACGCTGCCCTGCCAGCGGCCGTTGATCGCCGGGCGCGGCGGCGCTCGGGGGCGCAGCAGCAGCACGGCCGCGCCGGCCACTGCCGCAGCCGCCAGCACGGCGCCACCGGCCAGCAGCCAGCGGCGGCGGGGTGCGGCGGCCGGCGTGCCCAGCGCCAGCCGCAGCGCTGCAGCCAGGCGGTCGATGTCGGCGGCGAAGCGCGTGTTGTCCAGCGGCAGCGCGTTGCGCAGCAGCAGCGGCTGCAGGTCGGGCGGCAGCTGCGCGGCGGTGGGCATCGGCGTGCCTTCCAGCAGCACCGGCACCACGGTCAGCCCCTGCGCCAGCGCGCTGGCGATCTCGTGGCGCACGAAGTCGCCGTCGGCCAGGATTCGCGGCGGCAGTCCGTCGGCGGCACGGCGCTCGCCGCGCCAGCGCGGTCCGATCAGCGCCACCAGCACGCCGGCGCTGCCCACGGCCTGGCGGATCACGGCATCGAAGGCCTGGCCGGCCGGGATGTCGTCGACGTCCATGAACACCTGGGCGGCGCCGAAGCGCTGCGCCAGCGCGTCGTAGACGGCACGCGCGTAGCCCGCGGCGTCGTCGCGCCGGTAGCTGATGAAGATGCGCACCGCCTCCATGGCCCCAGCCTGCGGCGACGCGCGCGGCGTGTCAATCTTGGACCGTGGGGCGCGCCGTTGGGGCGGTCCGTGGCCCGCCCGCGCGCTTCACTCCTCGAGTTCGGCCTTGGCCATCTCGACGTCGAGCCGTTCCATCGCGTCCAGCGGCTTGCAGGCCGCAGCGTCGGCGTACAGCGCCTCTGCGTCCTTCATCTTCTTGTCGCCTTCGAGCATGACCAGGCCGTTGGCGTACTCGACCATCGCGATGGCGCTGCCGGGGTTGAGCTTCAGCGCTTCCTTGAACATCTTCAGCCCGGTGGCGGCGTCGGCACCCTGGGTCTTGCCCAGCAGCTTGCCGACCTTGTCGATGACCTCGGCATGGAAGGACCCGAGCGCGATGTGCGCGTCGGCATGCTTGGGCGCCAGTGCGATGGTGGTCTCCAGCGCGTTCTTGACCTTGCTGCCCAGGCCCTGCGCCAGCGCCTTCGCGACGCTGATGCCTTGGCCGTAGCGGCCGATGGCGTAGGCCTGCCAGTAGAAGGCGTTGGCGTTCTTCGGCTCGGCGGCCTGCTGCGCCTCGGCGCGCTCGGCGACTTCCAGGAACATCGCGAGCTTGGTCTTCTCGCTCTTCTCCAGGTAGTTGGCGTAGATGGCCTGGGCCTTGTTGGCCACCGTGATGCCGGCGCCGCCCGCCTTCAGGCCGGCGTCGAAGGCCTTCTGGAAGTCGCCGGCATGGAACAGCGCCCAGGCGGCGAGCACGTCGTCGTCCTTCGATGCCACGGCCCAGGGCTCGGCGTCGCCGGCATGCAGCCGCGCCCACTGTTTCTTCAGCGCGGCGGCGTCGTAGGTGTAGGCGGCGCTGTCGTAGGGGAAGGCGGTCCACTTGGCCATCGGGGTCTCCTCAGGGTTGTTGCGTGCCTTGGTAGGGTGCGTACGGTGCGGCCAGGGCCTGCAGGTGCGCCCTCGAGTCGGCGTCGAGATAGGGCATCAGCAGGCTCAGCAGATGGTAGGCGCCGCGCGCCAGCGACAGCGCGGCGGCGTCGGCCTCCAGCGCCTTGCGCGGCTCGCGCACGTATTCGTAGCTGAGCCAGTAGGTCAGCACCACCACCATCGCGGTGGCCACCGGGGCGGCCTCGGCGCCTGTGATGCGCATGGCACCGCCGCGCGACAGGCCGTCCAGCACCGCCTGCACCGCGCGGCCCTTGTGCTGCAGCACGAACTGGAAGTGCGTCTCCAGGCGCCGGTTCTTGCTGAGCAGGTCGTTGAGGTCGCGGTACAGGAAGCGGTACTGCCAGATCAGCTCGAACAGCGTGTGGAAGAAGAACCAGGCGTCCTCGACGTTCTCGACGCCGTCGGCGGCTTGCAGCAGTTCGTTCAGCGCCTTCTCGTAGCGGTCGAACAGCGCGTTGATCAGCTCGTCCTTGGCCGGATAGTGGTAGTACAGGTTGCCCGGGCTGATGCCCATCTCGGCCGAGATCAGCGTGGTGCTGACGTTGGGTTCGCCGAAGCGATTGAAGAGGTCGAGCGTGACCTCCAGGATGCGCTCGGCGGTGCGGCGGGGTTTCTTCGCGGGGGCGGTGGCCATGAGCCCGCGCATTCTGGCACCGGCAGGATCCGGCGCGCCTGCCTACAATCCCGCCCCCTATGCCTGCCGTGCGCTTCGACCACATCACCAAGACCTACAGCGGCGCACGGGGCGACTTCCGTGCGCTCGACGGCGTCTCGTTCGAGATCGCGCAGGGCGAGTTCTTCGGCCTGCTCGGGCCCAACGGCGCCGGCAAGACGACGCTGATCTCCATCCTGGCCGGCCTGGTGCGCGCCAGCAGCGGGCGGGTGGCCGTGATGGGCCACGACGTGGTGGACGACTACGTGGCCGCGCGCAAGGCGCTGGGCATCGTGCCGCAGGAACTGGTGTTCGACCCCTTCTTCAAGGTGCGCGACGTGCTGCGCATCCAGAGCGGCTACTTCGGCGTGAAGCACAACGATGCCTGGATCGACGAGCTGCTGCACCACCTGGGCCTGACCGACAAGGCGGGCGCCAACATGCGCCAGCTCTCCGGCGGCATGAAGCGGCGCGTGCTGGTGGCGCAGGCGCTGGTGCACCGGCCGCCGGTGATCGTGCTCGACGAGCCGACGGCCGGCGTCGACGTGGAACTGCGGCAGACGCTGTGGCAGTTCATCGCGCGGCTCAACAAGGAAGGCCACACGGTGCTGCTGACCACGCACTACCTCGAAGAGGCCGAGGCGCTGTGCGGCCGCATCGCGATGCTCAAGCAGGGCCGGGTGGTGGCGCTGGACAAGACCTCGGCGCTGCTGTCGGGCATGGCCAGCACGATGCTGCGCTTCAAGACCGACCAGCCGCTGCCCGACGCGCTGGCGCCGCAGGCGCGCGTGACCGGCCGCAGCGTGCAGCTGAAGGCGCACGACGCGGCCGAGGTCGAGGCGGTGCTGGGCACGCTGCGCGCGGCCGGCGTGCAGGTGGAAGACCTGGAGATCGGCCGCGCCGACCTGGAGGACGTGTTCCTGCAGATCATGGACGGCGTGCCGGCGGGGGCGCCGGCATGAGCGCGCCGGGCCGTTCCCAAGCGCTCATCCCGGAGCACGCAGTGCGGAGGGTCGTCCAGTGAGCGTCGTGTTCGCGGGTGCCGGCACCCTGTTCCGCAAGGAGATCCTGCGCTTCTGGAGCGTGGCCTTCCAGACCGTGGCCGCGCCGGTGCTGACGGCCGTGATGTACATGCTGATCTTCGGCCATGTGCTCGAAGAGCACGTGCAGGTGTTCCCCGGCGTCAGCTACACCAGCTTCCTGGTGCCGGGCCTCGTGATGATGAGCGTGCTGCAGAACGCCTTCGCCAACAGCAGCAGCAGCCTGATCCAGAGCAAGATCACCGGCAACCTGGTGTTCCTGCTGGTGACGCCGCTGTCGCACTGGGCCTGGTTCCTGGCCTACGTGGGCGCCTCGGTGGTGCGCGGGCTGGCGGTGGGCTGCGGCGTCTTCGCCGTCACCGTGTGGTTCGCGCCGCTGCACCTGGCCGAGCCGTGGTGGATCGTGGTCTTCGCCGCTTTGGGCGCCGGCATGCTCGGGGCGCTGGGGCTGATCGCCGGGCTGTGGGCCGAGAAGTTCGACCAGATGGCGGCGTTCCAGAACTTCATCATCATGCCCATGACCTTCCTGTCGGGCGTGTTCTATTCGGTGCACTCGCTGCCCGGCGTGTGGCAGACGGTGAGCCACCTGAACCCGTTCTTCTACATGATCGACGGCTTCCGGCGCGGCTTCTTCGGCGCCAGCGACGTCTCGCCCTGGCTCAGCCTGGGCATCGTGGGCGGCAGCTTCCTGGCCGTGTCGGCGGTGTGCCTGCAATTGCTGCGCACGGGCTACAAGCTGCGCAGTTGAGATAATGCAGGGAAACCCCGGAGACCCCGCATGACCCACACCATCGCCGCCGGCGACGACAAGAGCGCCGACAAGGCCGACAAGTCCAAGGCCGGCGCCGCCAGCCTGCAGGAGCAGCTGGCGTTCAAGTCGCGCTTCGTGCTGGTGTTCGGCGAGATCGACGACCAGCTCGCGCGCCGCACCTGCGAGCGCCTGATCGCGCTGTCGCAGGAGAGCGACGCACCGATCCAGATGCTGATCTCGTCGCCCGGCGGCCACGTGGAAAGCGGCGACGCGATCCACGACGTGGTGCGCTTCGTGCGTGCGCCGGTCACGACCATCGGCACCGGCTGGGTGGCGAGCGCCGGCACGCACATCTACCTGGCGGCTCCCAAGGAGCGCCGGGTCTGCCTGCCGAACACGCGCTTCATGATCCACCAGCCCGCAGGCGGCGCCGGCGGCCGTGCCAGCGACATCGCGATCCAGGCGCGCGAGATCATCAAGGTGCGCGAGCGCATCGCCCGCGTGGTCGCGGCGCAGACGGGCCAGAAGCTCGAGAAGGTGCTGGCCGACATGGAACGCGACTACTGGATGAGCGCCGAGGAAGCCGTGGCCTACGGCATCGTCAGCCGCATCATCGAGCGCCAGACCGAGCTGAGCTGACATGGGCGAGCCGACCCCCGAGCAGGTGCGCGCCTTCATCGCCGCGGGCCTGCCCTGCGAGCACCTGGAAGTCGAAGGCGACGGCCGGCACTTCTTCGCCACCATCGTCTCGGCCGAGTTCGAAGGCCTGAGCCGCGTGCGCCGCCACCAGCGCGTGTACGGCGCGCTCGGCGACCGCATGCGCGAGCAGATCCACGCGCTGTCGATGAAGACCCTGACGCCGGCCGAACACGCCGGCTGATCCCACCCCCCAGCCCCCACTGCCGCGGCCCGCGCCGCGCGCCACCAGCATGGACAAACTCCTGATCCGCGGCGGCCGCCCCCTGCAGGGCGAGGTCACCATCTCCGGCGCCAAGAACGCCGCGCTGCCGGAGCTGTGCGCCACGCTGCTGACGGCCGAGCCCGTGACGCTGGCCAACGTGCCGCGCCTGCAGGACGTGGCGACGACGCTGAAGCTGCTGCGCCAGATGGGCGCCACGGCCGAGCTGCACGACGACGGCAGCGCCACGGTCGACGCCGGCCCGGTGAACAACCCCGTGGCGCCCTACGAGCTGGTGAAGACCATGCGCGCCAGCATCCTGGTGCTCGGGCCGCTGCTGGCGCGCTTCGGTGTCGCCATCGTCTCGCTGCCGGGCGGCTGCGCCATCGGCTCGCGGCCGGTGGACCAGCACATCAAGGGCCTGCAGCTGATGGGCGCGCAGATCTCGGTCGAGCGCGGCAACATCATTGCGAAGACGTCGCGGCTGAAGGGTGCGCGCATCAGCACCGACATGGTCACCGTCACCGGCACCGAGAACCTGCTGATGGCTGCCACGCTGGCCGAGGGCGAGACGGTGCTGGAGAACGCGGCGCAGGAGCCCGAGATCCCCGACCTGGCCGAACTGCTGATCGCGATGGGCGCGCAGATCGAAGGCCACGGCACGCACCGCATCCGCATCCAGGGTGTCGAGCGGCTGCACGCGCCGAAGGTGCCGCACCGCATCATCCCCGACCGCATCGAGACCGGCACGTTCCTGTGCGCGGTGGCCGCCGCCGGCGGCGACGTGCTGGTCAAGGGCACGCGCGCCGACCACATGGACGCGGTGCTCGACAAGCTGCGCGAGGCCGGCGTGTCGATGGAGATCGGCGCCGACTGGATCCGCGTGAAGGGCAACGGCCGGCCGAAGGCGGTGAGCTTCCGCACCAGCGAGTACCCTGCCTTTCCCACCGACATGCAGGCGCAGTTCATGGCCGTGAACGCGATCGCCGACGGCGTCGCCAAGGTCTCGGAGACGATCTTCGAGAACCGCTTCATGCACGTCAACGAGCTGCTGCGCCTGGGGGCCAACATCCAGATCGACGGCCACACGGCGGTGATCCAGGGCGTGCCGCAGTTGAGCGGTGCCACCGTGATGGCCACCGACCTGCGCGCGTCGGCCAGCCTGGTGATCGCCGGGCTGGTGGCCGAGGGCGAGACGGTGGTCGACCGCATCTACCACCTCGACCGCGGCTACGACCGCATGGAAGCCAAGCTGCGCGGGCTGGGCGCCGACATCGAGCGCGTGAAGTGAACGACCGCCCCGCCATGATCACGCTCGCACTGTCCAAGGGCCGCATCTTCGACGACAGCCTGCCGCTGCTGAAGGCCGCCGGCATCGAGGTGCTGGAAGATCCCGAGAAGAGCCGCAAGCTCATCATCGGCACCACCCGCCCCGACGTGCGCGTGGTGCTGGTGCGGGCCACCGACGTGCCGACCTACGTCGAGCACGGCGGCGCCGATCTCGGCGTGGCGGGTCTCGACGTGCTGCTGGAGCACGGTGGTGGCCTGTACCGCCCGCTCGACCTGAACATCGCGAAGTGCCGCATGAGCGTGGCCACGCGTGCCGACTTCGACTACGCCGCCGCGGTCAAGCAGGGCTCGCGCATCCGCGTGGCGACCAAGTACACGCACGCCGCGCGCGAGTTCTTCGCCACCAAGGGCGTGCACGTCGACCTGATCAAGCTCTACGGCTCGATGGAACTGGCGCCGCTCACGGGCCTGGCCGACGCCATCGTCGACCTGGTCTCGACAGGCAGCACGCTGCGCGCGAACCACCTGGTCGAGGTCGAGAAGATCATGGACATCTCGTCGCGCCTCGTCGTGAACCCGGCGTCGCTGAAGCTCAAGCGCGAGCCGTTGCGCGCGCTGATCGACGCCTTCGAATCCGCCATCCAGCCATGAGCGCCACGCCCGTCGCCATCCGCCACCTGCACACCGCCGCCGACGGCTTCGAGGCCGACTTCCAGCGCGTGCTGCACTGGTCGGCCGAGACCGACTCCGCCATCGAGACACGCGTGGCCGAGATCATTGCCGACGTGCGCGCACGCGGCGACGCGGCCGTGCTCGCCTACACCGCCCGCTTCGACGGCGTGCACGCCGAGACGGTGGCGGCGCTGGAACTCGGTCCGGCCGAGTTGCAGGCCGCGTTCGACGCCATCACGCCGGCGCAGCGCGGCGCCCTGCAGGCCGCCGCGGCGCGCGTGCGGGCGTACCACGAGCGCCAGCGCGACGCCTGCGGCCTGAGCTGGCAGTACCGCGATGCCGACGGCACGCTGCTGGGCCAGAAGGTCACGCCGCTGGACCGTGTCGGCATCTACGTGCCGGGCGGCAAGGCGGCCTACCCGAGCAGCGTGCTGATGAACGCGATCCCGGCGCAGGTGGCCGGTGTCGGCGAGATCGTGATGGTCGTGCCCACGCCCCGCGGCGAGCGCAACGCGCTGGTGCTGGCAGCGGCCCACGTGGCCGGGGCGCACCGCGTCTTCACGGTGGGCGGCGCGCAGGCGGTGGCGGCGCTGGCCTACGGCACCGCGACGATCCCGCGCGTGGACAAGATCACCGGCCCGGGCAACGCCTACGTGGCCGCGGCGAAGCGCCGGGTCTTCGGCCAGGTCGGCATCGACATGATCGCCGGGCCGAGCGAGATCCTGGTGCTGGCCGACGGCACGACGCCGGCCGACTGGGTGGCGATGGACCTGTTCAGCCAGGCCGAGCACGACGAACTGGCGCAGAGCATCCTGCTGTGCCCCGATGCCGCCTACATCGCGCAGGTGCAGTCCGCCATCGACCGCCTGCTGCCGGCCATGCCGCGCCGCGACGTCATCCGCGCCAGCCTGGAGGGGCGCGGTGCGCTGATCCTCACGAAGAACATGGAAGAGGCCTGCGCCATCAGCAACCGCATCGCGCCCGAGCACCTGGAGGTGAGCTCGCGCGACCCGCACCGCTGGGAACCGCTGCTGCGCCATGCCGGCGCCATCTTCCTGGGCGCCTACACCAGCGAGAGCCTGGGCGACTATTGCGCCGGCCCCAACCACGTGCTGCCGACCTCGGGCACCGCGCGCTTCAGCTCGCCGCTGGGTGTCTACGACTTCCAGAAGCGCAGCAGCCTCATCGAAGTCAGCGAGGCGGGCGCCAACTTCCTGGGGCCGATCGCCGCCGAGCTGGCCTACGGCGAAGGCCTGCAGGCCCACGCGCAGGCGGCGGAGATGCGTCTGAAGCGTTGACACGAACTTCGTGTGACACGAAAATCGTGGAACACGAATTTCGTGGAGTTGGACGCCGACCATGAAGAACGTCACCGTCACGATGGAAGACAGCGTCGCCGAATGGGCACGCATGGAAGCCGCGCGCCGCAACACCAGCGTCTCGCGCCTGGTCGGCGAACTGCTGGCCGAGAAGATGCGCCACGACGACGCCTACGAGCGCGCGATGCGCGAGGCGCTGGAGTTCCGCAGTTGGGGCCGCTCGACGCAGCCCTTCCTGAGTGACGACGAGATGTACGACCGCAGCCGGCCGCGCACATGAGCGACACCGTCTTCGTCGACACCAACGTGCTGCTCTATGCCTTCGACGAGGCCGATCCGGCCAAGCAGGCGCGGTCGCAGGCCTGGCTGACGGCCTGCTGGCAGCGCCGCTGCGGTCGCCTCAGCAGCCAGGTCCTGCACGAGTTCTATGCCAATGCGCGCCGGCGTTTCGCCACCGCCATCTCGGCAGGCGACGCGCGCGCGGAGGTGCGCCGCTACCAGCAGTGGAAGCCGTGGCTGGTCGACCAGCCAACGGTGGAGACCGCCTGGGCCGTGGAAAGCCGGCACCACGTGAACTACTGGGACGCGCTGATGGTGGCCGCGGCGCAGCACATGGGCTGCCGCTGGCTGCTGACCGAAGACCTGCAGCACGGCCAGCAGTTCGAGAAGCTGAGCATCGTCAACCCCTTCCTGCTCGGGCCTGAACTGCTCGACGCCCCCGCATGACCACACCTCTGGACGACCGCCTCCGCGCCACCATCCGCCAGGACGTGGCCGGCATGCATGCCTACGCCATCCAGCCCAGCGCCGGCCTGGTGAAGCTGGACGCGATGGAGAATCCGTTCCGCCTGCCGCCCGAACTGCAGCAGGCGCTGGGCGAGCGCCTGGGGCGGGTGGCGATCAACCGCTACCCGACGCAGTGCGTGGCCGACCTGGTGGCGGCGCTGTCGCGCTTCGTCGACCTGCCCGCGGGCTGCGCGCTGATGCTGGGCAACGGCTCCGACGAGCTGATCGACATGCTCTCGGTGGCCTGCAACGTGCCCGGCGCCACGGTGCTGGCGCCGCTGCCGGGTTTCGTGATGTACGAGATGTCGGCGAAGCTGCGCGGCCTGCGCTTCGTGGGCGTGCCGCTCACGGCCGACTTCGCGCTCGACGAGGCCGCGATGCTGGAGGCGATCGAACGGCACCGGCCGGCGCTGACCTACATCGCCTACCCGAACAACCCCACCGCCAACCTGTTCGACGACGCTGTCATCGAGCGCATCGTCGCTGCCGTGGGCGCGCAGAACGGGCTGGTGGTGATGGACGAGGCCTACCAGCCGTTTGCGTCGCGCACCTGGATGTGGCGCATGGCCAGCCAGCCGCACGTGCTGGTGATGCGCACGCTGAGCAAGTTCGGCCTGGCGGGCGTGCGCCTGGGCTACCTGTGCGGTGCCGCGCCGTTGATCGCGCAGATCGAGAAGGTGCGGCCGCCGTACAACGTGAGCGTGCTGAATGCCGAGGCGGCGCTGTTCGCGATCGAGCATGCCGACGAATATGCGCGCCAGGCGGCGCTGCTGCGCAGTGAGCGCGATCGCATCGCGGCCGCACTGCAGCCGCTGCCGGGCGTGCGCGTGTTCCCGAGCGAGGCCAACATGCTGCTGGTGCGCGTGCCCGACGCCAGGCGCGCCTTCGAGGGCATGAAGGCCCGCGGCGTGCTGGTCAAGCACATCGCCGGTCTGCACCCGCTGCTGGCGAACTGCCTGCGCCTGACCGTCGGCGCCCCCGATGAAAACGAGCTGATGCTCGCCGCACTGAAAGAGAGCCTGTGATGCGCACCGCCGACGTCCGCCGCGACACCAAGGAAACGCAGATCCGCGTGCAGCTGAACCTGGACGGCAGCGGCGCGGCGAAGCTGGCCACCGGCATCGGTTTCTTCGACCACATGCTCGACCAGATCGCGCGCCACGGCCTCATCGACCTCGACATCCAGGCCGTGGGCGACCTGCACATCGACGGCCACCACACGGTGGAAGACGTGGGCATCACGCTGGGCATGGCGGTGGCGCAGGCGGTGGGCGACAAGAAGGGCATCACGCGCTACGGCCACAGCTACGTGCCGCTGGACGAGGCGCTGTCGCGCGTGGTGGTCGACTTCTCGGGCCGGCCGGGGCTGCACATGGACGTGCCGTTCAAGGCCGGCATGATCGGCGGCTTCGACACGCAGCTCACCTACGAGTTCTTCCAGGGCTTCGCGAACCACGCGCTGGTCACGCTGCACATCGACAACCTGAAGGGCGACAACGCGCACCACCAGTGCGAGACGGTGTTCAAGGCCTTCGCGCGCGCGCTGCGCATGGCGCTGACGCCCGACCCGCGCTCGGCCGGCGTGATCCCGTCGACCAAGGGTTCGCTGTGACCGCAGAGGTCGTCGCCGTCGTCGACTACGGCATGGGCAACCTGCGCTCGGTGTCGCAGGCGGTGGCACACGTCGCGCGCGACGCGCACGACATCAAGGTCATCGTCACCGCCAACCCCGAGGAGGTGTACGCCGCCGACCGCGTGGTGCTGCCGGGGCAGGGCGCGATGCGCGACTGCATGGCCGAGCTGCAGGCCTCGGGCCTGCGCGACGCGGTGCTCGACGCCGCTGCGCGCAAGCCGCTGATGGGCGTGTGCGTGGGCATGCAGATGCTGCTGACGCACAGCGAGGAGCAGGACACGCCCGGCCTGGCGCTGGTGCCCGGCGAGGTGCGCCGCTTCCGGCTGGAGGGCCGGCGCCAGCCCGACGGCAGCCGTTACAAGGTGCCGCAGATGGGCTGGAACCGTGTCTTCCAGCGCCACAGCCCGCGGTTGCATGCCATGTGGCACGGCGTGCCCGATGGCGCGTACTTCTATTTCGTGCACAGCTACTACGCGGAGCCGGCAGACCCGCTGCACAGCGCCGGCGAGACCGAGTACGGCGATCGCTTTACCTGCGCGGTGGCGCGGGATAACATTTTTGCGACGCAATTCCACCCCGAGAAGAGCGCCGCCCACGGACTGGCCCTGTACCGCAACTTCCTGCGCTGGAAGCCCTGAACTCCCGTTCTGCCGATCCCCGGGTCGTCCTTCCCCCCAACCTCCCCCCACACGCTGACCGCACGGCCATGCTGCTGATCCCTGCCATCGACCTGAAAGACGGCCATTGCGTCCGCCTGCAACAAGGCGACATGCAAGCTTCCACCACCTTCGGTGAAGATCCGGCCGCCATGGCGCGGCGCTGGCTGGATGCCGGCGCACGCCGCCTGCACCTGGTCGACCTGAACGGCGCCTTCGCGGGCAAGCCGGTGAACGAGTCCGCCGTGAAGGCCATCCTGCGCGAGGTGGGCGACGAGATCCCGGTGCAGCTCGGCGGCGGCATCCGCGACCTCGACACCATCGAGCGCTACCTCGACGACGGCATCAGCTACATCATCATCGGCACCGCGGCGGTGAAGAACCCCGGCTTCCTGCAGGACGCCTGCACCGCCTTCGGCGGCCACATCATCGTCGGCCTCGACGCCAAGGACGGCAAGGTCGCCACCGACGGCTGGAGCAAGCTCACGGGCCACGAGGTCGTGGACCTGGCGAAGAAGTTCGAGGACTACGGCGTCGAGTCCGTGATCTACACCGACATCGGCCGTGACGGCATGCTCACCGGCATCAACATCGAGGCCACGGTGAAGCTGGCGCAGGCGCTGACCATCCCTGTCATCGCCTCGGGGGGCTTGTCTGGCATCGCCGACATCGAGCGCCTGTGCGCGGTGGAAGGCGAGGGCGTCGAGGGCGTGATCTGCGGCCGCAGCATCTACACCGGTGCGCTCGACTTCGCCGCCGCGCAGGCCCGCGCCGACGTGCTGAACGGCGACCGCTGAAGACCTGCATGCTGGCCAAGCGCATCATCCCCTGCCTCGACGTCACCGGCGGCCGCGTCGTCAAGGGCGTCAACTTCGTCGAACTGCGCGATGCCGGCGACCCGGTGGAGATCGCCGCCCGCTACAACGAGCAGGGCGCCGACGAACTGACGTTCCTGGACATCACCGCCACCAGCGACGGCCGCGACCTCATCCTGCACATCATCGAGGCCGTGGCCGCGCAGGTCTTCATCCCGCTCACGGTGGGCGGCGGCGTGCGCACGGTGGCCGACGTGCGGCGGCTGCTGAATGCCGGGGCCGACAAGGTCAGCTTCAACTCGGCCGCCGTGGCCGACCCGCAGGTGATCCGCGACGCCTCGGACAAGTACGGTGCGCAGTGCATCGTGGTGGCCATCGACGCCAAGGCCCGGCCGGGCGGCGGCTGGGACGTCTACACCCACGGCGGGCGCAAGAACACCGGCCTGGATGCCGTGGCCTGGGCGACGCAGATGGCAGCCTTCGGCGCCGGCGAGATCCTGCTCACCAGCATGGACCGCGACGGCACGAAGATCGGCTTCGACCTCGAACTCACGCGTGCCGTCAGCGATGCGGTGCCGGTGCCGGTGATCGCCTCGGGCGGCGTCGGCGCGCTGGAGCACCTGAGCGAAGGCATCCGCATCGGCGGCGCCGATGCCGTGCTGGCGGCCAGCATCTTCCACTACGGCACCTTCACCGTGGCGCAGGCGAAGGCGCTGCTCGCACGCGACGGCATCCCCGTGCGCCTGTGAAGCACCGCGTCCGCCATGTCGACGGCCAGCCGCAGGCCGTGCGCCTGCACCGCAGCCGGCCACACGAGGTGCGGCTGATCGGCGGCCAGTGGAAGCGCAGCAAGCTGCCGGTGGCCGACAGCCCCGGCCTGCGTCCCACGCCCGACCGCGTGCGCGAGACGCTGTTCAACTGGCTCGGGCAGGACCTGGAAGGCTGGCGCGTGCTCGATGCCTTCGCCGGCAGCGGCGCGCTCGGCTTCGAGGCCGCCTCGCGCGGGGCTGCCGACGTGCTGCTGCTGGAGCGCGACCCGGCGCTGGTGGCCAGCCTGGACGCGTCGCGCACGCGGCTGAAGGCCCAGACGCTGCGGGTGCTGCGTGCCGACGCGATGGCCTGGATGCCTGCGGCGCCCTCGGCCGGTTTCGAGCTCGTGCTGCTGGACCCGCCGTTCGACGCGCAACTGGCCGCCCCGGCGGCGGCCGCCGCCGCGCACCTGCTGGTGCCGGGCGGCTACCTGTATGTCGAAGCGGCGGCGCCGCTGCTCGAACTGCCGGCCGGCCTGGAACCGCACCGGCAGTCGCGCGCCGGCGCCGTGTGTTTCCAGCTGCTGCGCCGCCGCTACACTCCCGCGGTCACCCCCTAGGATGCAAGCCGTGACCACCGCGAAGCCGACGACCGCCGTCTACCCGGGCACCTTCGACCCGATGACCCTGGGCCATGAAGACCTGATGCGCCGCGCCTCGACGCTGTTCGACCGCCTGATCCTGGCCGTGGCGGCCGGTCACCACAAGCGCACGATGTTCACGATCGCCGAACGGCTGGAGATCGCGCGCGAGATCGCCGCGCCCTACAAGAACGTCGAGGTCACGGCCTTCCGCGGCCTGCTGCGCGACTTCGTCGTCGACAACGGCGGCAAGGTGGTGGTGCGTGGCCTGCGGGCGGTGAGCGACTTCGAGTACGAGTTCCAGATGGCCGGCATGAACCGCCAGCTGATGCCCGAGGTGGAGACGGTGTTCATGACGCCGAGCGATCAGTTCCAGTTCGTCAGCGGCACGTTCGTGCGCGAGATTGCCAGCCTCGGCGGTGATGTCTCCAAGTTCGTGGCACCCTCGGTGCTTCGGCGCCTGAAAGAGCGCGTCACCACGCAACCCGAGAGCTGAACCCGCCATGGCCCTGTGGATCACCGACGCGTGCATCAACTGCGACGTCTGCGAACCCGAGTGCCCGAACCAGGCGATCTCGATGGGCGCGGAGATCTACGAGATCGACCCCCACCGCTGTACCGAGTGCGTGGGCCACTTCGACGAGCCGCAGTGCGTGCAGGTCTGCCCGGTGGAGTGCATCCCGGTCAATCCGTCGTTTGTCGAGACTCCGGACCAGCTGCTCGCCAAGTACCGTGTCTTGACGGCTTCCGCAGCGTCACCGGCTTCGGCCACCAGCCCTGCTGCGCCAGACGCTCCCGCTGTTCCCGCCGCTCCCGCTTCGCCCGTGCCGACGCCGTGAGCGCGTTGGCGCGCGCCGCCTCCGAAGCTGCGCTGTGCGGGATCATGGCGTAGCCCGGCTGCTGCGCCTCGAACTGCAGCCGCTGCTGTTCCAGCGTGCGCGCCAGCGTGCGCTCGCGTTCGGCGATGTCCTGGGCGGCGGCGACACGGTCGCGGTCCACCGGATCGGCGGTTGCCTGCAGCCGGCCGTCGGGGCAGGGCCGGTCCGAGAAACTGCGGCCGTCGGCACCGCACCGCCAGATGGTCTGGGCCTGGGCGGTGCCGGCCAGCAGCAGGGCCAGCAGCATGACGAGGGGCAGGGTGCAGGTGCGCATCAGGTGTCTCCTTCGGCGGCGGGCGGGACGGGTGCGGCTGCCGGTGCGGGCGCCGGCCGCGGGGGCTTGGGACGCGGCGGCTGCGCATGCACCTTCTGCAGTGCACGGTCCATCTGGCCAGCCAGCATATCGGGAACCGAAGTGAGCGATTGCTCGATGGACTTGGCAATCGCCTCGCGGTGGTCGGGCGACGGTTTCTTCAGCACCCAGTGCACCACCTCGGCCTTCACGCCCGGATGGCCGATGCCCAGCCGCAGCCGCCAGAAGTCCAGCGTGCCGAGCTGCGCGTGGATGTCCTTCAGGCCGTTGTGGCCGCCGGTGCTGCCGCCCAGCTTCAGCTTGGCCTGGCCGGGCTGCACGTCGAGCTCGTCGTGCACGACGAGGATCTCCCCGGGCGCGATCTTGAAGAAGCGCGCCAGCGCTGCCACCGAGAAGCCCGAGCGGTTCATGAAGGTCATCGGCTCCAGCAGCCACACCGGGCCGCCGGGCAGGTTGGCGCGCGCGGCCAGCGCCTGGTAGCTGCGCTCGGGCACCAGGCGCACGCCCAGCTGCACCGCCAACGCGTCCACCCACCAGAAGCCGGCGTTGTGGCGCGTGGCCTCGTACTCGGGGCCGGGGTTGCCCAGGCCAACGAAGAGTCGAATCATGGAACGGAATGATAGGGGGGGCCGGAAACGGCGAAGCCCCACCGGGGTGGGGCTTCGAGGGTGGTCCTGCCGGCGGGGGTGGCCCGCCGCGCGAGGGTCACTTCTTGTTCTGCTTCTCGTCCTTCTTGGGCTTGCCCTTGCCCTTTTCGGCGGCCACCACGACCGGCGCGGCCACTTCTTCCTCGACCTTCGGCGTGGTCACGGCCACGATCACCGGGTTCTGGGTGCCGTGCTTCACGGCCTTGATGCCTTCCGGCAGCTTCAGGTCGCTGGTGTGCAGGCTCTGGTTGCGCACCAGGCCCGACAGGTCGATCGTCACGAACTCGGGCAGTTGCGAGGCCAGGCACTCGATCTCGAGTTCGGTGGCCACGTGCTGCACCAGGCACTTGTCGGTCTTCACGGCCGGCGAGTTCTCTTCGCCGCTGAAGTGCAGCGGCACCTTCTTGCGCAGGCGGGTGGTGTCGTCCACGCGCTGGAAGTCGACGTGCAGCACGATGGGCTTCCAGGCGTGCACCTGGAAGTCGCGCAGCAGGACCTTCTCGGTCTTGCCGGCCAGGTCCATCTCGAGGATCGACGAGTGGAAGGCTTCCTTCTTCAGCGCGAAGAAGAGCGCGTTGTGATCGACCTCGATCATCGTCGGGGTGCCGGCACCGTAGACGATGCCGGGCACCTTGGCAGCGAGGCGCAGGCGGCGGCTCGCTCCGGTCCCCTGCAGCGTACGCTCGTAAGCTGTGAATTTCATGTGAACTCCAAGTGGATAAAGCCCCGCGACCAGGGCTCAGAAGTTGCTGTTCTGCTCTGCGAACAGCGAGGTCACCGATTCCCCGTCGCTGATGCGGCGGATCGATTCGGCAAACAGGAACGCGACCGACAGCTGCCGAATCTTCGGGCAGGCCTTCGCGGCGTCGGACAGCGGAATGGTGTTGGTGATGACGACTTCGTCGATCTGGCTCTTGGCGATGCGCTCGACCGCCGGGCCGCTGAAGACGGGGTGCGTGCAGTAGGCGTAGACGCTCTTGGCGCCGCGTTCCTTCAGCACCTCGGCCGCCTTCACCAGCGTGCCGGCGGTGTCGATCATGTCGTCCATGATCACGCAGTTGCGGCCTTCGATCTCGCCGATGACGTGCATCACTTCCGAGACGTTGGCCGCGGGGCGGCGCTTGTCGATGATGGCCAGGTCGCAGCCGAGCTGCTTGGCCAGCGCACGGGCGCGCACGACGCCGCCGACGTCGGGGGAGATGACGACGAGGTCCTTGTAGTTCTTGCTCTTCAGATCCGACAGCAGCACCGGGCTGGCGTAGATGTTGTCGACCGGGATGTCGAAGAAACCCTGGATCTGGTCGGCGTGCAGGTCCATCGTCAGCAGCCGCTCGACGCCCACGGTCTCGAGCATGTTGGCCACGACCTTGGCGCTGATGGGCACGCGGGTGCTGCGCGGGCGGCGGTCCTGCCGGGCGTAGCCGAAGTACGGGATCACGGCGGTGATGCGGCGCGCGCTGGCACGCTTGAGCGCATCGACCATCATGAAGAGTTCCATCAGGTTCTCGTTCGTCGGCGCGCAGGTGCTCTGCACCACGAAGACGTCGCGGGCGCGCACGTTCTGGCGGATCTCGACGGTGACCTCGCCGTCGGAGAAGCGGCCCACCGTGGCCCGGCCGAGTTCGACACTCAGGTGCGAAGCCATTTCCTGTGCCAACACCGGGTTGGCATTGCCGGTGAACAGCACGGTGTTGAACAGCACGGTGGAATCTCCGAAGGCGGGCGAGCGCGCGGACGCGGCTTCCCTAAGGAAGGATTTGGCAGGGGAGGAAGGACTCGAACCCTCGCATGTCGGAATCAAAATCCGATGCCTTGACCAACTTGGCGACTCCCCTACGCAGGTCGTGGCTTGCGCCACCACCTTGAAACCTGTCTCAGCCTGCAGCCCACTCCGCGAGCGGATGCGCATCCAGACTGCGGCACAAGCGGCCCACCCATCCCGGCGGCAGCTCGGCTGCCGGACATGTCGCCACGGGTTGTTCACCTGTGCCTGCTCTTGCGAAGACCGCGCTGCCCGAGCCCGTCATGCGGCTGTTGCCGAAACGAGCCTCCAGCCAGCGAGCGGCTTGCGCCACCTCGGGACATCGGCCTTCTGCCGCAGCCTGCAGGTCGTTGCGACCGTAGCCTGTGCAGAACTGCTTCAGTTCCGGATCCTCTGCAAGAGAGCCCGTGACTATAACGCTTTTTGTGCCACGTTGCAGCAGGGGGTGCGAGAAGATCTCTGCGGTGGCGATCGCCGCGGCAGGTTTCACGACCGCGAACCACTGGCGCAGCAGGCGCGCCGGCGTCAGCTGCTCGCCGATGCCTTCGACGAAGGCGTTGTGGCCGCCGATGAAGAAAGGCACGTCGGCGCCCAGCCGCGCACCAAGCGCCAGCAGCCGGGCGCGCGGCCAGTGCAGGCCCCACAGGCGGTTCAGCGCCAGCAGTGTGGTGGCGGCGTCGGAACTGCCGCCGCCCATGCCCGCGCCCCAGGGCACCTGCTTGTCGATGCTGATGTCGGCACCCAGCGTGCAGCCGCTCTCGTTCTGCAGCAGCCGCGCCGCGCGCAGGCACAGATCGTCGGCGGGCAGTGCCGGGCCGAGGTCGTGCCGCTGCAGCCGGCCGTCGTCGCGGCGCTCGATGTGCAGCGTGTCGGCCCAATCGATGAGCTGGAAGGGCGACTGCAGCAGGTGGTAGCCGTCGTCGCGACGCCCGACGACGTGCAGGAACAGGTTGAGCTTGGCCGGGGCGGACAGGTCGTGGAGCGAACGGAGGGCCATCGGAGGAACAGCGGAGGGGCAGCGGGCAGGCCGCGGGGTCAGGAGCGCTCGATGCGGGCGCGCAGGGTCACGGCCGGTGCCGCGCTGCGGCGCACCTCGAGCCAACCCTCAGCATAGCGGCCCAGGTCGACCTGCCAGCCCAGTTGCTCGAAGCCGCCGGCGGTGTCGCGCCGCGGGGCGCCCGGCCAGGGCCGGCCGTGCAGCCACGACGGCAGCGCACGCAGCGGCAGCGCTTCGCCCAGTGTGTCTTGCGCCAGGGCGTCGAGGTCGGTGTAACGGCGTGTGCCGTCGCCGGTGACGAGTTCCGCGGCATCCGGCGACCAGCGCGCCGCCGCGACCACACTGCCCAGCGGTGAGGTCAGGCGCAGCTCGCCGCGCTCGGCGTCGCCCTGCAGTTCGAAGGCGCTGCTGAACTGGCGCGGCGCGGTCGTGGCGTCGGCGCCGGTCTCCACCCGCAGGCTCAACCGGCCGTTGATCCAGTCGCTGCCGGGCGCCGGCGCGGGCGGCGTGGCGCAGCCGGCGAGCAGCAGCCCCCACCCGCCGACCAGCAGCCCCGCGACCGCCCGGCGCCGCGCGCGCTGGGCCGGTGCGGTCAAAGGGCGACCTTGAGCCGGGCCAGGGTCTCGCGCAGCACGTCGTTGGCGGCGTCGCGGCCCCGCGCTTCGATCCAGACCTTGCGGGCTTCGTCCTGCTGGCCGAAGGACCACAGGACCTCGCCCAGGTGGGCGGCGATCTCGGGATCGGGCCGCGCCGCGTAGGCCTGGCGCAGCAGGCGCAGGGCCTCGTCGCGGTTGCCCAGCCGGTACTCGACCCAGCCCAGGCTGTCGGTGATGAAGGGGTCGCCCGGCGTCAGCTCCAGCGCCTTCCTGATCAGCTCGCGTGCCTCGACCAGCCGCACGCGCCGATCGGCCAGCGAGTAGCCGAGCGCGTTGTAGGCCTGCGCGCTGTCGGGCTTGAGCTCGATCACGCGGCGCAGCAGCCGTTCGAGCTCGTCCATGCGGTTGAGCTTCTCGGCCATCATGGCCTGTTCGTAAAGCAGGTCGGTGTCGTCGGGGAAACGCTCGTTGGCGCTGCTCAGCACCTCCAGCGCCTCCTTCCAGCGCTTGACGTCGCGCAGCACGCCGGCTTCCGCCAGCAGCTTCGACCGCGCGTCGTCGGCATCGCGCTCGGGCGTGGCGCGCACGACCGCGCGGGCTTCGTCGATGCGCCCCTGCCGCGCCAGCATCGAGGCGCGCCGCGTCTGCACTTCCAGTGCGCGCTGCGGGTCGTCGATCTTCGCCAGCCAGGCTTCCGCGGCCGGGAAGTCGCTGCGCTGCTCGGCGGCCTGGGCCAGCATCAGCCAGGCCTGGATCAGGCCTTGCTCGGGCCGCGGCGGACGGGTGTCGTCGTCGTCGGCCTCCGCGGCAGACGCTGCCGATGCGGCAGGCGCCGCGGCTTCGGCCCGCTGCGCCTGGGCCAGTTCGACGTAGCGCAGCAGCGCGGCTTCGCCTTCCTTGGGGTGGCGCAGCTCCAGGTGCAGCGCGCCCAGTGACAGGAAGGGCGGCGCCAGGTCGGGCTTCTGCCGCGTGACGACCTCCAGCTCGCGCACCGCGTCGGCGTAGCGCTGTTGCTGCGTGAGCGTGCGCACCCAGGCCAGGCGCAGCGAGGGCTCGGCATCGGCGCGCGCCATGTGCGTGGTGACGATGGCCTCGGCCTCGGGCTCCTTGGGCAGCAGTTCCAGCGCCAGCAGCACCGGGCCTGGGGCGGCGCCGTCCTCGCGCTGCGCCTGCTGCGCCGCGGCCAGGGCCTTGTCGCTCTCGCCGGCGGCCAGGCGGCCGCGGCCCACGGACACCAGGGCCGGCACGCGCGTGGCGGGGTCCCGGGCGTACACGGCCAGCACGTCTTCCAGCAGCGCGGCCGTCTTCGCCGGGTCGCTGCCGCGGCCGAAGAAGCGCGGCAGCGCCGCGATCAGCCCCGGGCGGTCGGCCGCGGGCGTCAGGTTCAGCAGCGTGCGCAGCGGCTCCACCGCGTCGGGCAGGCGGTTCAGCGCCGAGAGGATCTGCAACTGCAGCCGCAGCGGGTCGAGCGACTTCGGGTGCGCCGTGCGCCAGGCGCGCGTGGCGGCCAGCGCCTGCTCGCCGGCGCGGCCCTGCAGCGCGATGTCGACGGCACGGCGGAACAGCGCTTCGTCCTTGCTGCGGCGGGCGGCGTCGAGGATGACCTCGTAGGCGGCCCCGGGCTCGCCGGTGCGCAGTTCGATCTCGCCGATGAGCAGCTGGTACAGCAGCGGGGCGTCGAGTGCCGAGTTCACCGGCGGGGCGGCCGGCGCGTCGGCCGCCGGGCCCGGTGCCTGTGCATGGGCGACCGGCCAGGCACTGCAGATCGCCAGCATCACGGCGCCGAAGGCGTGGCGCCAGCGCGGTTTCACGGTCATCGGGGCTCCTGGCGGTTGCGATTCATTCTCACATAATGCCCGGATGCCCGAACTCCCTGAAGTTGAGGTCACACGCAGGGGCATTGACGCCCCGTTGCGGGGTGCGCGGGTGCTGTCGGCACGGCTGGGCAAGCCGTTGCGCTGGCCGCTGGGCGTGGCGCCCGAGCAGCTGGCGGGCGCCTCGGTCGGCCCGGTGGCGCGGCGCGGCAAGTACCTGTGGCTGCCGCTGCTGGGCGGCGGCGCGCCGGGCGGTCTGCTGCTGCACCTGGGCATGTCGGGGTCGCTCGCGCTGCAGGCCGATGCCGGCCCGCCCGGGCCGCACGACCACTTCGATCTCGCCACCAGCCAGGGCACCCTGCGGCTGACCGACCCGCGCCGGTTCGGCGCCGTGGTGTGGTCGCCGTCGCTGCACGACGATCCGGCGGCGAAACTGCTGGCGGCGCTCGGGCCCGAGCCCTTCGACCCGGCGCTGACTGACGCCGCGTTCCATGCCGAGCTGCAGCGTCGCCGCGCGCCGGTGAAGGCCGTGCTGCTGTCGGGCGCGGTGGTGGTGGGCGCCGGCAACATCTACGCCTGCGAGGCGCTGCACGCGGCGGGCATCCACCCCGCGCTGCGCAGCGACCGCATCAGCCGCCCGCGCGCAGCGCGGCTGCTGGCGGCGGTGCGCGCCACGCTGGCGCGGGCGCTGGAGCTCGGTGGCTCGACGCTGCGCGACTTCCGCGACGTGCACGGCATGGACGGCGCCTTCCAGACCCACGCGCAGGTCTACGACCGCGAAGGGCAGGCCTGCGCCCGCTGCGGCGGCACCATCCGCCGCGTCGTGCAGGCGCAGCGCTCGACCTACTTCTGCGCCGGCTGCCAGCGGCGGTAGGCGGCGGCAGGCGGTTTGCAGCCGGCACAAATGCGCACCGCCCCGGCGGCCGCTGTCAGGAGTTGTATCGCCCGGCCGAGGCCGCAGAATCGCTGCGCTAGCATGGGTTCCACGATGCAAAGCTCCATCGTCTCCACACTCGACCAGCTCGCGCGCTGGCGCGGCGACCTCGACCGCCGCGCCGCGGCGCTGGCCGAGTTCCTGGCCGATCACGACCTCGTCGTCGACGCGGACGCCAGCGTGCTGTCGGTGCTGCGCGAGCGCCTGGCCAGCGACAAGCTGGTGCTGGCCTTCGTGGCCGAGTTCTCGCGCGGCAAGTCCGAGCTGATCAACGCGATCTTCTTCGCCAGTGCCGGCCGCCGCGTGCTGCCGGCCACGCCGGGGCGCACCACGATGTGCCCGGTGGAGCTGTTCCACCAGGCGGCGCTGCCGGCTCGGCTGTCGCTGTTGCCGATCGCCACCCGGCTGCAGGGCCTGTCGCTGACCGAACTGCGCGCGCGTGACGACGCCTGGCAGCACGTGCCGTTGAACCCCGCCGACCCCGACGCGCTGGCCGAGGCGCTGTCGGCCGTGACGCGCACGCAGCGCGTCAGCGTCGCCGACGCCACCGCGCTGGGGTTCTGGAGCGACGAACACCCCGAGGACAACCCGGCGCTGGAGGCCGACGGCCAGGTCGAGGTGCCGGCCTGGCGCCACGCGCTGATCAACTACCCGCACCCGCTGCTGCTGCGCGGCCTGGTGGTGCTCGACACGCCGGGCCTGAATGCGATCGGCGCCGAGCCGGAACTGACGCTGTCGCTGCTGCCGTCCGCGCACGCCACCGTCTTCGTGCTCGCCGCCGACACCGGCGTCACCAAGTCCGACCTGGCGATCTGGCGCGAGCACCTGGGCGGCAACAGCCTCGAACGCTTCGTGGTGCTCAACAAGATCGACACGCTGGTCGATCCGCTGGCCACGCCCGAGGCCGTCGAGGCGCAGATCGCGCGCCAGCGCGAGACCACCGCGCAGACGCTGGGCCTGCCGCCGCAGCGCGTGTTTCCGCTGTCCGCGCGGCAGGCGCTGGCCGCGCGCGTCGGCGGCGATGCGCAGGCCCTGGCCGCGAGCCGCCTGCCTGCGCTGGAAGCCGCCATCACCGCCGAACTGTTGCCGCGCCAGCACGAGCTGCTGCTGCAGGCCGCCGAAGGCGCGGTGGGGCAGCTGCGCGCCGCCGGCACGCGCCGGCTGTCCGACCGGCGCCGCTCGCAGGCCGAGCAACTGCTCGAGCTGCGCGGCCTGCGCGGCAAGAGCAGCGCCAAGGTGCGGCTGATGCTGCAGAGGGTGGACGCCGAGGCGGCCGAGTTCGAAGGCTGCACCGCGCGGCTTCAGGCCGTGCGTGCGGTGCAGGCCAAGCTGCTGCGCAACGTGCTGGCCAAGCTGTCGAGCGACGCGCTGCGGGCCGAGGTCGCGGCCATGCAGTCGGCCATCGGCGCAAAACCGCTGAACCTGGGCGCGCGCAAGGCCTTCGAGACGCTGTGCCAGCGCCTGCGCCAGTCGCTGGCCGACGCCGGCGCGCTGGCCGACGAGATGCGGCAGATGCTGGACGCCAGCTTCCTGCAGCTCAATGCCGACTACGGCTTCGCGTTCTCGCTGGCTCCGCCGCCGGCGCTGAAGCCCTTCGCCAAGGAACTGGACCTGCTGGACCAGAACTACAGCCGCTACCTCGGTCTGGGCCAGGCCTGGCGCATGGCCGTGCCGGGGTTTGCCGAGCAGTTCCGGCGCATGCTGCTGTCCAAGCTGCGCGTCGTGTTCGAGAACGCCGCCGGCGAGCTGGAGCTGTGGAGCAAGACCGCGTCCAGCCAGGTCGACGTGCAGCTGCGCGAACGCCGCCGCAGCTTCAAGCGCCGCCGCGAGTCGCTCGAACGCATCCAGGCCGCCGCGGGCGAGCTGGAGACGCGCATCGCCGAGGTCGAGGCCCAGGACGAGCGCCTGGCGCAGCTGCAGCGGCACCTCGACCGCGCCGCCGACGCCGTGCTGACGGCCACGCGCAGCGCGGCCATGGCGCACCCCGACGCCGCCCACCTGCAGCAGGACGCGGCCTGATGCCGCCCCCGCCCGACCTGGCCGGCGCGGTGGTGCGCTGGCAGCGCAGCCACGGCCGCCACGGCCTGCCCTGGCAAGGCACGCGCGACCCGTACCGCGTGTGGCTGTCCGAGGTGATGCTGCAGCAGACCCAGGTGGCCGTGGTGCTGGAGTACTACCCGCGCTTCCTGCAGCGTTTCCCCGACGTGCAGGCATTGGCCGAAGCGCCCCTGGACGACGTGCTGGCGCTGTGGAGCGGCCTGGGCTACTACAGCCGCGCGCGCAATCTGCACCGCTGCGCGCAGGCGGTGGTGGGCCAGCACGGGGGGCGGTTCCCCGGCACCAGCACCACGCTGGCCACGCTGCCGGGCATCGGGCGCTCCACCGCCGCGGCCATCGCGGCCTTCTGCTTCGGCGAGCGCGCGGCCATCCTCGACGGCAACGTCAAGCGGGTGCTGACCCGGGCCTTGGGCTTCGACGGCGATCTCTCGTCGGCATCCCAGGAACGCGCGCTGTGGCAGCAGGCCGAGGCGCTGTTGCCCGGCGAGGGCATCGAGGCCTACACGCAGGGCCTGATGGACCTGGGGTCTGGCGTCTGCACCCTGCGCCGGCCCGCGTGCCTGCTGTGCCCGCTGGCGGCGCAGTGCGTGGCCCATGCGCAGGGTACGCCCGAGCGCTATCCGGTGAAGACGAAGAAGCTCAGGCGCGGCGCCCGCACGCACGCGCTGCTGTGGCTGGAGCAGGGCGGCCGGCTGTGGCTGGTGCAGCGCCCCGGCACCGGGGTCTGGGCCGGGCTGTGGAGCCTGCCCGAGTTCGACAGCCGCGAGACGCTGCAGGCGCTGGCCGCGGGCTGGCCGGGGCAGGGCGCATGGCTGCCCGACATCGCCCACACGCTGACGCACTTCGACTGGACGCTGCAGCCGCTGCAGTGGGTGTGGCCCGACACGCCCGACGCAGCGGCACTGGCGCCCGCGCTGCCGCCCGGCCGCTGGTGCACGCGCACCGAGGCGCTGGCGCTGGGCCTGCCGGCGCCCGTGCGCAAGCTGCTCGAACGCGATTGATCCAGCCCGCGCGGGCGGAGTTCAGCCGATGACGACCTTCTTGTCGCGCAGGAAGCCGTCCACGAGGGACAACCGGATCACCGGATCGTCCAGCTCCATCAGCTTCTGCTTGGCAGCCAGCGACACCGGCAGCAGTTCGCACCAGCGGTTGGCGACCCAGCCGGCGTCGTCGAGCCGGTAGGGCTCGGCGAACGGCTCCTGGCCCTGTTCACGCAGGGCCTTGATGGCGCCGGCCAGCGCCTGCACGGTCTGCAGCATCGTCGGGCCGGGCAGGCGCAGCGGATCGTCGGCCAGCGTGCGGGCGTCGCAGGTCCACAGGCCGCCGGGCTGCTGGGTGGCCGGGCCCAGGCGGCGGAAGCGCTGCAGGCCGCTGCAGCGCACGCGCAGCAGGCCGGGCTGGTCGGCGTCCATCTCGTCCAGCCGCGTCAGCACGCCCACGTCTTCCAGCTCGACCGGCTGGCCCTTGCGCGCGACCTCGCCGCCCTGCTTCAGGCAGATGACGCCGAAGGGGTCGCCGCTGCGCAGGCAGGCCGACATCAGGTCGAGGTAGCGCGCCTCGAAGATCTTCAGGTGCAGCACGGTGCCGGGGAACAGCACCGTCTGCAGCGGGAACAGGGGCAGGGCGGTGGTGTCAGTCACGCGCGTCGAGCTCGCGGTGGCGCACGAGGGTGGCGTGCTGGGCCTGGAAGCGCTGCGCCAGCCATTCCACGCTGTAGACCGAGCGGTGCTGGCCGCCGGTGCAGCCGATGGCCACGGTGAGGTAGCTGCGCTGGTTGTCCTCGAACGCAGGCAGCCAGCGCGCCAGGAAGGCCTCGATCTGGCGCAGCATCTCGGCCACCTCGGGCTGCGACTCGAGGTAGGTCGCCACCGGTGCGTCGCGCCCGGTCAGCGGCCGCAGCTCGCGGATGTAGTACGGGTTGGGCAGCACGCGCACGTCGAACACGTAGTCGGCGTCGAGCGGTACGCCGTGCTTGAAGGCGAAGCTCTCGAACACCAGCGTCAGCGCCGACTCGCGCGCGCCCACCAGCGAGCGCATCCAGTTGCGCAGCTGCGCCGTGCGCAGCTGGCTGGTGTCGATGACGGTGGAGACCTCGCGCAGGTCGGCCAGCAGCGCACGTTCGAGCTCGATGGCCTCGATCAGCGCCCGCGAGCTGTCGGTGCCGGCCGACAGCGTCGACAGCGGGTGCGGACGGCGGGTCTCGGAGAAGCGCCGCACCAGCGCGTCGGTGCTGGCGTCCAGGAACAGCGGGCGGATGTTCAGGCCCTCGCTGCGCAGCGCGTCGATCAGCGGCAGCAGCCCGGGCAGCGACGCCGCGGTGCGCACGTCCACCGCCACCGCCACGCGGCGGGTGAAGCGCTCGTGCTCCAGGCGGATGAAGTCGCGCAGCAGCTCGGGCGGCAGGTTGTCGACGCAGAAGTAGCCCGCGTCTTCCAGCGCGTGCAGCGCGACCGACTTGCCCGAGCCGGAGATGCCGGTGACCAGGATCACCTCGTCGCGGTGGTGACCGCCCAGCGGCATCCATTCGCTCACTGCCCGCCTCCCGACAGCATGGCCTGCGCGTGCGCGCGGCTGGTGTTGCTGAGCTTCTCGCCGCCCAGCATGCGGGCGATCTCGGCCACGCGGGCTTCGCCGGCCACGGGCTGCACGTCGCTCACGGTGGCGCGGCCCTGCAGGCCCTTGCTGACGACGAAGTGGTGGTCGGCGCAGGCCGCCACCTGGGCCAGGTGCGTGACCGCCATCACCTGCGCGCTGCGCCCGAGTTGCTGCATCAGCCGGCCGACGCTGTCGGCCACGTTGCCGCCGACGCCGGCATCGATCTCGTCGAAGATCAGCGTCGGCGCGCCGCTGCCCTGCTGCGGCGACGTGGTGGCCGTGGCGATGGCCAGCGCCAGCCGCGAGAGCTCGCCGCCCGACGCCACCTTGGCCAGCGCACGCGGCGTGCTGCCGGCGTGGCCGGCCACGCGCAGCTCCACCGCTTCCAGCCCGAAGGCCTGCGGTTCGTCCTGCGGCAGCAGCGCCACCTCGAACCGCCCGCCCGCCATGCCGAGCTGCTGCATCGCCTGCGTCACCGCGGCCGACAGGCGGGGCGCGGCCTTGTGGCGCGCGCGGCTGGTCTTCTTCGCCTCGTCGCGCCACAGGCGTTCGGCTTCGGCGGCGGCGCGTTCGAGGCCGTCGAGGTCGGCGGCGGCGTCCAGCGCCCGCAGTTCCTGCTGCCAGCCGGCCAGCAGCGCCGGCAGTTCGGCCGGCGCGCGGCGGTAGCGGCGCGCCAGCGACACCCAGGCCGACAGCCGTGCGTCCAGCGCCGCCAGGCGTTCCGGGTCGGGATCGCGGTGGCCCAGGTAGCCGTGCAGCGTGCGGGCGGCGTCTTCCAGCTGGGCCTGCGCGCTGCGCAGCACCTCGACAACGGCGGCCAGCTCGGCGTCGTAGCGCACCACGTCGTCGAGCGCGTCGATGGCGCGGCTGGTCAGCGCATCGGCCGAGGGTTCGGCATCGGCCACGGCGTCGAGCGCCGCGCGCGCGCCGTCCAGCAACGCCTGCCCGTGGGCGAGGCGCTGGTGTTCGGCGTTGAGCGCGTCCCACTCGTCGGCGCCGGGTGCGAGCTTGCCGACCTCGCCGATCTGCCAGGCCAGGCGTTCGCGCTCGCGCTCCAGCACGTCGCGCTGGCTGCGCGCGGCGTCCAGTGCCGCCAGCGCCGCGCGCCAAGCCTGCCAGCGCGCGGCCAGCGGGCCTGGGTCGATGCCGGCCTGCGTGTCGAGCAGCGCGCGCACCGCGGCCGGCCGCGTCAGGCCCTGCCAGGCGTGCTGGCCATGGATGTCCACCAGGTGGTCGGCGGCTTCCCGCAGCTGCGCCACGGTGGCCGGGCTGCCGTTGATCCAGGCGCGGCTCTTGCCCTGCGCATCCACGGTGCGGCGCAGCAGCAGCGTGGGCTCGGCGGCAAAGCCGGCCTCGTCCAGCCAGGGCTGCAGCGCCGCGGGCAGGTCGAACTCGGCGCTGACCTCGGCGCGTGCCGCGCCTTCGCGCACCAGCGTGGCATCGGCGCGCGCGCCCAGCGCCAGTTGCAGCGCGTCGATGAGGATGGACTTGCCGGCGCCGGTCTCGCCGGTGAGCACCGTGAAGCCGGCGGCCATGTCGACTTCGAGATGGGCGACGATGACCACGTCGCGCAGCGTCAAGCGGCGCAACATGCTCAGACGCCTTCGTACCAGCGCAGCTTGCGGCGCAGGGTCGCGTAGTAGCTCCAGCCGCGAGGGTGCAGGAAGCGCACCTTGAACTGCGAACGCCGCACGCGGACCTGGTCGCCGTGCAGCAGGCTGGCCAGGCTGTGCATGTCGAAGTTGGCCGACGCGTCGCGGCCGGCCACCACCGTGATGCGGATCTCGCCCTGGTCGGGCACGACGATGGGCCGGTTCGACAGCGTGTGCGACGCGATCGGCACGATGACCCAGCCGCCGATGCCCGGGTGCAAGATGGGCCCGCCTGCCGACAGCGCATACGCCGTGCTGCCGGTGGGCGACGCGACGATGAGGCCGTCGGCGCGGATGTTGGCGACGAAGTCGTCGCCGATGTCGATGCGCAGCTCGACCATGCTCGACGTGGCGCCGCGGCTGACGACCACGTCGTTCATCGACAGGCCGTCGAAGATCTTCTCCTCGTCGCGCCAGACGCCGCCCTCGATCATCGTGCGGTGCTCTTCCTCGTGGTCGCCGGCCAGCATCGCGGCCAGCGCTTCCTTGTACTTGTCGAAGGGCACGTCGGTGATGAAGCCCAGCCGGCCCTGGTTGATGCCCACCAGCGGCAGGTTGTGGCGCGCCAGCTCGCGGGCGATGCCGAGCATCGTGCCGTCGCCGCCCACCACCACGGCGATGTCGCACTGGCGGCCCATCTCGGCGGGCGACAGGGCGTCGAACCCGGTCACGCCGGTGGCGTGCGCGGTGTCGCGTTCGAACGAGACCTCGATGCCTTGCGCGACCAGAAAGTGCGCGATCTCCTCCAGCACCGGGCGGATGCCGCGGGCCTGGAACTTTCCGACGACTGCGGCATGGCGGAAGGGGGCCGGCATGCGGCGGATTACACCATAGCGACCCACGCTCCCTACAATGAAGGCCATGCTCGACGACCGCGCGAAAACACTGCTGAAAGCCCTGGTCGAACGCTACATCGCCGACGGCACGCCGGTGGGGTCGCGCACGCTGTCGCGGGCCTCGGGGCTGGACCTGTCGCCGGCCACGATCCGCAACGTGATGGCCGACCTGGAAGAGCTCGGCCTGATCGCCAGCCCCCACACCAGCGCCGGCCGCATCCCCACCGCGCGCGGCTACCGCCTGTTCGTCGACACGATGCTGACGGCGCGGCCGATCGACCTGGAGTCGTCGTCGCCCGAGCTCACCGCGGCGCGCGGCCAGCTGCACCCGGACCAGCCGCAGCGCGTGATCGCGCAGGCCGCCAGCCTGCTGTCGAACCTGAGCAGCTTCGTCGGCGTCGTCACCGCGCCGCGCAAGGCCAGCGTGTTCCACCACATCGAGTTCCTGCGCCTGGGCGAGCGGCGCGTGCTGGTGATCCTGGTCGCGCCCGACGGCGACGTGCAGAACCGCGTCATCTTCACCGCGCGCGACCACAGCCAGGCCGAGCTGGTGGAGGCGACGAACTTCCTGAACACGCACTACGCCGGGCTCACCATCGAAGAGGTGCGCGAGCGGCTGAAGCACGAGATCGAGAACCTGCGCAGCGAGATCGCGGCGCTGATGCAGGCCGCGGTGCAGACCGGCGAGGCCCTGGCCGAGAGCCACGAGGGCGTGGTCGTCTCGGGCGAGCGCAACCTGCTTGGCGTGCAGGACTTCGGCAACGACATGGGCAGCCTGCGGCGCATGTTCGGGGTGTTCGAGCAGAAGACCGAGCTGATGCGCCTGCTCGACGTGAGCAGTCGTGCCGAAGGCGTGCGCATCTACATCGGCGGCGAGAGTCAGGTGGTGCCGTTCGAGGAGCTGTCGGTGGTGACCGCGCCCTACGAGGTCGACGGGCGCATCGTCGGCACGCTGGGCGTCATCGGCCCCACGCGCATGGCCTACGACCGCATGATCCAGATCGTCGACATCACGTCGCGGCTGGTGGGCCACGCGCTGTCGGTGAAGTGAACGGGCCGCGCGCCGCCGGCTGGCCGGTCGGCGCCTAGAATCGCGCCCCGCGGGCCGCTAGCTCATGATTGGTTAGAGCAGCAGACTCATAATCTGTTGGTGCCGTGTTCGACTCACGGGCGGCCTACCATCTGCCTCCAGCGCGCGGGGCGCGGCGGTCACTTCTTCTTCTGGACGCTCTTGCCGCCCCCCGGATTGCCGCCCACCTGCACGCCGCGCGGCACGCGCAGGTAGCGCGTGAAGGTCATGCTGCAGCCGATGAGCGTCGGCTTCTCCAGGATCTTCAGCGCCACCTCGTCGGTGATGGCCACGGGCTTGTGCAGGTCGGTGTCGTAGAAGCAGGTGTCCACCGGGGACGCGCCGCCGTTCTTGTGCGACCACAAGCCGGTCGATTCGCGGCGGCGCATGAAGTGAAAGCCCATGCGGTTGGAGACCATGGCGACGAGATAGGTGCCGTCGTTCTGCCGCGGCGGCACCGGCGACGGCAGCAGTTGCGGCAACACGAGCACCTGTTTGCCGCTGGCCAGGCCGTCTTCGACGACGCCCTGCACGTAGTCGGTGCCGATGGCCTTCTCGGCGTAGCAGCCGGTCCACGAAATCTGGCCCAGGCCGGTGGGCTCCTGGCACTTCATCGCGTAGGCATAGCAGTTGTGCTTGCTGCCCCAGAGGCTGCGCGAGACTGGAAACAGGCCGCGCGCCGTGCTCTCCTGCACCAGCCATTCAGAAAGCTTGTGCACCGCGGCGTAGCGCACCGACTGGGTCCAGTTCGTGTTCTTGCCGGCATCGTGCTTGGACCGCTTCCAGGCGGCCAGCGCATTGGTGAGGTGCTGCAGCCGGTCCTTGGAGCTGTCGGCCACGTAGACGTCCAGCGCCTTCTCGACTGCCGTGAACAGGCCGGTCTTGTGCGACTTGCCGTTGACGCTCTCGGCCTTGAAGCCGGTCTCGAAGGGCAGGGGGATCACGGGTGCCATGCACCACCTCGCTGCGGGTCGACCCGGGCCGGCATCGGCGCGTCGCCGGCCCGCTTCGGCAACGCCGCGCGACGTTACGATGGCGCGCGCGCTGCCGCAAGCAGCTTTCAGCTGCGCGGTGCGGCGGTCTCGGTCGGCGCCACCACCGGTGCCTTGCTCACGCGCACCTTGCCGCCGGTGGTGACCAGGATCACCGCGTCGCCGGGCTGGATGTTCTCGCTGCCCTTGGCCTGCACGATGGAGCGGCGCTCGCCGTTCTTCAACTGGATCAGCAGTTCGACCGCCTCCTCGCGCGTGCCGTAGCGCTCGACCGCATTGCCGACGACGCCGCCGACCACGGCACCGATGACGCCCACCACCACCGCTTCACGGCGCCCGCCCACGCTGGCACCGGCCACGCCGCCGGCGATGCCGCCGGCCGTGCCGCCGATGCCGCTTTGCTGGCCTTCGACGACCACGGCCCGCGTCGACAGCACCACGCCGTCCTGCACGCTGGCCAGGCGCTGCGCCTCGCTGCGGCTGACGACGTCGGGGCTGGTGGTGGTGCAGGCCGCGAGGGCGGCCACGCTCAGGGCGGCGAACAGGCGCTTCATGCTGGGTCTCCCGGTGTTCAGGTGCAACGCGGCGCACGGGCGCGGCGTTGTCATGCGCATGCTGTCAGATCGGGCGCGGCGGCGTTTGTTCCAGATCCAGCGCGCTGCCGGCGCCGCGCTACGCGTGCAGCCGGCTGCTGCGCGGCACCGACGCCAGCAGGAAGTCCATCTGGTCGGCCACGATGCGCCGGCCGCGCAGGATCATGTCTTCGTGCAGGCTGGGCACGTACGGCAGGTACAGCAGCGTCATGTGCGCCTCTTCGGGCATGCGGTTGCCCTTGTGGCCGTTGCAGGCGCGGCAGGCCGTGATGCAGTTCATCCAGCTGTCTTCGCCGCCGCGCGAGACCGGCCGGATGTGCTCGCGCGTGAGGTCGTCGAAGTGGAAGTGCCCGCCGCAGTACGCGCACAGGTTGCGGTCGCGCGCGAACAGCTTGGGGTTGGACAGCGCCGGCGTGTGGCGCCAGGCCCGCGCCGGGATGCTGCCGCGCACGGCGATGATGGGGTGGACCTCGATGCGCGACTGCACGCCGGTGCTGCGCTGGATGCCGCCGCGCAGCACCTGGAAGGCGTCGCCGAGCGTCCAGGCGACACCGTCGCTGGCGTAGATCACCGCGGCCTCCCGTGCCGAGATCCAGGCTTGTGGGCGGCCAGAAACGTCGAGTTGCAGCACATCCATGGCGCGAAGAGTAAATCAATCCGCGTGTCGTGCTCAATCGTGGGCCGATGACAGGCGAAACAGCCCACTTTAGTCGGCATCACCTAAAAAAATCACGGTTGTGCTTGCCGCCGGGCTGGGTAAGTCTGCAAAATAGAACGATCGTTCGATTCTGGGCTCTGCCTTGCCGACACTCCCTGCCGCCACCGGCGCCCGCGCCGCCGTGCCGAAGACCCTGCAGAAGGGCCTGCAGACGCGTGCGGCCATCCTCGACGCCGCGCTCGGCCTGGCCTCGCACATGGGGCTCGAGGGCCTGTCCATCGGCGCGCTGGCCGAGATGATGCAGATGAGCAAGTCGGGTGTCTTCGCGCACTTCGGCTCGCGCGAGGAACTGCAGATCTCCGTCATCCGCGAGTACCACGCCCGCTTCGAGGACGAGGTCTTCTTCCCCGCCATCGCCGCGCCGCGCGGCCTGCCGCGGGTGCGCGCGCTGTTCGAGCGCTGGATGCGCCGCGTCTCGGTGGAACTCGACTCGGGCTGCATCTACATCAGCGGCGCCGTCGAGTTCGACGACCGGCCCGGCCCGGTGCGCGACGCGCTGGCCTCGATGGTGCGCTCGTGGCAGTCGGCGATGGAGCGGGCGATCCGCATCGCCATCGAAGAAGGCCACCTGCGCGCCGACACCGACCCGACGCAGATGCTGTTCGAGGTGCACGGCCTGATCCTCGCCCTGCACCACGACGCGCGCTTCCTGCGCAACCCCGGCGTGCTCGAGCGCGTGCATGCCGGCTTCGAACGCGTCGTCGACCACTACCGCCCGGCGCCTGCCCACGGCGGGCGCTGACACCCCCGATCCCTCCCATCCACCGTTCGCTCCAGGAGCCTTCCATGCCCCAGTACAACCCGCCCCTGCGCGACATGCAGTTCGTGCTGCACGAACTGCTCCACGCCGCCGACGAACTGAAGCTGCTGCCCAAGCACGCCGACATCGACGCCGACACCATCAACGCCGTGCTCGAGGAAGGCGGCAAGTTCGCCTCGGAAGTCATCTTCCCGGTCAACATCAGTGGCGACACCGAGGGCTGCAAGCTCGACAAGACCACGCACGAGGTGCAGACGCCCACCGGCTACAAGGAGGCGTATGCCAAGTACGTCGAAGGCGGCTGGCCCGCGCTGAGCTGCGACCCCGAATACGGCGGCCAGGGCCTGCCCATCGTCGTGAACCAGTGTTTCTTCGAGATGCTGAACTCGGGCAACCAGGCCTGGACCATGTACCCCGGCCTGTCGCACGGTGCCTACGAATGCCTGAAGGCGCACGGCACGCCCGAGCAGAAGGCCACCTATCTGCCGAAGCTGGTCAGCGGCGTGTGGACCGGCACGATGTGCCTGACCGAGCCGCACTGCGGCACCGACCTCGGCATGCTGCGCACCAAGGCCGAGCCGCAGGCCGACGGCACCTACAGGATCACCGGCCAGAAGATCTTCATCTCGGCCGGCGACCACGACATGACCGAGAACATCGTGCACCTGGTGCTGGCCCGCCTGCCCGACGCGCCGCAGGGCAGCAAGGGCATCAGCCTGTTCGTGGTGTCGAAGTTCCACGTCAACGCCGACGGCAGCCTGGGTGGCCGCAACCCGATCTTCTGCAGCGCGCTGGAGCACAAGATGGGCATCCACGGCAGCGCCACCTGCCAGCTGATGCTCGACGGCGCCACCGGCACGCTGGTGGGCCAGCCGCACAAGGGCCTGGCCGCGATGTTCGTGATGATGAACGCGGCCCGCCTGGGCGTGGGCAACCAGAGCCTGGGCCTGACCGAGGTGGCGTACCAGAACGCGGTGGCCTACGCGAAGGACCGCATCCAGATGCGCAGCCTCTCGGGCCCGAAGAACCCCGACAAGCCGGCCGACACCATCATCGTGCACCCCGACGTGCGCAAGATGCTGCTGACCGCGCGCGCCTACGCCGAAGGCGGCCGCGCGCTGGCCTGCTACACGGCACTGCTGATCGACAAGGAACTCAGCAGCGACGACGAGGACGAGCGCAAGGAAGCCGCCGACCTGGTCGCGCTGCTGACGCCCATCATCAAGGCCTTCATCACCGACAACGGCTGGATCGCCACGTCGCACTGCATGCAGGTCTTCGGCGGCCACGGCTACGTCAAGGAATGGGGCATGGAGCAGTACGTGCGCGATGCCCGCATCAACATGATCTACGAGGGCACCAACACGATCCAGTCGCTGGACCTGCTGGGCCGCAAGATCCTGGGCGACAACGGCGCCAAGCTGAAGAAGTTCGGCAAGCTGATCGCGCAGTTCGTCGAGGACGAAGGCGTCAACGAGGACATGCAGGAGTTCGTGAACCCGCTGGCCGACCTGGGCGACAAGGTCACGAAGCTGACCACCGAGCTCGGCATGAAGGCCTTCGGCAACCCCGACGAGGTCGGTGGCGCCGCCGTGGACTACCTGCGCGTCGTGGGCCACCTGACCTTCGCGTACTTCTGGGCCCGCATGGCCAAGATCGCGCTGGCCAAGCAGGGCTCGGGCGACCCGTTCTACACCGCCAAGCTGCACACGGCGCGTTTCTACTTCGCCAAGCTGCTGCCCGAGACCGCGGGCCTGATCCGCACCGCGCGCAGCGGCGTGGCGCCGCTGCTGGCGATGGACGAAGCGCTGTTCTGAAGCCCCGGCGTCCCGCGCGCCGGCAGCCCACCCACGACAGGAGACGAGCCATGAAGAAGACGATCGCCACGTTGCTGTGCGCCGCCGCGCCGCTGCTGGCCTGGGCCCAGGCCACGCCGGCGGGGCTGTGGAAGACCATCGACGACGACAGCAAGCAGGAGAAGTCGCTGGTGCGCATCGTCGACGCCGGCGGCAGCTTCAGCGGCCGCATCGAGAAGCTGCTCGACCCGACCAAGCAGGACGCCAAGTGCGACAAGTGCGAGGGCGCGCGCAAGAACCAGCCCGTCACCGGCATGGCCATCATCGAAGGCGTGAGGAAGAGCGCCGACGAGGCCTGGTGGGACGGCGGCACCATCCTCGACCCCAACAACGGCAAGACCTACAAGGTGCGGCTGACACCCAAGGACGGCGGCAAGACGCTGGAAGTACGCGGCTTCATCGGCCCCTTCTACCGCAACCAGACCTGGCAGCGGGTCGAGTAACTTCTTTCCATCCGGAGCAACCATGAATCGATTCCAGGTCCGCAAGGTCGCCGTGCTCGGCGCCGGCGTGATGGGCGCGCAGATCGCCGCCCATCTGGTCAACGTCAACGTGCCGGTCGTGCTGTTCGACCTGCCTGCCAAGGAAGGCCACAAGAACGGCATCGTCAGCAAGGCCGTCGAAGGCCTGAAGAAGCTCAAGCCGGCGCCGCTGGGCGTGCCCGAGCTGGCCGGCCGCATCCAGCAGGCCAACTACGAGGAGCACCTGGCGCTGCTGGGCGAGTGCGACCTGGTGATCGAGGCGATCGCCGAGCGCATGGACTGGAAGCTGGACCTGTACACGAAGATCGCGCCGCACCTGGCCGCGCACGCCATCGTCGCCAGCAACACCTCGGGCCTGTCGATCACGAAGCTCTCCGAGGTGCTGCCTGCCGGCATGCTGCCGCGCTTCTGCGGCATCCACTTCTTCAACCCGCCACGCTACATGGCGCTGGTCGAGCTGATCGCCACGCCGTCGACGCAGGCCGAGGTGCTGGACCAGCTCGAAGCCTTCGTCACCACCACGCTGGGCAAGGGCGTGGTGCGCGCCAAGGACACGCCGAACTTCATCGCCAACCGCGTGGGCATCGCCGGCATGCTGGCGACCATCCACGAAGCCGGGAAGTTCGGCCTCGGCTACGACGTCGTCGACGACCTCACCGGCAAGAAGCTGGGCCGCGCCAGCAGCGGCACCTTCCGCACCGCCGACGTGGTGGGCCTGGACACGATGGCCCACGTCATCAAGACGCTGCAGGACAACCTGGCCGGCGATCCGTTCTTCCCCAGCTACGCCACGCCGCCCGTGCTGCAGGCGCTGATCTCCAAGGGCGCACTGGGCCAGAAGACCGGCGCCGGCTTCTTCAAGAAGGAAGGCAAGGACATCCTGCGCCTGGACCCCGCCAGCGGCACGTACGTGGCCGCGGGCAAGAAGGCCGACGAGATCGTGGCGCGCATGCTGAAGAAGCCGGCCGCCGAGCGCCTGAAGCTGCTGCGCGAGAGCAGCAACCCGCAGGCGCAGTTCCTGTGGGCCATCCTGCGCGACGCCTTCCACTACGCGGCTGTGCACCTGGAAGCGATCGCCGACAACGCGCGCGAGGTCGACTTCGCGATGCGCTGGGGCTTCGGCATGCAGCAGGGCCCGTTCGAGCTGTGGCAGGACGCCGGCTGGCAGCAGGTGGCTGCCTGGGTGCAGGAGGACATCGACGCCGGCAAGGCGCTGAGCAGCGCGCCGCTGCCGGCCTGGGTGTTCGACGGCCGCACGGGTGTGCACACGCCGGAAGGCTCGTGGAGCCCGTCGCGCCAGACCTACGTGCCGCGCAGCAGCCTGCCCGTCTACGCGCGCCAGCACTTCGCCGAGAACGTGCTCGGCGCCGGTGCGTCCGCGCCCTTGAACAGCGGCACCGAAGTCTTCAAGAACGACGAAGTGCGCGTGTGGACGCTGGACGGCGAGGTGCTCATCCTCAGCATCACCAGCAAGCTGCACCTCATCGGCACGGGTGTGGTCGAAGGCCTGCACAAGGCGGTGGAACTGGCCGAAGCCGGCTACAAGGGCCTGGTGATCTGGTCGCCTGATGACGTGTTCTCGGCCGGTGCCAACCTCGAGCAGACGCTGCCGGTCTTCATGAAGGAAGGCGCCAAGGGCATCGCCCCGGTCATCCTGCAGCTGCAGACGGCTCTGCTGCGCATGCGCTACGCGCAGGTGCCGGTGGTGGCCGCGATGCGCGGCATCGCGCTGGGCGGCGGCTGCGAGATCGCGCTGCACTGCGCACGCCGCGTGGCCGCGATGGAAACCTACGTGGGCCTGGTGGAAGTGGGCGTGGGCCTGATCCCGGGCGGTGGCGGCCTGACCTACATCGCGCGCCGCGCGGCCGAGATGGCGGCTGCCGGCAACGCGAACGCCGACATCATGAAGTTCGCCACCGACGGCTTCACCAACGCCGCGATGGCCAAGGTGGGCACCAGCGCGATCGAGTCGCGCAAGCTGGGCTACCTGCTGGACACCGACATCGTGGTGCCGCACAAGGACGAGCTGCTGTTCGTGGCCAGCACGCAGGCCAAGGCGATGTTCGACAGCGGCTACCGTCCGCCGCACAAGGCGCTGTTTCCGGTGGCCGGCCGCAGTGCCATCGCCACCATCATGGGCCAGCTCGCCAACATGCGCGACGGCGGCTTCATCAGCGCGCACGACTTCCACATCAGCACGCTGATCGCGCAGGTGGTGTGCGGCGGCGATGTCGACGCCGGCAGCCTGGTGAGCGAGGAGTACCTGATGGCGATGGAGCGCAGCCGCTTCTGCAGCCTGCTGGAACACCCCAAGTCGCAAGAGCGGATCATGGGCATGCTGCAGACCGGCAAGCCTGTTCGCAACTGAGCGGAGACGAGACCATGACCAAGCAAGTTCAAGACGCCTACATCGTCGCCGCCACGCGCACGCCCATCGGCAAGAGCGGCCGCGGCTACTTCCGCAACACGCGCCCCGACGACCTGCTGGTGGCTGCCGTGCGCAGTGCGCTGGCCCAGGTGCCGACGCTGGACCCGAAGGCCATCGAAGACGCCATCATCGGCTGCAGCTTTCCCGAGGGCGAGCAGGGCATGAACATGGCGCGTGCCGCGATGGTGCTGGCCGGCCTGCCGCATTCGGTGGGCGGCGTCACCGTCAACCGCTTCTGCGCCAGCGGCCTGACCGCGCTGCAGATGGCGGCCGACCGCATCCGCATCGGCGAGGCCGACGTGATGATCGCCGGCGGCGCCGAGAGCATGAGCATGGTGCCGATGGGGGGCAACAAGCCCAGCTTCAACCCCGAGGTGTTCGCCCGGGACGAGAACGTCGGCATCGCCTACGGCATGGGCCTGACCGCCGAGAAGGTGGCGGCGCAGTGGAAGGTCAGCCGCGAGGCGCAGGACGCGTTTGCGCTGGCCTCGCACCAGAAGGCCCTGAAGGCGATGGCCGCCGGCGAGTTCACGGCCGAGATGACGCCGATCGACATCGTCGAGCGCTTTCCGAACCTGGCCACCGGCGAGGTCGGCACCCAGACGCGCACCGTCCACCTCGACGAAGGCGCGCGCCCCGACACCAGCCTGGAGGGCCTGGCCAAGCTCAAGCCGGTGTTCGCCGCCAAGGGCAGCGTCACCGCCGGCAACAGCAGCCAGACCAGCGACGGCGCCGGTGCGCTGATCCTGGCCTCGGAAGCCGCCATCAAGCGCTACGACCTGAAGCCGCTGGCGCGTTTCGTCAGCTTCGCCGCACGCGGCGTCGCGCCCGAGATCATGGGCATCGGCCCCATCGAGGCCATCCCGGCGGCGCTGCGCTACGCCGGCCTGCAGCAGGACGACCTGGGCTGGATCGAGCTGAACGAGGCGTTTGCCGCGCAGGCGCTGGCCGTCATCAACACCGTGGGCCTGAACCCCGAGCGTGTGAACCCGATGGGCGGCGCGATCGCGCTGGGCCACCCGCTGGGCGCCACCGGTGCCATCCGCGCCGCCACCGTGGTGCACGCGCTGCACCGCCACCAGCTGAAGTACGGCATGGTCACGATGTGCGTCGGCATGGGCCAGGGCGCCGCCGGCATCATCGAGAGAGTGTGAGCCCCCTGGCGCGCTGCGGCGCGTCCGCGCCAACCACCCACCAGGAGACGACTGCATGAGCATCAAGACCGCCACGCTGAACGGCGTCGCCACCATCGAGATCGCGCGCCCCGAGAAGAAGAACGCGCTCACGGTGGCCATGTACCAGGCCATGAGCGACGCGCTGCGCGCGGCGCAGGACGACAGGTCCGTGCGCGCGGTGCTGATCACCGGGCAGCCGGGCATCTTCACCTCGGGCAACGACATCGAGGACTTCATGTCGCGCGGACCCGGCGGCAGCAGCGACAGCCTGGACTCGCCCGTGTTCCAGTTCATGCGCGCGCTGCTGGAGTGCGACAAGCCCGTGGTGGCCGCCGTCACCGGCGCGGCCATCGGCATCGGCACCACGATGCTGCTGCACTGCGACTTCGTCTACGTCAGCGACGAGGCCCGCCTGGCGATGCCCTTCGTCAGCCTGGGCCTGGTGCCCGAGTACGCGTCGAGCTTGCTGGTGCCGCAGCTGATGGGCCACGTGCGCGCGGCCGAGAAGCTGCTGCTGGGCGACCCCTTCACACCCGAGCAGGCGGTGGAGTGGGGCCTGGCCAACGCCGTCCTGCCCGCCGGCGAGGTGGTGAACCACGCGCGGCGCATCGCCGAGCGCTTCAACGCGCTGCCGCCGGGCGCCGTGCGCGAGGCCAAGCAGCTGCTGCGCGGTCCGCAGCGCGAGGCCATCCTGAAGACGATCCGCACGGAAGGCGAGCTGTTCAGCGCCCGGCTGCGCAGCCCCGAGGCGATGGAGGCCTTCCAGGCCTTCTTCCAGAAGCGCAAGCCCGACTTCTCGAAGTTCTAGGCCGCCTCCGGTGTCGCTGGCCCTCAAGCTGGTGCTGAGCCCGCTGCTCGCAGCGCAGGCGCTGCACACGCGTCGGCGCCTGCCGCGCCTGCCCGAGGCCGAGGGCGAGCGCAACGGCGTGGTGGGCCAGGGCCCGCTGCTGCGGCTGCTGATCGCGGGCGATTCGTCGGCGGCCGGCGTCGGCGTGGTGCACCAGCGCGACGCCCTGGCCGTGCAGCTGGCCGCGCGGCTGGCGGCGGCCTGCGGTGCGCAGGTGCAGTGGCGCCTGGTGGCGCGCTCGGGCCTGACGACGGCGCAGACGCTGCACCTGCTGCAGCACGAGGCGCTGCCGCACTGCGACGTGGCGGTGGTCGTCACCGGCGTCAACGACGTCGTCGACCAGGTGCCCTCGCACCACGCGGTGTCGGCGCGCGAGACGCTGGCCAACTGGCTGCGCAACGGCCTGGGCGTGCACCACGTGGTCTTCATGCCGCTGCCGCCGGTCCATGCGTTCCCGGGCCTGCCCCAGCCGCTGCGCTGGGTGGCCGGCAGCGACGCGCGCCGGCACGACCGCGCGCTGGCGCAGTGGGTGGCCACGCGCAGCGACGTCTCGCGGCTCGACATCGACCTGCAGCTCAACCGCGGCGTGATGGCCAGCGACGGCTTCCACCCGGGCCGCAAGGCCTACCTGCAGATCGCCTCGGCGCTGGCAGCGCACATCGCCGCCAGCGTCTGGCCCCGGATCACAACGACGAAGGACCGCGCATGACCAGCACCCTGCAGGGCAAGACCCTCTTCATCACCGGCGCCAGCCGTGGCATCGGCCTGGCGATCGCGCTGCGCGCGGCGGCTGACGGCGCCAACATCGTGCTGGTGGCCAAGACCACCGAGCCCAACCCCAGATTGCCCGGCACGCTGTACAGCGCCGCCGAGGCCATCGAGGCTGCCGGCGGGCAGGCGCTGCCGGTGCCCACCGACATCCGCGACGAAGACGCCGTGGCCGCGGCCGTGGCCGCGGGCGTCGCGCGGTTCGGCGGCATCGACATCCTCGTCAACAACGCCAGCGCGATCAGCCTGACGCCGACGCCGATGACGCCGATGAAGCGCTTCGACCTGATGTTCGGCGTCAACGTGCGCGGCACCTACTGCTGCACGCAGGCCTGCCTGGAAGCACTGAAGAAGAGCGCGCAGGCCGGCCGCAACCCGCACGTGCTGAACATGAGCCCGCCGCTGAGCATGAAGGAGCACTGGTTCCGCCCGCACGTGGCCTACACGATGGCCAAGTACGGCATGAGCGAGTGCACGCTGGGCCACGCGGGCGAGTTCCGTCCGCACGGCATCGCGGTCAACAGCCTCTGGCCGCGCACGGCGATCGCCACCGCGGCGCTGCAGATGATCCCCGGCGTCGACCTGAACCTGTGCCGCAAGCCCGAGATCCTGGCCGACGCGGCCTACCTGATCCTCACCAGCGACGCGCGCGCCCACACCGGGCAGTTCTACATCGACGACGAGCTGCTGGCCCGCCACGGCATCACCGACCTCGACCGGTACGCGGTGGTGCCGGGCACGACCAACTTCATCCCCGACTTCTTCGTCGACTGAATGCGGCTGTCGCGGCGCACCGGCCTGCGGGCGGCGCTGCTGCTGGCGACCGGCCTGCGCCCGGCCGGCGCGGCCGAGCCCGACCCCTGGCAGGTGGACGGCCGGCCCGGCGCGCTGGCGCACGAGACGCTGGCGCTGCTGGAGGCCGCCGACAGCCACGGCCTGGAGCCCGCCGACTACGGCACGGCGGCGCTGCGGGCAGCGCTCGACCGCGGCGACGCCAGCGACCTGGCCGCCGCGCTGCAGCGCTACCTGCACGACCTGCACCGCGGGCGTGTCGATCCGCAGCGCATCCACCCGCCGTTCAGGCCGCCGCCGCGCCCGCCCTTCGACGCCGCGGCGGCGCTGAACGAGGCGCTGGCCGGTGGCCGGCTCGCCGAGGCGGCGGCGGCGCTGGCACCGCCGCTGCCCCAGTACGAGCGCCTGCGCGCGGCGCTGGCGCAGCACCGCGCGATGGACGGTGCGGCCTGGCGGCAGCCCCTGCCGCCGTGGCCTGCGGGCCAGCGTTCGCTGGACCCCGGCGCCGCCTGGCCGGGCCTGGGGGCACTGGCCGAGCGCCTGCGGGTGCTGGGCGACCTGGCGCCGGACGCCCCGGTGCCGGCCGCCTACGACGGCGCGCTGGTGGACGCCGTGCGCCGCTTCCAGCAACGCCACGGCCTGGCCGACGACGGCCGCCTCGGCCGCGCCACGCTGGCCGCGCTGGATGTGCCGCCAGCGGCACGGGTGCAGCAGATCGCGCTGGCGATGGAGCGCCTGCGCTGGACGCCGCTGCTGCAAGGGCCGCGCATGGTCGTCGTCAACATCCCCGAGTTCATGCTGCGTGCCTACACGGTGGAAGACGGTCGCATCACCGTGCGCGAGACGATGCGCGTCATCGTCGGCGCGGCCTTCGACCACGGCACGCCGCTGCTGGCCGAGGACATGCGCTCCATCGAGTTCAGCCCGTACTGGAACGTGCCGCCGTCGATCGCGCGGCAGGAACTCGTGCCGCGCCTGCGCCGCGACCCGGCGCACTGGGTGAAGGAGGGCTTCGAGTTCGTCGGCCCGGGCGGCGAGGTCCAGACCACGCTGTCGGCCGCGCGGCTGCAGGCGGTGCTGGCCGGCAGCTGGCGCATCCGGCAGCGCCCGGGGCCGCGCAATGCGCTGGGCGACATCAAGTTCGTGTTTCCGAACGCCGAGGCCATCTACCTGCACCACACGCCCGCGACGCAGCTGTTCGACCGCCAGCGGCGCGACTTCAGCCACGGCTGCATCCGCGTCGAGGCGCCGCTGGCGCTGGCGCGCTTCGTGCTGCAGGACCAGCCCGACTGGACCGCAGCCCGCATCCAGGCCGCCATGGGCCAGGGCACCGCGCAGGCGGTGCGGCTGCAGGCGCCCCTGCCGGTGCTGATCACCTACGGAACCGTGCTGGTGAAGGGGGGGCGACCCTTCTTCTTCGACGATCTCTACGGCCACGACCGGCAGCTCGCCGCGGCGCTGCGCCGCCACAGCGCCGCCGTCCAGGCAAGATCGCCGGTCCGATGAAGTCCGTCCCATGCACGCACCACACCCCACCAGCCGCCGCGGCTTCCTGAGCCGTGCCGCCCGCCTGGGCGGCGCCGCCGCGCTGCCGGCGTTCACGGCCACGGCGGGCCTCGGGACGGCCGCGGCCGGCCTGCACCCGCCGCGCGCGCTGGCGCTGGTGCACACACACACGCACGAGGCCGTCGACCTGGTCTACGGCATCGGCCCGCGCTACCTCCCCGAGGCGCTGGACGTGCTCGACCACTTCCTGCGCGACCACCACAGCGGCGCCGTCGGCCGCATCGACCCCGGCGTGTACGAACTGCTGCACGGCGTGCGCCACCTGCTCGGGCTGGGCGGCGGCGCCCCGTTCGAAGTGATCTCGGGCTACCGTGCGCCGGCCACCAATGCCCGGCTGCGCGCCACGCGCGGCGGCGGCGTGGCCCGGCACAGCCTGCACATGGAAGGCCGCGCGATCGACGTGCGCCTGCCCGGCGTGCCGCTGGCCACGCTGCGCGACGCGGCCCGCGCGCTGGCCGGCGGCGGCGTGGGCTACTACCCGCGCGAGCAGTTCGTGCACCTGGACACCGGGCGCGTGCGCCACTGGTAGGGCCCGCCAGGAGTCTGCGCGGCAGACTCCTAGAAGAAGCTGCCCACGTTGAACAGCGTCAGCACGCCCAGCAGCGCGAAGATGGCGGCGCTGACGGCGTGCACCAGCCGCATCGGGATCGCCTTCGCCGCGCGGTCACCCAGGTAGACCGCCGGCACGTTGGCCAGCATCATGCCCAGCGTGGTGCCGGTCACCACCGCCACCAGGTCGGTGTAGCGCGCGGCCAGGGCCACCGTGGCGATCTGCGTCTTGTCGCCCATCTCGGCCAGGAAGAAGGCCACCGCCGTGGTGCCGAAGACGCCCAGGCGCGGGCTGCCGCCGGCCACCTCGTCGGCCTCGTCGGGCACCAGCATCCAGGCCGCCATCGCCAGGAAGCCCAGACCCACCACCCAGCGCAGCACGTCGGGGCCGAGCCAGCGCGCCACGCTGTCGCCGACCAGGCCGGCCAGCGCGTGGTTGGCCAGCGTGGCCACCAGGATGCCCAGCACGATGGGCAGCGGGCGGCGGAAGCGCGCGGCCAGCAGCATCGCGAGCAGCTGCGTCTTGTCGCCGATCTCGCCGAGCGCGACCAGACCGGTTGAAACGAGGAAGGCTTCCAAGGGGATGAACTCCAACGGGCCGGCGCAGACAACCGATGACCGCATGCCACCCCCGGCCCGTGGCGGGAGGCATGCGGTCAAAGGTCTTGCCAGGCTGGAAGCTGCTCGCACCATGGCCTGCGGGCCAAGTGTGTTGACGCGAGCCCCTGCGCGAGGACGGCAGGGCGGCTACTCCCCAATGACGTGGCCGCGATTCTAGCGGCCGCTGCCGGCCGGGCCCCGCCGCTGCTGCGCGATCCAGCCGTCGATGTGGCGCTCCAGCGCGGCCAGCGGCACCGAGCCGGTGGCGAGCACCGCGTCGTTGAAGTCGCGCAGGTCGAACGTCGGGCCCAGCGCCGTGGCGGCGCGCGCGCGCAGTGCGCTGATCTGCAGCTGCCCGATCTTGTAGGCCAGCGCCTGGCCCGGCGTGCCGATGTAGCGGTCGACCTCGTTGACGATGTCCTGGTCGGTCTTGGCCGCGTGCTCCTGGAAGTAGGCGATGGCACGCTCGCGGCTCCAGCCCTTGGCGTGCATGCCGGTGTCGACCACCAGCCGCACCGCCCGCCACATCTCGTAGACGAGCTGGCCGACGTGGTCGTAGGGGTCGTCGTACAGGCCCATGTCGTGGCCCAGCAGCTCGGCGTACAGGCCCCAGCCCTCGCCGTAGGCCACGAAGTAGGCGCTGCGGCGGAACATCGGCATCTGCGCCAGTTCGGCCGCACGCGCCATCTGCAGGTGGTGGCCCGGCATGGCCTCGTGCAGCGTCAGCGGCACCATCTCCCAGGTCGGGCGCACTTCGGGGCGGAACAGGTTGACGACATGGAAGCCCGCCCGCGAGCCGTCCAGCGCACCGGGCTGGTACCAGGCGGTGGTGGCGTCGGGCGCGATGTTGTCGGGCATGGCGCGCACGCCGTAGGGCAGGCGCGGCAGCGTGCGCACGACCCGCACCAGCTCGGGATCGATGCGCTTGGCGACGGCGCGGTAGGTGTCCAGCAACTCGGCGCCGCTGCGCTTGAAGAAGCGCGGGTCGGTGCGCAGGTGCCGGAAGAAGTCGGCCATCGTGCCCTGGAACCCGGTGCGGGCCTGCGCCGCCTCCAGCGCGCTGCGCAGCCGCGCCACTTCCTGCAGGCCGAGTGCGTGGATCGCCTCGGCGTCCAGCGTCGTGGTGGTGTAGTCGCGTGCCAGGAAGTCGTAGTACGCGCGGCCGCCCGGGCCGTCGGCGGCGGCGATGGTGCTGCGCGTGCGTGGCAGGTAGTCGCGCTCGAAGTAGCTCTGCAGTGCGCGGTAGGCCGGCACCACGCGGTCCAGGATCACGGCCTGCGCCTGGGCCTGCAGTGCTTCGCGCTCCCCCGGCGCGACGGCCTCGGGCATGCGCCGGAACGGGCGCCAGAACGGGCTGGCGCCGGCATCGGTGACGATCTGCGCCGCGATCTGCGCCGGCACGCGCTGCATCAGCACCTGCGGCGGCATGTGGCCGCGGCGCTGGCCCTCGCGCATCAGCGCAATGCTCTGCTCGACCAGGTCGGGCAGCGCCTGCAGCCGCCGCAGGTACAGGCGGTAGTCGTCGGCGGTGGCGAAGCGCATCACGTCGGCGATGCTGTCGGCCGTCTGCGGGCCGCCCTGGTGGCTGACGGGCTGCAGGTGCTCGGCGAAGCGCTGGCGTTCCACCGCCTGCCGCAGCTGCCACTCGAAGGTGTCGCGGTGCACCTGGTCGGCCGGCGACAGCCGCGCCCGCGGGATCGCCTGCAGCCGCGCCACCGCCGCGCGGTCAGCCGCCTCGCGCGCGGCGATGGCCGCGGGGCGCAGGTCGCTCCAGCGGTCGTCGTAGCGCCTGTCGCCGTGGAAGCTGGCGGTCTCGGGCGACTCGCGCAGGCGGCGCTCCCATTCGTCGGCGAACAGGCGGTGCAGCGCCTGGGCTGCGGCCTGCGAGGGCTGCGCCGCGGCGACGGGCAGGGCCCCCGGAAGCCCGGCCCACGCCAGGCAGGCCAGGCAGACGAGCAGGGCGGCGCGCAGCACGGCTCAGTCCCGCGGCAGCGGGCGCGGCGCGCCCTGCAGGTCGATGGCGACGTAGGTCAGCGTGGCCTCGGTCACCTTCACCACGCGCAGGTTGGCCGGGTCGCGTTCGGCGTAGACCTCGACCTGCACCGTCACCGAGGTGGTGCCGATGCGCTGCACGCGGGCGTAGAAGCTCAGCAGGTCGCCGATGGACACCGGCTGCTTGAACACGAACTCCTTCACCGACACTGTGGCGATGCGGCCCTTGGCGATGCGCGCCGGCAGCACGGCGCCGGCCAGGTCGACCTGGGCCATGATCCAGCCGCCGAAGACGTCGCCGTTGGCGTTGGCGTCGGCGGGCAGGGGCATCACGCGCATCACCAGCTCGGCCCCGTCGGGCAGCACCGGGGGCGCCATCTTCGGCATGGTCTGGCTGGGGCTGTCGGACATGGCGGCGGCGGGGTGGCTTGGGGAAGCACCGATTGTGGCGCTGCCGCCCGGTGACAATCTGCAGCGATGCGCTCCCAGGTCTCGACCCTCCCTGCACCGCCGTCGACCGGCGACCCGACGCCCCGCTCCGACTGGGGCACGCTGGCGCGACTGCTGCCCTACCTGTGGCGCTACCGCTGGCGCGTGGCCATCGCGCTGGGCTTCATGCTGGCGGCCAAGCTGGCCAACGTCGGCGTGCCGCTGCTGCTGAAGGACCTGGTCGACGCGCTGTCGTTCAAGCCCGGCGATCCGCAGGCGCTGCTGGTGGTGCCGGCGGGGCTGATCGTGGCCTACGGCGCGCTGCGCCTGTCGACCAGCCTGTTCACCGAACTGCGCGAGCTGGTGTTCGCGAAGGCCACCGAGGGCACCGCGCGCAGCATCAGCCTGCAGGTGTTCCGCCACCTGCACGCACTGAGCCTGCGCTTCCACCTGGAACGCCAGACCGGCGGCATGACGCGCGACATCGAACGCGGCACGCGTGCCGTGCACTCGCTGATCTCGTACTCGCTCTACAGCATCGTGCCGACGCTGATCGAGGTGACGCTGGTGCTGTCGCTGCTGGCGATCAAGTTCGACGCCTGGTTCGCGTGGATCACGATCGCGGCGCTGGTGCTGTACGTCACGTTCACGATCACCGTGACCGAGTGGCGCACGCAGTTCCGCCGCCAGATGAACGAGATCGACTCGACGGCGCACTCGCGCGCCATCGACGCGCTGCTGAACTACGAGACGGTCAAGTACTTCAACAACGAGGAGTTCGAGGCCCGGCGCTACGACGAGAACCTGGAGCGGCTGCGCCGCGCCGCGCTGAAGAGCCAGAGCACGCTGTCGATCCTGAACACCGGGCAGCAGCTGATCATCGCCGCGGCGCTGGTGGCGATGCTGTGGCGGGCCACGCTGGGCGTCACCGAAGGCCGGCTCACGCTGGGTGACCTGGTGATGATCAACGCCTTCATGATCCAGCTGTACATCCCGCTGAACTTCCTGGGCGTGATCTACCGCGAGATCAAGCAGGCGCTGACCGACCTGGACAAGATGTTCGGCCTGCTGGAGAAGCACCGCGAGGTCGACGACGTGCCGGGTGCGCCGGCGCTGCAGGTGACGCAGGGCGCGGTGCGCTTCGAGCACGTGCACTTCGCCTACGCGCCCGACCGGCCGATCCTGCACGACGTGAGCTTCGAGATCCCGCCCGGCAAGACGGTGGCCGTGGTCGGGCCCTCGGGCGCGGGCAAGAGCACGCTGGCGCGGCTGCTGTACCGCTTCTACGACATCCACGCCGGCGCGATCAGCATCGACGGCCAGGAGCTGCGCTCGGTGACGCAGGCCAGCCTGCGCGCGGCCATCGGCATCGTGCCGCAGGACACGGTGCTGTTCAACGACACGGTGGAATACAACATCGCCTACGGCCGGCCTGGGGCCTCGCGCGCCGAGGTCGAGGCGGCGGCGCAGGCCGCGCACATCCACGCGTTCATCGCCGGCACGCCCAAGGGCTACGACACCATGGTCGGCGAACGCGGGCTGAAGCTCAGCGGCGGCGAGAAGCAGCGCGTGGCGATCGCGCGCACGCTGCTGAAGAACCCGCCGATCCTGATCTTCGACGAAGCCACTTCGGCGCTGGACTCGGCCAACGAGCGCGCGATCCAGGCCGAGCTGCGGGCCGCGGCCCAGGGCAAGACCGCGCTGGTCATCGCGCACCGGCTGTCCACGGTGGTCGACGCGCACGAGATCGTGGTGCTGGAAGCCGGCCGCGTGGTCGAGCGCGGCCCGCACGCCGAGCTGCTGGCGCGCAACGGCCGCTACGCCAGCATGTGGCGGCTGCAGCAGAGCGACCCGGAGGCCTGACGCGATGGAAACCAAGTGGCTGGAAGACTTCGTCAGCCTGGCCGAGACCCGCAGCTTCAGCCGCTCGGCGCAGCTGCGCCACGTGACGCAGCCCGCGTTCAGCCGCCGCATCCAGGCGCTGGAGGCCTGGACCGGCATCGACCTCGTCGACCGCAGTTCGTACCCGACCCGGCTGACGCCCGCCGGCGAGACCTTCCACGCGCAGGCGCTGGAGATCCTGGGCGCGCTGCAGTCCACGCGCAACATGATGCGCAGCCACCAGGCCGCCGGGCAGGACATGGTGGAGTTCGCGGTGCCGCACACGCTGGCCTTCACCTTCTTCCCGCACTGGTGGATGTCGCTCAAGGGCGACCTGCGGGCGCGCGTGGGCGAAGTGAAGAGCCGGCTCACGGCGCTGAACGTGCACGACGCCGTGCTGCGCTTCACCGAAGGCGGCTGCGACCTGCTGATCGTCTACCACCATGCCAGCCAGCCGCTGCAGCTGGCGCCCGAGCGCTACGAGATGCTCAGCCTGGGCACCGAGACCCTGGCGCCCTACGCCAAGGCCGACGCCGACGGCCAGCCGATGTTCCAGCTGCCCGGGCCGCTGGGCCAGCGCGTGCCCTTCCTCAGCTATGCCTCGGGCGCCTACCTGGCGCGGCTGGTCGACGTGATCCTGAAGCAGACGCCGCGCCCGACGGCGCTGGACGCCATCTACGAGACCGACATGGCCGAGGGTCTGAAGGCGATGGCGCTGGAAGGCCACGGCCTGGCCTTCCTGCCGGTGAGCTCGGTGCGCAAGGAACTGAAGGCGCGCCGCCTCGTGCCGGCGGCGCCCTCGGGCAGCTTCGAGCTGACGATGGACGTGCGGCTGTACCGCGAACGGCCGGAGTCGGCGCGGCATACCAAGCCGGGTGTCCAGGCACTCTGGGACCACCTGCAGGGCCGCTGAACCTGCACCGCAAGGTCATGCGCGCCGCGCATGGCCTGATTCCTGCAAGGCCGCAGAACGCACGGGGTTCTACGCGGTGCCCCGGGGCAGGCCGCTCCCTAGAATCCCGTGCTTCACGTTTTCAGTCCCTCTGAAGGAGTCTGCATGAAGAAGTCCCTGCTGGTCGTGGCCGCGTTGCTGGCCGCCGGCGCCGTCCAGGCCAACACGCTGTCGAAGATCAAGGAATCCGGTGCAGTCTCGATGGGCGTGCGGGAATCCTCCGGCGCCCTGTCCTACACGCTGGGCGACGGCAAGTTCGCGGGCTTCCACACCGAGATCTGCCAGCGCGTGCTGGCCGACATCCAGAAGAAGCTGGGCATGGCCAAGCTGGACATCAAGTACCAGCCGGTCACGTCGCAGAACCGCATTCCGCTGGTGCAGAACGGCACCGTGGACATCGAGTGCGGCTCCACCACCAACAACGCCACGCGCCAGAAGGACGTGTCCTTCGCCGTCACCACCTACGTCGAGGAAGTCCGCATCGCCGTGAAGGCCAACTCGGGCATCACCTCGATCGCCCAGCTGGCCGGCAAGAAGGTGGCCACGACCACCGGCACCACCTCGGTGCAGCTGCTGCGCAAGCACGAGCGCGGCGCCGGCGTGAACTTCGAGGAAGTGTTCGGCAAGGACCACTCCGACAGCTTCCTGCTGATGGAATCGGGCCGCGCCGACGCCTTCGTGATGGACGGCCAGATCCTGGCCGGCAACATCGCCAAGTCGAAGAACCCGGCCGACTTCCGCATCGTCGGCGAAGTGCTGGCCGTGGAGCCCATCGCCATCATGATCCGCAAGGACGACCCGGCGTTCAAGAAGGCCGTGGACGACAGCATCATCGCGATGATGAAGTCGGGCGAGATCGCCAAGCTCTACGACAAGTGGTTCATGCAGCCGATCCCGCCGTCGAACACCAAGGTCGGCCTGCCGGCCAGCGAGGCCACGAAGGCCGCCTGGGCCAACCCGAACGACAAGCCCGTCGAAGAGTACGCCAAGAAGTGAGCACAGCGAGGGCCCGCCTGTAGCGGCGGGCCCCGTCATGAACAACACCGGGGAGGGGGCGCGTGGCTTGGGATTGGCAGATCTTCTGCAAGGAGACCACCAGTGGCGATGTGATCGCCAGCTGCTTCGGCAGCGGTGGTGACATCACCTACCTCGACTGGTTGTTGTCGGCCTGGGGCTGGACCCTCTCGGTGGCCGTGCTGGCGCTGGTGGTGGCGGTGCTGGTGGGTGCGCTGATGGGCATCCTGCGCACGGTGCCCGACAAGCGGCTGGTGTTCATCGGCAACGCCTGGACCGAGCTGTTCCGCAACATCCCGCTGCTGGTCCAGATCTTCCTCTGGTACCACGTGCTGCCGTCGCTGTTCAATGTGCTGCAGGGTGTGCCCAGCTTCGTGCTGGTGGTGTTCGCGCTCGGGTTCTTCACCAGCGCGCGCATCTCCGAGCAGGTGAAGGCCGGCATCCAGAGCCTGCCGCGCGGGCAGCGCTACGCGGGCCTGGCCATGGGGCTGACGCTGCCGCAGACCTACCGCTACGTGCTGCTGCCGATGGCCTTCCGCATCGTCATCCCGCCGCTCACCAGCGAGAGCATGAACATCGTCAAGAACTCGTCGGTGGCCTTTGCCGTGAGCATCGCCGAGCTGACGATGTTCGCGATGCAGGCCGGCGAGGAAACCTCGCGCAACGTCGAGATGTACCTGGCCGTCACGGCGCTGTACTTCATCTCCGCCTTTGCCATCAACCGTGCCGCCCTCGTGATCGAGAACCGCGTGCGCGTGCCCGGCATGATCGGAGGCAAGTGAGATGACGCTCGACTTCGCCTTCCTCGACTGGAACGTCGTCTCCAGCTTCATCCTCAAGGGCCTGGTCTTCTCGGTGCAGCTGACGCTGATCGCGATGGTCGGCGGCATCGTGCTCGGTACGGTGCTGGCGCTGATGCGACTGTCGGGCAAGCCCTGGCTGGTGATGCCGGCGGCGGCCTACGTGAACACCATGCGCAGCATCCCGCTGGTCATGGTGATCCTGTGGTTCTTCCTGCTGATCCCGCTGCTGCTGGGCCGGCCCATGGGCGCGGAGCTGTCGGCGATGGTCACGTTCACGCTGTTCGAGGCGGCGTACTTCAGCGAGATCATGCGCGCCGGCATCCAGAGCGTGCCCAAGGGCCAGGTGCATGCCGGCTATGCGGTGGGCATGACCTACGGCCAGACCATGCAGCTGATCGTGCTGCCGCAGGCCTTCCGCAACATGCTGCCGGTGCTGCTGACGCAGACCATCATCCTGTTCCAGGACACCAGCCTCGTCTATGCCATCGGCGCCTACGACCTGCTGAAGGGCTTCGAGATCGCCGGAAAGAACTTCAACCGCCCGGTCGAGACCTACCTCGTCGCCGCCGTCGTCTACTTCGTCATCTGCTTCAGCCTCAGCATGCTCGTGCGCCGGCTGCAGCAGAAGATCGCCATCATCCGCTGAGTCCATCGCACCATGATCGACATCAAGAACGTCTCCAAGTGGTACGGCAGCTTCCAGGTGCTGACCGACTGCACCACCAGCATCCAGAAGGGCGAGGTGGTGGTGGTCTGCGGCCCCTCGGGCTCGGGCAAGAGCACGCTGATCAAGACGGTGAACGCGCTCGAACCCTTCCAGAAGGGCGACATCGTGGTCGACGGCATCAGCATCAGCGATCCGAAGACCAACCTGCCCAAGCTGCGCGCGCGCGTGGGCATGGTGTTCCAGCACTTCGAGCTGTTCCCGCACCTCAGCGTCACCGAGAACCTGACGCTGGCGCAGATCAAGGTGCTGGGCCGCAACCAGGAAGAGGCCAAGGCGCGCGGCCTGAAGATGCTGGACCGCGTGGGCCTGATGGTGCACAAGGACAAGTTCCCGGGCCAGCTCTCCGGCGGCCAGCAGCAGCGCGTGGCGATCGCGCGTGCGCTGAGCATGGACCCCATCGTGATGCTGTTCGACGAGCCGACCTCGGCGCTCGACCCCGAGATGGTGGGCGAGGTCCTCGACGTGATGGTGCAGCTCGCCAACGAAGGCATGACGATGATGTGCGTCACGCACGAGATGGGCTTCGCGAGGAAGGTCAGCCACCGCGTCATCTTCATGGACGCCGGCAAGATCGTCGAGGACTGCAAGAAGGACGACTTCTTCGGCAACCCCGAAGCGCGTTCGCCGCGGGCCAAGGACTTCCTGTCGAAGATCCTGCAGCACTAGCCGCGCTCGGCGCGGGCGTTGCGGCAGCGCGACGCCTCGTGCGCACAAATGGCCACGCGGCGCCGCGCAAGTGCCCGGGAACGCGCTTGGACACAGCGGGCCGGTGGTGCCGCGCATAGCATCGGGCCGTCTTCCACTGTCCGGGCCCGACCATGAAACTGACGCTCGCTTCCGCCGCCGCGCTTGCTGCGCTGGCCGCACCGCTGGCCGCGCACGCCGCCGAGTTCAACACCCTCTCCACGCTGACCCAGGCCGAGTTCAACCTGCTCGCCAAGGACCTGGGCGCCGCCACCGCCTACAAGCAGCTGGCCTCGGCCACCCCGCTGGGCATCACCGGCTTCGACATCGCGGTGGCCAGCGCCTTCGTGAAGCCGGCCAACTCCGAGGTCTGGGAGAAGGCCGCCGGCGGCGCGAACATCCCGTCGACCGTGCCGGTGCCGGGCGTGCGCATCGCCAAGGGCCTGCCGTTCGGCATCGACATCGGCGCCAGCTACCTGGCCATTCCCGAGGTCAAGGGCAAGCTCGCCGGCGCCGAGCTGCGCTGGGCCATCGTCGACGGCGGCCTCGTCACGCCGGCACTGGGTGTGCGGCTGGCCGTCACCAAGCTCACCGGCATGGACCAGCTCTCGCTCACCAACACCTCGCTCGACGTCTCGGTCAGCAAGGGCTTCCCCTTCCTCACGCCCTACGCGGGCGTCGGCGTCGTCAGCACCAGGGCCGAGGCCGAGGGCGTGGCCACGCTGGCCAAGGAGTCGGTGAACCAGTCGCGCCTGTTCGCGGGCGTGCACCTCAACCTGGGCATCTTCGACATCACCGTCGAAGGCGACAAGACCGGCAAGACCTCGGGCGTCAACGCGCGCCTGGGCTTCCGCTTCTGAGCGCCAGCGGCTGAGCCGGGGGCCGGGTGCGAGAATCGGGCCGCATGAGCGACCCGACCGCGATCACCCTCACCCGCCCCGACGACTGGCACCTGCACCTGCGTGACGGCGCCGCGCTGGCCGCGGTGCTGCCGCACACCGCGCGCCAGTTCGCCCGCGCCATCGTGATGCCCAACCTGCGCCCGCCGGTCACCACCGCGGCGCAGGCGCTGGCCTACCGGCAGCGCATCGTGCAGGCCCTGCCCGAAGCGGCCGGCGGCTTCGAGCCGCTGATGACGCTGTACCTCACCGACAACACGCCGCCCGACGAGATCCGGCGTGCCAGGGAGGCCGGCGTGGTGGCGCTGAAGCTGTACCCGGCCGGCGCCACGACCAACAGCGACGCCGGCGTCACCGACATCCGCAAGACGCACAAGACGCTGGAAGCGATGCAGCGCGAAGGCCTGCTGCTGCTGGTGCACGGCGAGGTCACCGACCCCGAGATCGACCTCTTCGACCGTGAGGCCGTCTTCATCGACCAGGTGATGCAGCCGCTGCGCCGCGACTTCCCCGAACTGAAGGTGGTGTTCGAGCACATCACCACGCAGGAAGCCGCGCAGTACGTGGCCGCCAGCGACCGCTTCACCGCCGCCACGCTGACCGCGCACCACCTGCTCTACAACCGCAACGCCCTGTTCGTCGGCGGCATGCGGCCGCACTACTACTGCCTGCCGGTGCTCAAGCGCGAGGTGCACCGGCGCGCGCTGCTCGCCGCCGCCACCTCGGGCAGCAGCAAGTTCTTCCTCGGCACCGACAGCGCGCCGCATGCCGCGGCGATGAAGGAGCAGTCGGTCTGCGGCGCCGGCTGCTTCACCGCGCCGCTGGCGCTGGAGCTGTATGCCGAAGCCTTCGAATCCGCTGGCACGCTCGACAAGCTGGAAGGCTTCGCCAGCTTCCACGGCGCCGACTTCTACGGCCTGCCGCGCAACACCGGCACCGTGACGCTGCGCCGCGAGGCCTGGACCGTGCCCGAGACGCTGCCGTTCGGCGACGCCGTCATCAAGCCGCTGCGGGGCGGCGACACCTTGCACTGGAGACTGGCATGAGCACCGGCACGACCTCGGGCGACCGCGTGATGCTGCTGATCGACGCCGACAACGTCAGCGTCGACGTGATGGAGCAGACGGTGCAGCACCTGCTGGCCGAGCACGGCGCGCTGCACGTGCGCCGCGCCTACTGCACCGCCGAGAGCGCGGTGGCCAACCAGGCGGTGTTCAAGCGCCTGGGCATCAAGCCGATGGTGAACCTGGCCACGGGCAAGAACAGCACCGACATCGCGCTGGCAGTCGACGCGCTCGATCTGGTGCTGGCCGAGCGGCCCGAGGTCGTGGCCATCGCCTCGTCGGACAGCGACTTCGCGCCGCTGGTGGCGCGGCTGCGCGAGAAGGGCTGCCGCGTCGTCGGCTACGGCCAGGACGGCAAGACCGGCGACGAGACGCAGGCGGTCTACGACGCCTACACCGTGTTCGCGCACCGCAAGTCCGCCGCGCGCACGGCGGCCGAGAAACCCGCGCGCAGCGCTGCGGGCAAGGCGACCCGCACGCCGGCCGCGAAGAAGGCCAGCACGCGCCGCAAGACAACGGCAGCCCCGGCGCCCGAGGCGGTGCAGGCGCCGCCCCCGCCTCCGCCTCCGCCGGCCCCGCCGCCGCTGCCCGACAAGGTGCGCCAGATCCTGGCCGCGCTGCCCGAGCTGCTGCGCGGCGAAACGGTGGAGCTGCGCGTGGCGGCCGAGCGCCTGCGCGACGCCGACCTGCTGGGCCCGAAGGCCTCGTCGACCAAGCTGTTCGCGCCCTTTGCCGACCGCTTCGAGCTGCTGCCCGAGCAGGGCCCGAACAAGGTCCGCCTGCGCCAAGCCCCTTGAGGGCGCGGGGCCGGCCTTGAAGTGCCGGCGCCCGCCCTAACATCCTGCCCGTCTCCACCACTGCGAGCGCGCCCGAACCGGCGCCCCCACCATGAAACGAGTGCTGCTGTTCATCGTGACCAACCTGGCCGTGATGCTGGTGCTGGGCATCGCTGCCAGCCTGCTGGGTGTCAACCGCTTCCTCACGTCCAACGGCCTGAACCTGGGCATGCTGCTCGGCTTCGCCGCGCTGATGGGCTTCGGCGGCGCCATCATCTCGCTGCTGATGAGCAAGCCGATGGCGAAGTGGAGCACGGGGGCGCAGATCATCAACAACAGCGCCGACCCCACGCACCGCTGGATCGTCGGCACGGTCGAGCGCTTCGCGCAGAAGTCGGGCATCGGCATGCCCGAGGTCGCCATCTACGACGGCGCGCCGAACGCCTTCGCCACCGGCGCGTTCAAGAACTCGGCGTTGGTCGCCGTCTCCACCGGCCTGCTGCAGAGCATGAGCCGCGACGAGGTCGAGGCCGTGATCGGCCACGAGGTCGCGCACGTGGCCAACGGCGACATGGTCACGCTGACGCTGATCCAGGGCGTGATGAACACGTTCGTCGTGTTCCTGTCGCGCGTGATCGGCTACTTCGTCGACAAGGTGATCCTGCGCAACGAACGCGACGGCGTCGGCATCGGCTACTACGTCACGACCATCGTGCTCGACATCGTGCTGGGCGTGCTCGCCAGCATCGTCGTGGCCTGGTTCTCGCGCCAGCGCGAGTACCGCGCCGACGCCGGTGCCGCCGCGCTGATGGGCCGCAAGCAGCCGATGATCAACGCGCTGGCCCGCCTGGGCGGCCTGGAACCCGGCGCGCTGCCGCAGAGCGTGGCCAACATGGGCATCAGCTCCAAGCCCAGCGGCCTGATGGCGCTGTTCTCCAGCCACCCGCCCATCGAGGACCGCATCCGCGCGCTGCAGCAGGCGCAGTGACCGCGGCCTGACCCCCCACACCGGCCCGCCCCAGCTTGGCGTTGCGTCGGGCCGGTCGCATACTGCGGCCCCATGACGGGGCCGCTGCGCTGGTGGATCTGGATCGCGGGCCTGGTGCTGGCGGTGGCCGTCGGCACCGGCCTGGCGCTATGGCGCGCACCGCAAGGCGTGGTGGTGCCGGCAGCCGAGGGGCCGGCCTCGCCTGGCGCCCCGCCGGCCTCGTTGCCGGCGCCGGTCGCGGCCCCCCCGGTGCTGGCGCAGGCCGATGCGCCACCGCCCGGCGTGACGCCCGCGCAATGGGCGGCGCTGCGGCAGGAGCTGTCCGGCCGCCCCGACGAACTGCAGCGCCTGCGCGCCCACTTCACGTTCGCCGACCAGTTGCAGCGCTTCCGTGCCACGCCGAGCACCGCGGTCGCCGAGCGGCTGGCGCTGGCGCAGGTGCTGGACGCCGGGCTCGACGAGCGTCTGCGCCTGCGCGAGGTGGGCGTCGGCGAGGCGCGGCTGATCAAGTCCGCGGTGCTCGAACTGCTGCAGCCCGACAGCGTGCAGCGCGCCCAGGCGCTGCGCCAGTGGGAAGCCGCGATGGCTGCCGCGCTGCCGGCCGACACGCGCCACGCCAGCGACAACGCCGCCTTCCAGCGCCGCCAGGCCGGGCTCGTCGCCGCCTGGCAGACGCAGCCCGCTGCCGCGCGCGACGCGCGGCAGCTCGAACAGCAGCTCGATGCCTTGCGCCAGGCCCACCACGGCGCGTCCACCCCCGGAGGAGCCCGATGACCACGCCACGCTGGCTGCGCACAGCCGCCCCTGCACTGTTCCTGTCCCTGGCCGCGCCCTGGGCCGCAGCCGGCTACCACCAGTGGGACATGGTCGAACTGCCGCCCGACAGCGGCGCGGCCTGCGGCGATGGTTCGCCCTACCGCTTCTTCGTCAACCGCACGCCGCTGACCAGGAGCACCGCCATCGTCTACGAGGGCGGCGGCGCCTGCTGGGACCAGCGCGCCTGCGAAGGCCAGGGGCCGCTGTCGGCGGCGAACCCGAACGGCATCCCGCCCGACTACATGCAGCGCTTCGACACCACGGCGGCCTACGGCTTCGTGACGCCGTTCAGCGCGCGCATGAACCCGTTCCAGAAGGTGCAGACGCAGGCCTGGAACCTGGTCTACCTGCCGTACTGCACGGGCGACGTGCACAGCGGCAGCAAGCTCGTGGTCTACAGCGACGCCGACCCCGCGCAGCCGCGCGTGCAGTACCACCGCGGCCAGGCCAACGTGCGCGCCGCCGCGCAGTGGCTGCGCGCGAACCTCGGTGCCCCGCAGGACCTGCTGCTGACCGGCTTCTCGGCCGGCGGCGTGGGCTCCACGGTCACCTACGCGCTGGTGCGCGACATCCTGCAGCCCACCGGCAAGTCATCGCTGCTGGCCGACTCGGGCCCGCTGATGCAGGCGCCGCGCGGCAGCGACCCCGCGCTGCACCCGTCGCTGCCGCTGCACGAGACCATCCGCACGGCCTGGGGCCTGGACGAACCCGGCGGCCTGGTCAGCAGCTACGCCGGCACGCTGCCGGCCTTCGATGCCGACAACCTGGGTTCGGTCAACGGCGCGCTGGCGCAGCGCTACCCGGCCGACCGCTTCAGCTACCTGGCCTTCCAGGCCGACACCAACTTCTCGGCCTTCAGCTACCAGAAGTTCTACGACGACATCGCCAACGCGCCGACCGAGGCGCTGCGGCGGCAGCGGCTGCTGGCGCGCTGGCAGCCCGACCTGGCGCAGTGGACGGCCGACCTGCAGAGCCACGCCAACGTCGGCTTCCACCTGCCGTTCTTCCGCAACTTCAACGACTCGCACTGCCTGACCATCATCGACTTCTCGGGCACCGGCATCGAGGAACTCGGCATCGCCGACCTCACGCCGGTGGTCGACAGCACGCTGGACCGCGGCCCCGTGCTGCGCAGCGTCGAGACCGACCAAGTGAGCGACTACTTCCGGCCGGTGAGCGAGATCATCCGGCTCTTCAAGCTGCTGGGCCGGCTGCTGCTGGCTTAAGCCGGCAGGAAGCCTTCGATCGACAAGTAGCGCTCGCCGGTGTCGTAGTTGAAGCCCAGCACGCGGCTGCCGGCGGGCAGCGCGGGCAGCTTCTGCGCGATGGCCGCCAGCGTGGCGCCGCTGGAGATGCCCACCAGCAGCCCTTCCTCGCGCGCGCAGCGGCGGGCCATCTCGCGCGCGGCCTCGGCCTCGACCTGCACCACGCCGTCGAGCAGCGCGGTCTTCAGGTTGGCCGGGATGAAGCCGGCGCCGATGCCCTGGATCGGGTGCGGGCTGGGCTGGCCGCCGCTGATCACCGGGCTCTGCGTGGGCTCGACGGCGAACACCTGCAGCGCCGGCCAGCGCGCCTTCAGCACCTGCGCCACGCCGCTGATGTGGCCGCCGGTGCCCACGCCGGTGACGATGGCGTCCAGGCCTTCGGGGAAGTCGCGTGCGATCTCCTCGGCGGTGGTCTTCACGTGCACGGCGATGTTGGCCGGGTTCTCGAACTGCTGCGGCATCCAGGCGCCTGGCGTGGCCGCCACGATCTCCTGCGCCTTGGCGATCGAGCCCTTCATGCCCTTCTCGCGCGGTGTCAGCTCGAAGGTGGCGCCGTAGGCCAGCATCAGGCGGCGGCGCTCGACGCTCATGCTGTCGGGCATCACGAGCACGAGCCTGTAGCCCTTCACGGCCGCCACCATCGCCAGCCCGATGCCGGTGTTGCCCGAGGTCGGCTCGACGATGGTGCCGCCCGGCTGCAGGGCGCCCGAGGCTTCGGCGTCTTCCACCATCGCCAGCGCGATGCGATCCTTGATCGAGCCGCCGGGATTGCTGCGTTCGGACTTGATCCACACCTCGGCAGCGCCGAACAGGCGCTGCATGCGGATGTGCGGCGTGTTGCCGATGGTGGCCAGGACGTTGTCGGCTCTCATGGTGTCTCCAGGGGGTGATGCAACCAGTCTAGGGCACCGGCAGCGCGCCGGTGGCAGCGACTCCGGTGCGCCAGGCCTGGCGCACGAGGCGGCCGCACTCGGCCGAGTGGAAGCCGGCGTCGGCCTCGACGCGCTCGCGCGCGATGACGCCGTAGTGCGTGACGGCGGCGTCGATCCACGGGTAGAAGCCGGTGCCGCCGGCGCTGCTGAAGGCGTGGTCGCCGAGCGCGGGGTCGTCTTCCACCCAGTGGCCCAGCGCGTAGTTCCAGCGTTCGTTGCTGCCCAACGCCGGCGCCGCCAGCGCGTCGGCGCACAGGCTGGGGTTGGCGCACACCTTGTGGCTGCCCAAGGCGTCGCGCATCGCCAGCTCGCCGCGCAGCACCCGGCCCAGCACGGTGGCGTAGCTGCGCGCGCTGGCCTGCACGCCGGCGGCCAGCTGCGGCTGCGCATACGCCAGGCCGGTGACGCCCAGCGCGTTGTTCAGCCCCGCCGCGAGTGCCGCGTTGTCGGCCGCACCCAGGTCCATCACCGTGCCGGCATGCACCTGCATGTGGCCGCTGTCGTAGAAGAACTTGCCGATGGTGGCGTCGTCGCGGGCGTCGCGGCCCGCCAGGCAGGCCGCCACCGTGGGGTCGCGGCCGCAGCTGGGCAGGCCGAAGCGTGTGTAGCCGCTGGTGAAGTTCAGGTAGGGCACGTCCTCGCTGCGCAGGCCGCGCAGCTGCAGCACCTGCATCGCGTACAGCCACTTCGACGCCGAGGCAATGCCCAGCACCGTGTCGGCACCCGGCGCGCCGCCGCCCACGCTGCCCCACACCTTCGGGCCGCTGCCGTCGCCGACTTCCCAGTAGTAGGGGCCGAGCGTGGCTGCGCTGCACCTGCCGTTGTTCGCCACCGTGGCCTGCGCCGCCGCGATGCGCTGGGCGTCGGTGGGCGCGGCCGGGGGGGCCGGTGCGGGCGCCGGATCGGAGCCGCCGCCGCAGGCCGCCAGCAAGGCGGCCGCCGCCGCGAGGAACGTGAACCGCAGGCACCGCATCGCAAGCCTCCCAGCCGTGCGTTGATAATCCGCCGCGTGAAGCGGGCCAGACCGCCGCCGGTGCGAGCGTGGAAACACGGCACGGGAGGAAGGTCCGGACTGCACAGGGCAGCGTAGCAGCTAACGGCTGTCCACCGCGAGGTGAGGATCAGAGCAACAGAGACGAGCCGATTCAGTTCGGGTGAAACGGGCAATCTCTACGCGCAGCAATACCAAGTAGGCACACGCTGATCGGCACGGCCTGCCGTGTCGATCTCCCGCTGGCCCGGCGGTGTGTGCGGGTAGGTAGCACCGAGCCGTGCAGCGATGCACGGCCCAGAGGAATGGCGGTCACGGCGGCGTCTCGCAAGAGCGCCGCTGCACAGAATCCGGCCTATCGGCCCACTTCACACTTTTCCTCAGGCCTCCAGCGCCGCCACGTCGGCGCTGAGGCGGGCGATGGTCTCGGCCGCGCCCAGCAGCAGCTGGCGCGTCAGGCGCAGCGCCAACGCCGGGCGTTCGGCCTCCAGCTGCGCGTAGCGGCGCTGGTCGAGCGTCCAGCACGCGACCTCGGTGTCGGCACGCACGTCGGCGCTGCGCCGGCCGCCGCCCAGCATCGCCAGCTCGCCGAAGCCCATGCCGGCCGACAGCGTCGACAGCCGCTGCACGCCCCCGCCCGGCAGCGCCTGCACGACGCTGACCTCGCCACGCACCAGGAAGTAGAGCCGGTCGGCGACGTCGCCGCGCTGCACGATCAGGCTGCCGGCCGCGTGCTGCTGGCGTTCGACCACCGACTCCAGCAGCGCGACCTCGTCGGCGCCGAGCCCGGTGCACCAGCGGTGGTCGGCCAGTCCCGGGATGGCGGCCACCGCCTGCGTGCCGTGCACCCGCGCCAGCAGGGCCTTCTCGCACCACTCCAGTCCGAGGTCGAGCTGCGGCAGGAAGTGCACGGCGCCGGCGTGGCGCGGGTGCAGCGCGTTGCCGAAGTCCGCCAGCAGGTCGCCGCGACGCACGCGGGTCAGCACCAGTTGCTGGCCGCGCGCGGCGCAGCTGCCGGCCAGGGCCGCGAGCAGCCGCGTCGCGGCGTCGTCGGCCTGGCCCACGCGCTTGAAGTCGAGCACCGCGCAGTGCAGCGCCGTGCCGCCGGCCGCGATCGCGCGCAGCACCGGCTCCAGCGTCGCGAAGCGCAGGTCGCCCTGCAGCTCGAACACCACCACCGTGCCGCCGTGCTGGTCGAGCAGCGTGTTGTCGGCGGCCGGGCGGCGCCGCTTGGAGCGCATCGTCGCCAGCGTGTAGTGCGCACGCACCGTGGACGTGGCCGCGCGCGGCGGCTGCAGGAAGTGCAGGCCGAGTTCCTGCGACAGGGCCTTGCAGACCGCGACGCCGCGCACGCTGTTGCCGCGTGCGTCCAGTGCCGGCGAGAACACGCCGATGCCGAGCTGACCCGGCAGCACGGCGATGATGCCGCCGCCGACGCCGCTCTTGGCCGGCATGCCGACGCTGTAGACCCACTCGCCCGTCAGGTCGTAGACCCCGCAGGTCGTCATCACGCTCAGGATCGGACCCACGTGCTCGGCCGCCACCGCGCGCCGGCCCGTCAGCGGGTGCATGCCGCCGTTGGCCAGCGTGGCCGCCATCAACGCCAGGTCGCGGCAGTCGACCAGCAGCGAACACTGGCGGAAGTACAGCTCCAGCGCCGGTTCGGGGTCGCCCTGCAGGATGCCGGCATTGCGCAGCAGGTGGCCGATGGCGCGGTTGCGATGGCCGGTGTCGCGCTCCGACGCGAACACGGCCTCGTCGACCTGCAGCGGCCGCCCGGCATAGGCCGAGATCGCGTCGACCACGCGCGCCAGCCGGGCCTGCGGCGTGGCGCCCTGCACCAGCGCGGCCGTGGCGATGGCGCCGGCGTTGATCATCGGGTTCATCGGCCGGCCGCTGCCCGGCTCCAGGCTGATGGCGTTGAACGCCTCGCCCGATGGCTCGACACCGACATGGCGCTGCACCGCCTCCGGGCCGACGTCCTCCAGCGCCACACCGTAGACCAGCGGCTTGGAGATCGACTGCAGCGTGAACGGCTGCCGCGTCGTGCCGACCTCGTAGACCTGGCCGTCGACGGTGGCGATGACGATGCCGAACCAGGCCGGGTCGGCCTTCGCGAGTTCGGGGATGTAGGTGGCCACCGCGCCGTCGGTCAGCGCGCTGCAGCGTGCGTGCAACTGCTGCAGGACCTCGAGCACGGGAGAAGGCGGGGTGTCTGCAGAGCCGTCGTGGAGCATGCCAGCGGACGTGCAACTTCCATGCCGCGCGCCCCGCTGCGGTGCGCCGCGCACGCCGGTGGGCATCGGCGCGACCGGGCCCGTGCACGCCGGCCGGTCGTTAGGCCGGCACGGTCAGCCGGTGCAGCGCCTGCCACCGCAGCCCGCTGCCGGCGGGCGCGGGCTGCAACTCCATAGCCAGCGGCGCACGGTCGGCCTCGGCCAGGGCGCGCCAGAGGAAGTCGCGGGCGTTGCCGGGGTCGCCGGCGACGAAGAGCTGCGTGGTGAGCGTGCCGAAGCTGGCGTGGCGCAGCTTCAGGTGGATGTGCGGCGTGCGCCCGGGGTAGGGCACGGGACGGATCGTCAGGAAGCGCGCCGCGCCCTGGCGGTCGGCGCGGCTGGCCCCGAAGCCCTGGAAGCCGGGGTCGAAGCGGCCGTCGACGGGGTCGACGTTGGGGTGCCGGTAGGCCGCCAGCGCGTCGCACTGCCAGAGTTCGATCTCGGCGCCGTCGACCGTGCGTCCTGCCGTGTCGGCCACCTGCAGCGCCAGCGCCAGGTGCTCGCCACGGGCCGTGGCGGTGCGGCCGTCGCGCTGCGTGTGCACCAGGTCGGCGTCCCAGTCGGCCCAGCGCTCGCGCCAGCGCGGTGGCGGGTAGAACGGGCCGTCGGTCATCGGCGCGAGCACGCGGCGTGACGAGGCCAGCGCCGGCAGTGCGATGCCGGCCGCCGCCAGACCGGTGGCGGCCAGCAGCCGGCGGCGGGCGGGCGGGCGTGTTTGCATGGCGGCATTGCATCACCGCCGCACTGCACTCGTTAGACTGGGGGTTTCCCCACACGATGCATCCCGACGCCCAACATCTCTGGCGCGGCCCGCGCTGGACGCTGGCCGTGCTGCTGGCCTGCCTGGGCATGCTGGGGCCGTTCTCGATCGACACCTACCTGCCGGCCTTCGCTGGCATCGCCAGGAGCATCGGCGCCACGCCGGTCGAGATGCAGCAGACGCTGTCGAGCTACCTGCTCGGCTTCGCGGTGATGAACCTGTTCCACGGCGCACTCGCCGACAGCTTCGGCCGCCGGCCGGTGGTGCTGTGGGGGGTGGCGGTGTTCACGCTGGCGTCGGTGGGCTGCGCGCTCTCGGACTCCATCGGCTGGCTGGTCGCCTTCCGCGCGCTGCAGGGCATGTCGGCGGGCGCCGGCATGGTGGTCTCGCGCGCCATCATCCGCGACATGTTCCCGCCCGCCGACGCGCAGCGGGTGATGTCGCAGGTGACGATCTACTTCGGCGTCGCGCCGGCGGTGGCGCCGATGGTCGGCGGCTTCCTCTTCGTGCACAGCGACTGGCACGTGATCTTCTGGTTCCTGGCCCTGGTGGGCGCGGCGCTGTTCGTCGCCAATTGGCGCTGGCTGCCCGAGACGCTGCACGTGGACGTGGTGCAGCCCTTCGACGTGCGCAGCCTGCTGCGCGGCTACTGGGGCATGGGCAAGAGCCCGATGTTCATGATGCTGGTGCTGGCCAGCGGCATCCCGTTCAACGGCATGTTCCTGTACGTGCTGTCGGCGCCGGTGTTCCTGGGCGAGCACCTGCAGTTGGGGCCGGGCCAGTTCTTCTGGTTCTTCGTGCTCACCATCGGCGGCATCATGGGCGGGGCCTGGCTGTCGGGGCGGCTGGCCGGTCGCATCAAGCCGCGCCACCAGGTGCGGCACGGCTTCGTGATCATGCTCGTGGTGTCGCTGCTGAACGTGGCGCTGAACCTGTTCCTGCCGCCGCATGCCGGCTGGGCGCTGATCCCGATCGCGGTGTTCGCCTTCGGCTGGTCGCTGATGGTGCCGGTGGTGACGCTGATGGTGCTGGACCTGGCCCCCGAGCGCCGCGGCATGGCGTCGTCGGTGCAGGCCAGCGTCGGCAGCCTGGCCAACGCGCTGGTGGCCGGCGTCATCGCGCCGCTGGTGATGCACTCCACGCTGGCGCTGGCGCTGGCGTCCACGGCGATGCTGGGCATCGGCGTCGTCGCCTGGCTCTGGGTGAAGCCGCGCCTGGCGCGCTGAGCCGCCGCGCTGCCGTCTCAAGACGGCCCCGGCGGGGCCGATATCCCACGTGGAGCCCCGCCATGAACCAGCCATCCACGCCCCGCCTGCCTGCCTTGCTGCCGCTGCTGCCGATCTGCGTGGCGCTTGCTGCCGTGCTGCCCGTGCACGCGGCCGACAGCGGCCACGCCGCCCCGGCCAAGGCCGCGAAACCGGCCGCGATGACACCGCCTGCCAAGGCCGTCCCGCAGGCTGCAGCGGATCCGCTGGACACGCTGCGCGACCGCCTCGCGGAGAGGCTCGGCGCCCGCGCCGCGCCCGAGGCCGGCAGCAACACCGTGCGTGTCGTCGCGAAGCCGGCGGCGGCAGCGGCTGCGTCGCCTGCCAAGGCAGGCCACTCAGGCGCAAAGAAGCCCGGCGGACAGGCGCCTGCGCACTGGGGCTATGCCGGCGAAGCCGGCCCGGCGGCCTGGGGCGGCCTGCGGCCCGACTTCAGCCTGTGCGCCAAGGGACAGCGCCAGAGCCCGATCGACATCCGCGACGGCATCGCGGTCGACCTGGAGCCGGTGCAGTTCGACTACAAGGCCAGCGGCTTCGGCGTCATCGACAACGGCCACACGGTGCAGGTCAACGTGGCGCCGGGCAACGTGATCCACGTCGGCGGCCGGCGCTGGGAACTGCAGCAGTTCCACTTCCACCGCCCGTCGGAAGAGCGCATCGACGGCCGCCAGTTCGACATGGTCGCGCACCTGGTGCACAAGGACGCCGACGGCCGGCTCGCCGTGGTGGCCGTGCTGCTGGACAAGGGCAGCATCCAGCCCATCGTGCAGATGGTCTGGAACAACCTGCCGCTGGAGAAGGGCGAGGAGTTCAAGCCGCAGTCGGTGATCGACCTGACCCACTTGCTCCCACCGGACCGCCGCTACTACACCTACATGGGCTCGCTGACGACGCCGCCGTGCAGCGAAGGCGTGCTCTGGATGGTGATGCGCCAGCCGGTGCAGGTGTCGCAACAGCAGATCGACATCTTCTCGCGCCTGTATCCGATGAACGCGCGCCCGGTGCAGCAGGCTTCCGGGCGGCTGATCAAGCAGAGCCAGTAGGTCCGGACGGGCCGGGCGGTCCGGCGGATCCGTCCGCAGGCGGCGCCTTGCCGCGCCCGGCCAGCAGCAGCGCCGGCCACAGCCACAGGCTGGCCAGCCACAGCACGACCCGACCCGGGCTGAGCGGTCGCGTCTCGTGCCGCGCCACCTTGGCGAAGAGCACCCCCGCGCCCACCACCACGTACAGCAGCAGCACGGCGTACACCAGCACGCGCTGCCCGTAGCTGTCGCCCAGCAGCGCACCCCCCCAACTGCCCAGCAGCGCTGCCAGTGGGACCGACAGCGCCAGTGCCAGCGCCACGCCCGCCAGCGCGTGCCGCAATTTCCACAACGGATCGTTTTCGTGGATCAAAGTGGGAGACCGGGTGGGTGGCCAGACATCGGCTTCATCTCACAAAGCACTTTGAGACAGGCCTTCAAGTCCTTCATTTTGAAGGACTTTTTGTTGCCTGCGCCACTTGCGGACCGAAATGTAAGTCCTTGATTTGATTGATTTTTCCGCGTGCGCGCCATTGACCGGGCGTGTTGCACTCCGGTACAGTGGGGAAAAGTAGATTTGGGTGGGGATTCGTGCCTTCTTTTGCCTTCCGGGGTGGTCCGGTGCTGACGCTGGACGCGAAAGGGCGGTTGACCGTCCCTTCGCGGTACCGCGACGTGCTCGTGTCCACCGTGGGCGGCCAGATGGTGATCTCGAAGAACCACGCCGGCTGCCTGGCGCTGTACCCGCGCCCGGTGTGGGACGCCTTCGAGGCCGAACTCGCCCGCCTGCCGATGAAGCACGAGGGCTGGCGGCGGCTGTACATCGGCAGCGCCACCGACGTCGAGATCGACGGCGGCTCGCGCGTGCTCGTGCCGCCCGAGCTGCGGGCATGGGCGGGGCTGGAGCGGGATGTGGTGTTCATGGGCGTCGGCGACAAGTTCGAATTGTGGGACAAGGCCCGCTACGAAGCCGGCGAAGCGCTGACCATCGCCGCCGGCCTGCCCGAAGAGCTGCAGAACAAGGTCTCGGGATGATCCCGGCCCAGCACACCGCATGGCAGCACACCACCGTTTTGCGCACCGAAGCCGTCCAGGCCCTGGTGACGCATGCGGACGGTGTCTACGTCGACGGCACGTTCGGCCGCGGCGGGCATGCGCGCGCGGTGCTGGCGCAGCTGTCGCCGGCCGGCCGCCTGGTGGCCTTCGACAAGGACCCCGAGGCACTGGCCGAGGCCGCCACGATCGCCGACCCGCGCTTCGCCATCTGCCACGCCAGCTTCGGCGACATGCGCGCGCAGCTGCAGGCGCTGGGCATCACGCGGGTCGACGGCGTGCTGCTCGACCTGGGCGTCAGCTCGCCGCAGATCGACAACCCCGAGCGCGGGTTCAGCTTCCGATTCGATGCGCCGCTGGACATGCGCATGGACACGACCCGTGGCGAGACCGCCGCGGACTTCCTGGCCCGCGCCGATGAGCGCCAACTTGCACAGGTGATCCGCGACTATGGGGAAGAACGGTTTGCTCTACAGATTGCAAAGGCGGTTGTTGCTCGCCGGCAGGGCGGGGATCAGCTTCGAACCACCGGGGAACTTTCCGCGCTCGTGGCTCGTGTCGTCAAAACCCGCGAACCGGGCCAGGACCCTGCAACGCGCACATTTCAAGCTCTTCGGATTTTCGTCAACGCCGAGCTTGAGGCGCTCGAACAAGGCCTGAAGGCCGCGCTGGACCTGCTGGCCCCGGGTGGACGCCTCGTCGTGATCAGCTTCCATTCCCTGGAAGACCGCATCGTGAAGACCTTCATCGCCGCGCACAGCCGCGATGTCGTCGACCGGCGTGCCCCGATGGCGCCGCCCCGGCCGCTGAAGCTGCATGCGCTGGGGCGCGTGAAGCCCGGCATCGGCGAGGTGCGCGAGAACCCGCGTGCGCGCTCGGCCGTGATGCGCGTGGCCGAACGCACCGAGGTCGGCACGTGACGAAGCTGAACCTGCTGCTGGTGATCGCGCTGCTCGGCAGCGCGCTGGTGCTGGTGCGCACCTCGTACGAGGGCCGGCGCCTGTTCGCCGCGCTCGACCGCGCGAAGAACGAGCAGCGGCAGCTCGACATCGACTACAAGCGCCTCGACGCCGAACGCCAGGCCCAGGCCACGCACCTGCGCGTGGAGCAGGTGGCGCGCGAGAAGCTGCAGATGCGCACCGCCACGCCGGCGGTCACGCAGTACGTGGGCGACCGGCCGCACGCGGCCTCGGGGGTGGCGCGATGAGCCGCACCCCGCGCAACGCCGGCACCACCGTGCGCAGCGTCAACTACGCCACCAGCCCGCTGCTGGCGAGCAAGACGCCGCCGTGGCGGTCGCGCTTCGTCGTGTTCCTGGTCGGCGTCGCCTTCCTGGTGCTGCTGGGCCGCGCGGTGTGGATCCAGCTGATCGGCGCCGACTTCTACCAGATGCAGGGCGAGAAGCGCTACGCGCACCAGCTCGAGCTGCCGGCCAGCCGCGGCCGCGTGCTCGACCGCAACGGCCTGGTGCTGGCGACGTCCGTGCCCGCGCCCAGCGTGTGGGTGATCCCGAAGGACTTCCAGGCCGACACCGCGCAGCGCCGCGCCCTGGCCAGGACGCTGGGCATGAAGCTGTCCGACCTGAACGACCGGCTCGACGGCAGCCCCAACTTCGCCTGGCTGCGCCGCCAGGTCGACGACCCCGTCTGGGCCGAGGTGAAGGCGCTGGGCATCCCGGGCGTGCACCAGGTGCGCGAGTACCGCCGCCACTACCCCGAGGGCGAGGCCGCGGCGCACGTGGTCGGCTTCACCAACGTCGAGGAACGCGGCCAGGAAGGCATCGAGCTGCGCTTCCAGAAGGAACTGCAGGGCCGCAACGGCGCGCGCGCGGTCGTCAAGGACCGGCTGGGCCGCGTGGTCGAGGACATCGGCGACCAGACCGACCCCGTCAACGGCCAGGACATCACGCTGGCCATCGACTCGAAGGTGCAGTTCTTCGCCTACCAGCGCATCCGCGACGCGGTGGCCGAGCACAGGGCCCGCGCCGGCAGCGTGGTGGTGCTGGACGCGCAGACCGGCGAGGTGCTGGCGCTGGCCAACTACCCGAGCTTCAATCCCGCCGCGCGCCAGAACCTGAAGGGCGAGCAGCTGCGCAACCGCGCGCTCACCGACACCTTCGAGCCCGGCTCGACGATGAAGCCCTTCATCGCGGCGCTGGCCCTCGAGACCGGCCGCGTGCGCCCCGAGACCCGCTTCGACACCGCGCCGGGCCGCATCACCGTCACCGGCTCCACCATCACCGACGCGCACCCGCACGGCGTGCTGTCGGTGAGCGAGATCATCCAGAAGAGCAGCAACGTCGGCACCGTGAAGATGGCGATGCAGATGCAGCCGCGCGAGATGTGGGAGCTCTACAGCGCGGTCGGCTTCGGCCAGAAGCCGCAGATCGAGTTCCCCGGCGTCGTCACCGGCCGGCTGCGCCCCTACAAGACCTGGCGCCCGATCGAGCAGGCGACCATGAGCTACGGCTACGGCCTGAGCACCAGCCTGTTCCAGCTGGCGCGCGCCTACACCGTGTTCGCGCGCGACGGCGACGTCGTCACGCCCAGCATGCTGCGCCAGGAGCCGCTGCCGCCGGGCCAGCGGGTGTTCAAGCCCGAGACCGTGCACGCCGTGCGCGAGATGCTGCGCCTGGCCGCCGGCCCGGGCGGCACCGGTCCGAAGGCGCAGGCGATCGGCTATTCGGTGGGCGGCAAGTCGGGCACCGCGCGCAAGCAGGAAGGCAAGAGCTACGGCAACAAGTACCGCAGCTGGTTCGTCGGCATCGCGCCGGTGAAGAACCCGCGCATCGTCGTGGCCGTGCTGGTCGACGAGCCCGGCAAGGGGGTCTTCTACGGCGGCGAGGTCGCCGCACCCGTGTTCAGCCAGGTGGTGCAGAACACGCTGCGCATGATGAACGTGCCGCCCGACATCGACGTGCAGGCGCAGATCGTCAGCAAGCCGGTCGTGGCCGAGCAGGAAAGCTTCTGAACATGCCGCTGACACGACTGAGATCCCCCGAAGCCGCGGCGCGCTGGTTGTCGTCTTGGGTCACCGGCACGCTGCGCACCGACAGCCGCCTGGTGCAGGCCGGCGACGCCTTCATCGCCTGGCCGGGTTATGCCAACGACGGCCGGCGCTTCGTGCAGCAGGCGCTGGCCGCGGGTGCGTCCACGTGCCTGGTCGAGGCCGGCGGCATCGAGGCCTTCGGCTTCGAGGACGCCCGCATCGCCGCGCTGCCGGGGCTGAAGGCCGCCACCGGCGGCATCGCCCACGCCTACTTCGGCCAGCCCAGCGACGCCCTGCAGGTGGTGGCCACCACCGGCACCAACGGCAAGACCAGCACGGCGTGGTGGACGGCGCAGGCGCTGACGCTGCTGGACCGGCGCTGCGGGGTGATGGGCACGCTCGGGATCGGTGAACCGCCGCTGGCGGCGGCCGATGGCGCGGCAGCCTCCGGCACCGTCGTGCACACCGGCCTCACCACGCCGGACCCGGTGACGCTGCATGCCGCGTTCCGCCGCTTCGTCGACCAGGGATTTGCGGCGTGCGCGCTGGAGGCGTCGTCGATCGGCATCGTCGAGCACCGGCTGGACGCCGCGGCGATCGACGTCGCGCTGTTCACCAACTTCACGCGCGACCACCTCGACTACCACGGCGACATGGCAGCCTACTGGGCCGCCAAGCGCGCGCTGTTCGCCTGGCCGGGCCTGCGCGCCGCGGCCATCAACATCGACGACGAGCAGGGCGCGGCGCTGGCCGCCGAACTCAGCGGCCTGGACGTCTGGACCGTCTCGCTGCAGCGCGGCGCGCGGCTGCAGGCCACGCAGGTGCGCTACGTCGACGGCGGCCTCGCGTTCCAGCTCTTCGAGGACGGCGTCGTGGTGCCGGTGCGCAGCACGCTGATCGGCGACTACAACGTGCACAACCTGCTGGTGGTGCTGGCCGGCTTGCGCGCGCTGGGCGTGCCGCTGGCCGATGCCGCGGCCGTGGTGCCGCGGCTGACGCCGGTGCCCGGCCGCATGCAGCGCCTGGGCGCGGCCGCCGGTGCCGGGCCCGAGGTGGTGGTGGACTACGCCCACACGCCCGACGCGCTCGACAAGGTGCTGCAGGCGCTGCGCCCGCTGGCTGCGGCACGCGGCGGCCGGCTGTGGTGCGTGTTCGGCTGCGGCGGCAACCGCGACGCCACCAAGCGCCCGCTGATGGGTGCCATCGCCGAGCGCGGCGCCGACCACGTGGTGCTCACCAGCGACAACCCGCGCGACGAAGCACCCGACTTCATCCTGGCGCAGATCCTGGCCGGCGTGCCCGGCCACGACGAGGTGGACGTCATCGAGGACCGCCGCGCCGCGATCGCGCACGCGGTGCTGTCGGCCGCGCCGCAGGACGTGGTGCTGCTGGCCGGCAAGGGCCACGAGGACTACCAGGAAGTGCGCGGCCAGCGCCTGCCCTTCAGCGACGAGGCCGAGGCCCGCGCCGCGCTGCAGCGGAGGCCCGCATGCTGAGCCTGCAGCAAGCCCAGGCCCTGCTGCCCGGCGCCACGCTGGTGGGCCGCGGCGACATCGTCTTCGAGCGCGTGCACACCGACACGCGCACGCTGCGCGAGGGCGACCTGTTCGTGGCATTGCGCGGCGAGCGCTTCGACGCGCACGACTTCCTGCCGCAGGCGCGCGCCGCCGGCGCCGTGGCGGCGCTGGCCGAACACGGCCTGGGCGAGAGCACGCTGCCCGGCCTGCTGGTGCCGCAGACGTTGCAGGCGCTGCAGACGCTGGCGGCGCAGTGGCGCGCGCGCTGCACGCTGCCGCTGGTGGCGGTGACCGGCAGCAACGGCAAGACCACGGTGACGCAGATGGTCGCCAGCATCCTGCGCACCGCCTTCGGCGACGCGGCCTTCGCGACGCAGGGCAACCTGAACAACCACATCGGCGTGCCGTTGACGCTGCTGCGCCTGCGCGCGACGCACCGCGCCGGCGTCGTCGAGCTGGGCATGAACCACCCGGGCGAGATCGGCGAGCTCGCGGCCATCGCCCGCCCGACGATCGCGCTCGTCAACAACGCGCAGCGCGAGCACCAGGAATTCATGGCCACGGTCGAGGCCGTGGCGCGCGAGAACGGCAGCGCCATCGCTGCGCTGCCCGCGGACGGCACCGCGGTGTTCCCGGCCGACGACGCCTTCACGCCGCTGTGGCGCTCGCTGGCCGGCAGCCGCCGGGTGCTGACCTTCGCGCTGGACGCCACCGCCGGGGCTCCGGCCGACCTCACGGCCGACGCGCAGTGGCAGGGCACGCACTGGGCGCTGACGCTGCACACGCCGCAGGGCAGCACCGCCACGACGCTGCAGCTGGCCGGCCGCCACAACGTGAAGAACGCGCTGGCCGCCACCGCCTGCGCGCTGGCCGCGGGCGTGCCGCTGGACGCGGTGGCGCGTGGTCTTGCCGCCTTCGAGCCGGTGTCCGGCCGCTCGCAGGTGCAGCGCCTGCAGATCGGCGGCCGCGCCGTGACGCTGGTCAACGACACCTACAACGCCAACCCCGACTCGATGCTGGCCGCCATCGACGTGCTGGCCGCATTGCCCGGCCCGCGCTGGCTGGTGCTGGGCGAGATGGGCGAGGTCGGCGAGCGCGGCGCCGAGTTCCACGCCGAGGTCGGCGCCGCGGCGCGCGCGCGCGGCATCGAGACCGTGTGGACCGCGGGCACGCTGTCGGCACACGCGCTGGCCAAGCGCCACTTCGCCGATGCCGCCGCCGTCGTCGCCGCGCTGCACGAGGCGCCGGCCGCGGCCTCGGTCCTGGTGAAGGGCTCGCGGTTCATGAAGATGGAACAGGTCGTGCAGGCCCTGCAGTCGATGCAGGACCTGCCTGCCGGAGGGGCCGCCTGATGCTGCTCGCCCTGAGCCAGCTGCTGACGCAGCTCTACCCCGAGCAGCTGGGCTTCCTGCGCGTGTTCCAGTACCTCACGTTCCGTGCGGTGCTGGCGGCGATGACGTCGCTGCTGATCGGCCTGAGCTTCGGGCCGTGGGTGATCCGCAAGCTCACCGAACTGAAGATCGGCCAGCCGGTGCGCGAGTACGGCGTGCAGGCCCACCTGCAGAAGCGCGGCACGCCCACGATGGGCGGGGTGCTGGTGCTGATCGGCATCGGCGTCAGCACGCTGCTGTGGTTCGACTGGAGCAACCGCTTCGTCTGGATCGTGATGGTCGTGACCTTCGGCTTCGGCGCCATCGGCTGGGCCGACGACTGGCGCAAGGTCGTGAAGAAGGACCCCGAGGGCATGCGCTCGCGCGAGAAGTTCTTCTGGCAGAGCCTGATCGGCCTGGTGGCGGCGCTGTACTTGGCCTTCAGCGTGTCGGAGACGTCCAACCTGCGCGTGCTGGAACTCTTCGTGCGCTGGGTCACCAGCGGCTTCTCGAACGAGCTGCCGCCCAAGGCCGACCTGATGGTGCCGTTCTTCAAGACCGTGAGCTACCCGCTGGGCGTGTTCGGCTTCATCGCGCTCAGCTGGTTCGTCATCGTCGGCGCCAGCAACGCGGTGAACTTCACCGACGGCCTGGACGGCCTGGCCATCATGCCGGTGGTGATGGTGGGCAGCGCGCTGGGCATCTTCGCGTACATCACCGGCAACGCGGTGTTCAGCCGCTACCTGCTGTTCCCGCACATCCCGGGCTCGGGCGAACTGCTGGTGTTCTGCGCCGCGCTGGCCGGCGCGGGCCTGGCCTTCCTGTGGTTCAACGCCAATCCGGCGCAGGTGTTCATGGGCGACGTGGGCGCGCTGTCGCTCGGCGGCGCCTTGGGCACGGTGGCCGTCATCACGCGCCAGGAGATCGTGCTCGGGATCATGGGCGGCATCTTCGTCGCCGAGGCGCTGAGCGTGATGATCCAGGTGACTTGGTTCAAGTACACGAAGCGGAAGTACGGCGAAGGCCGGCGCGTCTTCCTGATGGCGCCCCTGCACCACCACTTCGAGAAGAAGGGCTGGACCGAGACCCAGGTCGTGGTGCGCTTCTGGATCATCACGATGCTGCTGTGCCTGGTCGGCCTGGCCAGCCTCAAGCTGCGATGAGCACCGTGCAGCACACCGTCCTCATCCTCGGCCTCGGCGACAGCGGCCTGGCGATGGCGCGCTGGTGCACGCAGCGCGGCTTTGCCGTGCGCGTGTGGGACTCGCGCCAGTCCCCGCCCGGCGCCGAGGCGCTGGCGGCCGACTGCCCGCAGGCCGAGCGCCTGAGTGGCGACCTCACGGCGGCCCAGCTCGAAGGCGTCGACCGCGTGCTGAAGAGCCCCGGCCTGTCGCCCTACGACCCACGCATCGCACCGCTGGTCCAGGAGGCACGTTTCCGCGAGCTGCCGGTGCAGGGCGAGCTCGACCTGTTCGTGCAGGCGCTGGCGGCGATCGACGGCTACGCGCCGCAGATCCTGGCCATCACCGGCACCAATGGCAAGACGACGACGACGGCGATGACCGCGCTGCTGGTCGAGCGCGCCGGCAGGACGGTGGCGGTGGCCGGGAACATCGGGCCCACGATGCTGGACACGCTGGCGGCCCGCAGCGACGACCTGCCGCAGGTGTGGGTGCTCGAACTCAGCAGCTTCCAGCTCGACGCCGTGCAGGGCTTCGAACCCGCCGCGGCCACGGTCCTGAACATCACGCAGGACCACCTCGACTGGCACGGCAGCATGGCTGCCTACAGCGCGGCCAAGGCACGCGTCTTCGGCAGCCGTGCGGTGATGGTGGTCAACCGCGACGACGCCGCCGTCGAGGCCATGGTGCCGGCCCCGGTGCCGGTGAAGGGCCGCGGCAGGCCGATCGAACGCGCCGTGCTGCGCTTCGGCCTGGACGCACCGCGCCGGCCCGGCGACTTCGGCCTCGTCACCGAGAACGGCATGGCCTGGCTGGTGCGCGCGCTGCCGGCCGACGAGACCGTGAAGCCGAAGAAGGGCGAGGAAGCCGAGATCCACCTGCAGCGCCTGATGCCGGCCGACGCGCTGCGCGTGCGCGGCCGCCACAACGCCGCCAACGCGCTGGCCGCGCTGGCGCTGGCCACCGCCATCGACTGCCCGCTGGCGCCCATGCTGCATGCGCTGCGCGAGTACGCCGGCGAGCCGCACCGCGTCGAATGGATCGGCACCGTCAACGAGGTCGAGGCCTTCGACGACAGCAAGGGCACCAACGTCGGCGCCACCGTCGCGGCGCTGGAAGGCCTGGGTGCCGACAAGGCACCGGCAAAGCTGGTCGTCATCCTGGGCGGCGACGGCAAGGGGCAGGACTTCACGCCGCTGGCGGCCCCCGTGCAGCGCTTCGCGCGCGCGGTGGCCACCATCGGCCGCGACGCCGAAGCCATCGAGGCTGCCATCGCCCCGGCCACCGCCGGCCTGCCGCTGCAGCGCCACGCCACGCTGGAAGCGGCCGTGGCCTGGTGCTTCACGCAGGCCGCACCCGGCGACGCCGTGCTGCTGAGCCCGGCCTGCGCCAGCCTCGACATGTTCCGCAACTACGCCCACCGCGCCGAGGTCTTCGTCGCCGCGGTGCAGGCGCTGGCGCACGAGCGGGGGCAGGTCGCATGAACGTCGCGGCCACGCTCAGGAACTGGTTCGCCTTCGGCCGCCAGGCCGCGGGCGCACTGCCCGTGCGCGACCGCATCGACGTCGCCGGCGCCCGCCCGGCGCGGTTGCTGGCCTTCGACCAGGCGCTGCTGGCGGTGGTGTGCACGCTGCTCGCGCTGGGCCTGGTGATGGTGTATTCGGCTTCGGTCGCGCTGCCCGACAACCCGAAGTTCGCGAGCTACGCGCCCACGTTCTTCCTCCAGCGCCACCTGCTGGCGCTGGGCATCGGCTTCGTCGTCGCGCTGGCCGTCGTGCAGGTGCCGATGGCGTTCTGGGAGAAACACGCGCCGCTGGTCTTCGTCATCGCGCTGGTGCTGCTGGTGGCGGTGCTGCTGCCCTTCATCGGCAAGGTGGTGAACAACGCGCGCCGCTGGATCCCGCTGGGCATCATGAACTTCCAGCCCAGCGAGCTGGCCAAGCTGGCCATCGCGATGTACGCCGCCAGCTACATGGTGCGCAAGATGGACGTGAAGGAGAACTTCTTCCGGGCCGTCTGGCCGATGGCGGTCGCCGTGTTCTTCGTCGGCGTGCTGCTGCTGCGCCAGCCCGACATGGGCGCCTTCATCGTGATCGCGACCATCGCGATGGGCATCCTGTTCCTGGGCGGCGTCAACGGCCGCATGTTCTTCCTGATCGCGGCCGTGGTGGTGGCGGCGTTCGCCACCATCATCGCCTTCGACGACCTGCGCCGCGCGCGCATCCTGGCCTACCTGGACCCGTGGAACCCGGCCTACGCGCAGGGCAAGGCCTACCAGCTCACGCATTCGCTGATCGCCTTCGGCCGCGGCGAGTTCTTCGGCCAGGGCCTGGGATCCAGCGTCGAGAAGCTGCACTACCTGCCCGAGGCGCACACCGACTTCCTGCTGGCGGTGATCGGCGAGGAACTCGGTTTCGTCGGCGTCGCCGCGGTCATCGTGCTGTTCTTCTGGATGACCCGCCGCATCTTCCTGATCGGCCGCCAGGCGGTGGCGCTGGACCGCGTGTTCGCGGGCCTGATGGTGCAGGGCATCGGCATCTGGATGGGCGCGCAGGCCTTCATCAACATGGGCGTGAACCTGGGCGTGCTGCCGACCAAGGGCCTGACGCTGCCGCTGATGAGCTACGGCGGCTCGGCCATCCTGATGAACCTGGTGGCGATGGCGCTGGTGTTGCGGGTGGACATTGAAAGCCGCGCGATGATGCGAGGGGGGGCAGGATGAGCCACCTCGTGATCATGGCCGCGGGCACCGGCGGGCACGTGATGCCGGGCCTGGCGGTGGCGCGCGAACTGCAGCGCCGCGGCTGGAGCGTCAGCTGGCTGGGCACGCGCACCGGCATGGAGAACAAGCTCGTGCCGCCCGAAGCGAACTCGGGCATCGCGATGGACCAGATCGCCTTCAGCGGCCTGCGCGGCAAGAACCTCGCCGAGACGGCGCTCGGCGGCCTGCGGCTGCTGAAGGCCTTCTGGGACTGCATCGGCATCCTGCGCCGCCGCGGCGCCGATGCCGTGCTGGGCATGGGCGGCTACGTGTGCTTCCCGGGCGGCCTGATGGCCAGCCTGCTGAACAAGCCGCTGGTGCTGGTGAACGCCGATGCCGCGCTGCTGCTGAGCAACAAGGCGCTGCTGCCGGTGGCCGACCGCGTGGCCTTCGGCTTCGACGGCCCGGCCGCGCGCGCTGCGAAGCAGGGCGTGGTCACCGGCAACCCGGTGCGCGCCGAGATCGAAGCCCTGCCCGAACCCGCGGTGCGCTACGCCGGCCGCAGCGGCCCGCTGCGCCTGCTGGTGGTGGGCGGCAGCCTGGGTGCGCAGGTGCTGAACGAGACGCTGCCCGCCGCACTGGCACTGCTGCCGGCCGGGCAGCGCCCGCAGGTCACGCACCAGACCGGCAGCGCGATGGAAGGCAGCGTGCGCGCGGCCTACGCCGCCGCCGGCATCGATGCCGAGGTGCTGCCCTTCATCGAGGACATGCCACGCCGGCTGGCCGATTGCGACCTGATGGTCTGCCGCGCCGGTGCCATCACCGTCAGCGAACTGTGTGCCGCCGGCGTGCCGGCGCTGCTGGTGCCGCTGATCGTGCGCACCACCAGCCACCAGCGCGACAACGCCGAACTGCTGGCGGCGCACGGCGCGGCCCTGCACCTGCCGCAGGCGGGGCTGAGCGCGCAGGCGCTGTCCGACGCGCTGCGCGGCCTCACGCGCGCGCAGCTGCTCACCATGGCCAACAAGGCCCGCGCCCTGGCCCGGCCACAAGCCGCGGCCCGGGTGGCCGACCTGATCGAAGGTCTGATGCAACGATGAAACACGCCGTCAAGCACATCCACTTCGTCGGCATCGGTGGTGCCGGCATGAGCGGCATCGCCGAGATCCTGCACAACCTGGGCTACCGCGTCAGCGGTTCCGACCAGAGTGACGGCGCCGTCACGCAGCGCCTGGCGGCGCTCGGCGTGCGCGTGGCCATCGGCCACGCCGCCGAGAACATCGCCGGCGCCGACGCCGTGGTCACGTCCACCGCGGTGAAGGGCGACAACCCCGAGGTCATCGCCGCACGCGCGCGCCGCGTACCGCTGGTGCCGCGCGCGGTGATGCTGGCCGAGCTGATGCGGCTGAAGCAGGGCATCGCGATCGCCGGCACGCACGGCAAGACCACCACCACCTCGCTGGTGGCCAGCGTGCTCAACGAAGCCGGGCTCGACCCCACGTTCGTGATCGGCGGCAAGCTGCTGGCGGCCGGAGCCAATTCGCGCCTGGGGTCGGGCGAGTACATCGTGGTCGAGGCCGACGAGAGCGACGCCTCGTTCCTGAACCTGATGCCGGTGATGGCGGTGGTGACCAACATCGACGCCGACCACATGGAGACCTACGGCCACGACCTGAGCAAGCTGCGCGGGGCCTTCGTCGACTTCGTGCACCGCATGCCGTTCTACGGCGCCGCCATCCTGTGCGGCGACGACCCGGGCGTGAAGGCCATCATGCCGATGCTGTCGCGGCCCATCGTCAGCTACGGCACCTCCGAAGACGCGATGGTGCGCGCGGTGGACGTGGTGGCGCTGCCCGGCGGGCAGATGCGCTTCACGGTGCAGCGGCGCAACGGCGTGCAGATGCCCGACCTGGCCGTCACGCTGAACCTGCCCGGCCAGCACAACGTGCTGAACGCGCTGGCGGCCATCGCCGTGGCGATGGAGCTGGAGCTGCCCGACGTGCCCACCGTGCGTGCGCTGGCCGGCTTCACCGGCGTCGGCCGGCGCTTCCAGCGCTACGGCGAGCTGCCCGCCAGCGCCAGCCACGGCGGGGGCCGCTTCACGCTGATCGACGACTACGGCCACCACCCCGCCGAGATGGCCGCGGTGCTGGCCGCCGCGCGCGGTGCCTTCCCGGGCCGGCGCCTGGTGCTGGCCTTCCAGCCGCACCGCTACACCCGCACGCGCGACTGCTTCGAGGACTTCGTGAAGGTCATGGGCCGCGCCGACGCGGTGCTGCTGACCGAGGTGTATTCCGCCGGCGAGAGCCCCATCGTCGCCGCCGACAGCCGCGCACTCGCCCACGCGCTGCGCGTGGCCGGCAAGGTGGACCCGGTGTTCGTCGACGACGTGGCCGAGCTGCCGCAGGCCATCGCCGACTTCGCGCGTGACGGCGACGTCGTCATCGCGATGGGCGCCGGCTCGATGGGCAGCGTGCCGCAGAAGGTGGTCGACCTGGTGGGAGGTGCCGCATGAACGGGGCCGATCTGGGCAAGGTCGCGGTGCTGATGGGCGGCAGCAGCGCCGAGCGCGAGGTGTCGCTGATGTCGGGCGCCGGCGTGCTGCGTGCGCTGCAGTCGCAGGGCGTGGACGCGCACGCCTTCGACCCCGCCGAACGCGACCTGGCCGACCTGAAGCGCGAAGGCTATGCACGCGTGTTCATCGCGCTGCACGGCCGCCATGGCGAAGACGGCACGGTGCAGGGCGCGCTGGAACTGCTGGGCATTCCCTACACCGGCAGCGGCGTGATGGCCAGCGCGGTGGCGATGGACAAGGTCATGAGCAAGCGCATCTTCGTCGCCGAAGGGCTGCCGACGCCGCGCTGGCAGGTGCTGGCCGCCGGCACGCACACGCGCGAGGCGGTGGTGGCGGTGCCCGACGCGCTGGGCCTGCCACTGATCGTGAAACCGCCGCACGAGGGCTCGTCGATCGGCATCACCAAGGTCGCCGGCTATTCACAGATGCAGCAGGCGGTGGCGCTGGCGGCGCAGCACGACCCCGACGTGCTGTGCGAGGAGTTCATCGAGGGCCTGGAAGTCACCTGTGCCGTGCTGGGCAGCGGCGCCTCGGCGCGCGCGCTGCCGGTGATCCGCATCGAGGCCCCCGACGGCAACTACGACTACGAGCACAAGTACTTCAGCGACGACACGGGCTACCGCTGCCCGAGCGGCCTGCCGTCCGCCGAGGAAGCCGAGGTGCAGCGGCTGACGCTGGCCGCCTACCGCGCGCTCGGCTGCCGCGGCTGGGGCCGCGCCGACCTGATGATCCGCGCCAGCGACCGCAAGCCCTTCCTGCTGGAGATGAACACCAGCCCCGGCATGACCGGCCACTCGCTGGTGCCGATGGCCGCACGCGCCGCCGGCATCAGCTACGAGCAGCTGTGCCTGCAGCTGGTGGCCGCGGCCACGCTCGACGGCACCCGCCCCGCCTGAACACGATGGCCCGCAACGCCGCCCCCACGCGCACCATGCCGCCGGCCTGGCCGCTGGACGTGCGCCTGATGAACGGCGTCGCGGTGGGCGTGTTCGCGCTGGCGGCGCTGGCGCTGGCGGCGGCTGCGGTGGCGTGGCTGAGCCGGGCGCCGCTGTTCACGCTGCGTGCCGTGCAGCTCGACGGCGACCTCACGCGCAACAGCGTGGGCACCGTGCGCGCCAACGCGCTGCCGCTGCTGCGCGGCAACTTCTTCAGCATCGACCTGCAGCAGGCGCGCGCCGCCTTCCAGACCGTGCCCTGGGTGCGCCAGGCGGTGGTGCGCCGCGTGTGGCCGAACCGGCTCGCCGTGCGCCTGGAAGAACACCAGGCCGCTGCGCTGTGGCAGGGCCCGGGCGAGGCCGGCAGCGGCGGCGAACGCCTCGTGAACAGCCACGGCGAGATCTTCGAGGCCAACCTGGGCGACGTCGAGGACGAGGCCTTGCCGCAGTTCAGCGGCCCCGACGACAGCGCGGCGCAGATGCTGGCGCTGTACCGGCGGCTGCAGCCGGCGCTGGCGCCGCTGGCGCTGGAGATCGCGGCGCTGCACCTGTCGGGCCGCGGTTCCTGGCGCGTGGAACTCGACAACGGCGCCAGCGTCGAGCTGGGCCGCGGCAGCGCCGACGAGGTGCTGGCGCGCACCGACCGCTTCGTGCGCACCGTCGGCCAGGTGACGGGCCGCTACCAGCAACCCCTGGTCTACGCCGACCTGCGCCACACCGACGGCTATGCGGTGCGGCTGCGCGGCGTCACCACCACGGCACCCGCCGTGAAGACGAACAACTGAGAAGCTGTGAACAAACCCGCCACGCCCGCTCATCCCGCCCAACGCGCCTGGCTCGTCGTTGCAAGTGCGCGCCGTAGCCCGAGCTACGGCTGTGCTTTGCGCCTAGATCCAGGCGCGCCGGGCAGTCTGCTCGGACGCGCCGGGTTCATTCACAGCTTCTGAGGCAACACATGGCCAAGGAATACAAGGACCTGGTCTTCGGCCTGGACATCGGCACCGCCAAGGTCATGGTGGTGGCGGCCGAGGTCATGCCCGACGGCGACCTGCGCGTGGCCGGCCTGGGCGTGGCCAGCACGCACGGCCTCAAGCGCGGCGTGGTGGTGAACATCGACGCCACGGTGCAGAGCATCCAGCAGGCGCTGAAGGAGGCCGAGATGATGGCCGCCTGCAAGATCACCAGCGTCTACACCGGCATCACCGGCAGCCACATCCGCGGCCAGAACAGCACCGGCATGGTCATCGTGCGCGACAACCGCGAGGTGACGCCGGTCGACGTGAACCGCGTGGTCGAGACCGCCAAGGCCATCAACATCCCCAACGACCAGCGGCTGCTGCTGGTGGAGCCGCAGGAGTTCGTGATCGACGGTCACGAGGTCAAGGAGCCCATCGGCATGAGCGGCAGCCGGCTCGAGGTGAAGGTGCACATCGTCACCGGCGCGCAGAGTGCGGCCGAGAACATCCTGAAGTGCGTGCGCCGCTGCGGGCTGGAGGTGGAGCGCCTGGTGCTGAACCCGAGCGCCAGCGCCGCGGCCGTGCTGACCGACGACGAGAAGAGCCTGGGCGTGTGCGTGGTCGACATCGGCGCCGGCACCACCGACGTGCAGATCTACACCGACGGCAGCGTGCGCCACACCGCCGTGATCCCGATCGCCGGCGACCTGATCACCAGCGACATCGCGATGGCGCTGCGCACGCCGACCAAGGACGCCGAGGAGATCAAGGTCGAGTACGGCGTCGCCAAGCAGCTGCTGGCCGACCCGGGCGAACAGGTGGAAGTGCCGGGTCTCGGCGACCGCGCGCCGCGCATGCTGAGCCGCCAGGCGCTGGCCGGCGTGATCGAGCCGCGCGTGGAGGAGATCTTCAGCCTGGTGCACCAGGTCATCCGCGACAGCGGCTACGAGGAGCTGCTGTCCAGCGGCATCGTCATCACCGGCGGCTCGAGCGTCATGCCGGGCATGGTGGAGCTGGGCGAGGACATCTTCCTCAAGCCCGTGCGGCGCGGCCTGCCGCTGTACGGCGGGCCGCTGGGCGACATGGTGGCGAACCCGCGTTCGGCCACCGTCATGGGGTTGTTGGAGGAAGCCCGGCTGGCACGCCAGCGGGGCCACAAGGCGGCGGCGCAGGCGGGGTCGGTGACGACGCTGCTGGGCCGCGCGAAGGACTGGTTCCTGGGAAATTTCTGAAGAGGGGTCCAGCCCCCGACATGGTCGACAACGTTCTCTGTTCTTGGTTTGGCAACTGCACACACACTCGCTAGGAGGCTCACATGCCCATCGAAATGATCGAAGAATTTGACCAGGGCACGCAGATCAAGGTGATCGGCGTGGGCGGCGGCGGCGGCAACGCCGTCGAGCACATGATCGCCCAGGGCGTCCAGGGCGTGGACTTCATCTGCGCCAACACCGACGCGCAGGCGCTCAACCGCAGCGCCGCGAGCACGCTGGTGCAGCTGGGCGCCACCGGCCTGGGCGCGGGCAGCAAGCCCGAGGTGGGCCGCAACGCCGCCGAAGAGGCGGTGTCGCGCATCCAGGACGCGATCTCGGGCGCGCACATGCTGTTCATCACTGCCGGCATGGGCGGCGGCACCGGCACCGGCGCGGCACCGGTGATCGCGCGCGTGGCCAAGGAGATGGGCATCCTGACCGTGGGCGTGGTGACCAAGCCCTTCGACTTCGAGGGCAAGCGCCGCGGCAAGCAGGCCGACGACGGCGTGGCCGAGCTCGAAGCCAACGTCGACAGCCTGATCGTCGTGCTCAACGAGAAGCTGCTGGAGGTGATGGGCGACGACGTGACGCAGGAGCAGGCCTTCGCGCACGCCAACGACGTGCTGAAGAACGCGGTGGGCGGCATCAGCGACATCATCCACATCCCCGGCCTGGTGAACGTCGACTTCGAAGACGTGAAGACGGTGATGAGCGAGCCCGGCAAGGCGATGATGGGCACGGCCGTGGCCGGCGGCCCCGACCGCGCGACGAAGGCGGCCGACGCAGCCGTGGCCTGCCCGCTGCTGGAAGGCATCGACCTCAGCGGCGCGCGTGGCGTGCTGGTGCTGATCGCGGCGAGCAAGGGCACGTTCAAGCTGGCCGAGAGCCGCAACGCGATGAACACCATCCGCCGCTACGCGGCCGACGACGCGCACGTGATCTTCGGCACCGCGTACGACGAGAGCCTGGGCGACCAGCTGCGCGTGACGGTGATCGCCACCGGCCTGAGCTCGGCCGCGCGCAAGGCCGAGCAGCGCCCGCCGGTGGCGCCGCCGCTGGCCGTGGTGCCGCCGCCGATGGCGCAGCCCGTGCTGCGCACCGGCACCGACAACCTGCCGATCCTGACCCAGCCCGCCACCGTGGGCCAGGGCACGCCGGCGGCGGCCACCACGCACGACTACACGGGCATGAACACGCCCAGCGTGTGGCGCAGCGCGCGCAGCCAGGCCGCGGCGAAGGTCGACGCGCTGGCCAGCAACGGCATGGACGAGATCGAGATCCCGGCGTTCCTGCGCAAGCAGGCGGATTGAGCGGGCGCGGCCCGGCGGGCCGACGTATTGAACAAGGGGCGCTTTGGCGCCCCTTGTTCTCTTTGGCGAGAACAAGTCCGCCATCCCAGCCGTCTGACGACATCCAAGCCAGCTGGCTGAAAGTGGAAGCAGACTGATCTGAGACCGCTACGGCAGCAGCAGCCCGCGGCAGCCGGCGCGGACAACGGACCACCGCGGCGACCGTAGAGGTCCGGCGCGACCGGCCGTTCTCGCTCCATGCGACTGGTTCAGTTCCACCCATGCCCGCCCGTCGGGCCTCTCCAAAGCTGCCCGACCCGCGGTCAGGACCTTGTCGGGTGTCGCGTCGACGTAGCAGCCGTTCGACGCCACCGGGACCCGGACGAAACCGGACGATCACCAGTGCTCGCTCCAGGGTGGACAGCCGCAGCAAGATGGGCAGCAGCGGCAGATCGGAGCAACTGCGCCGACCCTCTTCAAGGAGCCGCCAAGGCAAGGGCGTTGCCACGCCGGAACCGCCGGCGGAGCGTCGGCGCGACGCACCCGCACCGCGAGCACCAGACGCGGCCAGATCTCGTTGCTGCTCGCAACCGGACTCCGTCGCCACCGACCAGTGCGTGTCGCGGGTCCCCGCCTTCTGCCACCGGCATGGAGGATTCGGCGACTGAAATGAGTGCGCTCATTGCGTCAGCGTGCCTCGCAGGCACAGTCGTCTGGGCGACCGGAATGACCGGCCGCGGCTCGGTGACCGGCGAAGGAGGTGCTATGAGGCTCATGAAGGCGTGGCAGCTGTCGCTCCTGACGGCGGTGTGGCTGACAGCCTGCGGCGGCGGTGACCCGAACGTGCCAGGCAGCGGCTCGCCGCGTGGTGCCCCCACGTCCAAAGGCGAGTTCACGTCCGTGGTGTCCTTCGGCGACAGCCTGAGCGACGTTGGCACGTACACGCCCGCGACGGTGATCCCGGAGACCAGTCCGCCCGTGTACCTGGGGGGCAAGTTCACGACCAACTTCCCGACCTCTACCGGAACGAGCACGGTCTGGGTCGAGAACGTGGCCGGCGCGCTGGGGCTGATGATCACGCCGGCAGAGGTAGGGTTCGCTGGCCAGTCGGTGAAGTGCCCGATTGCCGCCCAGGTCCCGGCGCTTGCCCACACCTGCACCGGCTACGCGCAAGGCGGTTCGCGAATCACCGATCCGGTCGGGTACAACCACGCCGGCGGTCTGCTGACGGTGCCGGTGAAGACGCAGATTGCCAACCATCTGGCCGGCTTCGGCAGCTTCAAGGCCAGCGACCTGATCCTGATCTCGGCCGGGTTCAATGAGGTCTTCGTGGTTTTCGAAGGCCAGTACGTTCCGGCCGTGCTCGCGGCGCAAGCCAAGTTGCGGGCGGGAACCATCACGGAAGACCAGTTCAAGGCGCTGGTGTTCGACGCCCAGACGCAGGCGCAATCGGCGATGAAGACCGCCGCGCTGGAACTGGCAGACCTGATTCGCAACGAGATCCTGGCCAAAGGCGGCAAGTACGTCGCCGTCACCGACCTGCTGGACATGTCCCTCACGCCGGAGGCTGCCGCGTTGCCGGAGGCCCTGCGCCCGATGCTCAAGACCTTGCCCGAAACCTTCGAGCTCTGGCTGCGCGAGGGACTGGCCGGGCAGGCCGTGCAGGTGCTGCATGCGCATGCGTTCTTCCACAACGTGATCAAGGATCCGTCGGCGTACGGGTTCGTCAACGTCACGACGCCTGCCTGCGATGCCGCCAGGATGCCTGCCAGTGCCAGGGGGTCGGCGCTGTTCTGCAATGCGACGCCGCTGGCGCCTTACAACGCACTGGCAGACGGTGCCGATGTGAACACCTGGTTCTTCGCCGACCTGAACCACCCCACCACCGGCGGGCACAAGGCCTTCAGCGACGCAGTGCTTGCCCAACTCAGGTCCTTCGGGTGGATCTGAACCCGTCGCCCTCCGGGAGTCATCGAATGAACACCGCACCTCTTTGGCCCGCCGTGGGTCTGGCCGGGCTCATCGCCGCCGGTTGTGCATCGGCGCAGGACAACATGTTCAAGATCGGCGCGGCACGGTACACCACCCATTCGCGCACCGATGGCATCACCGGTGTGGGGGTCCCCGCAGGGGCCGACGCCGAGACCGGCGACGCGACCACGCTGCTCCTGACCTACGAGCGCATGTTCACGCCGAGCATCGGGGCCGAGCTTGCGCTGGGCGTGCCGCCCAGGATCGAGGCCAAGGCGACGGGGTCGGTCGCGTTCCTGGGCGACGACATCCTGTCGGCCAGGAACGTCTCGCCGACGCTCTTCGTCAATTACCACTTCGGAGCGCGAGGCGACGGCTTGCGGCCGTACCTCGGTGCGGGCCTCAACTACACGCGCTTCACCGGCATCCGATCGAGGCTGGCGCCCGACGTGCGCATGGGCGACTCCACGGGCTGGGCCGTGCAGGCCGGCTTCGACTATGCCCTGGACACCCAGTGGGGCCTGTTTGCGAGCGTGGCCGCGCTCCGTGTCAAGAGCAAGTTGGTGGCTTCAGGCAGCACGGTGCTGCAGACCACGATCGATTTCCGGCCGGTGGTCTATTCGTTCGGAGCCGCATACCGGTTCTGAGCCGGCGGTGGTCGACCTGTCCCGGTCACGCGGTGTCCCGCGGGAACGGCATCGCGTCCTGTTGCGCATCTGCTTCGTCGTCGTGGTCCGCATCCTGGTGGGCTGCGAGACGGTCCCCACGCCCGTGGACGAGAACGGCGAGCCGGTGCTCGGGACTGTCGCGTCCAGCGGGTACTTCGAGGACGGTTGCGCCTGCGCCTCGAGCCTGCCGCCCGGGAAGTCTGCAGCCATTGCGAGCGTCTCCCGGGGATGGGCTCGGAGTACATCGCGTGCTTCCCCCGGCGTTCCTGCGCAAGCTGGCGGATGGCGCCCGGCGTCGGCCTCTCGTCCATGGCCCTGCGACAGGCGCGACGCGATCGGCTTCATGCAACTACAATAGTTGCATGAAACGAGATTCCCGCCTCTCCGGTGTCCTGCACTGCCTGCTGCACCTGGCCGAGCTCGACCGGCCGGCCACGTCCGAGTGGCTCGCCCAGGTCATGCAGACCAACCCCGTGGTGATCCGCCGCCTGATGGCGGGCCTGCGCGACACGGGCTTCGTGGCCTCGGCCAAGGGGCACGGCGGCGGCTGGGTGCTCTCCTGTTCTCTGGAGCACATCACGCTGCGTGACATCCACGAGGCGGTCGGCGCGCCGGAACTGCTCGCCGTCGGGCACCGCGAAGACAGCCCGGGCTGCCTGGTGGAGCAGGCCGTCAACGCGGCCCTGGAGCACGCGTACCGCGACGCCAGGGAGCTGCTGCTGGCGCGCCTGGGCGCGGTGACGCTGGCCACGCTGTCGCGCGACTTTCACCACCGGCTCGCGGCAGCGGGCCGATCGCTCCAGCAGGTGTCGCATGAACTTTGACGTTGCCATCGTGGGCGGCAGCTTCGCCGGCCTGTCGGCGGCCTTGCAGCTCGCCCTTGCGCGCCGGCGCGTGGCCGTGTTCGACACCGGCAGACGTCGCAACCGCTTCGCCGCCCGCTCCCATGGATTCCTGGCGCAGGACGGTCGCCCGCCCGGCGACATCGTGGCCGATGCGCGCGCGCAGCTGCAGGCCTACGGCACCGTGCAATGGTTCGACGAGGCGGTGAGCGCCATCGACGGCCGCGTCGACGACTTCGCACTGCACGCAGGTCCCGCGCGCCCGCGAGCGCGCCGCGTCATCCTGGCCATGGTCGTGACCGACGGGCTGCCCGACATTCCCGGTCTGGCCGAGCGCTGGGGCCGCAGCGTGTTCCACTGCCCCTACTGCCACGGCTACGAGCTGCAGCAGGGCCGGATCGGTCTCATCGCCACCGGCCCGGTGGCCATGCACCAGGCGCTGCTGCTGCCGGACTGGGGCAGCGTCACCTTGTTCCTGCAGGGCGCGCTGGACCTGAGCGCGGACGATGCCCGCCGGCTGGCCGCACGCGGCGTCACGCTCGAGGCCACCCGCATCGCCGCCATCACCGACGAGGCGCGAGTGCTGCTGGCCGACGGACGCAGCATCGCATGCGCCGGCCTGTTCACCGCCCCGCGCACCGCGCCGGCCTCGCCGCTGGCTGCGCAACTGGGCTGCGAGCACGAGGTCGGCCTGCTGGGCCCGTTCGTCAGGACCGACACGATGAAGGCGACCTCGGTGCCGGGCGTGTTTGCCTGCGGCGACCTGGCACGGCCGATGGGCACGGTCGCACTGGCCGTGGCCGACGGCGCGCTGGCCGGCACCGCGGTACACGCCTCGCTCGTTGCCATGCCCTGAGGAGCCCACCGTGCCCGACCATCGGGTGCACTTCGCCGATCCGGCCGCTGTCGCGTCCTACGCCGCAAGTGCGGTGCGCCAGGTGCCGGGTTTGTCCGATCTGCACCGCATGACCGCGCTGCTGCTTGCCGAGCACGCGCCCACGTCGGCGCAGGTGCTCGTGGTGGGTGCCGGTGGAGGGCTGGAGCTCGCGGCCATGGCTGCGGCGCAGCCCGGCTGGCACTTCACCGGCGTGGACCCGGCGTCCGCCATGCTGGAGGTGGCGCGCGCCGCCACGGCAGCGCACGCGCAGCGTGTGCACCTCGTGACGGGAACGGTGGACCAGGCGCCCGAAGGGCCGTTCGACGGTGCCACCTGCCTGCTCACGCTGCACTTCATGGACCGTGTCGAGCGCCTGCATGTGCTGCAGGCGATGCACCGACGCCTGCGGCCGGGGGCGCGGTTGGTGGTGGCCCACCACGCTCCGCCCGGCCCCGACGCGGCGCGCTGGATGGCGCGCTCGGCCGCCTACGCACAAGGCGTTCTGGCGGACCCGGCGCGCGCTGCCACGGCCGGCCGGTCGATGACCGAGCGCCTGCCGCTGTTGACACCCGCCGACGACGAGGACCTGCTGCGCGCGGCAGGCTTCGAGGACGTGGCGCTGTTCTACGCCGCGTTCTCGTTCCGCGGCTGGGTCGCGACCTCCCGGCAGTCGTCCGCCCGGCCGCCTTCGTCGCTGGGCGGCACCGTGGCCTGACGTTGGCAGCCACGCATCGGGGCCGCGCTCGCACGAGCCGGCTCCGGCTGGGGGCGCGCTGCCGCGCCCCCGCACCGGCTCACCGGATCACCGGAACTGCGGCAGCAGCACGCTGTCGACGATCCAGACCGTGCCGTTGGTGGTGCGCACGGCGGTGCAGTCGGCCACCGACTGGTTGACCGCCGGGCCGGTGCCACGGCTGTAGCCGGCGAACAAGGTCTGCCCCTGCAGCGTCGTCAGCTTGCGGGTGACGGGGTGGCGCGGATCGACCTTGCCGGGCACGACGTGGTAGGTCAGCACCGCGGTCAGCGTCGCCGTGTCGCCGCCGATGGCGCCCAGGACTCCGGCCGGAATCTTCGCGAACGCATCGTTGGTCGGTGCGAACACCGTCAGGTCCCCCGGGGCGCTGAGTGCGTCTGCCAGGCCGGCGGCCACGACCAGGCTCGTCAGCGTCGACAACGCTGGCGTTGCGACCGCGGCGTCGACGATGGTGCCGGGGAAGTCCACCGCCTGGGTCGCACGGCATTGGGCGAAGGACGGCGCTGCGAGCGCGCTCAGGGGCGCCGACAGTGCGGCAGTCACGAGGGCGAGGGCCAACGAGTGACGGGAGAGGGACGAGGACGTGGTCATGTGGGTTCTCCTGGGCACGATGCGCCGCATGGGGCGCGACATTGGTGGAGTGGCAGACACAGGCCGGCGGCAAGGGGCGACGCCGGCGGGCGCAATGTATACCGAGACGTACAAAACAAAAACCGTATGGTTCATGTTGCTACTGCATCGCCCAGACCACCCTGTGTCGGGAGTCCTCCGCAGGCTGCTGCCAGGCCACGCAGGACCACTCGGGCATGCGCACACCCAGCGCGTGGCGCACTGGCCCGGGGCGCGGCTGCCCAGTGCGCGCGGCGGCGAACTCCACTACACTCCCGCCCCGGGTGCTGAGGGGCGCCCGCCCGCACAAGAGGCTCTCACCCTCCGACACACCCCCAGGTTCGTCCTGACAGTCGTCCGTTTCGTTGGCCAAGCGCGGGATTGGCCTGCAACGAAACCTGGAGCCTGTCATGGCCTGTTCCCCCCGTTCTTCCGCTTTCTCGTCCCGCTCGTCCGATGCGTCGTCCGCTGTTCATCGGACGCTGGCCGTGGTCACCGGCGCAGCCTCCGGCATCGGCGCGGCATTGACCACGGCACTCGTCGAGCGCGGTCTCGACGTGGTGGCGATCGATCGCCACACCGCCGACATCGACCCGCGCGCCGACCGCTTCGCCGTCGACGTGCGCGACGAGGCCGCGATGGCCGCGGTGGCCGAGCGCTTCGCCGGCCGCGCGGCCGCGATGGTCTTTGCCAACGCCGGCATCGGCGGCATCGGCGGCGATGCGCCCGACCTGCCCGACGCGGCCTGGCAGTGGGCCTGGGAGGTCAACACCCTCGGTGTGCTGCGCACGCTGCGCCTGTGGTGGCCGCACCTGTGTGCCGGGCGCGGCCAGGCCGTGGCGACGCTCTCGGCCGCGGCGTTGCAGAGCTTCCCCGGCGCCGGGCCCTACCGCGCCAGCAAGGCGGCGCTGCTCGCGGCGCTCGAAGGGCTGCACTACCGGGCGCAGGCCCACGGCGTCTCGGTGCACGCGATGTGCCCGGGCCTCGTGCGCACGCAGATCGTCGACGTCGGCCGCTACGACGAGGCAGCGCACCCGACGCCCGGCGCTGCGCTGGCAGGCAACCCGTTTGCAGCCCACCTGGCCGAGGCAATGCAGCACGCGGAGCCGGCCGCGCAGTTCGCGCAGCGGGTGCTGCGCGAACTCGAGGCGGGCGCGCCGTTCTACTGGCTCACGCACGGCGAGACACGCGACTGGATCGAGGCGCGCCACCACGCGATCGAGCAGGGCCACCCGCCGTTCAGCGACTTCGCCGGCACCGGCCCCCGCGTGCGCCGCACCGTGGAGGCCGCATGATGGCCAGCGCCCGATGCGCGCCGCCCGTGGCGGAGCCCGTGCGATGACCCGCCTGCTGCAGGAACTGAAGACGCGCGCGCGGCTGCGCCTGAACGCGCATCGACGCGCCGCGCTGGCCGCCGGCAACCCTGGCGCGGCCGACGACCCGCGGCTGCGCGACTGCCTGCACGCGGTGTCGCGCGAGGCCGGGTTCGCGCACTGGGAGCATGCGCGCCACGTGCTCGGCGGGCAGGCCGGCGCGGGCGACGACCAGGGCACCTTCTGGTACGCCCCGGGCTGCGCCGGGTTGTTGACGCCCTGGTTCGCGCGCCACGACGAGGCGCGCCAGGCGATGCAGCAGGGCAGCCCCGGCGTGGTGCTGCCCTACCGGCGCCAGTTCGTGCTGGCCGGTCCCGACTTCCTGGCGGAACTCGGCCTCGACGCCGACAGTTCGCTGTGGGCCGACGCCGGCTTCGACCTCGTGCGCAGCGCGGGGTCGTCGACCTGGGAGGCGCTGGCCTGGCAGCGCCTGCGTGCAATCGGCGCCAGCCTGCCTGGACAGGCCGCACCGCGGCCTGCGCCGTCCACCACCGCCGTGCCCGCCCGGCGCGGAAGTCCACGATGACCACACCCACCCCGAACGACGTTGCTCCCGGCCATCCCCCGCTCGACTGGCACGCGCTGGGCGCGGGGCCGCCGATCGTCCTGGTGCATGGCGCGCTGGCCGATCGACGGCTGTGGGACCGCCACCTGCCGCGCCTGGCCGCCGCCGGCCTGCGCGCGATCGCCGTGACGCTGCCTCACCACGGCCCGCAGCCCGACGCCGGCGATGCGCGGCCGTTCGGCCTGCGCGCGCACACCGATGCGCTGGCTGCGTTCATCGACACGCGCGCGGCCGGTCCCGTGCACCTGGTGGCGTGGTCGTACGCCGCACACGCGGCGCTGACGCTGGCGTTCGAGCGCCCGGCGCTGCTGCGCAGCGTCTTCGTCTACGAGCCGGGCATGCCGACCTTCCTGCAGACACCGCAGGACCAGCAGGCCTTTGCCGAGGACGTGCAGGCGCTGTTCGGGCCCGTCGCCGCGGCCGTGGCCGGCGGCGACCTCGAGACCGCCCTGGTGCACCTGATCGACGGCTCAGCGAGCCGGCCCGGCCACTTCGCGGCGCAGGCCGCGGCGACGCGGCAGATCGAGCGCGACAACGTGCACACCCTGCCGCTGCTGCTGCAGCAGACCCCGCCACCGCCGCTGACGGCCGCCGACCTGGCCGCCATCACGGTGCGCACCTGCGTCGCGGCCGGCGAACGCACGCGGCCCGCCTACGGCGTCGTGTCGCGCGCCGCGCAGGCAGCGCTGCCTGCGCATGCGGTGACGGTGCCGGGCGCGGGCCACATGTGGCCCGACGAGGATCCCGACGCCTTCTGCGACGCCGTGCTGGCCTTCGTCGCCGGTGGCCGTCCGCACGTCGGCGAGCGGCGATCCGGCTAGGGCTGCCCGACGCCGCCGTGCCCGGCAAGCAGCGAGAACGCGAGCACCAGTCGATCGGCTTGCGGCCATTCCCATGCCATGTCGGCCGGGCGCGCCACCAGGGCGCGGCGTTCCTGGTCCAGACCGGCGTGCTCCATGCCGTCGCACAAGGTGGCGTGACGTGCAGCCCCTGCGTTTTCCAGGGCCTGCGCTTGCTCGGTCGCCGCCACGCGGCCCCGCCCCGGAGCGGTCCGGTGGGCCCGCCCGCCGCGTCCATCACGTCGCCAGGCAAGGTCTTGCCCCAGAGTCCCTGCTGAATGCGTGGCGCCAGCGCTTCATTGAAGACGAAGGAGCGCAGCGCCGACAGGTAGATGCCCTTCATCTTCGGGTTGCGCACGCGGATCTCGCGCGCCAGCATGGCCCGTCCCTGCATCACGTTGCCGCCGTCCGGGCCAAAACGCTGGGCGCCGAACTAGTTGGGCACGCCCTGCGACGCAACGGCCTGGAGATTGGCCTCGACGGCGTCGCGGTCGCCGGTCAGGTCGCGCAGCACGGTGCGGAACCGGTTGCCCTGCAGATCGCCGGGACGCAGCTTCTTCACGTGGCGGCTCTGGCCCAGGACGCTGAACTCGGGGTGCTGCGGCCGCGTCAGGTCGGGTGTCTCGCCCTTCGGCAGATGGGCGCCGAACCACTGGCGGGTGACGGCGTGGCGGTCCTTGAGGCCGGCGTAGCCCACGTCCCGTTCCTGCACGCCGGCAGTCTCGGCCAACTGCTGGGCGATGAAGGCGGTGCTGGCGCCGTTCATTTCGACGTCCAGCCGGAGGTGTTCGCCCATACCGCAGCGTGGCAGCAGCGGCAGCTCGGTCACGAGGAAATCCTCGTTCAGGAGTTTCAGGGGGCGCTGGCGCCGCTGGGCGGATGGGCGCCGGGCCACTGCGGCAAGGTCGAGCAGGGAGCGTCGGTCATGCGGGGTCTGGCAGCGTCTGCCGTCGATGCGGACACGCTGTCCGGCCGACCATGGGCACTCGGAACGTGACTCTCCGGCCAGCCCTCCGCGCGACGCAGTTTCCGGCATTCCAGCACACAGCGGTTCCGTTGCGGTTCAAAGCCGTCGCGGCCAGGTCGATAAGCACGAAGCCGAAGCTCAAGCAGAGCCTCTGGAAGAGCTCCAACCCGAAGGAATGATCATGTCGATTCGTCAAGTACTCGCCGGCCTCATGGCTGCCGCAACGCTGGCACTGGCGCCGATGGCTGCGCAAGCCCAGAAGATCATGACCCCCGAAACGCTCACGGGCGTGAAGCTCGTGACGGCCGAGCAGACGCAGGCGGCGATGGCCCGCGGCGCGGTGGCCTTCGACGTCCGCGTGGCTGCAGAGTGCACCGAAAAGACCATCAAGGGTGCGGTCTGCCACACCTACCGCGAGAAGAGCGCCAAGGCGGCCGATTTCGACAAGTCGCAGGACCAGTTCGACCTCGCCAAGCTCCCCGCCGACAAGAACGCCGCGGTGATCTTCTTCTGCAACAGCGGTGACTGCTGGCGCAGCTACAAGGCAGCGGTGGTCGCCCGCGACGCCGGCTTCAAGAACATCCACTGGTTCCGAGGCGGCATGCCCGAGTGGACGACCAAGAGCCTGCCGACCCAGTGAGCGGCGGGCCCGCCGCGCGGCCGCCCACCGACTCCAACCACGAGACCTGCAATGAAACTCGCGTTCAGTCTGAAGGCCCGCCTAGCGGGCCTGGCGTTGGTCACCGTCGTCGGTGCCTCGACGCTGGCTGGCTTCAACGTCTACTCCTCGCACAGCAACTCCCAGGCGCTGTCCGAGCTCTATGAGCAGAACGTACGCGGTCTGGTGGAACTGCAGAAGGTGGACTCGCAGCTGCGGGAAGTGCGCTTCCGCGTCGCTGGCGTACTGCTCGACGTGATGCCGGTACCGGGTTCGCTGAACCACCTGCGCGAGAGCCGGCCGTCGATCGAGGCCTCCTGGAAATCTTTCCTCGAGGTTGTTGACCCGTCCGTCGGGACCGAGCAGGCAGAGCTGCTGAAGGCGCTGAACGAGGGCCAGGCGGACATGGCCAAGGTGCTGGGCAAGATCGAGACGGCTTACAGCTCGGGCGACAAGGCGGCGTTGACCGACGTGCTCGAAGGCGACTGGGCGCTGCTGCACAAGCGGTTCATCAAGCCCTTGCAGCAACTGGTGCCTCTGAAGGAGGCCGAAGCGCGGACACGTTTCGAAGCCACCAATGCCGCGAATCGTCAGCTGGCAATGGCCACGCTGTCGATGGCGTTGCTGGTCGTGGGGTCGACGCTGGTCGTGGCCTGGCGCGTTGTTCGCTCGGTGACGCAGCCTCTTGCCAGCCTGGGCGATTCCGTTCGCGCCATTGCCAGCGGTGACCTCAGCCGCGACGTGCGCGTCGGCAGCAGCGACGAGATCGGCCAGCTCGCTGCGGGCGTGCGCGACATGCAAGGCGCACTGCGCCAGCTCGTCGGCGATGTGCAACAAAGCGCGGAGTCGGTGCGATTGGCCAGCGGCGAAATCGCCCAGGGCAACCTGCAGTTGTCCGAGCGCACGGAACAGCAGGCCAGCAACCTGCAGCAGACTGCCGCGTCGATGGAGCACATGGCGTCGACCGTGAAGCACAGCGCCGTCAGCTCGCAGCAGGCCAACCAGCTGGCGGCCTCCGCATGCACGGTGGCCAGCCGCGGTGGCGAGATCGTTGACCGCGTCGTCGGCACGATGGGCGAGATCCAGGCCAGCAGCCAACGGATCGCCGAGATCATCGGCACCATCGACGGCATCGCCTTCCAGACCAACATCCTGGCGCTGAACGCCGCTGTCGAGGCAGCGCGTGCCGGTGAGCAGGGACGCGGCTTTGCCGTCGTCGCCGCAGAGGTGCGCAGTCTGGCCCAACGCAGTGCGCAGGCGGCGCGCGAGATCAAGGCGCTGATTGGCGCCTCGGTCGAAAGGATCGAGGCGGGTGGCGCGCTCGTCGGCGATGCCGGCCGCACGATGCAAGACATCGTCGTTCAAGTGAAGCGAGTCACCGACCTCGTCGCCGAGATCAGCGCTTCCAGCCAGGAACAGAGCCAGGGAATCGATCAGGTCTACGGGGCTGTCGGCGAGCTCGACCGGGCAACCCAGAGCAACGCAGCGCTCGTCGAACAGAGCGCGGCGGCAGCGCAGAGCCTGCGCGAGCAGGCCGATGCGCTCGCCCGCACGGTCTCGGCCTTCAATCTCCGCGGACGAACAGCCTGAGCGACCGCACGGTGGCTGGCAGGGCAGGTTCCTGGCTGGAGTGAGCCAGCAAGGCCGCAAGTCGTGCCCTGCGCCGGTCGGATCGAACGCAGCTCCGGCGCGCGCGCAGCGCCTCGACTTCCCGACTGCGGCGGCACCGGACCGCCGGCGTTCGACGCGCCCCGTGGCTGCCGTCCACGGCCCGCAACCCGCGCCTAGCCGCTGGTGGCCCGCGCCGAATCGACAGCCGCCACCGTGCCCAGCAACCAGCCGCGCACGGCCTCGTAGGCCGGCGGCGGCTCGCGCCCCAGGGCGCGCGTCAGCCAGTAGCGGCCCGCGTCGATCGCGGTGGCAAAGGGCTGCACGAGCCGGCCGCTGGCCAGTTCGCGGCGGAACATCGTCGCGGGGGCCAGCGCCACGCCGGCGCCGGCCATCGCGGCCTGCACCATCAGCACCGAGGCGTCGAACTGGGGGCCGCGCGGATTCAGCGGCGCGCAGCCCGCGGCCTGCGCCCAGGCCGCCCAGTCGCTGCTGCGGTACGACCGCAGCAGCGTGCAGCGCCGCAGGTCCTGCGGCGACTCCAGCCGCAGCCCGGGCGCGCACAGCACGGTGAGCGGCGCGGCCTGCAGCGGCAGCGCTTCCACGCGGTGCCAGGCACCGTCGCCGAAACGGATCGCCGCGTCCACCGTCTCGGTGGCCAGGTCGAGCTTGTTGTTGTGCGTCTGGATGCGCAGGTCGATGGCCGGGTGGCGGGCCTGGAAGTCGGGCAGCCGCTCCAGCAGGTGCCCGTGCAGGTAGGTGCCGACGACCGCCAGCGTGAAGCGCTGCGGCGGCGTCGTGTCGTCCAGCAGCGCCAGCGCGCCGTCGAGCTGCGCGAAGGCCTGCTGCACCGCGGACGCGATGCGCGCGCCGTCGTCGCTGAGCAGCAGACCCCGCGCGGTGCGCAGGAACAGCGGCTTGCCGATCTGTGCCTCCAGCGCCTTGATCTGGTGGCTGACGGCGGCCTGCGTGACGCACAGCTCGTCGGCGGCGCGTGTCATGTTCAGGTGCCGCGCGGCGACCGCGAAGGCGTGCAGGTGGTTCAGCGAGTAGCGGGCAAGGCTCATGAGGCAACCTAAGGACTGGCGTGACGTGATTTCGTTGGTGCCCCCCGAGTCTGCCGCGAAGAATGCGGTGTCACGCCACTGACCCATGAGTTCCCGTATGAACGTGACACGACGAACCCTCTTGCTCGCCGGCCTGCTGCCCGTGCCTGTGGCGGCCGCCGACGCCTTGGCTGCGCTGGAGCGCCGCGCCGGCGGTCGCCTTGGCGTGGCGCTGCTCGACACCGGCTCCGGCCGGCGCTGGGTCCACCGCGGCGACGAGCGCTTCGGCCTGTGCTCGACCTTCAAGCTGCCGCTGGCCGGCGCGGTGCTGCAGGCGGTGGACCAGGGCCGGCTGCGCGCCGACGCCCGGCTGCCGCTGCGCCGGTCCGAGCGTGTGCCCCACATGCCCGCCACCGAAGCCTGGCTCGCGCGCGGCTGGGCCACGCCGCTGGCGCTGGCCGAGGCCGCGCAGGTCACCAGCGACAACCTGGCCGCCAACGTGCTGCTGCGCGCACTCGGCGGGCCCGAGGCCTTCACCGGCTGGCTGCGCGCGCAGGGCGATCCGGTGACGCGCATCGACCGCTACGAGCCCGCGTTGAACCGCGTGCTGCCCGGCGACGCGCGCGACACCAGCAGTCCGGCGGCCTTGGCCGGCACCGTGGCGCGGCTGTGCGCCGGCGACACCCTGCAGGCTGCCAGCCGCGACCGGCTGATCGCCTGGATGGTGGCCACCCAGACCGGCCGCAACCGGCTGCGCGCCGGACTGCCCGCGGCCTGGCGGGCCGGCGACAAGACCGGTACCGGTTTCAGCCCCGGCCTGCCCGACCGCCTCAACGACGTCGCGGTCTTCTGGCCGCCGGGCCGCCAGCCCTGGGTGCTGGCCTGCTTCTACGAAGGCCCGGCGCAGAGCACCACGTGGGTGCGGCCGCAGGACGAAGCGGTGCTGGCCGAGGTGGGCCGCCTGGCGGCGGACTTCGCACGCGGCGCCTGAGGGCGCGCGCCGCGGGCTCGGCAGAGGGCTGCCCAACAAGCTGCCGACCGAAAGGCCGGGTCCGCACAGGGCCGGCGCAAGGCGTGCAGCATCGCCACATGCCGACCACCCATGTTCCGGCGCCGGCCGGCGGTGTCGCCGATGCGACCGCCGCGCCGACCGCCAGCGCAACGAACGACGCGATGGATGCAACCGCCGCCACGTCCGCAACCGCCACCTGCCCCGACGGCGCACTCACCGTCCTGTTCGACGGAGCGTGCCCGCTGTGCCGCCGGGAGATCGCGCTCTACCAGGGCCTGACAGCGCGCCAGCCGCTGGCCTTCGTGGACGTGTCCAGCGCGACTGCCGACCTGCCGCCCGGCACCGACCGCGCCACGCTGCTGGCGCGTTTCCACGTGCGGCGCGCCGACGGCAGCCTGGTGAGCGGCGCGCGCGGCTTCGCGGCGCTGTGGGCCGTGCTGCCGGGCTGGCGCTGGCTGGCCCGCATCGCGGCGCTGCCCGGCGTGACGCCGCTGCTGGAAGTGCTCTACCGCGTGTTCCTGCGGCTGCGGCCAGCGCTGCAGCGGGTGGCGGCGTCGTTCGAGCCGCCCGCGATGGCGGTGCCCGCCAGCCTGCGCGCCGACCTGCGCAGCGACCACGCCGGGGAAACCGGCGCCGTCTGGATCTACCGCGGCGTGCTGGCGGTGGCGCGCGATCCCGCCGTGCGCGACTTTGCCCGCCGCCACCTGGCCACCGAGCAGGAGCACCTGCGCCTGGTGACCGCGCTGCTGCCGTGGCCGCAGCGCAGCCGCCTGCTGGTGCCCTGGCGCGTGGCCGGGTTCCTCACCGGCGCCCTGCCGGCCCTGGCCGGGCCGCGTGCCGTGTTCGCCACGATCGCGGCGGTCGAGACCTTCGTCGACCGCCACTACCAGCAGCAGATCGACCAGCTCGACGCCCTGCCACCGGCCCGGCGCAGCGCCAGCGCGCCGCTGCGTGCGTTGCTGGCGCAGTGCCAGGCCGACGAGTGCGCGCACCGCGACGAAGCCGCCGCGCTGGCCGCGCCGCGCGCCGGGCCGCTGCTGCGCGCCTGGTGTGCCGCCGTCGGCCGCGGCTCCGCAGTGGCCGTGGCGGTGGCCCGCCGGCTGTAGGCCCCGGCCGCGGCGGCGCTCTGCCCGCCCGGCGCGCCGCTGCGCTGATGGGATTGACAGCGCACCGACCGGCTGGCGAGACTTGCCGCCCCGATCAGCGCCCGTGGAGTCCGGCCGGCCATGCACACCTTCCAATGCAGATCCTGCGCCTTCGTCGGGCAGTTCGGTGCGTCCTACGTCTATGAACTGGCCGGCAAGCCGTGCCCCAAGTGCAAGAAGTTCGGCGAGTGGCAGGACTACAAGGACGAGATGGCGCCGACCATCCTGGCGCGCGAGGACGAGAAGCTGGAGCGCCTGCGCATCGACCAGCAGCAACTGGTGGTGCGCCGCGACAAGTGCCAGTTGGAGTTCACCGCCGCGGCCGAGGCGCGGCAGGCGCTCGAGTCGCGCTACGAGCGCCTGGTCAAGGTCGATGCGGTGCAGGCCGCCAAGCTGATGAACGACCTCTTCAAGGCGACGATGCGCCTCGTCACGGCCGGCAACGACCTCGAGGACGCCAGCGCACAGCTGAAGGACGTGGACGAGGAGATCGACAACCTGGGCAACCGCTCCGCCGTCAAGAAGGACGCGCCGGTGGCGTACGCCAACGCCAGGAACGTGCAGCAGACGAGCGGCAAGAACAAGCTCTACATCGGCAGCCGGCAGTACGTCTCGCTGCACGCCCGGAAGTCGCCGAAGAAGAAGTTCCGGATCCTCGATGTGCCGAACTGGTCACCGGGGCTGAACGTCTCGTGGGTGGAAGGCGGCATCCGCGCCAAGGCGCAGTTCAAGATCAAGCTCAACCAGGGCGACCAGTACGCCGACATCCCGCCCAAGGTGCTGCAACTCTTCCAGGACCCGGCCAACTACAACGCCGACGACTTCTTCAAGCTGTGCAAGGCGCAGGGCAAGGGCTCGCTGCTCTGGTACGACAAGGACGGTGCCGAACGTCCCACCTGGACGGCGCTGGAGATCTGGTGCCTGCTGCGCGCGGGCTACACCTTCCGCTTCGCCGACAGCAAGACCGACGGCGCCGGGCGCAAGATCGTCCTGATGCCGCCCTTGTGACGGCGCCGCGGCTGCCGCCGACGTGGTGACGCCGACGCGCGTGCCGGCCCGCGTGGCTGCGCTCACACCGGCAGCAGCGCCCGGCCCGCCGCTGCCAGCACCGCGCGGCTCAGGCCGTCCAGCCAGGCCGACGCGGCGCGGGCGTGCTGCCAGTGCAGCGGCACGTCGAGTGCGGTGCCGGGCACCAGTTCCACCAGGGTGCCCGCGCGCAGGTGCTCGGCGACCAGCGACAGCGGCTGCAGGCCCCAGCCCATGCCGGCCACCGCGGCGGTCACGAACGCCTGCGACGACGGCAGCGTGTGGCGCGGCAGTTCGACGTGCCGGTGGCACAGGCGCTGCACCCAGCGCGCCTGCAGGTCGTCCTTGGTGTTGAACACGAGGCTGGGCGCTTGCGCCAGGCTGCCGGCGCCGACACCGCCGGCGAAGTGGCGTGCCACGAACGCGGGGCTGGCCGCCGCCAGGTAGCGCATGGCGCCCAGCGGCCGGCTGTTGCAGCCGGTGGCCGGCCGCGCGCTGCCGGTGACGGCGGCGAGCACGGCGCCGCTGCGCAGCCACCCGGCGGTGTGGTCCTGGTCGTCCACCGCCACTTCCACCAGCACCGGCGCTTCGGCCGCGTAGGCCGCCAGTGCCGGCGTGAACCAGGTCGCCAGGCTGTCGGCGTTGACGGCCACCGGCAGCGGCACGCGTGTCAGCCCCTGCGGCGCCAGCGCCGGCAGCGTGCCCTGCAGTTCCTGCTCGAGCACCCGCACGCGGTCGACGTGCTGGCACAGGCGCCGGCCGGTGTCGGTGGGCCGGCACGGCTGCCCGCGCACCACCAGCGCGCTGCCGACACGCTCTTCCAGCTGCCGGATGCGCTGCGACACCGCCGACGGCGTGACGTGCAGCGCCTGCGCGGCCCGTTCGAAGCTGCCTTCGCGGACCACGGCGGCCAGTGCCGAGAGCGCTGCGTAGTCCAGCATCGATTCAGTTTGGCTAACTTGGGTTCAGCAACTTGAGTTTGGCTGCATCCATCGGTGCTGGCAAGCTGGTGTCCATGCCGATCCTCGAACCCGTCGCCCAGGCCGCTCCGGTCTACGTGCAAGGCCTGGTCCTGGGCCTGGGGCTCATCGTCGCCATCGGCGCGCAGAACGCCTTCGTGCTGCGCCAGGGGCTGCGCCGCGAGCACGTGGGCAGCGTGGTGCTGTTCTGCGCCCTGGCCGATGCGGTGCTGATCGCGGCCGGCGTGCTGGGCATGGCGCAGGCGCTGCGCAACAGCCCGGGGCTGGCGCGGGCGCTGGCGCTGGGCGGCGCCGGCTTCCTGGCGCTGTACGGCTGGCAGGCGCTGCGCCGTGCGCGCCGGCCGCAGCGGCTGGAAGCCGCGGCCGGCGGCGCCGGCCTGCAGCGCGGCGCCGCGCTCGCGCAGGCGGCGGCCTTCACGCTGCTGAACCCGCATGTCTACCTGGACACCGTGCTGCTGGTGGGCAGCATCGGTGCCCAGCAGCCCGCTGCGCTGCGCGGCTGGTTCATCGCCGGCGCCGGCAGCGCCAGCGCGCTTTGGTTCGTGGCGCTGGGCTTCGGTGCCCGGTGGCTGGCGCCGTGGTTCGCGCGCCCGCGGGCCTGGCAGGTGCTGGACGGCGTGATCGGCGCGACCATGCTCGTGCTCGCGGCGCTGCTGCTGCGCCACGCGGCGGCCGGCGCCTGAGGCTGCAGGCGCCGGTGCGGGATGCGGGCGGACGCCAATGACGGGCGTGTACCGCCCCGGGTAGCATCCGCCGGCCGCAGCCCGGTGTCTCGGGGCGGGCCAGCACGCACGACGCCCTTGCCGTCGTGGAGGAGAACGCGCTTCGATGAACCGGCCGGGAACCTGGAAGTACGCCGCGGCGGCCGCAGCCGCGGTGGTCGGCATGCTGCTGATCGTGAACGCACCGGCGCTGACCTCGCGCTCGCTGCTCGAGGGCCGCATGCTCAGCGTGCACCTGGTGCTGGAGCTGTTCGCCATCGTGATCGCGGCGCTGATCGTCACGGTGTCGTGGCACACCTTCGACCGCCGCGCCGACCACGCCGCGCGTGCGCTGGTGGCCGGCTTCACGGTGGTCGCCATCTGCGACCTGCTGCATGCGCTGACCTACCAGGGCATGCCCGCGTTCCTGACCGAGAGCAGCACGCCGCGCGCGATCTTCTTCTGGCTGATGGGGCGCAGCTTCGAGGTGCTGGCGCTGGGGCTGATCGCGCTGAACGCCGTGCCGGCGCTGTCGCGCAACCTGTCGCTGGCGCTGGGCGGCGCCACCGCGCTGGCGGTCGGCGCCTTCGGCTCCTACGCGATCGACGCGTTTCCGGCGACCTTCGTCGACGGTGTCGGCGTGACGCCGTTCAAGGCCCGCTACGAATACACGCTGGCGGTGCTGAACCTGCTGGTCACCGTGCTGCTGTGGCGCCGCGCGCAGCGCGACGACAGCCGGCAGCTGCGGCTGCTGGCGCTGTCGAGCTTCCTCATGGGCGTGGGCGGCTTCGCGTTCACGTCGTACGTTGCGCCGTCGGACTTCCAGAACATCGCCGGCCACCTGTACAAGGTCGTCGCCTACACGCTGCTGTACCAGGCGACCTTCCTCGCCAGCATCCGCGCGCCCTACGACGCGCTGCGCGCCTCGGAGTCGCAGCTGCGCGAGAGCCGGACGCGCCTGGAGACGCTCAGCGCCAACCTGCCGCAGTCGGTGCTGTACCAGGTGGTGCGCGGCCACGACGGCACGATGCGCTTCACCGAGGTCAGCACCGCCATCGAGCGCATCAACGGGCTGCGTCCGTCGCAGGTGCTGCGCGACCCGATGGCCTGGTACGACCAGATCCATCCCGAGGACCTGCCGGCGTTGGTGGCGGCCGAGCAGCGTTCGGCCGAGACGATGCTGGTGTTCGACTGCGAGGCGCGGCTGCGGCGCGCCGACGGCAGCCAGCGCCGCATGCACTTCGTGTCGGCGCCGCGCCGCCTGGACGACGGGCGCATCGCCTGGGACGGCGTGCAGACGGACGTCACCGAGCGCGCCGAGGCGCGCGACATCCGACGCGGGCTCGAGCTGCAGCTGCGCGAGGCGCAGAAGATGGAACTGCTGGGCACCTTCGCCAGCGGCATCGCGCACGACTTCAACAACGTGCTCGGCTCCATCCTCGGCAACGCCGCCATGGCCCGCGACGACGTGCGGCGCGGCGCCACCGCCGAGGCGCTGCACGGCATCGAGCAGGTCCACAAGGCCGGCGACCGGGCACGCGCGCTGGTGCGCCAGATCCTGACCTTCAGCCGCCGCGAGCGTGCCGAGCGGCAACCGCAGCCGCTGCAGCCGGTGGTCGCCGAGAGCCTGGCGCTGCTGCGCGCGACGCTGCCGGCGAACGTCGAGGTGCAACTGCAGGCGGCCGCGCCGCACGCGCTGGCGCTCGTGGACCGCACGCAGATCGAGCAGATCGTGCTGAACCTGTGCAGCAACGCCTGGCAGGCGATGGGCGAACGCGGCGGCCGCATCGTCGTGCAGATCGACGAGACCCTGCTCGACGGCGAGGCGGCGTTGTGCCTGGGCCTGGTGCCCGGCCACCACGTCCGGCTGCGCGTCGAGGACAACGGCAGCGGCATGGACGCGGCGACACGCCAGCGCATCTTCGAGCCCTTCTTCACCACCAAGCCCCGGGGCCGCGGCACCGGCCTCGGGCTGTCGGTCGTGCACGGCATCGTGCAGGAACACGAGGGCGCGATCACCGTGCAGTCGAGCCCGGGGCAGGGCACGCGGTTCGAGATCCACCTGCCGGCGCTGGCCGCGGCGGCGGCCGGCGACGCGGCGGCCGCCACCACCAGCGGCGCCGTGGCGGTGGACGGCGGCGGCCTGCGTGTGCTGTACCTCGACGACGACGAGATCATGGCGCTGATGGTCGATCGCCTGCTGCAGCGCGCCGGCTTTGCCGTCACCTGCCTGCAGGAGCCGCAGGCGGCGATCGACGCGCTGTGCGCCGTGCCGCCGGCCTTCGACCTGCTGGTCACCGACTACAACATGCCGCTGCTGTCGGGCCTGGACGTGCTGCGCGCGGCGCGGCAGGTGCGCCCCGGGCTGCCGGCGGTGCTGACCTCGGGTTCGGTCAACGACACGTTGCGCGCGCAGGCGCTGGCGCTGGACGTGGCCGAGGTGCTGGAGAAGCAGCACACGCTGGAGGCGCTGGCACCGGCCATCGAGCGCACGTGGGCGCGGGTGGCGCGGATGCAGGTGGCGGCGGCCGCGGGCTGAGCGCGGCGCTGCAATGACGAAGACCCCGCCGAGGCGGGGTCTTGCTGCACGCCGCCGGCCGCATCGGCAGCGGCCGGCCGGTGGATCGGGATCAGCCGCGCTTGCGGCGGCTCAGGCCCAGGCCCAGCAGGCTCAGGCCCACCAGCGCCATCGTGCCCGGCTCGGGCACGCCCTGCACCAGCGCGTACGGCGCCGTGCCCTTGGCACCGAAGAACTCGAGCGACGCGCCGCCGCCGTTTTCCAGGTAGACGATCTCCAGCGCGTGGTAGCCGGCGGCAAAGCTGCCGGTGAACGTGGTGGTGCGGTTGTCGGCCACGCCGTCGGCGGTGGCGCGCACGACGCCGTCGATGACCAGGCGGGCACCGTCGTCGTGGTTCATGCCGAACGTGTAGGTGCCGGCGGTGTCGAGGTAGAACAGGCCGGTGATGTGCGCCGCGAAGGTGTCGGGCGGGCTCACGGGCCAGGCGTTGTTGACGCTGAAGAGGCCGCGCGTGCCATCGCCCAGGTCGTCGAAGTCGATGATGGTGGCGTTCACCGTCGCCGTGGCCAGGCCAGTGGCGATGGCCGCGTCGGCCTGCGTCAGGTTCGTCATCGGCGCCGCATCGAAGATGCGCACGACGTAGGCGGACGCATGGGTCGCGGGCAATGCAACCAGTGCAGCGGCAAAGGCCAGGGAACTCAGCTTGATCACGCGATGGACTCCTTGTTGTGTGTCTCAGCCGCAGCCAGAAACAGCGATACGGCGCAGGTTGTTACAAAGCACGAAACAAGCCATCCGGAAAAGTCGATTGAAAACAATCACTTGCGATGATCCCTGTTGCATCTGTGTCAACTTGTTCGACATCGGGTTACCACGCCGGGTGTGCGAATAATCACGCCATGCCTGCACCGCCCACCGCTGGTCGTTCCGTGCTGCGCGCCTCGCCCGCGCTGCCGTGGCGGGCACTGGCGCTGCTGCTGTGCGCGCTGTGCACCGGCTGCGCGGTGGTCGACTTCGAGCAGCGGCGCTGGATCTTCCAGCCCACCGACAACACCTGGGCGCCGGGCGTGGCCGCGGCCGCGGGCATGCAGGACGTGTGGATCGAGCACGTCTCGGCGCATGCGCCCGACCGCGGCGAAGCCGTGCGCCTGCATGCGCTGTGGCTGGGCCAGGCCGATCCGGCGGCGCCGGTGCTGCTGTTCCTGCACGGCGTGCGCTGGGACGTGCATGCCAGCGCGCCGCGCATGCGGCAGTTGCACGCGCACGGCTTCGCGGTGCTGGCGGTGGACTACCGCGGCTTCGGCCGCAGCACCGACACCATGCCCTCCGAGACCCTGGTGGCCGAGGACGCCCGCGCCGCGTGGGACTGGCTGGCGCGCGCGCACCCGCAGGCGCGGCGCTTCATCTACGGCCACTCGCTGGGCGCGGCCATCGCGGTGCGGCTGGCGCACGAGGTGCAGGACGAAGCCGGCCTCGTGCTCGACGGCGCCTTCACCTCGCTGGTGGACGTGTTCCGCAGCTGGCGCTGGGGCTGGCTGCCGGTCGGCTGGATGATCACGCAGCGCTTCGACGCCGCGGCGCGCATCGCGCAGGTCGGCTCGCCGGTGCTGCTGGTGCATGCGCGCGACGACACCATGGTGGCGCCGCGCCTGGGCAGCGCGCTCTACGAACGGGCGCTGCCGCCCAAGCGCTTCGTGCTGGTCGACGGCGCCGTGCACGAGGACACCGGCGTGGTGGGCGCGGCCGCCATCGGCCGGGCGCTGCGCGAGCTGTTCGGGCCCGGCGGCTGGCCTGCCACCGCCCCCAGCGCGGCGCCAGCGCCGCTGCCGCCACTGCCAGCGCCGCACACACCCAGCCCGACCACAGCACGTGGCTGACGAAGTGCGCGCCGCGCACCACCTGGGCCGCGCCGAACAGCGCGCCCAGCGCCAGCACCGCCGCCAGCAGCCAGCGTGCCTGCCGCGGGTGGGTGTCGCGCCACAGCAGCGGCAGGCCCAGCAGCGCGAAGGCCGAGACCGCGTGGCCCGACGGAAAGCAGTGCCCGGGGCCGCCGTCGGCCACGCCGATCCACCAGTGCGGCACGTACAGCGCCGGGCCGCCGAAGCTGGCCAGGTCCCAGGGGCAGCTGCTCAGGCTGCCGCGCTTGAGCGCCGGCACCAGCAGCGCGCTGGCCAGCATCACGACCCACCAGAAGCCACGCGCCGCGCGTGACGGCCCGGGCCACAGCGGCCGCCAGGCGTCGAAGGCCAGCAGCGCCAGGCCGCCCAGGCCGAGCCAGCGCCCGCCGTCGTGCAGCGTGCCAGCGGCGAGCCAGTGGTCGCGCCACGCAAAGCCTTCGGCCGTGCCGAACCAGCGGCTCACCGCCAGGTCCTGCCCGGCCAGGTCCCAGGCCAGCACCAGCCCCAGCGCGGCGACCAGCCAGGCCAGGTCACGCCGCGTGCGCCCGACGGAAGGCGTCGCCGTCACGGGTGGGCAACCGCGGTGGCGCCAGGCGTGGTGCCGGCCGCGCTGGCGAGCGCGGCGTCGGCCATTCGGCAGCCCTGCGTCAGGTCCAGCGCCGGCGCGTGCAGCGCGGTGCGCACGTCCAGCAGGCCCAGCACGGTGTGGAACAGGTGGTCGTGCGCGAGCGGTGCCGCCTGCAGCCGCTGCCACGCCGGCTGCAGGCAGCCCTCGGGCAGCCCGGCGGCGCGCTCCAGGCCCGGGCTCGTCCAGGCCAGCATCGGCACGCGGGTCTGCACGTCGGGGGCGATGGCGAACGGCAGGCCATGCAGGAACAGCCCGTGCTCGCCCAGCGACTCGCCGTGGTCCGACACGTACAGCAGCGCGCTGTCCACCGTGCCGGCACGCGCCTGCAGCCGGGCGATGGCGCCGGCCAGCACGTGGTCGGTGTAGAGCAGGCTGTTGTCGTAGGCGTTGACGACCTGCTCCACGCTGCACCGGCGCAGGTCGTCCTCGCGGCAGTCGGGCTGGAAGCGCGCGAAGGCGGCGGGGTAGCGGCGGAAGTACGACGGCCCGTGGCTGCCGATCATGTGCAGCACCAGCAGCTGCGTGCCCTGGGCGTTCTCCAGGCGGCGGTCCAGGTCGAGCAGCAGCGCTTCGTCCAGGCAGCGGCCGTCGTTGCACAGTGCTGGCGCGTCGGCGGGCTGCACGGAGTCGGCGGGCAGGCCGTCGCAGACGCCCTTGCAGCCGCTCTGGTTGTCGCGCCAGTGCACCTGCACGCCCGCACGCGCCAGCACGTGCAGCAGCGACTGCTGGCCGCGGATGCGGGCCTCGTCGTAGTCGCGACGGCCCACCGGCGCGAACATGCAGGGCAGCGAGGTCTCGGTGTTGGTGCCGCAGGACTGCACGCTGGCGAAGTTGACGAGCCTTCCGTGGCCGGCCGCCCCGGCCGAGCCCTGCGACTGCGCCAGTGCCCGTGCCAGCTCGGGCGTCGTGGCGCGCGGCGACAGCCCGGGCGCGCCGGCGTTCAGTCCCCAGTTCGCGGCGCGCGCCGTCTCGCCCACCACCAGCACCAGCAGCAGCGGGCGCCGGCGCGCCGCCCACGACGGGCCCGGCGCCGCGTCGAGGCCGATCGGCTCGCGCGGGCGCGCGGCACCGCGTGCGTCTGCAGCGACCACGGCGCCGGCCGACCACACCAGGTTGGCCGGCGTGACCAGGTAGCGCAGCGCGCGCTGGTTGCGCATCAGCGACGACAGCGGCTGGAACACCGCCAGGCCGGCGCCCAGCAGCACGGCGGCGGCGCCCAGCAGCAGGGCCCCGCGCAGCGGCAGCGCGCGGCTCCAGCGCCGCGGGGACACGCGCACCCAGGCCAGCAGCGCCAGCGGCAGGCCTGCGTAGACGGCCATGTGCAGCACCAGCGCCGGGCTGAGCAGCTCGCGCGCCTCGGCCGGGTGGGTGCGCAGCAGGTTGCGCAGCATCGTCGGGTCGAGGTAGATGCCGAAGGCCTGCATGTAGAACAGGGCCACGGCCGCGGCCACGGTCAGCAGCGCCAGCACGGGCTTGACGGTCCAGCGGCTGCACAGCAGGGCCAGCAGCAGCGTGTGCAGGGCCAGCAGCATGACGACCAGCGCCGCACCGAAACCCCAGGCTGCAGCGTCGCCCGGATCGCGGCCCTGCAGCGCCGCGCGCAGGAAGGGCAGGTTGGCGCCCAGCGCCCAGGCGGCGCTGGCCAGGAGCACCAGCACTTCCACCGACACGGCGGGGCGCCGTGCCAGCCGCCGCCACAGCGCGGCGTGCCACGGGGCGGCGGCGGCCGAGGTCGGGGACGCGGGAGAGCGTGCAGGCGAGGGGCGCAGCGGCATGCCGGCATTGCGCCAGCCCTGCATGAAGCCCACCTGAAGACGCCGGGCGTGGCGCCTGGCCGGGTTTGGGCTACGCTCGCCGCACCGTTCCACTGTCGCGGCCACCGGCCCACCGACGACTCCGCTTCATCCGCCCGACGCCTTGGATTCCGCGCCACCTCCCACCCTGTTGCGCCTCGTGTTCCGCGGCGAGTGCCAGCCCGGCCACCATCCGGTGGCGGTGCGCGAGGCCGTCGCGATGGCCCTGCACCTGGACGACCGGCGCACCGCGCAGCTCTTCTCGGGCCGCAAGGTGGTGCTGCGGCGCGCCGTCGACGAGGCCACGGCCATGCGCTACATCGCGCGCTTCGCGATGCTGGGGGCGGTGCTGTACGCAGAGCCGTCCCGGCACGCGCCGCCGGACCGGCCGGCGGCCCCGGTGCGCCCGGCACCGGCGGCGCTGCCGTGGCGGCAGGGCCTGCGCTGGGCCGGCATCGGCGCGCTCACGGTGCTGGGCGGGGCGTCGCTGGGGCTGCTGCTGGGGCCCGGGCTGACCGGCTGGCTGCAGCCCGGTGCCGCAGACGGCGCCGCGCTGCCGCCGCCGCAGCCGATGCCGGTGCTGGCCACGGTGCTGCCGGCCATGGTGCCGGCGGAGGCTCCGGCCTCCGCGCCGGCCGGCGAGATCGCGCCCGGCGTGCCGCTGCCGCCCGAGATGACCGACGCTGCGCTGCGCGCCTACCGGCTGGGCTACGCTGCCGCGGCGGGGCACAAGGCCTTCGCGCTGTCGTCGCGCGGCGTGCACGCCTGGCACGCGGGCGCCGCCACCGACGACGCCGCGCGCGAAGCCGCGCTGGGTGGCTGCATGGCCGCGCTGCAGGCCGAGGGCGACAGCTGCCGCGTCGTCGACGCCGACGGCCAATGGCAGGATTGACGCCGCGGCGATGCCGGCTCGGCGCTGCCGTCGCCACCGCCGCCTCCCTTCCCGATCCGTTCCTGAAAGCAATCCATGGCCGCTTCCGCTGGTGGTGATCAACTCGTGCAGGTCGTGGCGCTGCTGGCGGCCGGTGTCGTCGCGGTGCCGCTGTTCAAGCGCCTGGGCCTGGGCTCGGTGCTGGGCTACCTGGCGGCCGGCGTGGCCATCGGGCCCTTCGGCGCCGCGCTCTTCGCCGACCCCGCAGCCATCCTGCACGTGGCCGAGCTGGGCGTGGTGATGTTCCTCTTCATCATCGGCCTGGAGATGCAGCCCACGCGGTTGTGGAGCCTGCGGCGCGAGATCTTCGGCCTCGGGCTGGCGCAGGTGCTGGCCTGCGGCGCGCTGCTCACCGGCGTCGGCGTGCTCGCCGGGCTGGCGCTGCCGGTGGCCTTCGTCGCGGCGATGGGCTTCGTGCTCACCTCCACCGCCACCGTGATGCTGCTGCTGGACGAACGCGGCGAGACCGTGTCGCCCAAGGGCCAGCGCGTGGTGTCGATCCTGCTGCTGGAAGACCTGGCCATCGTGCCGCTGCTGGTGGTGGTGGCGCTGATCGCGCCGGCGCAGGTCGACAGCACACGCCCGGTGTGGCAGGTGGTGGCGGTGGCGCTGGTGGCGGTCGCCGGTGTCGTGGCGGCCGGGCGCTGGCTGCTGAACCCGATGTTCCGCGTGCTGGCGGCCGCCGAGGCGCGCGAGGTGATGACGGCCGCCGCGCTGCTGGTGGTGCTGGGCTCGGCGCTGCTGATGCAGTCGGCGGGGCTGTCGATGGCGATGGGCGCCTTCCTGGCCGGCGTGATGCTGTCGGAGAGCAGCTTCCGCCATCAGCTCGAAGCCGACATCGAGCCCTTCCGCGGCATCCTGCTGGGGCTGTTCTTCCTGAGCGTGGGCATGGCGCTGGACCTGGCGGTGTTCCAGAGCCACTGGCTGCAGATCGGTGCGGGCGTGCTGGTCTTCATGCTGGTGAAGGCGCTGGGCATCTACGGCGTGGCGCGGCTGTTCCGTGCCCGCCACGCCGAGGCACTGCACCGCACCGTGCTGATGGCGCAGGGCGGCGAGTTCGCCTTCGTGCTGTACACCGCGGCGCAGGGGGCGGGCATCATCGACGGGCCGATGAATGCGGTGCTGACGGCGGTGGTGATCCTGTCGATGGCGCTGACGCCGCTGGCCGTGGGCGCGCTGCGCTGGCTGCTGCCGCAGGCGGCGCCGGACACCGACGGTGTCGAAGCGCCCGACGGGCTGGACGGCAAGGTGCTGATGATCGGCTTCGGCCGCTTCGGCCAGGTCGCCAGCCAGGCGCTGCTGGCGCGCGGGGTCGACGTGTCCATCATCGACCGCGACACCGAGATGATCCAGAGCGCCGAGTCCTTCGGCTTCAAGGTCTACTTCGGCGACGGCACACGGCTCGACGTGCTGCAGGCCTCGGGCGCGGCGACGGCGCAGGTCATCGCCGTGTGCGTGGACGACAAGGCCGCCGCGCTGCGCATCGTCGAGCTGGCCAGGCACGCCTTCCCGCAGGCGCAGCTGCTGGTGCGCGCCTTCGACCGCGGCCATGCCATCCAGCTGATCGCCGCAGGCGTGGACTACCAGATCCGCGAGTCCTTCGAGTCGGCCAGCGCCTTCGGCGAGGCCGCGCTGCGCGCCATCGGCGCCGCGCCCGAGGAAGCGGCGCAGGTGGCGGCCGACGTGCGGCGGCGCGACGCCGAGCGCCTGTCGCTGCAGATCACCGGCGGCATCCGCGCCGGCGTGGAGCTGATGCACAGCAACCGCATGAAGCCGAGCCCGCTGACGCCGCCGGTGCGCCAGGGCCAGACGCTGCACGCACCAACAACTGAAACACGCGAACCCGCAGCCTGAAACGGGGGTGCGACGGGGGCTGGCAACACTGCCGGGCAGGGTGTTGCCGCGGTGGCGACACCGCAGCAGGAAAGCCCCCGATGAAGTTCAGCACCCTCGCATCCCTCCTGGCAGCGGCCTGCTGCGTGCAGGCCCAGGCCGGCCCCATCACCAGCGTCGACGATCCCGCCCTGGCCGGCGCGGCCGTGTACGACTTCCAGTCCTCGCCGGCAGGCGTCGACCTGACCAGCCTCGCCATTCCCGGCGTGGCCACGATCACCGACGGCGGCGAAGGCAACATGTACGTGCTGACCGACTTCGGCGGCCCCGACCGGCATCTGTACAGCGGCGGCTCGCAGACGCTGACGATCAGCTTCGACAACGCGGTCTCGGCCTTCGGCTTCGACTGGTACGCGATCGACTGGGGCCTGGAGGTGACCGCCTTCGACGTCGACGGCGCGGCGCTCGCAGCGATGCTGCTGCCCGGCGGTGGTGCCGACTGGGGCTTCTCCGGCCTGGCGGCCGCGGGCATCCGCACGGTCACGCTGTCGGCGCTGGGGCCGGGCGGCGCGCCGTACGCCGACAACTACCTGATCAGCACGCTGCACTACAAGCTGGCGTCGGGCGGTGCCAGCACGGTGCCGATGCCGGTGCCCGAGCCGGCCGGCCTGCTGCTGTCGGGCACCGCGCTGCTGGGTCTGGCGCTGCAGCGCCGGCGCCGCGCCGCCCGCGCGTAGGCGGCTGGACCAGCGCCCGCCTCAGCCGCAGCCCTGCGGCCCGGCGCGCGTGAAGCGGCGGCCGTCCAGCCGCTGCGCCGGGCCGTGGGCCTGCTGCAGGTGCAGGGTGTCGCCGTCCACCGCCAGCACCACCGCCGCGCCGGCCGGCTCGGTGCCGGCGTGCAGGCCGGTGGGCGTGGCGCGGCCGTCGAACACCACCAGCGGTGCATCGGCACCGTCGGCCGAGAGCGTGGCCGAGACGGCCTGGAAGCGCTGCGTCACCGCCAGCGAGCCGCCGGCGGTGCACCACAGCCCGCCCACGCGGGCCGGCACGCGCCACAGGTGCACGGTGGAGCGCTTCTCGCGGCCGATGGCCTTGTCCGGCACGTCCAGCGTGATGCTGCGCTCGGGCGTCCACTCGCCCATGTCCCAGTCGTGGCTGACGATGCGCGTGCCCGGCGCCAGCGCCAGCAGGCGCGGGCGCAGCTGCAGGTTGAACTCGGGCAGCAGGTACATCGTGATCACCTGGGCCTGCGCGAGATCGGTGCGGAACAGGTCCTGCTCGCGGAACTCGGCGCGGTCGGCCACGCCGGCCGCGCGGGCGTTGTCGCGGCTCTTGCGCACCAGCTCGGGCGAGATCTCCACGCCCAGGCCGCGCGCGCCGAAACGCCGCGCCGCGGTGATGACGATGCGGCCGTCGCCCGAACCGAGGTCGACGACGAAGTCGCGCGGCGTCACGCCGGCGAGCTCCAGCATCGCCAGCGTCACGTGGTCGGGCGTGGTGATGAACGGTACCTCGTCCTGCGCGGCGGCGCGGCCGGTGTGCAGCACGCAGGCCAGGGCCAGCAGCACGGCGGGCAGGCGGCAGAGAGCAGAGGCAGGCATGGGCAGGCGCGTGGACGTGAAAGGGAATCGGCAACGCCGGACGGGTCGCGCATTCTGCGGCAGTGCGCTGCTAGAGTGCCGCGCATGACCGACGCCACCCCGTTCTTCCGCGAAGCCGGGGCCGGCCCCGGCGTGGTGTGCCTGCACGCCAATGCCAGCAGCTCGTCGCAGTGGCGCGCGCTGATGGAGCTGCTGGCGCCGCGCCACCACGTGCTGGCACCCGACAGCCACGGCGCGGGCAAGGGCCCGCCGTGGCCGCAGCGGCTCGACCGGCCGCTGGCGCTGCGCGACGAGGTGGCGCTGGTCGAACCGGTGCTGGCGCGCGCCGGCACGCCGCTGGACCTGGTCGGCCATTCCTACGGCGCCGCGGTGGCGCTGGTGGCGGCGCTGCAGCAGCCCGCGCGCGTGCGCCGGCTGGTGCTGTACGAGCCGACGCTGTTCGCGCTGGTCGACGCCGACTCGCCGCGGCCGAACGACGCCGACGGCATCCGCGACGCCGTGGCACGGGCCGGCGTGGCGCTGGACGCCGGCGACGGCGACGCCGCCGCGGCGCACTTCATCGACTACTGGATGGGCCCGGGTGCCTGGGCCGCCACGCCCGAGGCCCGCCGACCGGCGATCGTGGCCGCGGTGGCGCACGTGCGCGGCTGGTCGCAGGCCCTGTTCGGCGAGCCCACGCCGCTGGCGGCCTGCGCCGCGCTGCGGATGCCGGTGCTGCTGCTGCAGGGCAGCGCCACCACGGCGTCGGCCCGCGCCGTCGTGCAGCGCCTGGCGCGCACGCTGCCGCAGGTGCAGCTGCAGGTGCTGGAGGGCCTGGGCCACATGGGGCCGGTGACGCACCCCGAGCGCGTCAACGCGGCGATCGCGGCCTTCCTCGCGGCCTGAGCGCCGGCCGAGGACAATGCAGCCCGGCGCCGCCGACGCGCCGTGTTCACCGTTCCCAGGACCCCCGATGACCGAAGCCCCTGCCGCCGCCCCCCAGCCGCCACTGCCCGACCGCCTCTCGGTCGACCCGGCCAGCCCGCACCACGTGGCGGCCGTGTTCGCGCACGACATCGGCATCCGCCTGAACGGCAAGGAGCGCCACGACGTCGAGGAGTACTGCTTCAGCGAAGGCTGGGTCAAGGTGCCCGCGGGCCGTGCGGTGGACCGCCGCGGCCGGCCGCTGCTGATCAAGCTGAAGGGCAGCGTGGAAGCCTTCTACCGCGCACCGGCAGCGTAGCCGGACCCGCGGGCCGCGCCCATGCCCACCGCCGCGCTGAAACGCCTGCTCTGGCGCGCGCTGGCGGCGCTGTGCGTGCTGCTGGGGCTGGTGGGCGTGGTGGTGCCGGGCCTGCCCACCGTGCCCTTCCTGCTGCTGGCGGCGTGGGCGGCCAGCCGCGGCTGGCCGGCGCTGGAGCAGTGGCTGCTGAACCACCCGCGCCACGGCCCGGGCATCCGCCGCTGGCGCGCGCACGGCGCGATCCCGCGGCGCGCCAAGTGGGCCGCCACCGTGATGATGACCGCCAGCAGCACCGTGCTGCTGCTGGCGCCGGTGCCGCTGTGGCTGCGCATCGCCGCGCCGCTGCTGATGGCGTGCGTGGCGCTGTGGATGTGGCGGCAGCCCGATTGAGCTGACCGCCACGCGCGGCCACGGGGCGTGCGCCGTCAGGGCGCGCGGAACAGGTCGCGCGAGATGCCGGCCGTGGCGAACAGGTGGTCGCGCGATGCCAGCAGCTCGGCGCGCAGCCGGTTGATGTCGACGTTCAGCAGCTTGCCGCGCCACTTGCGCACCTTGCCGGCGATGATGACGCTCTCGACGTTGCTGCGCTCCATCAGCGACACCACGGCGCCGGGCACGTGGTTCAGCGGCGCCACGTTGATGGCCTCGGCGTCGAGGATCAGGATGTCGGCCTCCTTGCCCGGCGTCAGCGAGCCGGTCTTGCCGCCGAGCTGCAGGTCGCGCGCGCCGTTCACGGTGGCGTAGCCGATCACGTCGCGCGTGGTCAGCAGCGGCACGTCGCCGGTGGGCGGCATGCCGCTCTCGCCGAGCTTGTTGGCGTTGACGAACATGCGCTGCAGCGCCATGGTCGTGCGCATCTGCGTGAACAGGTCGGCCGTCAGCGTGCATTCCACGTCGGTCGACAGCGACGGCCGCACGCCCATCTGCTGGGCCTTGATGATCGGCGGCGTGCCGTGCGTCATGTTCATCTCGATCGGCACCGCCAGCGACACCGCCGAGCCCGCGTCGCGCACGCGTTCCCAGGCCATGTCGGACATGCCCGTCATGTGGATGAACAGGTTCTTCTGCGTGAAGGCGCCGGCCGTGGCCAGCGCGTCGAAGGTCGGCCGCATGCCGAAGGTGCCGACGATGTGGCAGGCCACCGGGATGTCGAGCTCGCGGCCCAGCGCCCAGGCGGCTTCGTAGCCCGGCAGGTAGATCTCGCCGCCCATGAACATCGAGAGCAGCTGGTCGCTGCTGCTGAAGTACTGGCTCTTGATGCGGCGCGCGTCGGTGGGGTACTGGTTGCCGTTCACCCCGCCGGCACTCTCGAAGTAGCCGAACACGGCGCGGTGGCCCGAGTCGCGCAGCGCCTGGATCGTGGCGTCGCTGTGCTGCGGCGAGTGGTGGATCTGCGAGATGTCGAACACCGTGGTCACGCCGGCGTCGATCTGGCTCAGCGATCCGAACAGCGTGTTGATGTAGACGTCCTGCGGCCGGTACACCGGTGCGAAGGTCGACAGGATCTTCTGGAAGTAGTTCTGCGTGATCGACGCGTCGAGCCCGTCGAACAGCAGGCCGTCGGCCAGGTAGCTGCGCAGCGCGGTCTCGAACAGGTGGTGGTGCGTGTCGATGAAGCCCGGCATCACGATGCGGCCGGCGGCGTCGATGATGCTGGCGTTGCCGGCGCTGAGGTTGGGGCCGACGGCGACGATCTTGTTGCCGTCGACCAGCACGTCGGCGCGCTCGAAGTCGCCCACTGCCGGGTCCATCGACAGCACCGCGCCGTTGCGGATGACGTAGCGCGTGCCGGCGCTGCCGCTGTTCACCGGCGGTTGCGGCGTGTTGTCGACTTCGTCGCTGTCGTTGCAGCCCGACAAGCCCATCAGGCCGACGCCGGCCCCGCTGGCGGCCGCCGCCTTCAGGAAGCCGCGCCGCGGGTTCCAGTGGTTCTGCGGCTTGCCTTCGTCACACAGTCTGCACATGTCTCGTCTCCTACGACTTCCAGGGTGTGCGCGGCACCGGCTCGTGCGGCCGTGTCCGTGCGGGGATGGGGTGGTGGGGCGCCGGCGCGCGTCAATCCGGCGCCAGGTGGGTGCGCAGGCCCAGGGCGCGCACGATGCGCCGGCCCGAGGCGTTCAGCGCCGCCAGCTTCGGCGCCAGGTCGACGCCGAGCAGGCGGCCGGCGCGCTTCTTCCAGCGGCCGGCGACCATCACGCTGTCGATGTTGGCCGGCGAGGCCTGGAAGACCACGGCCGCCACCACGTCGTGCAGCGGCTGCATGTTCAGCGTGTCGGCGCGCAGCAGCACCAGGTCGGCCTGCTTGCCTGCGTCCAGGCTGCCGATGCGGTGCTGCTGGCGCAGCATGCGCGCGCCTTCGATCGTCACCCAGGCCAGCGCCTCCAGCGCCGGCACCGTGCTGGTGGCGGGGATCGTGCCGTGCGCGGCGCGGTGCGCCACGTTGTCCAGGCTGCGCTGCAGGCCGATGGCCACGCGTGCCTGCGTCAGCATGTCGCCGCTGACGGCGGACTCGAGGTCCACGCCCAGCGACGGCGCGCGCCCCAGCGCGCGCAGCCGGCCGGTGATGGGGTGGCCGTGGCCTTCGGACATCTCGCTCTCGGGCGTGGCGGTGAAGCTCATGCCAAGCGCGGCGAAGCGCGCCAGCTCGGCGTCGGACAGCGCATGGCCGTGCACGATGTTGACGTTGTCGCCGAGCAGCCCTTCGGCGTCCAGTTGCTGCCAGCCACCGGGGCTGCGCGCCGGCCCGCCGCCCTGGTGCAGCGACGCGATGCAGTCCAGTTCGCGCGCCATGCGGAAGTCGTGCCGCGCCACGTCCATCGTGGCGTAGTGCGGGCCCAGCACCGCGGCGTGCACCTGCAGCAGCGTGCTGCCCTGGTGCGTGGTGCGCAGTCGTTCGAGCTCGGCGCGCGGGTGCGGGCGCTCCCAGAACGGCGTCTCGCCGGGCCGCGGGTCGGGCTTGGGGCTGCCGTGGAAGAACGCGGCGCGGATGCCCGACTCCAGCAGCGCCGCCACCGCCGCGTCGCTGTGCGCCGGCGTCGGGTTGTTGTGGCACCAGTCGGCCAGCGTGGTGGTGCCGTTGTCGAGCTGGTTCAGTGCGCCCACCAGCGTGGCGATGTGCAGGTCCTCGGGTGTGAACACCGTCGCCAGGCCCGCATGCATGGTGCGGAAGTACTCGGGCAGCGTCCAGTTCGCCGCCACGCCGCGCAGCGCCGTCTGCCACGTGTGCATGTGGGCGTTGACGAGGCCGGGAATGACGATGCAGCCGCGTGCGTCGACCACGTCGGCGTCGCCGCCTTCCGGCAGCGGCAGCTGCGGTGCGATGGCGGCGATGCGGTCGCCGTCGACCAGCACGTCGGCGCAGGGCAGCACACCCTGCGCGTCCATGGTGACGACGGCCGCGCCGCGGATCAGCGTGCGGGCCATGGGGGTCGGACCGGGTAGGGTGTCAGCGGTCCCAGGCGCGTTCGGGCGTGGCGCCGCGCGCCTTCACCGCGGCCAGGTACTGGTCGAGCAGCGGCCTGGCCTGCGCGCCGCGTGCGGCGTTGTTCTTCACCCACTCGCCGGCCAGGTCGGGCAGCGCGGCGATCCACTTGCTGCGGTCGGCGGCCGACATCGGCGTCACGGTCACCGGCGGGGTCTGCTTGGCGCCGATCTCGGTCATGCGCTGGATGGCGGTCTGGTGGCGCGCCACCAGGTCCTCGCCGTGGCGGCGCGAGTACTCGGCGCCGGCTTCACGCATCGCGCGCTGCACGTCGGCGGGCAGCTTGGCCCAGGTGTCCTTGTTGATGCCCAGGCCGCCCGAGAACACCACGCCCATGTTGACCTTGGTGATGTAGGGCGCCACCTCGTACACCTTGGCCGGCAGGATGCCGGTGGCCAGCGAGACCACGCCGTCGGAGACGCCGGTCTGGATGTCGGTGTAGTAGGTGGTGAGCGCGCCGTCCACGGGCGTGGCGCCGACGCCGCGCAGCCACTGGCCCAGGATGCCCGGGGCCGAGAGCTTGCGGCCCTTCAGGTCGTCGATGCTCTTCACCGGGAACTTGGTGTACAGGTCGTAGGTGTCGCTGGCGGTGGCGCCCAGGAACACCACGTTGTGCTTGTCCCACTCGGCGCGGAAGGCGGGCGCCTTCTCGATCAGCTCGTTCATCGCACCCAGCACGATGCGCGGGTCGCTGGTGGTGAAGGGCGTGTGCGCCGACAGCTGGGCCAGCGGCATCTTGGCCGGCTCGAGGTAGCTGAAGACCCAGCCGATGTCGGTGATGCCCTGCTCGACCGAGCTGAGCGTGGCGTTGGCCTTGTACAGCTGGCCGCCGAAGGCTTCCTTCCACTGGATCTTGTACTTGCCGCCGGCCGCCAGGCGCTTGTCGACCTCGGGCATGAACACGCTCTGCATGAAGCCCACCCAGGGGATCGTCGTCGGGTGGCTGGCGGCGATGGTGATGTTGATGGTCTGCTGGGCCAGCGCGGCGCCGGGCAGGGCCAGCGCCAGGGTGCTCAGCGCAGCGGCCAGTGCGGGACGGCGGCGCAGGAAGGGGGTGGACGAGGGCATGGTGGTGTCTCCGGACAGTGGGATGTTGTCGTTGTCGGTTGTTGTCGGTCGTGGTCAGTCGGCGGCTGGCTGCGCCCAGGGCGAGCCGGGCTGCTGCAGCAGCGCGTTGTGCTCGCCCAGCAGCGGCGGGGCGCGCACGTCGAGCGCACGCTGGCCGTCGAAGCTGACCGGCGAGCGCACGGTGCGCCAGCGACCGCCCTCGGGGTGGGCGGTGTCCACGAAGAGCTGCAGGTGCCGCGCCTGGGCATCGTCGGGCACTTCGTTGGTGGTGTACATCGGGGCGTGCGGCACGTCCTGCGCTTCCAGCCGCCGGCACCAGGTGGCGCGCGGGTGCTGGCGGAACAGGCTGCCGAGCAGTTCGATCAGCGTCTCCTGGTGCTCGATGCGGGCCTCGCGCGTGGCGAAGCGCGGGTCGTCGAACAGGTCGGGTTTCTCGATCGCCAGCGCCAGGCCTTCCCAGAACTTCGGCGGCGAGCTCATGTGCAGCGCGATCCACTTGCCGTCGGCGCAGGGCAGCACGTAGCTCTGCGAGACGCTGGGCCGGCTGAACGGGCCCATCACCTCCGATTCGGAGAACAGGTGCGTGAAGGCGTCGAGGTTGAAGTGCGTCATGGCCTCGAACATCGAGACCTCGACGCGGCGGCCGCGGCCCAGCCCGTGCCGCTCACGTTCGTACAGCGCGCCCAGGATGCCGTAGGCGGCGTAGAAGCCGGTCAGCGCGTCGGCCAGCGCCGGGCCCACCACACGCGGGTTGGCCGGGTTCACCAGCAGGTTCAGGAAGCCGCTGGCGGCCTGCGCCACGGTGTCGTAGCTGGGCCGGCCGGCGGCCGGGCCGTCGGGGCCGAAGCCGCTGATGGCGCAGTACACGATGCCCGGGTTCATCGCGCGCAGGCGCGCCTCGCCGGCGCCGATCTTCTCGGCCACGCCGGGGCGGAAGTTCTGGATGTAGACGTCGGCCTCGGCCACCAGGCGGTCGAACTGCGCCAGCCCGTCGGGCTGCCGCGTGTCGACCGTGACGCTGCGCTTGTTGCGGTTGTAGGTCTGGTAGTGCGGGCTGTAGGTGCCGCCGCGGAAGGCGCGGAAGGGGTCGCCCGCCGGCTGCTCGACCTTGATGACGTCGGCGCCCAGGTCGGCCAGCAGCATCGCCGCCGCCGGGCCGGTGATGAAGGTGCCGTGCTCGACGACACGCACGCCTTGCAGGACCTTGTGCATCGTGTGTCCTTGGTGCTGCATGCGTGTCAGGCCGCGGCCTTGGGCGACCAGCCCGCGGGCACGTCGCCGGTGTATTCGTACTCGCGCGTGGCCTGGTACGACAGCGCGAAGCCGATCGGTGCCTCGGCCTCCTCGGCCAGGTGGGCGATGAGGCCGGCAGTGCGCGCCAGGATCGGCACGCCGCGCAGCGCGGTGGCGGGGAAGCCCACGTCCAGCAGCACGGCGGGGATGGCCGACGAGACGTTCAGCCGCAGGTCGCGGCCGGTGAGTTCGGGCAGCACCGCTTCCACGGTCTCGGCGATGCGCACGAAGTGGCCCGAGGTGCCCGCTTCCTGCGCCACGGCGAACAGCCGCGCCACGCGCGGGTCGCGCGCCTTGTGCAGCGGGTGGCCATAGCCGGGGATCGCCTGCTTGGCCTGGCGCAGCTCGCGCACCACGGTGGTGGCGGCCTCCTGCAGCGAGACGCCGCTGTCGCGGGCCAGCGCGTCGATGCGCAGGAACAGCCGCCCGGCGTTTTCCGAGGCGCCCAGGATCACCGAGCCGCAGCCCAGGATGCCCGCGGCCACCGCGCCCTGCAGCGCGTCGGGCGCGGCGGCGTAGGTCATGCGGCTGGCCTGCACGCTGGGCACCAGGCCGTGTTCGGTGATGGCCACCAGCGTGGCCTCGAGCACGCGGCTGGCCATCGCGTCGGGCTTGCGGCCGGTGACCAGCAGGTGGAAGTAGTCGGCGAAGCCGACCTTGCCGATGAGGTCGTCGCAGAGGTTGTGGCCGCGCACGACGATGGTCTCGTCGTCCGAGGTGCAGATGGCCGAGCGGGGCACGGTGGCCTTGCCGATCTTCATGGCGTGGGAGTCCTGCTGCGAGAGGGGAAGGGTCAGGCGGCGGGCGCCAGGTGGATGTCGTAGCGCGCGCTGTGGAAGGCGCGCTCCATCGTGCGGCCGTCGGGCGCGGTGCCGGGCGCGTGGGCGGTGTAGGGCAGGATCAGGCTGTCGCGCACGCCGAAGACCACGTCGGAATCGAGGTACGGGCTGTCCGACGGGAACAGGTGCGTGGTCAGCGGCACGTAGCCGTCGCGGTAGACCATCATGTGGATGTGGCCCGGGCGGTTGGGGTGCCGGCCCATGGCCTTGAGCATGTCGCCCACCGGGCCGTCGTCGGGGATCGGGTAGTACGTGGGCTTGACCGACCAGAAGTGGTAGCGGCCGTCGGCGTCGGTGTGGAAGCGCGCGCGCAGCCGCATGCCGGCGTCCTCGCCCATCTGCATGTCGTACACGCCTTCGCCGTCGCCCGACCACACGTCGAGGCAGCAGTTCTCGATCGGCCGGCCGTGCGTGTCGGTGACGCGGCCGCTGTAGTGCGCGGGCTCGCCGGGCATGCCGGCGCCGATGTCGCTGCCCAGCGGCAGCACCGGCGCGCCTTCCCAGTAGAACGGGCCCTGCACGGTGGCCTCGGTGGGCTGCGTGGTGGCTGCGCGGTCGGCCAGCGCCTTGGCCGAGCGGCGCGCCTGCTCGAGCTGCACCGTGAGCATCGAGATGCCCAGCGTGTCCGAGAGCAGGATGAACTCCTGCCGCTTGTCGTCGCAGGTGTGGCCCACGCGGGTCAGGAACTGGATGGCGGCCATCCACTCGTGCGGCTGCAGGTCGACCTCGCGCACCAGCGCGTGGGCGTGGCGGATCACGGCCGACATCACCTGCTGGTAGCGGGCGTCGGTGCAGCCCTCGAGCGTGCGCAGCACGGTCTCGGTGATGTCGCTGGTTTCGTGCTGCGTCATGGTGTCTCCTCGTCGCGCAGCGGTCTGGGCCGGCGCTGGTCGTCTGTCTCGCAGGAAGCGCAGTCTCGGCGGCCGCAGTGGTCGACGGAAGTGATTTATTTATCTCGCTATCATCGACCGCATCGATCAAACGGAGCCGGCGCCGCGATGGAACTGCGACACCTGCGCTACTTCGACGCCCTGGCCGAGACGCTGAACTTCACGCGCGCCGCCGAGCGCCTGCACGTCACGCAGTCGACGCTGTCGCACCAGATCCGGCAGCTCGAAGAAGAACTCGGCCACACGCTGTTCGAGCGCAGCACGCGCCACGTGCGGCTGACCGAAGCCGGCGAGCTGCTGCGCAGCTACGCCACGCCGGCGCTGCAGCAGATCGACCACGGCCTGCACGCGCTGCGCCAGGACGGCGCCGATCCGCTGCAGGACAGCCTGCGCCTGGGCACCACGCACAGCTTCGCGACGCAGCTGGTGCCGATGTGCCTGTCGAGCTTTCTCGCGCACGCGCCGGCCACGCTGGTCAGCGTGCAGGAGCTGTCGGCGCGCGAGATCGCCACGCGGCTGGCCGAAGGCGCGCTGGACCTGGGCGTGTCGTACCGCCCGGCCGACGCGCCAGAACTGTGGTTCGAGCCGCTGTACCACGAGGAGCTGCGCCTGGTGGTGGCGCCCACGCACCTGCTGGCGCGGCGCCGCCGCGTGCGCATGGTCGAGCTGCACGGCCTGCGCATGGTGCTGCTGCCGCAGGCGTTCAGCACGCGGCAGCTGCTCGACGAGGCCTTCGAGGCCGCCGGTGCGGCGCCGCGCGTGGTGGTGGAGCTGAACTCGATCGCGCCGATGATCGAGCTGATCCGCCGCACCGACATCGCCGGCATCATCGCCGAGACCGCCATCACGCCGGGCTCCGACCTGGCGGTGGTGCCGCTGGAAGACCCGACGCCGCGGCGCACGCCGGGCCTGCTGTGGAAGAAGGGCGCGGCACGCTCGCCGACGATGCGGCACATGGCGGCCATCATCCGCCGCGCGGCGCGGCCTGCGGGCTGAGGGCCTGCACGCAGCGCCCGGACAATCACGCCATGCCCACCGACTTCGCGCGCTTCCTCGTCGGCCGCCACCGCACCGTCGCGGCCAACCGGCAGCTCGGCTTCGTGCTGGCGTTCGTGGCCGGCGCCATCAACGCCGGCGGCTTCCTGGCAGTGCAGCAGTACACCTCGCACGTCACCGGCATGGTCTCGGCGGTGGCCGACAACCTGGCGCTGGGGCACCTGGGCCTGGTCGTCGACGGGGTGGTGGGCGTGCTGGCCTTCCTGCTGGGGGCCATGTGCTGCGCGATCATGGTGAACTTCGCGCGCCGCCGCGCGATGGCCAGCGAATACGCGCTGCCGCTGCTGCTGGAGGCGGCGCTGATCCTGTGCTTCGGGCTGCTGGGCGCGCGGCTGTCGCAGTTCGAGGGGCTGCTCGTGCCCTTCACCGTGGTGCTGCTGTGCTTCATCATGGGCCTGCAGAACGCGGTCGTGACCAAGCTGTCGCAGGCGGTGATCCGCACCACGCACATGACCGGCATCGTCACCGACCTGGGCATCGAGTTCGGCAAGCTCGTCTACTGGAACCAGGCCGGCACGGCCGACCCGGCGCTGCACGTGCGCGCCGACCGCCAGCGCATCGCCGTGCTGTCGGGCCTGCTGGGCTGCTTTCTCGCGGGGGGCATCGCCGGCGCCTTCGGCTTCAAGGCGCTGGGCTACGTGTTCACGGTGCCGCTGGCCGTGCTGCTGGCAGTGCTGGCGCTGGTGCCGGCGATCGACGACCTGCGTGCCAGCCGCGCTGCCGGCGGCTGAAATGCGACGCGCGCGGCGCCGCGAGCGCGCGGCGTCAGTGCAGCTTCACGCGCGGCTCGGTGCTGCGCGTGAGCAGCCGCGAGGCCGAGCCCAGCGCCGTCTTCCACCAGCCGTGCAGCGCCACCTGGTGCATCTTGTAGAGCGACAGGTACATCGTGCGCGCGAACAGGCCTTCCACCCACAGGTTGCCGCCCACCAGCGCGCCCATCAGGTTGCCGACCGTCGAGTACTCGCCCAGCGACACCAGCGAGCCGAAGTCGCGGTAGCGCCAGGGCTGCAGCGGCTGGCCGCGCAGCCGGCGCCGCAGCTGCTTGACCAGGTGCGAGGCCTGCTGGTGCGCCGCCTGCGCGCGCGGCGGCACGTTGCCGGTGTGGCCCAGCCACGGTGCGGCACCGCAGTCGCCGATGGCGAAGATGTTCTCGTCGCGCGTGGTCTGCAGCGTGGGCGTGACCACCAGCTGGTGCAGCCGGTTGGTCTCCAGCCCCGCCAGGTCGCGCAGGAAGGCCGGCGCCTGCACGCCCGCGGCCCACACCACCAGCTCGGCCGGGATGTGTTCGCCGCTGGCGAGCTGCACGCCTTCGGCGTCGACCGCCGTCACGCGCGCGCCGGTGCGCACGCGCACGCCCAGGCCTTCGAGCAGGCGCGTCGCCGAGGCCGCGATGCGCTCGGGCAGCGCCGGCAGGATGCGCGGGCCGGCTTCGATGAGGTTCAGTCGGATGTCGCGCTCGGGGTCGATGCGCTCCAGGTTGTACGAGACCAGCGTGCGCGTGGCCTTGTGCAGCTCGGCCGCCAGCTCCACGCCCGTGGCGCCGGCGCCGATGATGGCCACCTGCAGCTGGCGCGGCGTGAGCGGCCCGGCCTGCATGTGCGCGCGCAGGCAGGCGTTGACGAGCCGGCGGTGGAAGCGCTCGGCCTCGGCCGGCGTCTCCAGCGCGATCGCGTGCTCGGCCACGCCCGGCGTGCCGAAGTCGTTGGTCTGGCTGCCCACCGCCATCACCAGCGTGTCGTAGCCGCGCGTGTAGGCGGGCGTGACGGCGACGCCGTCCTCGTCGAGCACCGGGCCCACGTGCACCAGGCGCTGCGCGCGGTCCAGGCCCACCATCTCGCCGACGCGGTAGCGGAAGCCGTGCCAGTGGCTCTGCGCCAGGTAGTCGGTGGCGTGCGCGTGCAGGTCCATGCTGCCGGCGGCGATCTCGTGCAGGTGCGGCTTCCAGAAGTGCGAGCGCGCCTTCTCGATCAGGGTCACGTGCGCCAGCCCCTGCTTGCCCAGCGTGTCGCCGAGCCGCGTGGCCAGCTCCAGCCCGCCGGCGCCGCCGCCGACGATCACGATGCGGTGCAAGCCCGTGGGCGGGATGGGGGCTTGCGGCGGGCTGTGCGGTACTGCGGCCATCGGGCGGGTCCTGGGTGGTTGGGGTGGCGTGCTGCAGGCGCGCCTGTCACGCATCGTAACGACGCGGCACGGCGGCGCCCGAACGGCTAGGATCGCGCCCGTTTGCGCCTGCCACTGTCATCTCCTTGCGCCGCGGCAGGCGGCAACCCGCCACCGACCCACCCGCATGAGAACCCGTACCAGCACGCCGCCGGGGCGACGCCGCAAGCAGCCCCTCGTCGAACGCCGCGCCGCCGCCGGAACGCCCGGCGCGCTGCAGCGGCTGAAGGCCTTGTTCCTGCGCCCGATGCGGCTGGAGCGCCACGACGGCCGCTGGCGCCTGGTGATGGTGGAGCGTCGCGGCGCGGCCCACGACGCCGCAGTGGCGCTGAAGATCCTGCGCGACGAACTGCGCGCGCGGCTGGTGGCCCACCGCATCGACCATCCGGCGCGCCTGATGCGCCACCTGGTGTACCTGCGCGACGAGCTCGGCCGCCGCGGCTGGGCCGGCGCCGAGGCGCTGCCGGCCGACGTGCTGGCGCGCGCGCTGGCCCAGGCCGACCTGCTCGCCTGCAACGACCCGTCGCCGGCGATGACGCAGCTGATCGACCGCCTGCGCCTGCTGGTGCCGGCCGCCCGGCTGCGCGAGGAGCGCATCGCCCGCGAGCGCGCAGCCGAGCGCGGCGAGCGCATCGAGGTGTCCGAGACCACGCACGAGGACTACACCGAGGTCGAGCGCAGCTGGACCGGCGAGACCACGCCGGGCCGCCTGGTCCCCGAGCGCAACGACTGACCCGCACCCGCGCCACGCCACTCCACGGCGCGGCAGGCTGCGTGGCACACTGGTTGCATCGCTGGCTTTCGATGCCAACCGCCTTGCAGTACCGACCTGGTGATCCCGTCGACTGGCCCGCCGTGCGCGCGGCGCTGGCCGGTCTGGACCTCGACGACAGCCCCGCCGGCCGCCAGCGCGCCGCGGCCGACTACCACTGGTACAGCCCGGTGCTGGCCGAACGGCTGGCCGGCCGCGCGCCCGACCTCGTGGTGCGCCCGCGCACGCAGGCCGAGGTGCTGGAGGTGGCCGCGGCCTGCGCGCGCCACCGCGTGCCGCTCACGGTGCGCGGCGGCGGCACCGGCAACTACGGCCAGTGCGTGCCGCTGTGCGGTGGCATCACGCTCGACATCACCGCGCTGCGCCGCGTGCTGCGCATCGAGCCCGGCTGGGCCAGCGTCGAGGCCGGCGTGCTGCTGCACGACCTGAACCTCGCCGCGCGCGCCAGCGGCCAGCAGCTGTGCATGTGGCCCAGCACCGAGCGCATTGCCACGCTGGGCGGCTTCATCGCGGGCGGCCACAGCGGCATCGGCAGCATCCGCCACGGCATCCTGGCCGACCCCGGCAACGTGCGCCGCCTGCGCGTGGCGACGCTGGAAGACCCGCCGCGGGTGCTGGACCTGGCAGGCGCCGACATCCAGAAGGTGCACCACGCCTACGGCAGCAACGGCATCGTGCTCGAGGTCGACGTCGCGCTCACCGGCTTCGTCGAGTGGCAGCACACCATCGCGCTGTTCGACCACTACGACGGCGTGCTGCGCTTCGGCCTGGCGGCCGCTGCCGATCCCGCGATCGACCTGTTCCAGCTGAGCGCGGTGGAGCGCCGCATCATGCCCTACTACGCCGGCCTGCGCGGACGCCTCGAGGACCGCGACGCGATGTTCGCGCAGGTGTCGCCGGCCACGCTGCCGGCCTATGCGGCGCTGGTGCAGGCGCACGGCGGCCGCCTGGTGGTGCAGGGCACCGAGGCCGAACTGCTGGCCGCCGGCCTGCCCTCGGCCACCGAGTGCGCCTACAACCACACCACGCTCGAAGCCCTCAAGAGCGACCGCGGCGTCACCTACCTGCAGGTGGCCTACCCCGGCCCGCTGGACGCCGACCTGGTGGCGCGGCAGATGCAGCGCTTCGGCGACGAGGTGCTGTTCCACCACGAGTTCAGCCGCGCCGGCGGCGAGCGCGTGGCCTTCGCGCTGCCGCTGGTGCAGTACTTCGACGAAGCACAGCTGCGCCAGCTGATCGCCGACTTCGAGGCCGACGGCTGCCGCATCTTCGACCCCCACACCTGGGTGCTGGAGGACGGCGGCATGAAGCAGGTCGACACCGTGCAGCTCGCGTTCAAGAAGCAGGCCGACCCGCAGGGCCTGATGAACCCGGGCAAGGTGCGGGCCTGGGACGAGCAGGTGCTGGGCATCGCGGGCGGGCAGCTGCCGTGAGGTTGCTGCTGGTGTTCTGCCACCCCGACCCGCAGAGCTACGGCGCTGCGCTGCGCACCGCGGCCGCCGAGGCGCTGCGCGGCGCCGGCCACGAGCTGCGCGAGATCGACCTCTATGCCGAGGGCTTCGACCCCGTCTTCAGCGCTGCCGAGAAACGCACCTACCTGCCCGACACCGCGCAGAACATCGCCGGCGTCGCCGCGCACGTGGAGGCGCTGCGCTGGGCCGAAGGCTGGGTGGTGGTCTACCCGACCTGGTTCTACGGCGCGCCGGCCATGCTGAAGGGCTGGCTGGACCGTGTCTGGCTGCCGGGGGTGAGCTTCACCGTGGCCAAGAGCAGGCAGCGCCGCATTGGCGGCGAGCTGCGCAACATCCGCCTGTTCATCGGCATCACCACCTCGGGCTCGCCCTGGTGGTGGCTGAAGCTCATCGGCGACCCCGGCCGCAGCCTCTTCATGAAGGGTCTGAAGCCGCTGTACGCCCGCGGCTGCCGCATGCGCTGGCTGCAGCTGTACAACATGAACCACGTGACGCAGGACGACCGCACGCGCTTTCTCGCCCGCGTGCGCCACACCCTGTCGAAGGAGACCGGATGACGACGATTGCCCAGCCCCTGGCCAGGTACGCCGCGTGGCGCCGCGCCGGCGACTACGTCTTCCTGTCGGGCGTGATCGCGGTGGAGCCCGCCACGGCCACCATCGTGCGCGGCTACGCCGACATCCCGCCCGCGGCGCGTGCGCTGCTGGGCGAGACCGGCGAGTTCAGCACCGACATCAAGGAAGGGCCGATCCTGGCGCAGAGCTGGTTCGTGCTCGACCGCATCCGCGCCACCATCACGGCCGCGGGCGGCGGCATGGAAGACGTCTTCAAGCTCGTGCAGTACTTCAGGAACCTCGACCACTTCCCGCACTACAGCCGCGTGCGCAAGCTGTTCTTCACCGGCGAGCTGCCGGTGTCCACCGTGGTCGAGGTCAGCGCCATGCTGCCCACCGCCGACATCCTGGTCGAGGTCGAGGCCACGGCCTACCTGCCGCTGAACCGCCCCCTGAAAGCCTGACCCCATGCTGCACAGCTACAACCCGCCCGCCCGCTTCCTGCCCTACCTGAGCTGGTCGCAGATCGCGGCCCTGCCCGACAAGGCCAACATCCCGATCGTGCTGCCCGCCGGCAGCGTCGAGCAGCACGGCCCGCACCTGCCGTGCCTGGTCGACAGCATCATCGCCGCTGGCGTGATGGGCCACGCGCTGGCGCGGCTGCCGGCCGAGGTGCCGGCCTTCGCGCTGCCGCCCATCACCTACGGCAAGAGCGACGAGCACCTGCACTTCCCGGGCACGGTCACGCTGGAAGGCACCACGCTGCTGGCCACCGTCACCGAGATCGGCGAGAGCGTCTACAGGATGGGCTTCAGGAAGCTGCTGATCGTCAATGCGCACGGCGGGCAGCCGCAGGTGATGGAGATGGCCGCGCGCGAGCTGCGCCTGCGCCACGGCGACTACCAGGTGCTGCCGCACTTCGTGTGGCGCGTGCCGCACGTGGCGGGGCAGTTCATGACCGACCGCGAGAAGCGGCTGAGCATGCACGCCGGCCACGCCGAGACCGCGATCCTGATGGCGCTGGCGCCCGAAACGGTGCACATGGAGCACGCGGTGGCCAACTATCCGCCGGAATTCCCCAGCAAGGTGCTCAGCGCCGACGGCCGCCCTGCCGCCGCCTGGACCGCGCGCGACTTCGGCCCCAGCGGCATCATCGGCGACCCGCTGCCCGCCACCCCGGCGCAGGGCCAAGCCATCCTCGACAGCCTGGCCGACAGCTGGGCCCAGGGCCTGCGCGACCTGCATGCGATGCAGTGGGTCACGCGCGACGAACCAAGCTGGGGCAGATCGCACCAGAATGGGCACATCGAAGGCACCTGACCTGCTGGCCGCAATGGCACATCGATTGCTGACCCGACCCCAGCCGTGCCCGGCGCGCGCAGGACGCCGCGCGCCGGGCTTCCCCACTGCCCCGACGTCCCCCAGCTTCCGACAGCACCACCCCGGAGACACCATGCCCCAGCACTGCCTTGTCCGCCCTGCCCACCGCGCGCTGATCGCCGCCGCACTGCTTGCCGGCGCCGCGGCCGCCCAGGCGCAGGAGAAGTTCACCTACATGACCAACTGGTACGCGCAGGCCGAGCACGGCGGCTTCTACCAGGCGCTGGCCACGGGGCTGTACAAGAAGGAGGGCCTGGACGTCACCATCCGCATGGGCGGGCCGCAGGTCAACGGCATGCAGCTGCTCGCCGCCGGGCAGGTGGACTGCTTCATGGGCTACGACGTGCAGACCATGAAGGCGCGCGAGCAGGGCATCAACGCGATGAGCGTCGGCGCGGCCTTCCAGAAGGATCCGCAGGTCATGATCGGCCACCCCGACGTGGTCAAGACCATGGCCGACCTGAAGGGCAAGACCATCCTGATCTCGGCCGACGCGAACACCAACTACTGGCCCTGGATGCGCAACGCCTTCGGGCTGTCCGACGCGCAGGTGCGGCCCTACACCTTCAACATCCAGCCCTTCATCGCCGACAAGAACGTGGTGCAGCAGGGCTACCTGAGCAGCGAGCCCTATGCCATCGAGCAGCAGGCCAAGTTCAAGCCCACGGTGATGCTGCTGTCCGACAACGGCTGGCCCCCGTACTCCACCACCATCGTGTGCATGGAAGACACGATCAAGAAGAAGCCCAAGCAGGTGGCGGCCTTCGTGAAGGCCAGCATGCAGGGCTGGAAGGACTACCTGAAGGGCAACCCGGCCCCGGCGAACGCGCTGATCAAGAAGGACAACCCGAACATGACCGACGACAAGATCGCCAACGGCATCAAGCTGCTGAACTCCAGCGGCATGGTGTTCAGCGGCGACGCGGCGACCATGGGCGTGGGCATCATCACCGACGCGCGCATGCAGAAGACCTACGACATGATGGTCGCGATGAAGCTCATCGACCCGGCCAAGGTGGACGTGAAGAAGACCTACACGACCGAGTTCGTCAAGGACCTGAAGATCCTGCCTTGATCCCCGCTGTCGAAGTCCTGTCGGCCGAGAAGACCTACCCCAACGGCACGCGGGCGCTGATGCCCGTGAACCTGACGGTGCAGGCCGGCGAGTTCGTCACGCTGCTGGGGCCCTCGGGTTGCGGCAAGAGCACGCTGCTGAAGATGGTGGCCGGCCTGCTGCAGCCCAGCGACGGCCGGCTGCTGCTGTGGCGCAAGCCGGTCGAGCAGCTGCAGGCCACCGGCCGGGCCCTGAGCTTCGTGTTCCAGGAAGCCACGCTGATGCCCTGGGCGCGCGTGCAGGCCAACGTGCGGCTGCCGCTGGACCTGGCCGGCATGCCGCGCAGCGAAGCCGACGCGCGCGTCGCCGCGGCACTGCAGCTGGTGGGGCTGGAGAAGTTCGCCGACAACCTGCCGCGCGAGCTGTCGGGCGGCATGCAGATGCGCGTGAGCATCGCGCGCGGCCTGGTGACGCAGCCGACGCTGCTGCTGATGGACGAGCCCTTCGGCGCGCTCGACGAGATCACGCGCAACCGGCTCGACAGCGACCTGCTGGGCCTGTGGGGCGCGCAGCAGCTGACGGTGCTGTTCGTCACGCACAGCATCCACGAGGCCGTGTACCTGAGCAACCGCGTCGTGGTGATGGCGGCGCGACCCGGGCGCGTGGTGGAGGAAGTGGTGATCGACGAGCCCTATCCGCGCGGCCCCGACTTCCGCGTCTCCACCGCCTTCAGCCAGTACGCCAAGCGGCTGCAGGACAGCCTGCTGCGCGCCAGCGGCGGCACCGAGGAGGCGCTGGCGTGAGACACCTGGTGTCAACGGCCGCGCGGCGGGCCGAGCGCCGGGCCGCTCCCAAGCCGGCCCGCATCCCCTCGGGGGATCGTCGGACGTACTCGTCGGACGAGGGGCTGTCATGACACCGCAGATGCAGAAGGTCTTCTACCCGCTGCTGGTGGCGGTGCTGCTGCTGCTGGCCTGGCAGGGGCTGGTGGTGGGCTTCGAGATCCCGCCGTTCCTGGTGCCGTCGCCGCTGCGCGTGGCCGAGACGCTGGTGGTCGACGCGGCGCTGCTGTTCGGCGCGCTGCTGAACACGCTGAAGATCACGCTGTTCTCGTTCATCGCCGCCACCGTGGTCGGCGTGCTGATCGCGTTCGCCTTCGTGCAGAGCCGGCTGGTGGAGACGGCGCTGTTCCCCTACGCCGTGCTGCTGCAGGTGACGCCCATCGTGGCCATCGCGCCGCTGATCATCATCTGGGTCAAGGACCCGACGGCCTCGCTGGTGATCTGCGCCACGCTGGTGGCGCTGTTTCCCATCATCGCCAACACCACGCTCGGCCTGCGCAGCGTGAACCCGGGTCTGATGAGCTACTTCAAGCTCAACCGCGCCACACGGCTGCAGGTGCTGCTGCGGCTGCGCATCCCGTCGGCGCTGCCGTACTTCTTCGGCGGCCTGCGCATCAGCTCGGGGCTGGCGCTGATCGGCGCCGTGGTGGCCGAGTTCGTGGCCGGCACCGGTGGCACCGGCACCGGCCTGGCGTACCAGATCCTGCAGGCCGGCTACCAACTCAACATCCCGCGCATGTTCGCCGCGCTGGCGCTCATCACCGTCACCGGCGTGCTGCTGTTCGCCGCGATGTCGGTGCTGTCGCGCTGGGCGCTGGGCAGCTGGCACGAAAGCGAAACCCACCATGACTGACACCTTGCTGCTGAAGGGCGCCGCCCACCTGTGGACCGGCCGCCGCGACGCCATGCGCGCCGCCGGCGGCACCGACATCCGCGTGCGCGGCGGCGTCATCACCGCCATCGGCACGCTGGCCGCCGAGCCCGGCGAACGTGTGCTCGACGCCAGCGGCTGCGTCGTCTACCCGGGCTGGATCAACACCCACCACCACCTGTTCCAGAGCCTGCTCAAGGGCGTGCCCGCGGGCATCGACCAGGCGCTGCTGCCGTGGCTCGCCTCGGTGCCGGTGCCGTACCGGCGCTTCTTCGATGGCGAGGAGGCGCTGCGCATCGCCGCCCGCGTCGGGCTGGTGGAGCTGGCGCTGTCGGGCTGCAGCACGGTGGCCGACCACCAGTACCACTACTACCCGGGCATGCCTTTCGACGCCTCGGCCGTGGTGTTCGAGGAAGCCGAGAAGCTCGGCCTGCGCTTCGTGCTGTGCCGCGGCGGCCAGACCCAGGCGCGCGCGATGACGGACATGCAGGCGCCGCCGCAGAGCGCGCCCGAGACGCTCGAGGCCTTCCTGGCCGGCGTCGAGCACGACGTGCGGCGCTTCCACGACCCGGGCCCGATGGCGATGCGCCGCGTCGTCAGCGCCATCACCACGCCGAACTGGAGCTGCCGCGAGGACGAACTGAAGCCGCTGGCGCGCGAGGCGCGGCGGCTGGGCATCCGGCTGCACAGCCACCTGTCGGAGACCTACGACTACGTGCGCTGGGCGCGCGAGGTGCACGGCTGCACGCCGATGCAGTTCGTCGAGCGCCACGAGTGGGTCGGCCCCGACGTCTGGTTCGCGCACATGGTGCACCTGGACGACGACGAGCTGCGGCTGTGCGCCGCCACCGGCACCGGCATCGCGCACTGCCCGCAGAGCAATGCCCGGCTGGGCTCGGGCATCGCGCGCATCCCCGAGGCGCTGGCGCTGGGCGTGCCGGTGTCGCTGGCGGTCGACGGCGCTGCCAGCAACGAAGCCGCCGACATGGCCAGCGAGGCGCACATGGCCTGGCTGGTGCACCGCGCCGACCCGCGTGCCGGCCCGCGCGGGCCGCTGCCGGGGGCCGAGCCGCACGCGGCGCAGCCCGGCGGCGGCGCCGGTGCGATGACGGTGGCGGACGTCGTGCACATCGGCACGGCCGGCGGCGCACGCGTGCTGGGGCTCGACGGCGTGGGCACGCTGGCCGTGGGCCAGGCCGCCGACATCGCCGTCTACAGCCTCGACCAGCCGCGCCACTTCGGCCTGCACGACCCCGCGATCGGCCCCGTGGCCGGCGGCGGCCGGCCGACGCTGCGGGCGCTGCTGGTGCAGGGCCGTGTGGTCGTCGAACACGACGCCATCCCGGGGCTGGACCTGGCGCAGCTGCGCGCCGATGCGCAGCGTCTGGTGCGGGGGATGCTGCAATGAGCTTCGACCCCCACCAGGTGCGCGCTGGCACCGCCGCGCTCGTGCAGGCGCTGCCGGCGCTGGAGTGGATCACCGACGCCCGCGTCGAGCGCCTGAGCCAGGACTTCTACTGGTTCAGCCCGGTGCTCAAGCGCGAGCTCGACGGCCTGCGCGCCGACGCCGTGGCGCGGCCGAAGACCGAGGACGAGATCCGCGCCGTCGTCGCCGGCTGCGCGCGTGGCGGCCTGCCGATCACCGTGCGCGGCAGCGGCACCGGCAACTACGGCCAGTGCATGCCGCTGCACGGCGGCGTGGTGCTGGACCTGTCGGCCTACAACCAGCTGCTGTGGCACCGCGGCGGCGTGGCGCGCGCGCAGGCCGGCATCCGCATGATGGAGATGGACCGGCAGACGCAGCAGGGCGTGGAAGGCCCCGATGGTCGCCGCGGCCTGGGCTGGGAACTGCGCTGCGTGCCCAGCACCTTCCGCAGCGCCACGCTGGGCGGCCTGTACGGCGGCGGCTTCGGCGGTGTCGGCAGCATCAACCACGGCCCGCTGGCCAGCACCGGCAACGTGCTGGGCGTGAAGGCCATGAGCATCGAGCCCGAGCCCAAGACCGTGGAACTGCGCGCGCCCGAGGCGCTGCTGCTGCACCACGTCTACGGCACCAACGGCCTCGTGCTCGAGCTCGAAGTGGGCCTGGCGCCGGCGCACCCGTGGCTGGAGGCCATCGTCTGCTTCCCGGGTTTCGATGCCGCGATCGAGTTCGCCGACGCGCTGGCCGGCGCGCCGGGGCTGGTCAAGAAGAGCGTCACGCTGCTGGCGGCCCCCATCCCCGACCTGCTGCTGCAGGCGGTGCCGGTGCTGGCCGGCGCGATGCAGCCCGGCAGCCACGCCGTGTTCGTGCTGGTCGCCGACCACGCCGAGGCCGGCCTGCAGCAGCTGGTGGCGGAGTTCGGCGGCACCGTGACCTACCGCAAGACGCCCGACGAGGTGAAGAAGAGCAACCGCACCATCGTCGAATACACCTGGAACCACACCACGCTGCACGCGATGAAGGTCGACAAGGGCCTGACCTACATCCAGAGCGGCTTCCCCGCCGGCCCGCACGTGGCGCTGGCCAGGCAGCTGCGCGCGCAGCTGGGCGACGAGGTGCTGGTGCACCTGGAGTTCATCCGCACCAAGGAAGGCGCGATGACCTGCTCGGGCCTGCAGTTGGTGCGCTACAGCAGCGACGAACGCTTGAACGCGGTGATGCAGGCCCACCGCGATGCCGGCGTCTACATCGCCAACCCGCACGTCTGGCGCGTGGAAGACGGCAAGCAGGGCGAGGTCAACCCCGACGTGGTGGCGAGCAAGCTGCGCTTCGACCCGCAGGGCCTGCTCAACCCCGGCAAGCTGCGCGGCTGGGAGCAGCGCGACCAGATCATGGCCGACGCCGCGGCGGGCCGCGTGTCGCTGGCCACCTTGCCGAGGTTCTGAGGCCGCAGGGCGTACCATCGCCGGTGCCGAACAAGGGGACACCATGGCACTGGCTTCGACGTTCCGCCCCGCCCCGTGAAGGACCTGCAGGACGCGACCGAGCGCATCTGCGAGCTCAAGGGCAGCCTCGTGGCACTGGATGCACTGGTGGCGGCGCTGCTGCAGCAGCTGCCCGCCGACACCCGCAGTGCGCTGCACAAGGACTTCGCCGTCAGCACCGAGGTCGCCCGCACGGTGCTGCTGCACGCGCTGGTGTCCGACATCACGGTCGACGCCTTCGAGCGCGACGTGGCGCGCATGACGGCGCTGATCGGCAAGGCGCCGCCCAGCGCCTAAGCGGTGGCCTGCACGCCCAGCAGCGCGCGGCCCAGCGACTCGGCGACCTCGATGCCGTCCACGCCCGCGGACATGATGCCGCCGGCATAGCCCGCGCCTTCGCCGGCCGGGTACAGGCCGCGCACGTTCAGGCTCTGGTGGTCGCGGCCGCGCGGGATGCGCAGCGGCGACGAGGTGCGCGTCTCCACGCCGGTCAGCACCGCGTCGGGCATCGAGAAGCCGCGGATCTGTTTCTCGAAGGCCGGCAGCGCCTCGCGGATGGCGTCGAGCACGTAGGTCGGCAGGCTCTCGTTGCCGGGCTGCGCCAGGTCGGTCAGCGTCACGCCGGGCTTGTACGAGGGCTCGACGCCGCCGAGCACGGTCGAGCGCTGGCGGCGCAGGAAGTCGCCCACCAGCTGGCCCGGCGCGCGGTAGCCGCCTGCGCCCAGCTGGTAGGCGCGGCTTTCCCAGAAGCGCTGGAAGACCACGCCGTCCAGCGGGTTCACCGGGCCTTCGCGCAGGCCGTCCTGGCGGTAGTCCTGCGGGTCGATGCCGACCACGATGCCGGCATTGGCGTTGCGTTCGTTGCGCGAGTACTGGCTCATGCCGTTGGTGACGACACGCTCGGTCTCGGACGTCGCCGCCACCACGGTGCCGCCGGGGCACATGCAGAAGCTGTAGACCGCGCGGCCGTTGCCGGCGTGGTGCACCAGCTTGTAGTCGGCCGCGCCCAGGATGGGGTTGCCCGCGTTCGGCCCGAAGCGCGCACGGTCGATCACGCCCTGCGGGTGCTCGATGCGGAAGCCCACCGAGAACGGCTTGGCCTGCAGCGCCACGCCGCGCCGCTGCAGCATCGCGAAGGTGTCGCGCGCGCTGTGGCCGAGCGCCAGCACCACGTGGTCGGCGCGCAATTGCTCGCCGCTGGCCAGCGTGAGCCCGCGCACCTGGCCGTCCTCGATGTGCAGGTCGGTCACGTGCTGCTGGAAGCGGATCTCGCCGCCCAGTGCCGTGATGTCGGCGCGCATCTTCTCGACCATGCCCACCAGCCGGAAGGTGCCGATGTGCGGCTTGGCGACGAACAGGATCTCCTCCGGCGCGCCGGCCTTCACGAACTCGGTCAGCACCTTGCGCGTGAGGTGGCGCGGGTCGCTGATCTGGCTCCAGAGCTTGCCATCGCTGAAGGTGCCTGCGCCGCCTTCGCCGAACTGCACGTTCGACTCCGGGTGCAGCCGCCCCTGGCGCCACAGGCCCCAGGTGTCCTTGGTGCGCTCGCGCACCTCCTTGCCGCGTTCCAGCACGATGGGGCGCAGCCCCATCTGCGCCAGCACCAGCGCCGCGAAGATGCCGCAGGGGCCGAAGCCGATCACCACCGGGCGCGGGCGTTCGGCAGCGAAGAAGTCAGCCGGCGCGTGGCCGACGTAGCGGTAGCGGGTGTCGGGCGCCGGCCGCACATGCGGGTCGCCGGCGTGGCGCGCCAGCACCGCGGCCTCGTCGTCGATGCTGCAGTCGACCGTGTAGACGAGCTGGATCGCCGCCTTCTTGCGCGCGTCCCAGGCGCGGCGGAACACGGTGCAGCTGCGCAGCGCACCGTCGGCAATGCCCAGACGTGACAACACGGCGGGACGCAACGCGTGCTCGCCGTGGTCGAGCGGCAGGCGCAGCTCGGTGATTCTCAGCATGGTGGCAGGGTCCGTGCCCGTGCCGGCAGTGCCCGGGCGCTGCCGGGCACCCGGTGCGGGATCAGCCGCCCTTCTTCGGGCGCTTGCCCGGGTTCTTCTTGCTGCGCGTGTGCACGCCGCGCTCGAGGCTGCGCTTCTGGCCCAGGCGGATGGTGACGGTCACGCCGTTCGGCGCCACGGGGCGGGGGGTGGCGCGGGCATCGGCTTCGGTACGGATCTTGTTGGCCATGGAGGCTCCGGAGAAAACTTGGGGCGAACCCGGGATTAGGCCACAACCGGGCGCGACCCCGCCAGCCGGTGTCTCAGCCGAACTCGAAATCGCCGAAGGATTGCGCGCCCACGGCCCGCACGTACTCGCCCGTGAAGCCCGGAAACAGCGCGATGTTGCGGCCGTTGTCGGCGCGGTACCAGCTGCGGCAGGTGCTCCACACCGAGCCCTGCAGCCGCGCCTGCAGGCCGTCGTTGTAGGCCTGCATCACCGCGGGTCGCACGTCGAGCCAGCGCGCGCCGCGGCGCTGCAGCTCGGCCATCGCGCGCAGCACCCAGGCCACGCCGGGTTCGATGAACAGCAGCGTCGACGTGTGGCCGGTGGCGGTGTTGGGGCCCAGCATCAGGAACAGGTTGGGGAAGCCCGCCACCGTCAGCCCCAGGTGCGCCTGCGGGCCGTCGGCCCAGGCCTCGGACAGCAGACGGCCGCCGCGGCCGGTGATGGGCACGGCCAGCGAGTGCTGCACGTCGAAGCCGGTGGCGCAGACCAGCACGTCCACCGCGTGCGTGCGGCCGTCGGCGGTGACGACGCCGCCCGGTGTGACGCGCGCGATGGCGTTGGTCACCAGCGCCACGTGGGGCCGTGCCAGCGCCGGGTAGAAGTCGTTCGAATAGATCAGCCGCTTGCAGCCCAGCGGGTAGGGCGGGCGCAGCTTCGCGCGCAGGCTCTCGTCGCCGATGGCGCGGCGCAGGTGGGCCTCGGCCGTGCGCAGCATGCCGCGGCGCGCCAGCGTGCCCTCGTCGAAGCCGCGCCGGCCCCATTCGAGCAGGTGGTACCAGAGCCGGCGCACCGTGGCGCTGTAGGGTGGCAGCCGCGCCAGTGCTCGGTCGAGCGCGCTGTAGGGTCGGTCGATGCGCGGCAGCACCCAGTTGGCGGTGCGCTGGAACACCGTCAGGTGGCCGGCCGTTGCCGCGATCGGCGGGATCAGCTGCGACGCGGTCGAGCCGGTGCCGATGACCGCCACGCGCCGCCCCGCCAGCGGCACCTGCGCGTCCCAGCGCGCCGAGTGCAGGCGCTGGCCGCCGAAGCTGTCCAGCCCCGGGATGTCGGGCCAGCGCGGCTGGCTCAGCGGGCCGGTGCTGCAGACGAAGATGCGGGCGTCGAAGCGCTGCGGGCCGGTGGCGCCGGTGGTGTCGATCTGCCATCTGCCGCGGGCTTCGTCGAAGCACGCCGCGGTGACGCGCATGCCGAAGCGCAGGTGCGGCGCCAGCCCGTGGCTGTCGGCGCAGTGCTGCATGTAGGCCTGGATCTCGGGCGCGGCGGCGAAGCGCCGGCTCCAGCGCGGGTTGGGGGCGAAGCTGAACGTGTACAGCGGCGACGGCACGTCCACGTGGGCGCCGGGGTAGCGGTTGTCCCACCAGGTGCCGCCGAGGCCGGGCGACTGCTCGGCCACCACGAAGTCGTGCTGCCCGCTGCGCCGCAGCTGCATCGCCATGCACAGGCCGGACATGCCGGCCCCCAGGATGAAGACGTCGCAGACGGTGGCGTGGTCGGTCATGGCGCGCATTCTGTGGCACGCCACCTGCTACGCTGCGGCCAAGCGTAGAAGCGTTCACCGCGGCAGTGCAGCCGCGGCCGGAAATTGCGCTTGAAGGGCTGCACGCACCGCGCACTGCGGCGTGTGGCAAGGTTCCACTTCAAGCCCGGGAGAGCCCGATGCTCACCACGCGACAACCCGTCTTCCGCAAGTTCTGGCACGCCGTGATGCCGCTGTCGATGCTGGAAGGCGGCCAGCCCCAGCCCTTCACGCTGCTGGGCGAGGCCATCGTGCTCTTCCTCGACGCCCAGGGCCAGCCCGCGGCGCTGAAGGACCGCTGCTGCCACCGCACGGCCAAGCTCAGCAAGGGCCGCTGCGTGGGCGGCGCGCTGGAGTGCGGCTACCACGGCTGGACCTACGACCGCGGCGGCCGCGTGATCCGCATCCCGCAGTACGAGGCCGACCGGCCGATCCCGGCCGACTACTGCACGCCGGCCTACCGCTGCGTCGCGAAGTACGGCTACGCCTGGGTGGCGCTGGAAGAGCCGATCGCACCGATCCCCGAGGTGCCCGAGTTCGACGACCCGGCCTTCCGCACCATCTTTCAGTTCTACGAGCGCTGGGCCACGGCGCCGCTGCGCGCGCTGGAGAACAGCTTCGACAACAGCCACTTCAGCTTCGTGCACCGCGCCACCTTCGGCGTGGCGGCGCAGCCCCGGCCGAGCAAGTACCAGCTGGTGGAGCGGGACGGCGGCTTCCACGCCGAGACCGTGATCGATGCGACCAACCCGCCGGCCTACCACCGCGTCAGCGGCAGCACCGAGCCGATCACGCAGCGCCACATGCGCAACGCCTACTACCTGCCGTTCAGCCGCCGGCTCGACATCGAGTACCCGAGCGGCGTGCGCCACATCATCGTCAACGCCTTCACGCCCATCGACGACGGCCACATCCAGCTCTGCCAGTGGCTGTTCCGCAACGACACCGAGGCCGACTGCCCGGCGCAGCTGCTGATCGACTTCGACCACGTGATCACGCGCGAGGACAAGGACATCCTCGAGTCCACCGACCCCGACGCGCTGGTCGACACGCGCCGGCGCGGCGTGGAGTTCTCGATGGACTCCGACCGGCCGGGCATGCTGATCCGCAAGCAGCTGATGGAATTGCTGCATCGCCACGATGAAGAGGAAGTGCACCGCTGACGCCCGGGTGCACGGCGTTTGCCCGACAATGCCCGGCATGATCCAGCAACGCACGATCAAGGCGCTGACGCGCTCGGTGGGCGTCGGGGTGCACAGCGGCCAGAAGGTCGAGCTGACGCTGCGGCCGGCGCCACCGGACACCGGCATCGTCTTCCGCCGCATCGACCTGCCGGCGCCGGTGGACATCCCGGTCACGCCCGAGAACGTCACCGACACGCGCATGGCCACCACCATCACGCCGCCCGGCGACCCCGGCGGCCCGAAGGTGCAGACCATCGAGCACCTGCTGTCGGCCTGCGCCGGGCTCGGGCTGGACAACCTCTACATCGACATCACGGCCGAGGAAGTGCCCATCCTCGACGGCAGTGCGGCCAGCTTCGTGTTCCTGCTGCAGAGCGCCGGCATCGAGCTGCAGAAGGCGCCCAAGCGCTTCCTGCGCGTGAAGAAGGTCGTGGAGCTGCGCGAAGGCGAGGGCGCGTCGCTCAAGTGGGCACGGCTGGAGCCGTACCACGGCTACAAGCTCAGCTTCGAGATCGACTTCAACCACCCTGCGCTCGACGCCACCGGCCAGCGGGTGGAGTTCGACTTCGGCAGCGGCCAGTACAAGCGCGACATCGCGCGTGCACGCACCTTCGGCTTCACGAAGGACGTCGAGATGATGCGCAGCCGCGGCCTGGGCCTGGGCGGCAGCATGGACAACGTGATCGTCGTCGACGACTACCGCGTGCTCAACGCCGACGGCCTGCGCTACGACGACGAGTTCGTGAAGCACAAGATCCTCGACGCCATCGGCGACATGCAGGTCGCCGGCAAGCCGCTGCTGGCCGCCTACACCGCGTTCAAGGGCGGCCACGCGCTGAACAACCGGCTGCTGCGCAAGTTGCTGGCCGACGAGAGCGCCTTCGACGTCGTCACCTTCGAACGCGAGGCCGACGCGCCGCGCGGCTTCGCCGAACTGGCCCCGGCCTGGTGATGCTGGTCTTCCGGCTCGTCTTCGGCCTGCTGCTGCTGAGCGGGCTGCTGTGCTTCGCGATGTACATCGGCACCAACCAGCCTGTGTGGCGGAGGCGCGGTCTGGTGATCGTGAAGTGGACGGTGCTGGCGGCGTTCGGCTTCTTCGCGGTGCTGATCCTGGAGCGGCTCGCGCTGATGCTGTAGCGCCGCGCTTCAGCGCGGCGCCAGCAGGCTCCGCACCAGCGGCGCCAGTTCCTCCAGCGTGTGCTGCTTCTGCAGCAGGTGGCGCACGCCCGCCGCCGCTGCGTCGCTGCGCAGCGTGTCGGTGATGTAGCCCGAGCTGATGACGATGGGCAGCTGCGGCCGCAGCGCCGCCGCCTCGCGCGCCAGCTCCAGCCCGGTGCGGCCGGGCATGTTGTGGTCGGTGATCAGCAGGTCCACGCCGTGCGGGTCGGTGCGCAGCACCGCGAGCGCGGCATCGGCACTGCGGCAGCTGCGCACGCGGTAGCCGGCCTGCGCCAGCAGGCGATCGACCATCAGCACGATGATCTCGTCGTCGTCCACGTACAGCACGCGCTGGCCGTGCCCGGCCGGTGGGGCCGGGTCGGCATCGTCGGCGCTGCCCGCGGCCGACGTGGGGGCGGCCAAGCTGGTTGCCGTCTCCGGGGTGGCGTCGGGCTCGACGGCGGGAAACCACAGGTGCACCGTGGTGCCCGCGCCCGGCATGCTGTCGACGTGGATGCGCCCGCCGTGCGCGACGACGATGCCGTGCACCACCGGCAGGCCCAGACCGGTGCCTTCACCGACCGGGCGCGTCGTGAAGAAGGGCTCGAAGATGCGCGCCAGCGTGTGCGCCGGCATGCCGACGCCGTCGTCCTGCACCCACAGGTGCAGCTGGCGACCGGACGGCTCGGGCGCGGGGCCTGGCGCGTGCCCCGGCACGTGGGGCGGTATGTCGGCCGGCTCGACCGCCTCCAGCCCCAGCGTGATGTGGCCGCCGCGGCCCGCCAGCGCATGGCGCGCGTTGGTGCACAGGTTCGTCAGCACCTGCTGCATCTGCGCCGCGTCGACGCGCGCGTGCAGCGGCTCGGGCGGGCAGCGGCACTCCAGCGTCGTGCCGGGGGGCAGCGTGGGCTGCAGCAGCGCGGCAGTCTCCTCCAGCAGCGGCTGCAGCGGCTGTGCCACCAGCGCGTGGCTGTGGCGGCGGCCGAAGGCCATGATCTGCTGCACCAGGTCGCGCGCGCGGGCGCCGGCGCGGCTGATCTGCTCCAGGCTGCGCCGCGCCGGATGCTGCGGCGGCAGGTCGTCGCGCGCCAGCGCGGCGTTGCCCAGGATCGCCGCGACGATGTTGTTGAAGTCGTGCGCGATGCCGCCGGCCAGCGTGCCCAGCGACTCGATGCGCTGCGCCTCGCGCAGCTGCGCCTCCAGCCGTCGGCGCTGTCCGTCGCTGCGCTGCAGCCGCCAGGCCAGTGCCGCCAGCACCAGCAGCAGCAGCGCCCACACCAGCGCCGTCAGCGCGGCCTGCCGCTTCCACGGCGCGAGCACGTCGTCGTGGCTCAGCGCCACCGTCAGGAAGAACGGGTAGCCCTCCACCACCACCGTGCCCGAGATGCGGCGCACGCCGTCGGTGAACGCGGTGTATTCGTTCACCGCCTCCTTCAGCCCCGAGCGCACCGCGACCAGGATGACCTGGTCCGGCGGCATCGGCCGGTTGATCTCGCTCTCGATCTCGGGCCAGCGCAGCATCAGCCGGCCGTCTTCGCTGCGCCGCAGGAAGACGACGCCGCTGCGCCCGACATCGAGCTTGGCGAACTGCTGGCGGAAGAAGCCCAGGTCCAGCGGTGCCAGCACGGTGCCGCGGAAGCGGCCGGCGGTGTCGCGGATGGGCCGCGAGATCACCACCACCGGCCGCCGCGTGATGCGGCCCTGCAGCACTTCGCTGAACTGCAGGCCCGCGGCCGGGTCCTCGAGATAGCGGCGGAAGAAGGCGCGGTCGGCGTAGTTGGCGGTGGGCGTGGCGGCGGCGTTGCTGACGTACAGCTGCTGGCCGCTGGCGTCGGTGATGCGCAGCGCGATGACTTCGTCGAAGGCGCGCCGCGCGGCATCGAGCTCGGCGTTCAGCGCGGCACCGTGCAGGTCCGCGCCGCCGGGTTCCAGGGCGTCCAGCGGCACCGAGGTGGCCAGCATCTGCAGCACGGCGTCGGCGCGTCGGAAGGTGGCGTCCAGCCGCACTTCCAGCGTGCGTGCGTAGTTCAGCGCCGTCACCTGCGCCGCGCGCAGCGCATCGGCGCGGGCGGACCACAGCAGGGTGGCGATCAGCAGCGTGGCGCCCAGCGCGACCGCCAGCAGCAGCGCCAGGGCACCGCGGCGCGGCACCCGCAGGGGTGCCGTCGGCGTGCTCGTGCCGGTTGTCTCCATCGTGGTACCCCGGGCCGCCTGCCATTGGCCTGCGTGGTGGCCCCGGGTATCCTCCCCCGCCTATGTACGAGTCCTTCTTCGGCTTGCACCAGGCGCCGTTCTCGATCGCGCCCGATCCCAGCTTTCTCTACATGAGCGCCAAGCACCAGGAGGCCCTGGATCTGCTCAATGTCGGGATGGTAAGGGGTGCGAGTTTCGTGCTCCTGACGGGCGAGATCGGCGCCGGCAAGACCACCGTGTGGCGCCGCTTCCTCGAAGACCTGCCCGGCCACTTCGACGTCGCCAACGTCGTCAACCCGCGGCTCGACGTCGGGGCCCTGCTCGAACGGGTGTGCGAGGACCTGCACGTGCCGCTGCCCGAGGGCACGCGGGCGCTGGACCTGATCGACGCACTGCACGGCCACCTGCTGCTGGCCCATGCCCAGGGGCGGCGCACGCTGATCGTCATCGACGAGGCCCAGGCGCTGAGCCTGGACGTGCTGGAGCAGCTGCGCCTGCTGACCAACCTGGACAGCAGCGGCCGCAAGCTGCAGGTGATGCTGATCGGGCAGCCCGAGCTGCGGCAGATCCTGGAGCGGCCCGAGCTGGAGCCGCTGGCGCAGCGCGTGGTGGCGCGCTACCACCTGCCGGCGCTGAGCGAGGCCGAGACCGCGGGCTACATCCAGCACCGGCTGCGCGTGGCCGGGCTGCAGGGGGCGCTGCCGTTCGACGGCGAGTCGATCGGCATGATCCACCGCCTGTGCCGCGGCGTGCCGCGGCGCATCAACACCGTGTGCGACCGCGCCCTGGCGGCGGCGGCCGCCGCCGGCACGCGGCGCATCGACCGCCGCCTGGTCGAGCAGGCCGCCGCCGAGGTATACGGACCCGGTGCGGCGGGCGGCCGTGCCGCACCGGCGGGAGACGGTCGGAACGGCGGCACGAACGACGGCGGGGGCGGTGCCCGCGTGCCGGCCGGCGCGCTGCTGGCCGTGGCGGGCGTGGCGCTGGCCGCGGGCGTGTGGCTGGCGCCGCAGTTCGGCGCCGGCCCCGCGGCCGTGGAGACCACGCCCGCCCCGGCGGCGGCTGCCGCTGCCGCACCGCCGGTGCCGCCGGCCGCCGAGGCGCTTGCCGGCGCACAGGCAGTGGCACCTGCCGTCGCACCTGCCGTCCCACTTGCCGTCGCACCTGCCGTCGCACCTGCCGTCGCACCAGTGCCCGCTGCCGCCGCGGTGCCAGCCCCGGCGGCGGTGCCCGGTGCTGCCGCACCCGTGTCCACCGATGCCTTGTTCTCCGCCGCCACGGCCGACGAGGCCACCGCCTGGCGCGCGCTGGCCGGACTGTGGGGCACGGTGCTCGGCGCGGGCGACCCCTGCGCCGCCGCGGCGCTGCAGTCGCTGCACTGCCTGCGCAGCGCCGCCGGGCTGGCCGGCCTGCGCCAGAGCGACCGGCCCGGCTGGCTGCGCCTGCAGGACGCGCGCGGCCGTGTCGCCCACGTGCTGCTGGTCGGCCTGGCCGACGACCGCGCCGTGCTCAACGCCGGCGGCGCCGACGTGGAACTGCCGCTGCTGCAGCTGGCACGGCTGTGGCGCGGCGAGTTCGCCACCTACTGGCGCGCACCGGCCGGCTACGTGGACGGCGCGCACGCCGCCAACGCGGTGGTGCTGCGCGGCTGGCTGCTGCAGCGGCTGGCGCTGCTGGACGGACAGGGCCTGGTCGCCGACGACACGGCGCTGCGCACGCGCGTGCAGGCCTTCCAGCGCGCCCAGGGGCTCGCTGCAGACGGCGTGGCCGGGCCGCTGACGCTGATGCAGCTGGCCGCGCTGGCGCCCGACCCCGGCGGCGCGGCCGACCCGCGCCTGTCGCGCCCCGCGGCGGCCACGGTCGTCACCAGCGGCAGCCGTCCTTCCTGAGCGCGTCCACCGCCAGCGGCACCACGGCCGCCAAGCCGCCGCCGGCGTAGGCCTTGCGGCAGTCCTCGCGCACCGACTTCGCGATGTCCTCGGCGAGCTTGTCCTTCACGTCGGGCGGCACCGGCAGCGCGTTGACCACGCCGCGCCGGCCGAGCGTCGAGATCTCGCCGCCGCGCGGGCGCACGTAGTCCAGGTTCAGCCGCGGCTGGCTGGCGGCCGCCGCGGGCGGCGTGGCGACGTCCCGACCCACCGCCGCGCCGGCATCGGGGGCGCCGAGCGCCGGGCGCTGGGGCAGCGCCTGCCGCGTGGTGCCGGCGGCCGGCACCGGTGGGGCCATCGGCACGCCGGTGGGCGACGGCGCCAGCGGCACGGCCTGCGGCACCGCTGGCGACGGGGGGGAGGCGGGGTCGGGCGCAGGGGCGGGCGTGGGCACGGGGGCAGGGGCGGGGGCGGGCGGTGCCGCAGGCGCCGCTGCGGGCAGCTCGCGCAGCACCGGCGCCTGCGGCGGCGCGGCCGCTGGCGGGGCCGGGGCCAGGGGCTGCGGCGACTGCAGCGGGGGTGCCGCAACCGCCGGCCCGGTGGCCGGCAACGGGGCCAGCGTGCGGGTGGCGGGTGCGGACAGCGGCGCCAGCGCGGGCAGCGCCGGCGCTGGCGTCACAGGTGCGGCCGGCGCCGGCATGGGCGGGGCCACGGCCGTCAGCGGGGCCAGCGGCTGCAGCGGCTGGGCCGCCGGTTGCAGCGCGCCCAGCGCGTCCGGGGCGGCCGGCGTGGGCTCGGCCGGCGCAGCGGGCGCGGGGCTGGGTGCCGGCGTGGGTTCCGGAGCGGGAGCAGGCGCGGGAGCGGGAGCGGGAGCAGGCGTGGCCGCTGCCGGGGCGGCGACGGCCGCGGGCGCCGGCGGATCGACCTCGGCCGCCGTCCGCGCCGGGTTCCAGCGGCCCAGGCGTGCGGCGCCCGGCTGCTCGGCCGGCACGGGAGCGCTGCTGTCGCGCACCGCGCCGCCCCAGCGCTGGGTGGCGGCCGCGCCTGGCGGACCGGTCACCACGTCGGGCGGCGGCGCCGTCTCGGGCCCCGGCGGGCCGGTGCCGGCCAGCCGCACGTTGATGGCGCCCCACACGCTTCGGCCCAGCTGCGCCGTGCCGCCGGGCGCGCTGCCGAACACCGCCACCGCCAGCAGGTGCAGCAGTGCCGCGAGCACCAGGCAGTCGGCCAGTGCCGGCAGGCGCCGCGGCGCCCGCAGCGCGGCGGCGGGGCGGAGGTCGAGCGCGTGCGGGGAAGCCATGGCGGCCGCAAGCATCGCACCTCTGGCCCGCTTCGGCACACATGGCCGTGGACCGGCAGCGCAGCGCGCCCCTGGTGTATGGTTCCGCGCCGCAACAAGGAGCCCCGCATGAAGACCCGCGCCGCCGTCGCCTGGAAGGCCAACGCCCCGCTCACCGTCGAGACCGTGGACCTGCAGGGCCCCAAGGCCGGCGAGGTGCTGGTGGAGATCAAGGCCACCGGCATCTGCCACACCGACTACTACACGCTGTCGGGCGCCGACAGCGAAGGCGTGTTCCCCAGCATCCTGGGCCACGAGGGCGCGGGCATCGTCGTCGACGTCGGCGCCGGCGTCACGAGCCTGAAGCCCGGCGACCACGTGATCCCGCTGTACACGCCCGAATGCCGCCAGTGCAAGAGCTGCCTGAGCCGCAAGACCAACCTGTGCACCGCGATCCGCGCCACGCAGGGCAAGGGCCTGATGCCCGACCAGACCAGCCGCTTCTCCATCGACGGCATGCCGGTCTTCCACTACATGGGCACCAGCACGTTCGCCAACCACATCGTCGTGCCCGAGATCGCGCTGGCGAAGATCCGCAGCGACGCTCCCTTCGACACCGTCTGCTACATCGGCTGCGGCGTCACCACCGGCGTCGGTGCGGTGCTGTTCACGGCCGAGGTGGAAGCCGGCGCCAACGTCGTCGTGTTCGGCCTCGGCGGCATCGGGCTGAACGTGATCCAGGGCGCGAAGATGGTGGGCGCCGACAAGATCATCGGCGTCGACATCAACCCGGCGCGCGAGCAGATGGCGCGCCAGTTCGGCATGACGCACTTCGTGAACCCGAAGGAGCACGAGAACCTGGTCGACACGCTGGTGCAGCTCACCGGCGGCGGCGCCGACTACAGCTTCGAGTGCATCGGCAACACGACCACGATGCGCCAGGCGCTGGAGTGCACGCACCGCGGCTGGGGCAAGAGCGTGATCATCGGCGTGGCCGAAAGCGGCAAGGAGATCAGCACGCGGCCGTTCCAGCTGGTCACCGGCCGCGTCTGGATGGGCAGCGCCTTCGGCGGCGCGCGGGGCCGCACCGACGTGCCGAAGATCGTCGACTGGTACATGGACGGCAAGATCAAGATCGACGACCTGATCACGCACCGCCTGAAGCTCGACGACATCAACGACGGCTTCGAGCTGATGAAGCGCGGCGAGTCGATCCGCTCGGTGGTGCTGTTCTGATGGCCGTGCAGACGCTGTCCGAGCACCGCTGCTTCGGCGGCGTGCAGGGCTTCTACCGGCACGACAGCGCCAGCATCGGGCTGCCGATGCAGTTCGCGGTGTACCGCCCGCCCGTGGGCACGCCGGTGCGCGGCACGGTGGTGTATCTCGCCGGGCTGACCTGCACCGAGGAGACCTTCCCGATCAAGGCCGGCGCGCAGCGCCTGGCGTCCGAGCTCGGCCTGCTGCTGGTGGCGCCCGACACCAGCCCGCGCCAGACCGGCATCGAAGGCGAAGCCGCCGAGTGGGACTTCGGCACCGGCGCCGGCTTCTACCTCGACGCGACGCAGCCGCCGTGGTCGGCGCACTTCCGCATGGAGAGCTACATCACCGGCGAGCTGCGCGACCTGGTGGTGGCGCAGTTCGGTGCCGACCCGCTGCGCATCGGCCTCTTCGGCCATTCGATGGGCGGCCACGGTGCGCTCACGCTGGCGCTGCGCCACCCCGGCATGTTCCGTTCGCTGTCGGCCTTCGCGCCGATCGCGGCACCGAGCCGCTGCCCGTGGGGCGAGAAGGCCTTCGGCCGCTACCTCGGGCCCGACCGCAGCGCCTGGGCCGCGCACGACGCCAGCGCGTTGATGGCCGCGGCGCGCACGCCGTACCCGCAGGGCATCCTGGTCGACCAGGGGCTGGCCGACAAGTTCCTGGCCGAGCAGCTGCACCCCGAGGCCTTCGAAGCCGCGTGCGCGCAGGCGGGCCAGCCGCTGACGTTGCGCCGGCACGCCGGCCACGACCACGGCTACTACTTCATCGCCAGCCTGATCGACGACCATCTGCGCTGGCACGCCGATCGCCTGGCGTAGGGGCAGCGCGGCTTCGGGCCACGGCCACGCGGAACACGCGGACCCGATCGGCCGGCCTCGCCGCCTGCTGCTGCAGGCTCTCGGCGGCGGCGCTCTCGTCCACCGGTGCCGCGTTCCGCCGCGTCGCCTGGTCGCGTGGCGCCATGGCGCCATGGCGCCGTGCGCGACCGCCCGGGCGGGCTCGGATCCCCTGCGCAACGACGACAAGGGCCGGCACCCCGCCACGACGGCGCGATGCAGATGTCGTGACCGTCGCTTGCGTGTTGTTTCCTGGGTGGGTGGTTGCAGGATGGGGTGCGCCCCAGCTCGGGCGCGCACGACTGCCGCCGGCCCGGCCGGTCGCGCTACGGTGCAGTCCTTGTCCTTCGGGAGTGCCCGCCATGACCACCATTTCGATGCATGCCGCCAGCGCCGGCACCGCTTCCACCGCGCGTGCGCTGCAGGACGGCAGCACGCTGCCTGACGACAGCAGCGCCGCCGCCGCGCCGCAGCCCGCGGCCACCGGCTTGTGGGACACCGCGCTGCAGGGCCTGCGCACGCTGCGCGAGATGGCCACCGCGCTGCCCACGCAGCTGGCGCAGGCGGTGCAGCAGATGACCGCGCAGGCGCCGCGCCGCCCCGACCTGGCCGATGTGCAGCGCACCTACCAGACCGCCGACGACACCACCGCCATGTGGGAGCCGAAGGCCTTCGGCGCCGACTGGCTGCCGCTGGGCTGGGTGCGCGGCGACCGGCGCGAGCTGACCACCACCGAGGGCCAGCTGCTCGACAACCTCACGCGCGACCGCGGGTTGCTCGGGCTGCAGCGTTTCGAGGCGATCGCCGACCAGGCGTTCGCCACCGCCGACAGCCGCGTGCCGCGCCCCGGCACGCTGCCGCCGGCCGTGGAAGCGCAGATCGCGCAACTGCCGCCCGACGAACAGGCGATGGCACGCCGCGCCTGGCCCGCCAACGATGGCCACAACGACGCCTTCCGCCATGCCTACTGGAACGCGCTGCTGGCGAAGAACTTCGGCGCCGAATGGACGCAGCAGTTCGCCACCGCGCACGAGGGTCTGCCCGGCAACGGTGCCGTGCGCGAGGCCATGGACCTCTACAACAACGCCATCGGCCGCCAGATCGCCGAGGCGAACCCCGGGGCCAGCGACGCCGAGCTCGCCACGCTGGTGCAGGCCGCGCTGGACCGTGGCGACCTCGTCGTCGTCGGCGCCGACGGCCAACTGGCCTGGAGCGACCGCGTGGTGCCGGGCCAGCACGGCATGGCCGACCCGACGGCCGGCGTCGGCGGCGCGCCGGTGCCCGCCGGCGACGCCTCGGCGCAGTGAGCCCGTGCGCCAGTCCCGGTGCTAGAGTGCCCCGATGCGACAAGGCAGGCTGGGCTGGACCCTCGTGGCACTGCTGGCTGCGTTGCCGGCCACGGGTTGTGGAGACGCGGTGACGGACACGGGTGAATTCGACCGCCAGCGCTGGGCGGCCGGGCACGGTCAGTACGACGCGCCCAATCCGCGCGCAGGCATGGTCGCGGCGCTGCGCGAGCGCCACCTGCGCGTGGGCATGCCGCGCGCCGACGTGCGTGCGCTGCTGGGCATCCCCGATGCCAGCGCGCCGCAGCGCGACACCTGGTTCCTGGGCCGCAGCGGCGTCGGTCCCAGCATCGAGACCTGGGTGGTCGAGTACGGGCCCGACGGGCAGGTGCTGCACTTCGGGCTGGCACGCAGCTGAGCCCCCGGTGCCGCCCGCGGCGGAAGGCGCGGGCGCGACCGGCCATGGGGCCGGTCCGCTAGAACAGCTGCTCGGCCAGGAAGGTGAGCGCACGTCCCTGCGCCAGCGCGGCGCTGGGGGCGTGGTACGAGGCGCGTGCCCAGCAGTTGAAGCCGTGGTGCGCGCCGGGGTACAGGTGCACCTCGGCGGCCTTGCCGGCCATCGCCTCGCGCACGCTGTCCACCGCGCTCAGAGGGATGTTGTCGTCGTGCTCGGCGTAGTGGAACTGCACCGGGCAGCGGATGGCCGCAGCGCGCTCGAGCTGGCCGTGGATGCCGCCGCCGTAGAACGGCACGGCCGCCGCGATGTCGGTGGTGGCTGCCGCCAGGTAGGCCAGGCGCCCGCCCATGCAGTAGCCGAAGGCGCCGACCTGGCCGCGCAGCTCGGGCCGTGCGCGCAGCGTGGCCACGCTGGCGGCGATGTCGGCCAGCGCGTCGGGGCCGGCGTAGGACTTCATCAGGCCGAGCGCGCGCTGGAAATCGTCGCCGCCGTAGCCCAGCTCGACACGCGGCGCCTGGCGCCAGAAGACGTCGGGTGCCAGCACCACGAAGCCGCTCAGCGCGTACTGCTCGGCCACCGCGCGGATGTGCGCGTTGACGCCGAAGATCTCCTGGAACAGCACCAGCCCCGGGCCGTGGCCCGCGGGCGGCAGTGCCAGGTAGCCGGCGAAGCCCGGCGCGATGTCGATCCACTGGGTCTGGACGGGGGCGGTCATGCAGGTGCTCTCCAAGAAGGGGTCAGAGGGTGCGGCCCTTGCGGTACTGCGCATGCTGGCGCCGCCGCAAGGTGGTGGATTGTTCCAGCACGGCGAACGACGCGCCGGCATGCGCGTGGCTGATCGCCAGCCCCAGCGCGTCGGCGGCGTCCTTGCCCGGCAGGCCGGGCAGCTTCAGCAGGCGCTTGACCATCTCCTGCACCTGGCTCTTGTTGGCCAGGCCGTGGCCGACGACGGCCTTCTTCATCTGCAGCGCCGTGTATTCCGCCACCGGCAGCCCCGACGACACCAGCGCCGCCAGCGCGGCGCCGCGTGCCTGCCCCAGCAGCAGCGTGCTCTGCGGGTTGACGTTGACGAAGACGATCTCCACCGCGCTGCGGTCGGGGCGGTAGGTCTGCACGACCTCGCACACGCCGTCGAAGATGATCTTCAGCCGCCCAGGCAGGTCGCCGCGCGCCAGCTCGGTGGTGCTGATGGTGCCGCTGGCCACGTAGGCCAGGCGCTGGCCCTCGGCCTCGATGAGGCCGAAGCCCGTGCGCTGCAGGCCGGGGTCGATGCCGAGGATGCGCATGCGGCCGGCCCGTCAGGCCTTCACCTGGAAGTACCAGCGCACCGAGTGGAAGAACACCGGCGCCGCAAAGCACAGCGGCGCCACGCGGTCGAGCAGGCCCACGGCGCCGGTGACCGAACTCTGGTTGCCCCACCAGCGCACGCCGGCGTCCTTCTTCAGCGCCTTCATCACGAACTCGCCGAAGGTGCCGGCGCCGGCGGCGATGAAGCCCATCGCCAGCGCCTGCGGCGCCTTGAACGGCGTGATCCAGTACAGCAGCGCACCCACCAGGCCGGCCGTGACCGCGCCGATGGCCCAGGCGCGGTAGCTGAACGAACGGTCGATCTGGCGCGCCACCGGGCGCCGGCGCAGGCGGCGGCTGGCGGCTTCCTGCGCCATCTGCGCCACCGTCGCGACGACGACGAGGAAGAAGACGAGGAACGCGCCGCGCCCTTCGTAGCCCGGGAACTGCAGCAGCAGCAGTGCCGGCGCGTGGCTCAGGCCGTAGACGCAGACCATGATGCCCCACTGGATCTTGGCATTGCGCTCCAGGAAGCGTTCGGGGTCGCCGGCCAGCGCGCTGATCACCGGGATGGCCAGGAACACGTACACCGGAATGAAGACGCTGAAGAGGTCGAAGCTGCGCGCGCCGACCAGCAGGTACTGCAGCGGCAGCACGATGAAGAAGGCCAGGATCAGGCTGCGGTGGTCGCTGCGCCGCGTGTGCGCCAGCGTGATGAACTCGCGCAGCGCCAGGAACGAGATCACCGCAAAGGCCAGCGTGGCGCCCACCGGGCCCGAGATCCAGGCCAGCCAGAACACCATCGCGCCGACCCACACCGCGCGCAGCTCGCGCTTGAGGCGCACGGCGCGGTCGCTGTCCTCGGCGTCGCCGGCCTGTGCCCAGCGCAGCACCAGGAAGATCGCCGCGGCCGTGGCCAGCAGCAGCAGCCCGAACAGCAGCACGAACAGCAGCGCCACCTGCTGGTCCACCGAGAGCGCGCGCAACTGGCTCACACCACCACCGGCCGCAGTTCCAGCACGGCCTGGCGCGCGCGCGCCAGGAAGTCGCGCTTGTCCTCGCCCGGCTGCAGCTGCAGCGGCGCGCCGAAGGTCACGGTGCACAGGATGGGCACCGGCACCACCTCGCCCTTGGGCATGACGCGCTGCACGTTGTCGATCCAGGCCGGGATCAGCTGCACGCCCGGGAACTGCTCGGCCAGGTGGTACAGCCCGCTCTTGAAGGGCCTGGGCTCGGCGGCGTTGCTGCGCGTGCCTTCGGGAAAGATCACCAGCGAATCGCCGTGGCCCAGCGCCTCGACCAGCGGCTCCAGCGGGTCCTGGTCGTCGGTGCGCTGGCGGCTCACGTAGACGGCGTGGAAGACCTCGGTGGTCAGCCACTGCTTGAAGCGCGACGAGGTCCAGTAGTCGCGCGCGGCGATCGGCCGCGTGCTGGCGCGCAGGTCGCGCGGCAGTGCCGCCCAGATCAGCACCCAGTCGAGGTGGCTCTGGTGGTTGGCGAAGTAGATGCGCTGCTCGGCCTTGGGCGGACAGCCCTTCCAATGGCCCTGCGCACCCGTGATGAAGCGGGCGATCAGGGTCAGCAACAGGCCCATGGCCTCGGCAAGCGACATGGGCCGGGATGCTACCCGGCCGGGCTGGCGGCCTGGCGCAGCAGGTCGCGGTGCACCGGGTTGCCGTGCAGCCAGGCCTGGCGGTGGGCGGGGTCGGACCACTGCGCGGCGCCGGCCCGCACCCAGGCCGCGCCGCGTGCGGCCGCCGCCGCGGCGCCGCCGGCGTCGCCGCAGGCCGCCAGCACCTCGGCCGCCGTGTGCCAGACGCTGGCGGGCTCGTCGTCCCAGGCGTCGACCGCGCCTGCGAGCGCCAGCGCCTGCTGCACGTGCTGCACGGCCGAGGCGGTGTCGCCGGCGGCCAGCGCCGCGCGCGCGGCGGCCTGCGCCGCCACGCGCTGCAGGCCGCGCATGCCGCGCCGGCCCAGTTCGGCCGCCAGGGCGTCCAGCGCGTGGGCATCGCCGCCCTGCAGGCTGGCCAGCACCACGGCACGCTGCAGCACCAGGCCCGGCGGCAGCGGCAGCGGCGCCGCGGCCAGCGCCAGCCAGTGGCCGGCCGGACGGCCCTGCAGCGTGGCCAGCCGCGCGCGCGTGAGATGCAGCCCCAGGTCCTGCAGCGCCTGGCCCGGGCGGCCGGCAGGCGGGTGCCGCTGCAGCACGGCCTCGGCCTCGGCCAGGCGGCCGCAGGCGATCAGCAGCAGCGCCTGCGAGGTGAGGAACAGGTCGGGCACCGGCACCTGGGCGTCGGCCAGCCGGCGCAGCAGCACATCGAAGCGCGCCAGCCCGGCGGCTGCGCGGCCGCGGGCCATGTCGACCATCGCCACCACGTGCATCACGTCGGTCTGGAACACCAGGCCCATCTCCAGCGGTGCGGCGCGCTGCAGCACGTGCGCGCCCAGCGCTGCGGCCCCGTCCAGGTCGCCCAGCGCATGGCGCACGCGCATCAGCTGGTTGGCCAGCACGACGCGCGGTCCGGGGTCGCCGCCGTGCGCGGCCTGCTGCAGCGCGGTCTCGAGCGCCTGCGCTGCCGGCAGCGGCTGCGCGGCCCAGTGCAGCAGCCCGCCGTGCGCCGTGTGCAGCGCGAGCCGGGCGTCGGCGTCGTGCTGCACCAGCGGCGCCACGTGCGGCACCAGCGCCAGTGCGCGCTCGATGTCCAGCCCGCTGGCCACCAAGGACGTGATCACGCGCAGCGCGTCGGCCAGCACCGCCGGCGCCAGCGTGCTGCCGTGCTGCAGCAGGTCGTCGACGAGCACGGTGGCCTCGTCGACGGCCTCGGCCAGGCGCCGCGTGTTGAAGCACCAGATCGTGCGCAGTGTGCGCAGCCGTGCCGCGTCGGCCGGCCCGTCGGCCAGCGCGGCGGCCGCGGCCAGCGTGTCGGCGGCCGCCGCGTGGCGCACCCAGAGCCAGCAGCGCGTGGCGTCCATCCAGGCGTCGCGCTGCCCGGCGCGGGTCGGCAGCGCCGGCGCCGCAGCCTGGTAGGCGGCGGCCGCGGCCGCCATCTGCCAGCGCGCCTGCGCCTGCCGCGCGGCCTGCAGCCACCAGGGAGCGGCGGCCTCCGGCCGGCCGGCCTGCTGCAGGTGGTGGGCGACGGCCGCGGCGCTGCCGCCGTGCGTGGCCAGGTGCTCTGCGACACTGCCGTGCAGCAGCGGCCGCAGCGCCGTGGGCAGCGACGCGAGCACGGCCTCGGCCACGAGGTCGTGCGCGAAGCCCAGGCCGTCGAAGACCTGCGCCGCCTCCAGCGCCGTCAGCAGCGGCGCCAGCTGCAGCGGCGTGCGCTGCAGGTGGGCCGCGGCCAGCGGCAGCGAGAAGTCGCCCCCGGCGACGGCGGCGATCTGCGCCAGCTGCAGCGCGTCGCCGGGCAGGCGCTGCAGGCGCTGGCGCACGGCCTCGCGCAGCGTCGGCGGCACCGGCAGCGGCTGGCCCGGCTGCCACCGTTGCCACTGCTGCAGCGCGCCGTCCGCGGCCAGCCACAGGCTCTTCAGCGACTCCAGCAGGAAGGCCGGATTGCCGCCGACCTGGGCCACCAGCGCCGCCGCCAGCGCCGCGGTGTCGGGCGCCGTGCCGTGCTCGGACCAGGGCAGTTGCGCCAGCAGCGTCTGCACGTCGGCCACCTGCAGCGGTGCGAGCTCGAAGCGTGCGCTGCGTCCGCCGTCGGCCAGCTGCGCCAGCAGCGCCAGCACGGCCTGCGCGGCCGGCGGGGCCTCGTCGGGCCGCAGGCCCAGCAGCAGCAGCGGCAGCGTGTCCCCCGCCGCGCGCCATGCGCCCAGCAGCAGCTGCAGCGCCTCCAGGCTCGGTTCGTCGGCGCAGTGCAGGTCGTCGATGGCCACCAGCCGCAGGCCCCGGGCATGGCAGGCCTGCAGCACACGGGGCAGCGTGCCCAGCAGCCGCCGCTGCGCCAGTGCCGAGCTGGCGGCGTGGGCGCCGACGTCGCCCGGGGCCGGCAGCAGGCACTGCACGTCGGCCTGCGTGGCGGGGTCCAGGTGCGGTGCACACTGCTGCAGTGCCGCGGCCAGCAGCCGTGCCAGCAGCGCGCCGGGCTGCAGCACGTCGCCTGGGCGCGCGCCGACGCTCAACGTGCAGCCGGCCGGCAGCGCCCGTGCCACTGCCTCGGCCAGCAGCCGGCTCTTGCCGATGCCGCCCGCGCCGGCCAGCACCACGGTGTGGCCCAGCGCCAGCGACTGCAGCACTGCAGCCAGCACGGCGTCGCGGCCCACCAACTGCGGCGGGCGCCGCAGCGCCGCAGGCAGTGCCGCGTGGGCCGCCGGTGCCGCGGGCGCGTCGCCGGTGAGCAGCAGCCGGCCCAGCGCGTCGGTGGCGTCCGCCGGCATCACGCCGAAGGCGCTGCGCACCGCGTCGCGGCAGGCATCCCAGGCGGCGATCGCGGCGGCGCGGTCGCCGCGCAGGTAGAACACCTCCATGCGCACGCGGTGCGCTTCCTCGATCGCGGGGTCGGTGGCGAGCAGCGCGTCGGCGGCGGCCAGCGCCGCGTCCAGCGCGCCTTGCGCCAGGTGGACCCGCGCGGCGGCCAGCAGTTCGCGCAGGCGGTGGCGCTGCGTGGCGTCGCGCCGCTGCGCCAGCCAGTCAGCCAGCTCGGGCGCATCGTCGAACTCCAGCGCACCCAGCAGCCGGGCACCGGCCGCGTCCTGCACCACCACGCCGTCGGCCAGCGCCAGCCCCCGGCCGTCCTCGTGCAGCAGCGCGCCGGCACCGCGGCGCAGCCGCAGCAGCGTCTGGCGCAGGTTGGCGCGCGCCTTGGCGTCGTCGCCGCCCGGCCACAGCCGCGCCGCCAGCACGGCGCGCGGCGTGCGCCCTTCAAGGTGCAGCCAGGCCAGCAGCGCGGCCTCGCGCGGCGAGAGCGCCAGCGCGCGGCCGTCGTCGAAGCGCAGGTGCGGCGGGCCGTGGAGCTGCAGGTCGGGCATGGTGGGGTGTGACGGCGCCCGGGGTGGTCGGTCACGCCCGGGTCACGCCGGGATTCTTACAGTGCGCCGCTTTCCGGACCCCGCGCACGGCATCCCATGCACCGCCCCACCTTCCGTCCCGCCCCCGAGCCCACGCGCCGCCGCCTGCTGGTCGCTGGCGGCAGCGCCGCCTGGCTGGCCGCCTGCGGCGGCGGCGACACCAGCACGCCGGCCATCCACGCGTTCAGCGCCGACCGCAGCAGCTACTTCGTCGGCGAGCAGGCGCAGGTCCGCGTGCGCTACAGCGGCGCTTCGGCGCGCATCGAGCCCGACATCGGCCCAGTGGCCGACGGCGCGCTGCTCACCACCGAGCCACTGGGCGCCACGCGCCGACTGCAGCTGGTGGTGCAGACGCCGGGCCTGCCCGACGCGCGGCGCGACCTGTGGCTGGAGGTGTACTTCCGCGACCGCTGGCAGGCGCTGCCGCCCTTCACCGCGGCCCACCACGCGGCGGTGCTGGCGGGCGACGGCAGTGTCGTGGTGCTGGGCGGCTCGCGCGGGCTGGGCGTGCTGTCGGACGCCATCGACCGCTACGACCCCGCGACACGCAGCTTCCGCCGCATCGGCACGCTGGCCACCGGCCGCAGCCACCACAGCGCGGTGCGCCTGCCCGACGGCCGCATCCTGGTGGTCGGCGGCCAGACCGGCGCGCCCGGTGCGCCCTTTGCCGAACTCGTGGACGAGCACAGCGGCGCGGTGCAGCACGGCGGCCTGCTGAACGCGCCGCGCAGCCGCCACACCGCGACGCTGCTGGGCGGCAGCCGCGTGCTGGTGACGGGCGGCCTGGGCCGCGACAGCGCCGAGCTGTGGGAGCCGGCCACCGGCCGCTGGCGGCTGCTGTCCGCGCGCATGGCACACGACCGCGCGCACGCCACCGCCACCGAACTGCCCGACGGCCGCGTGCTGATCGTCGGCGGCGACACGTCGGCGTCGACCTACGTGTTCGCCGAACTCTTCGACCCGCGCACCGAGACGTTCACGCCGTTGTCCACCGGCATCCAGGAGCGGCGCCTGCTGCACGCGGCGCACGGGTTGTCGGACGGCAGCGTGCTGCTGCTGGGCGGCGAGGTGGTCGACGGCGCGACGATCCGGCCGTTGGCGAGCGTGCTGCGCTTCGACCCGGCCACGCAGACCTTCGCGCCGCAGACGCCGCTGGCCGTGGCGCGCACGCTCGCCGCCAGTGCCCGCCTGCCCGGCGACGGCGTGCTGCTGGTCGGCGGCGAGACGCCGGGCCACGCGGCCAGCGCCAGTGCGGCGTTGTGGCGCACCGGTGGCCAGAGCACGCCCGCGCCACTGCCGCGCGGCCGCGTCGGCCACACGGTGCACCGGCTGCGCGACGGCCGCGTGCTGGTGCTGGGCGGCGAAGACAGCACGGGTGCCTACACCAGCGACCCCTGGCTCTACGAATGACGACGATGCAGACGACCACGCTTTCCACCGCGGCCGTGCTGGCCGCGACGCTGCTGGCCACGGGCTGCGCCGGCCTGCCGGCGGCGCAGATGGCGCTGCCGGCACCGCTGGCCGCGACCCAGGCCGAGACACTGCAAGGCCTGGACGGCCGCCAGAAGGGCAGCTTCGTGCTGCAGGCGCTGCAGGGGCGCTACGAACGCAGCGCCAGCCGCCTGGACCTGTTCGGCGCGCTGGCGTTCGACCGTGTCGGCGCCGGCTACGACGCGCGCACGCCGGACGGCCGCACCGTGCAGGCCGGCTGCCGCGGCCGCCAGACGGCGGCGCGCGCGGGCGTGCTGAGCGGCGCACCGCAGCCCTACGAGGTGCTGTGCCGCTTCGGCGGCGCGGTGTCGGGCACGCTGACGCTGGCCGCCGACGGCGCGGCGTCGGCGCTCGGCACGCAGGCCGCGCGCAGCGGTCGCGTGGAGTTCGGCGGCACGGTGCTCGCGCTGCGCTCGGTGCACCGCGTGCAGGGTTCGCCGCTGCCGCTGGAAGCGCCGATCGGCTACGTCTTCACGCAGGACGGCCGCCCGGTGGGCGCGGTGGAGCTGAACGGCACGCCGCGCCTGTGGCGGCCCGCCGCCGGCACGCCGGCCCACGACGCGGTGACGCACGCGGCGCTGGCGCTGGCCCTGCTGTGGGACCCGGCCTGAGCCGCTGCGTTGCCGCCGCTCAGTGGCGGAAGTGCCGCGTGCCGGTGAACACCATCGCGATGCCGCGTTCGTCGGCGGCGGCAATCACTTCCTCGTCGCGCATCGAGCCGCCGGGCTGGATGACGCAGCGTGCGCCGGCGTCCACCACCACGTCGAGCCCGTCGCGGAACGGGAAGAACGCGTCGCTCGCCACCGCCGAGCCCTGCAGCGAGAGCCTGGCGTTGTCGGCCTTGATGCTGGCGATGCGCGCGCTGTCGATGCGGCTCATCTGGCCGGCGCCCACGCCCAGCGTCATGCCGCCGGCGCAGAAGACGATGGCGTTGCTCTTCACGAACTTGGCCACCTTCCAGGCGAACAGCAGGTCGTCGAGCTGCGCAGCGGAGGGCGCGAGCTTGCTGACCACGCGCAGCTCGGTCGCGGCGACGTTCTTGGTGTCCTGACCCTGCACCAGCAGGCCGCCGCCCACGCGCTTGAAGTCCAGCGTGTTCATGGCCTTGGACAGCGGCACCTCGAGCAGCCGGACGTTCTGCTTGGCGGCGAACAGCGCACGCGCCTCGGGCGTGATGGACGGGGCGATCAGCACCTCGACGAACTGCTTGTGCTCGCCGATCTGGCGCGCGGTGGCCTCGTCGAGCGGCCGGTTGAAGGCCAGGATGCCGCCGAAGGCCGAGGTGGGGTCGGTCTGCCAGGCCTTGGTGTAGGCCTCGACCAGCGCGCCGGCCACCGCCACGCCGCAGGGGTTGGCGTGCTTGACGATGACGCAGGCGGGCACGTCGAAGGTCTTCACGCATTCCCACGCGGCGTCGGCGTCGGCGATGTTGTTGTAGCTGAGCTCCTTGCCCTGCAGCTGCGTCCAGCCCGCCAGCGTGCCGGCGGCCGGCTGCGCGTCGCGGTAGAAGGCGGCGCTCTGGTGCGGGTTCTCGCCGTAGCGCAGGTCCTGCGTCTTGGCCAGCTGCAGCGTCAGCACGTCGGGGTACGCGGCGCGCTGCGGCACGGCGTTCGTGGCCTCCTCGGCGCCGGGCTGCAGTGCGCTGAGGTAGTTGGTGATCATGCCGTCGTAGGCCGCGGTGTGGGCGTAGACCTTCTTCGCCAGCATGAACTTGGTGGCGCGCGTGACGGCGCCGGCCTGCAGTTCCTCCAGCACGCGCGGGTAGTCGGCGGGGTCGATGACCACGGCCACGTCCTGCCAGTTCTTGGCCGCCGCGCGCAGCATCGCCGGGCCGCCGATGTCGATGTTCTCGATCGCGTCCTCCAGCGTGCAGTCGGCACGTGCCGTGGCCTGCGCGAACGGGTACAGGTTCACCACCAGCATGTCGATGGTGCCGATGCCGTGCTCGGCCAGCGCCGCCATGTGCGCGGGCAGGTCGCGGCGCGCCAGCAGGCCGCCGTGGATGCGCGGGTGCAGCGTCTTCACGCGGCCGTCGAGCATCTCGGGGAAGCCGGTGACCTCGGCCACCTCGGTGACGGGCAGGCCGGCTTCGGCCAGCAGCCGCGCCGTGCCGCCGGTGGACAGCAGACGCACGCCCCGGGCGTGCAGCGCGCGCGCGAAGTCGACGATGCCGGACTTGTCGGAAACGGACAGCAGCGCTGTGGGGGTGGCGGTCGTCATGGAATCAGCTTGTGGTCGAGGAGTTTGCGGCGCAAGGTGTTGCGGTTGATGCCCAGCCATTCGGCGGCCTTGCTCTGGTTGCCTTCGGCGTGTTTCATCACCACGTCGAGCATCGGCTTCTCGACGGCGTTGAGGATGAGGTCGTGCACGCCCGCGGGCTCGGTGCCGCGCAGGTCCTTGAAGTACTGCTCCAGCGTGCTGCGGATGCAGTCGTCGATGTGTTTTCTGCTCATGCGCTGAGGGCAGCGAGGTCGTCGTTGGCGGCGGACATGGCCGGCAGCAGCGTGTGCCGGTCGGCCAGTTCGTCGAAGAAGTCGGCCACCGCGCGGTGCTGCGCGCCGGCATCGTCCAGGGTGTTCATCGCGGCGCGGAAGGCGTCGCCGCCGGGCAGGGCGCGCACGGCCCAGCCGATGTGCTTGCGCGCGCTCTTCACACCCGTCCACTCGCCGTACAGCGCGTAGTGGTCCTGCAGGTGGTCGAGCAGCCAGCGCTGCACGTCGCGCGTGGGCGGCGGCGGCAGCTCGGTGCCGGTGGCCAGGAAGTGCGCGATCTCGCGGAAGATCCACGGCCGGCCCTGCGCCGCGCGGCCGATCATCAGCGCGTCGGCGCCGGTGCGCTGCAGCACCTGCAGCGCCTTGCGCGGCGAGTCGATGTCGCCGTTGGCCACCACCGGGATGCGCAGCGCGGCCTTCACCGCGGCCACGGTGTCGTGCTCGGCGTGACCCTTGTAGCCCTGCTCGCGCGTGCGGCCGTGCACCGTGACCATCGCCACCCCGGCGCTCTCGGCCGCGCGCGCGATGCGCACGGCGTTGCGTTCGGTGTCGCACCAGCCGGTGCGCATCTTCAGCGTCACCGGCACGCCCAGCGGCGCGCAGGCCTGCACGACCGCGTCGACGATGGACAGCGCCAGCGGCTCGTCCTGCATCAGCGCCGAGCCGGCCCACTTGTTGCACACCTTCTTGGCCGGGCAGCCCATGTTGATGTCGATGATCTGCGCGCCGCGGTCGACGTTGTAGCGCGCGGCATCGGCCATCTCCAGCGGGTCGACGCCGGCGATCTGCACCGCGATCGGCGCCACCTCGCCGTCGTGGTTGGCGCGGCGCGAAGTCTTCAGCGACGCCCACAGCTCGCGCTTGCTCGTCACCATCTCGCTCACCGCATAGCCGGCGCCGAGCTGCTTGCACAGCTGCCGGAACGGCCTGTCGGTGACGCCCGCCATGGGGGCGACGAACAGGCGATTCGGCAGCGCGATGGCGCCGATCTGCATGGGAAGGGGGTGGGGGTGGTGCTGAAAAAGGAGGCAGGAGTATAGCGGCGCTGCGCCGGCGCGACCCCCGTGCAGCCAGGGGTGCAGCCGCTGCCGATAATGGGCCGCAATGGAAGCCTGGTTGATGTCCTTGCTGGCGGCGCTGGCGCTGCCGCAGTTCGGCCTGACGACGGTGTTCGTCGTGGCGCTGGTCTCGGCCACGCTGCTGCCGCTGGGCAGCGAGCCGGCGGTCTTCGGGCTGCTCAAGCTCAACCCCGAGCTGTTCTGGCAGGCGATGTTCGTGGCCACGGCCGGCAACACCATCGGCGGCGCGATCAGCTGGTGGATGGGCTACGGCGCCGAGGTCGCCTACGAACGCATGCGCCACAGGAAGCCGATGGACCTGAAGGTGCTGCAGATGCTGCAGCGTTTCGGCCCGAAGGCCTGCCTGCTGGCCTGGCTGCCCGCCGTGGGCGACCCGCTGTGCGCGGTGGCGGGCTGGCTGAAGCTGCCGTTCTGGCCCTGCGTGGCCTACATGGCGATCGGCAAGTTCCTGCGCTACCTGACGATGACGTCGCTGCTGTTGTGGTGGTTCCCCGGCCAGATCCAGGCCGGGTGAGCCGCAAAATACCGCCCTCCCAAAAGGATGAGACCCCTGATGAACACTGCCACGGCCACCCCGACTCGCACCCCCGTCTACGCCGCCCTGTCCAGCACCTGGACGCGCCTGCACCACCTGGGCCACCTGCAGAGCCTGGCCGGGTGGGACCAGGCGGCCAACATGCCGCCCAAGGGCAACGAGGCGCGGGCCGCCGCGATGGCCGAGATGGCCGCGCTGCTGCACCGCATGGTGACCGACCCGGTGCTGCGCGAGCAGCTGCAGCAGGCCGAGACCGAGCCGCTGGACGACACGCAGCGCGCCAACCTGCGCGAGATGCGCCGCGCCTGGCGTGCGTCCAACGCGCTGCCCGAGGCGCTGGTGCAGCGCCAGCAGATCGCCACCGCGCGCTGCGAGCACGCCTGGCGCCAGCAGCGCCCGGCCAACGACTGGGCGGGCTTCCTGCCGAACCTGAAGGAGGTGCTGGCGCTGGCGCGCGAAGAGGCCGAACTGCTGTCGCAGCAGCTCGGCGTGTCGCGCTACGAGGCGCTGATGGACCGCTTCGAGCCGGGCATGACCACGGCCCAGGTCGACCGCGTGTTCGGCGAGGTGCGGCAGTGGCTGCCGGGGCTGATCCGCCAGGTGCAGGACAAGCAGGCACGCGAGACCGTGATCCAGCCCGTGGGTCCGTTTGCCGTGCCGGCGCAGCGCGCGCTGTGCGAGCGCGTGATGCGGCTGCTGGGCTTCGACTTCGAGGCCGGCCGGCTCGACGTGAGCACGCACCCGTTCTGCGGCGGCGTGCCGGAAGACGTGCGCATGACCACGCGCTTCCGCGAAGACGACTTCCTGGGCAGCCTGATGGGCACCGTGCACGAGACCGGCCACGGCCGCTACGAGCAGAACCTGCCGCGCCTGCTGCTGGGCCAGCCGGTGGCGAACGCGCGCTCGATGGCGCTGCACGAGAGCCAGTCGCTGAGCTTCGAGATGCAGCTGGGCAGCCACCCCGGCTTCGTCGCGCTGCTCGCGCCGCTGCTGCGCGAGGCCTTCGGGGACCAGCCGGCCTTCGCGCCCGACAACCTGCAGAAGCTGCTGACCCGCGTGAAGCGCGGCCTCATCCGCGTCGATGCCGACGAGGTCACGTACCCGGCGCACATCATCCTGCGCTACGAGATCGAGCGGCCGCTGATCGAAGGCACGCTGGAGGCCGAGGACATCCCCGCGCTGTGGGACGCCAAGATGATGGAGCTGCTGGGCGCGGACACGCGCGGCGACTTCAACAACGGCCCGATGCAGGACGTGCACTGGCCCGCCGGCCTGTTCGGCTACTTCCCCTGCTACTCGCTGGGCGCGATGTACGCGGCGCAGTGGTTCGCCGCGATGCGCCGCGCGATGCCCGACCTGGACGCCCGCATCGCCGCCGGCGACCTGCACCTGGTGTTCGACTGGCTGCGCGACAACATCTGGTCGCAGGCCAGCCGCTGGACCACCGACGAACTGGCGCGGCGCGCCAGCGGCGAAGTGCTGAACCCGGCGCACTTCCAGGCGCACCTGCAGCAGCGCTACCTGTAGCGTCGGCCGCGCGCAGCGTTCAGCGCAGCGCGCGTTCCAGGTCGTCCAGCACCTCGTCCAGCCGCTGCAGCGCCTGCACGGCAGGCCGCGCTGCGGGGCGGGCGTGGTGGATGAGCCGCCGGTGCGGGTCGTCGAGCACCGCGTCGTCCAGCCGCAGGCCGTGGCGCGCCAGCGTGCTGCGCAGCGTGCTGCGGCGCGAGCGCAGGTCGGCGCGGGTCTGCTGGTAGGCGTGTTCGGCCAGCGCGCGGCGCTGCTTGTAGCCGAAGGTGTTGGCGAGGAACATCTCCGGGTCGCGCTGGTCGGGCTCGAACAGCAGGATGTCGACCTGCGGATGGCTGCGCTCGTAGCCCTTCAGGCCCAGTTCCAGCCGCGAGTGGATCAGCGTGCGGAAGGTCTGGCTCAGCACCACCGGCAGGCCGCCGTCGACCAGGCGCGGGATGCGCCCGCGCGCGCCGACGCGGTGGCGGCCGCGACGGGCGTCGAACGGCACCAGCGGGTTCAGGCACAGCAGCAGGTCCAGTCCCATGTCGAGCAGCACGCGCGCGTGCAGCGTCTTCTGCAGCGCGCCGTCGACGTAGCTGCGGCCGTCGATCGCCACCGGCGGGAACAGCCCCGGCAGCGCGGCGCTGGCGGCGATCGCCCGGGAGATCGGCACGTGGTCCAGACCCGGCTGGCCGAAGGGGGCGCTCTGGCCGCTGTCGAGGTCGGTGGCCACCAGCACCAGCTTGCGCCGCAGGCGGCGGAAGTCGTCGCTGCGGCCGGGGGCCGACAGCACGCGGCGCATCTGCGCTTCCAGCGGCGCGTTGCTGAACAGTCCGGTGGGCAGCCCGCGGCCCAGGCGCTCCACCGCGGGCAGCAGGTCGCGGCCCTCCAGCGCGTACTGCGCCGCGGCCTGCAGCGCCAGCCGCGGCAGCGTGGCGAAGCGGCGAGCGAACTCGCCCCAGGCCGGGCGCGCGAACAAGGTGGGCGGGATGACGTCGTCCGGCGGGCCGGCGTTCTCGATGAAGGCCGCGCACAGCTGGCGCGGCGTCATGCCGTTGGCCAGGCCCGCGGCGATGAAGCCGCCGGCCGAGACGCCGACGTAGCCGTCGAGCGCGTTGAGGTCCAGGCCCAGCAGCGCCTCGTCGAGCGCGCACAGCGCGCCGATCTCGTAGATCGCGCCCAGCGGTCCGCCGCCGGCCAGCGCCAGGCCCACGCGGGGGAGTGCGGTGTTGCGCATGGATGCGGGCAGGAAAAAGGGCGCCTCAGCGCCCTTGTGCGTTCAGGGCCACGCGGGCACCTCAGGCGGCAGCCTTCTTGGCCGGAGCACGCTTCTTCGCCGGGGCCTTCCTGGCGGGGGCCGCAGGCGCGGCCTCGGCCTTGGCCGCAGCCTTCGCGGCCGGCTTCGGCGCCGCCTTGTTCAGCTTGGCCACCGCGGCGGCCAGCGCGTCGACGCGGTCGGTCAGCGCCTGCACGTCCTTCGCGGTGGGCACGCCCAGCTTGGCCATGGCCTTGGCAGTGCGGGCCTCGAAGATGGCTTCGAGCTTGTCCCAGTTCTGGCCGGCCTTGGCGCTGACCGTGCCGGCCATCGCGCTCATCTTGCCGGTGACTTCGCTGATCTTCTCTTCGGCGATGCCCTGCGTCTTCTTCTGCAGGCTCATGCCCTCCTTGACCAGCGCTTCGAAGACCTTGCCGCCTTCTTCCTGGGCCTTGGAGAACGCGCCCATGCCGGCCAGCCAGATCTGCTGCGCGGATTCCTTCACCGAGCCCGCCAGGGCGCTGTCCAGCAGGCCGGCAGCCGGGGCGGCCTTCTTCGCGGAAATGCTCTTGAGCTTCTTCACCATGGTCGGGTTCCTGTTGTTGGGGTGGACGCAGCGAATATAGGGTTCCCCCCTGGGGGGCGCAGCCTAAAACTCTAGTGAGACGGCTCTATGCTGGCGCCCCATTCGAGTCCCTCGATCACCAGCCCGCTAGGAGATGCGCATGCAGTATTTCGTGACCGGTGCCACCGGCTTCATCGGCAAACGTCTCGTGAAGGCCCTGCTGGCACGGCGCGGCGCCACGGTGCACTTCCTGGTGCGGCCGGGCAGCGAAGGCAAGCTGAAGGCGCTGTACGACTACTGGGGCGTCTCGAAGGCACGCGCGGTGCCGGTCAGCGGCGACCTCACGGCCAAGAAGCTGGGCGTGTCGGCCGAGGACATCAAGCGCCTGAAGGGCCAGGTCGACCACGTCTACCACCTGGCAGCGGTGTACGACCTCTCGGCCGACGAAGACAGCCAGGTGCAGGTCAACATCGACGGCACGCGCAACATGGTGGAGTTCGCCAAGGCCATCGATGCCGGCCACGTGCACCACGTCAGCAGCATCGCCGCCGCCGGCCTGTACGAAGGCGTGTTCCGCGAGGACATGTTCGACGAGGCCGAGGGCCTGGACCACCCGTACTTCATGACCAAGCACGAGAGCGAGAAGATCGTGCGCAAGGAGTGCAAGGTGCCGTGGACGGTGTACCGCCCGGCCATGGTGGTGGGCGACAGCACCAGCGGCGAGATGGACAAGATCGACGGGCCGTACTACTTCTTCAAGCTGATCCAGCGCATGCGGCAGATCCTGCCGCCATGGTTCCCGAGCGTCGGCCTGGAAGGCGGGCGCGTGAACATCGTGCCGGTGGACTTCGTGGTCGCGGCACTCGACCACATCAGCCACGCCAAGACCGGCCTGGCCGGCCAGTGCTTCCACCTCGTCGACCCGGTGGGCTACCGCGTCGGCGACGTGCTCGACATCTTCAGCCGCGCCGCGCACGCGCCGAAGATGAACGTGTTCGTGAACGCCGCGCTGCTGGGATTCATCCCGAAGAGCGTCAAGAAGGGCCTGATGGCGCTGGCGCCCGTGCGCCGCATCCGCCACGCGGTGATGAAGGACCTCGGCCTGCCCGAGGAGATGCTGACCTTCGTCAACTACCCCACGCGCTTCGACTGCCGGCAGACGCTGCAGGCGCTGCAGGGCAGCGGCATCGCCTGCCCCAACCTGAAGGACTACGCCTGGCGGCTGTGGGACTACTGGGAACGCCACCTCGACCCCGACCTGTTCATCGACCGCAGCCTGAAGGGCACGGTGGGCGGCAAGGTGGTGCTGGTGACCGGCGGCTCGTCGGGCATCGGCCTGGCGGCGGCGTGCAAGTTCGCCGAGGCCGGCGCCGTCACCGTGATCTGCGCCCGCGGCGAGGACAAGCTGGCCGAGGCCGTGAAGGAGATCGTGGCCTACGCCAAGGGGCGCGGCAACGCCAACCCGCAGGTGTACAGCTACAGCGTCGACATCGCCGACGAGGCCGGCTGTGCCGCCTTCGTGCAGGACCTGAACGACAAGCACGGCGGCGTCGACTTCCTGATCAACAACGCCGGGCGTTCGATCCGCCGCGCCATCGAGAGCAGCTACGACCGCTTCCACGACTTCCAGCGCACGATGGACCTGAACTACTTCGGCTGCCTGCGCGTCACGATGGGCCTGCTGCCGGGCATGGTGAAGAAGCGCCGCGGCCACATCGTCAACATCAGCAGCATCGGCGTGCTGACGAACGCCCCGCGCTTCTCGGCCTACGTGGCCAGCAAGGCGGCGCTGGACGCCTGGACCCGCTGCGCCAGCAGCGAGTTCGCCGACCAGGGCGTGACCTTCACCACCATCAACATGCCGCTGGTGCGCACGCCGATGATCGCGCCGACGCAGATCTACAAGAACGTGCCGACGCTGGCGCCGGAAGAGGCGGCCGAGATGATCGCGCAGGCCTGCATCGCCAAGCCGGTGCGCATCGCGACGCGGCTGGGCATCACCGGCCAGGTGCTGCACGCGCTGGCGCCGCGCGTGGCGCAGATCGTGATGAACACCAGCTTCCGCATGTTCCCCGACAGCGAGGCCGCCAAGGGCGAGAAGGGCGGCCGGCAGCAGCTGAGCGCCGAGGCCGTGGCGCTGCAGCAGATGATGCGCGGCATCCACTTCTGAAGCCGCGCCCGGCCCGCCGCTGTGGCGGCGGGCCTGTCGTTCAGGCCTCGGCGACCTGCAGCACCAGCTTGCCGAAGTTCTCGCCGGTGAACAGCTTGCCCAGCGTGCCGGGGAAGGCGGCGACACCGCCCGTCACCACGTCTTCCTTGCTCTTCATGCGGCCGGCCTGCAGGTGGCCCGCCATCTCGGCGATGGCCAGGTGGTAGCGGTCGGCGTAGTCGAAGACCACGATGCCTTCCATGCGTGCGCGGTTCACGAGCAGGCTGAGGTAGTTCTTCGGGCCCTGCACCGGCGTCGTGTTGTTGTACTGGCTGATGGCACCGCAGATGATGATGCGCGCCTTGCGGTTGATGCGCGTCAGCACGGTGTCGAGGATCTCGCCGCCGACGTTGTCGAAGTAGATGTCGATGCCGTTCGGGCAGTGCTGCTTCAGGCCGTCCTTCACGCTGCCGCCCTTGTAGTCGATGCAGGCGTCGAAGCCGAGTTCCTGCACCACCCAGTCGCACTTGGCCTGGCCGCCCGCGATGCCCACGACGCGGCAGCCGCGCAGCTTGGCGATCTGGCCCACGGTCTGGCCCACGGCGCCGGCGGCGCCGGAGATCACCACGGTCTCGCCGGCCTTCGGCTGGCCCACGTCCATCAGGCCGAAGTAGCCGGTCATGCCGGGCATGCCCAGCACGTTCAGCCACTGCGTCACGGTGCCCAGGCGCAGGTCGATCTTCGCCAGCCCGCTGCGGCGCAGCTGCTCGGCCGGCACCAGGCAGTATTCCTGCACGCCCAGCGTGCCGCTGACGTGGTCGCCCGCCGCGAAGCCCGGGGCCTTCGAGGCCACGACGACACCGACGCCGCCGGCGCGCATGACCTCGCCGATGCCCACCGGCGCGATGTAGCTCTTGCCTTCGTTCATCCAGCCGCGCATCGCCGGGTCCAGCGACAGCGCCAGCGTCTTCACGAGCACGCCGCCCTCGGCCGGCTCGGCCACCGGTTCTTCGGTGAACTGCCAGTCGCCGGCCACCGGCAGGCCGCTGGGACGGGCGGCCAGGCGGACCTGGTGGTTGACGAGGTGGGCGAGCGTGCTGGCCATGGGGGTCTCCTTGAACTGCGGGAAAGGGCGGGGAAGGCGCAAGATGCTACGCGCCGGCCCGGCCCGCGGCCGTCGCGCACGCGACGGTGGCCGGGCCGTCCCTACAATCGCGCCCCATTCCAGCCGCCACCGCAGGACCGCCGTCATGAGCCACCCCGTGAGCACCCCCGCCGATCCCCCCGTCGACCACATCACGCCGCGCGAGAAGGCCGAGATCCTGGCGCAGGCGCTGCCCTACATCCGCAAGTTCCACGGCAAGACGCTGGTCATCAAGTACGGCGGCAACGCGATGACCGACCCCGCGCTGCAGCAGGACTTCGCCGAGGACATCGTGCTGCTCAAGCTGGTGGGCATGAAGCCCATCGTCGTGCATGGCGGCGGGCCGCAGATCGACGAGGCGCTCGGGCGGCTGGGCAAGAAGGGCACCTTCATCCAGGGCATGCGCGTCACCGACGAGGAGACCATGGAAGTCGTCGAGTGGGTGCTGGGCGGCGCGGTGCAGCAGGACATCGTCGGCCTGATCAACGCCGCCGGCGGCAAGGCCGTGGGCCTGACCGGCCGCGACGGCGCGATGATCCGCGCGCGCAAGCTGAAGATGGTGGACAAGGACGACCCGACGAAGGAACACGACGTCGGGCAGGTCGGCGAGGTCACCGCCATCGACCCCAGCGTGGTGCAGGCACTGCAGGACGACCAGTTCATTCCCGTCATCAGCCCGATCGGCTTCGGCGAGAACGGCGAGAGCTACAACATCAACGCCGATGTCGTGGCCGCCAAGCTGGCCACGGTGCTGAAGGCCGAGAAGCTGCTGATGCTGACCAACATCAGCGGCGTGCTCGACAAGCAGGGCAACCTGCTCACCGACCTGACGGCGCGCCGCATCGACGAGCTGTTCGCCGACGGCACCATCAGCGGCGGCATGCTGCCGAAGATCGCCGGCGCGCTGGACGCGGCCAAGAGCGGCGTCAACGCGGTGCACATCATCGACGGCCGCGTGCCGCACGCCACGCTGCTGGAGATCCTGACCGACCAGGCCTTCGGCACGATGATCCGCTCGCACTGACGCGCCGATGCGCGCGTTCTTCTCCTGGAGCGGCGGCAAGGACTCGATGCTGGCGCTGCACCGCGCGCTGGACGCGGGCGTGCAGGTCGAGGCGCTGCTGGCCATGTTCGACGAGACCGGCACCCGCACACGTTCGCACGGCGTGCCGCTGGCACTGATGCAGGCGCAGGCCGATGCGCTGGGCCTGCCGCTGGTGGCGGCGTCGGCCACCTGGACCGACTACGAGGCCGTGTTCACGGCGCAGCTGCGCGCCTTCGCCGCGGCCGGCATCACGCACGGCCTGTTCGGTGACATCGACCTGCAGCCCCACCGCGACTGGGAAGAGGCTGTCTGCGCCGCGGCCGGACTGCAGGCCGTGCTGCCGCTGTGGCAGCAGCCGCGCCGCGCGCTGGTGGACGACCTGCTGGCGCTGGGCTACCGCGCCCGCGTGGTCTGCGTCGACGCGCGCTGGCTCGGCGCGGCGCACTGCGGCCGCGTCTTCGACGCCGAGTTCCTGGCCTCGCTGCCGCCGGGCGTGGACGCCTGCGGCGAGAACGGCGAGTTCCACAGCTTCGTGTTCGACGGGCCGCGCTTCGCGCACCCGGTGGCGCACCAGGTCGTCGGCGTGCACGAACTGCGCCCGGCCGCGCCCGCGCCCGGGCACTACTTCATGGCCGAACTGGCGGCTGCCGCATGAGGCGCGACCCGGTCTGGTTGTTCGACCTGGACAACACGCTGCACGACGCCTCGCACGCCGCCTTCCGCGACATCAACCAGCGCATGACGGCCTACATCGTGCGCGAACTCGGCGTGCCCGAAGTCGAGGCCGACGCGCTGCGCCGCCGCTACTGGCTGCGCTACGGCGCCACGCTGCTGGGCCTGGTGCGCCACCACGGCGTGAAGGCGCAGCACTTCCTGCACCACACGCACATCCTGCCCGGACTGGAGCAGCGCGTGCGCGGCCACGTGCACGACTTCGCGGCGCTGGCCGCACTGCGCGGGCGCAAGTACATCCTGACCAACGCACCGGCGGCGTACACGGCGCGCGTGCTCGGCGTGCTCGGCATCGCGCACCTGTTCGACGGCGTGATCCCGATCGAGCAGATGGCGATGTTCGGCCACCTGCGGCCCAAGCCCGACGCGCGCATGCTGCGCCACGTCGCCGCGCGCCTGAAGGTGCCTCCGGCACGCTGCGTGCTGGTGGAAGACACGCCCGGACACCTGAAGTCGGCGCGCCGCGTCGGCATGGGCACGGTGTGGATGCAGCGCTTCACGCGCAGCGCCACCTGGGGGCACTCCGCCAGCATGCGCCTGACCGCGATGCCGGCGTACGTGGACCGCCGCGTGACGCGCCTGCGCACGCTGCAATGTCAGTGTTTACCTGCACCGCGGGCCGCATGAAGCCTGTGCAAGAATTCCTCACAATATTGCGTGCGCCACCGAGCCGATGCCTGACCTGACCGAAGAATCGCCGCCGGAAGACGCCAGCGCAGACACGGCGGCCACCGCCGCCGCAGCCCCCGCACGCAAGCGCCCGCGCCCGGGCGAGCGCCGCATCCAGATCCTGCAGACCCTGGCCGGCATGCTCGAGCAGCCGGGTGCCGATCGCATCACCACCGCCGCTCTGGCGGCCAAGCTCGACGTGTCCGAAGCCGCGCTGTACCGGCACTTCGCCAGCAAGGCGCAGATGTTCGAGGGGCTGATCGAGTTCATCGAGACCAGTGTCTTCACGCTGGTCAACCAGATCGCCGAACGCGAGGCCTCCGGCGCCGTGCAGGCGCAGAAGATCGCCACGATGCTGCTGCAGTTCGGCGAGAAGAACCCGGGCATGACACGCGTGATGGTCGGCGACGCGCTGGTGTTCGAGCACGAGCGCCTGACCGCGCGCATGAACCAGTTCTTCGACCGCGTCGAATCGCAGCTGCGCACCAGCCTGCGCGCCGCTGCCGAGGCCGCCGGCTCGCCGACGCCGACGGTGGACGCCAACGCACTGTCGTCGGCGCTGACGTCGCTGATCGTCGGCCGGCTGCAGCGCTACGCGCGCTCGGGCTTCCGCCGCCTGCCCACCGAGATGCTGGAACCGGCGCTGGCGCGGCTGACCTCCTGAACGGCTGATCCTGCGATGGCGCCTGCGCTGGAGATCGCGCTGGCCGGTGCGACGCTGCGCCTGCTGCCGCAGCGTGCGGCCTTCGTGCCGGACCACGGCGCGCTGCTGGTGGCCGACGCGCACCTGGGCAAGGCCGTGTCGTTCCGCCGCCTGGGCGTGCCCGTGCCCAGCGGCACCACGCAAACCGCGCTGGACACGCTGACGCAGCTGCTGCACGACACCGGGGCGCGCCACATCGTCTTCCTCGGCGACCTGCTGCACGCGGCGCGCGCGCGCACCGCAGCCACCACCGAGGCCGTGGCGGCCTGGCGTGCGCGGCATGCGGGCGTGGCGCTGACGCTGGTGCGCGGCAACCACGACCGCCATGCCGGCGACCCGCCGCCCGAGTGGCGCGTGCAGAGCGTCGACGAAGGGCTGCGCCTGGGCCCGTTCGCGCTCGTGCACCACCCGCAGCCGGTGCCCGGTGCCTACGCTCTGGGCGGTCACGTGCACCCGGCCGTGGTGCTGGGCGGCCGCGCGCGCGACCGGCTGCGCCTGCCGTGCTTCCACTTCGGCGCGCAGGTCGGCGTGTTGCCGGCCTTCGGCGGCTTCACGGGCATGCACGTGCTGCCGCGGGCGCCGGGCGACCGCGTCTACGCCATCGCACAGGACAGCGTGCTGGCGCTGCCGGTGCGGGGCGCCGCCTAAACTTCGCCCCCATGAACGCTGCCTTCGAACATCTGCTGGTGCGCGCCGAATCGCTGCTGGCGCGGCTGGAGACCATCCTGCCCCACGCCCCCGTGGCGCCCGACTGGGCCGCCTCGGTGGCCTTCCGCTACAAGAAACGCGGCAGTGCCGGCGTGCTGGAGCCGGTGCGCCATGTCGCCACCATCCGCCTGGCCGACCTGAAGGAGGTGGAGCCGCAGAAGGAACGCCTGCTGCGCAACACCGCGCAGTTCGTGGCCGGCCGCGGCGCCAACAACGTGCTGCTGACCGGCGCGCGCGGCACCGGCAAGAGCTCGCTGATCAAGGCCTGCCTGAACGAGTTCAGCGGCCAGGGGCTGCGGCTGATCGAGGTCGACAAGGCGGATCTCGTGGACCTGCCCGACCTGATCGACCTGGTGGCCGAGCGGCCCGAGAAGTTCATCGTGTTCTGCGACGACCTCAGCTTCGACGAAGGCGAGCCCGGCTACAAGGCGCTGAAGAGCGTGCTCGACGGCAGCGTGGCCGCGGCCAGCGACAACCTGCTGATCTACGCCACGAGCAACCGCCGCCACCTGCTGCCCGAGTACATGAAGGAGAACCTCACGTACCAGCACACCGAGGACGGCGAGGTGCATCCGGGCGAGGTGGTGGAAGAGAAGATCTCGCTGTCCGAGCGCTTCGGCCTGTGGGTGAGCTTCTACCCGTTCACGCAAGAGGAGTACCTGGCCATCGCGGCGCAGTGGCTGCGGTCGTACGGCGTCAGTGAGGAGGCCATCGCGGCAGCGCGCCAGGAGTGCCTGGTGTGGGCGCTCGAGCGCGGTTCGCGCTCGGGCCGCGTGGCTTACCAGTTCGCGCGCGACTACGCCGGGCGCGACCATGGCTGAGGAGCGCGTTCCCGTCGATGTGGAGGAACAGCAACCACGCCGTCCTGTGGACGTCGAGAAACAGCAACCACGCCGTCCTGTGGACGTCGCGGTGGGCGTGCTCATCGACCCCGACGGCAACTTCCTGCTGACCTCGCGCCCGGAAGGCAAGGTCTACGCCGGCTACTGGGAGTTCCCGGGCGGCAAGCTGGAGGCCGGCGAGACCGTGGAGCAGGCGTTGCGCCGCGAACTGCACGAGGAACTCGGCATCACCATCGGCCCGGCGCATCCCTGGAAGGTGGAGCTGGTCGACTATCCGCACGCGCTGGTGCGGCTGCATTTCTGCAAGGTCTTTGCCTGGAGCGGCACGTTCGAGATGCGCGAGGCGCAGACCATGGCCTGGCAGTCGCTGCCGGTGCAGGTGGCGCCGGTGCTGCCGGGCACCGTGCCGGTGCTGGGGTGGTTCGCCGCCGAACGCGGCTTCACGGGTGCAACGCACTAGACTGCCGCCCATGGACTGGCTGGACGACATCAAGTGGGACCGCGACGGGCTCGTGCCCGTGATCGCGCAGGAACGCGGCAGCGGCGACGTGCTGATGTTCGCCTTCATGAACCGCGAGGCGCTGGCCGAGACCGCGCGCCTGGGTCGCGCCGTGTACTACAGCCGCTCGCGCCAGCGCCTGTGGCGCAAGGGCGAGGAATCCGGCCACGTGCAGCAGGTGCACGAGATCCGCACCGACTGCGACAGCGACGTCGTGCTGCTCACCGTGACGCAACTCGGCCACGACCCGGGCATCGCCTGCCACACCGGCCGTCACAGCTGCTTCTTCCAGCGCCTGGACAATGGTGCCTGGACCACCGTCGAGCCGGTGCTGAAAGACCCCGAGACCATCTACAAATGAACAGCCCGCAGCCCCCGTCCGCGCCGGCCGACGACGCTTCGCGCGACGACACGCTGGCCCGCCTGGCCGACACGATCGACGGCCGCCGCGGCGGCGACCCGGAGAAGAGTTACGTCGCGCGCTTGTTTTCCAAGGGCACCGACGCCATCTTGAAGAAGGTGGGCGAGGAAGCCACCGAAGTCGTGATGGCCGGCAAGGACGGCCAGCGCGACAAGATCGTCGGCGAAGTCGCCGACCTGTGGTTCCACAGCCTGGTGGCACTGAGCCACTTCGGGCTGCGTCCTGCCGACGTGCTGGCCGAACTGCGGCGGCGCGAAGGCCTGTCGGGACTGGAAGAGTTCGCGCTGCGCAAGTCGCGCACGCGCGAGGCCAACGAAGGAGGTGCCCCATGAGCCAGGTTGTCGACGTCGCCGAACGCGACGGATCGCTGAAGACCATCGGCCACATCAGCTACCTGCTGCACACCATCGTGGCGGTGGGGGCGGTGCTGCCGGGGGCGCAGGCCAGCGTGCTGCTGCTGGTGGTGGCGTTCATCATCGACCTGGTCAAGCGCAGCGACGCGCAGGGCACCTGGCAGGAGTCGCACTTCGGCTGGCGCATCCGCACGGTGGTCTGGGCGGCCGTGCTGTACCTGGTCACCACGCCGCTGTGGTTCCTGTTCCTGGTGCCGGGCTGGATCGCCTGGTCGCTGATCTCGATCTGGTTCCTCTACCGCGTGGTGCGCGGCTGGATGAACCTCAACGGCAACCGGCCGATGCCGCAGTGAAGGCCGCATCACGATGAGCGCCGACCCCCACTGCATCTTCTGCAGGATCGTCGCCGGGCAGATTCCGGCGAAGAAGGTCCACGAGGACGACGAGTTGCTCGTCTTCCACGACATCCACCCCTGGGCGCCGGTGCACGTGCTGGTGATCCCGAAGGACCACATCGCGAGCCACGCCGACGTGGGCGACGCGCACGCGCCGCTGCTCGGCCGCATGCTGGCGCTGGCGCCGAAGCTGATGCGCGACCTGGGCGTGACGAACGGTTTCCGCACCGTCATCAACACCGGCCCCGACGGCGGGCAGGAAGTGCACCACCTGCACATGCATGTCATGGGTGGCCCGCGCCCCTGGGTCAAGGGCTGAGCCGGGCCCGATCAAGGGCCGGGTACCGTGTTGGCTTTCCCGGCTCCCCTAGAATGCCGGGTTCCTCTTCAGGAGTACAGATCATGGGTTCCTTCAGCATCTGGCACTGGCTCATCGTGCTGCTGGTCGTCGTGTTGATCTTCGGCACGAAGAAGCTCAAGAACATCGGCGCCGATCTCGGCGGCGCGGTGAAGGGCTTCAAGGATGGCGTCAAGGGCGGCAGCGAAGCCGCCGACACCACCGCGCCCGCGCAGCAGGTCACCGCCACGCAGCGCAACGCCGACGGCAACACGGTCGACGTCGAGGCCAAGACGAAGTCCTGACGCACAAGCGCTGACCCGGTGATCGACTTCGGTTTCGACAAGATCGCGCTGATCGGCGCGGTCGCCCTCATCGTCATCGGGCCCGAGAAGCTGCCCAAGGTGGCGCGCACCGTCGGCCATCTGTTCGGCAAGGCGCAGCGCTACGTGGCCGACGTGAAGGCCGAGGTCAACCGGTCGATCGAGCTCGACGAACTCAAGAAGATGAAGTCGCAGTTCGAGGATGCCGCGCGCAACGTCGAGCAGACGGTGCAGCAGGAGATGAGTTCCGCCACCGCGGCGCTGCAGCAGCCCTGGAACGAGGCCGCTGCTGCCTACGACGGCAACAACAGCATCGCCGGCCCGGCCGGCGACACGCTGATGACGCCGGTGCCCACCTACACTCCGCCGAAGAAGAACTGGCGGCTCAAGCGCGGCGCCATGCCGCAGTGGTACAAGCAGCGCCACGGCATCAAGGCCAAGGCGCAGTCGGGCGCGGCGCGCGTGGCGCGCTTCAGGCCGCCGGGCGCAGGCACCGGACCGCGGCGATGAGCACCGAACCGAAGAAGGACGAACTCGAAGGCACCGAGGCGCCGTTCGTCTCGCACCTGATCGAACTGCGCGACCGCCTGGTGCGCGCGCTGATCGCGGTGGGCGTGGCGTTCGCGGCGCTGGCCTTCTGGCCCGGGCCCTCGGGCCTGTACGACCTGCTGGCCGCGCCGCTGGTGGCGCACCTGCCGGCCGGCGCCAAGCTGATCGCCACCAACGTCATCTCGCCCATCCTGGTGCCGCTGAAGATCACGCTGATGGCGGCCTTCATGCTGGCGCTGCCCATCGTGCTGTACCAGGTCTGGGCCTTCGTCGCGCCGGGCCTGTACTCGCACGAGAAGAAGTTGGTCCTGCCGCTGGTGGTGAGCAGCACGCTGCTGTTCGTGATCGGCGTGGCCTTCTGCTACTTCGCCGTGATCCCGGGCATGTCGAAGTTCATCCAGGCCTTCGCGCCTGCCAGCATCACGGCGGCGCCTGACATCGAGCAGTATTTCGGCTTCGTGCTGACGCTGTTCCTGGTGTTCGGCATCGCCTTCGAGGTGCCGATCGCCGTCATCGTGCTGGCGCGCATGGGCATCGTCAGCATCGAGCAGCTGAAGAAGGTGCGCGGCTACTTCATCGTCGGCGCCTTCATCGTGGCCGCGATCGTGACGCCACCCGACGTGATCTCGCAGCTGGCGCTGGCCATCCCGATGGTCATCCTGTACGAGATCGGCATCATCGCGGCGCAGGTCTTCATCAAGCACACCAAGGCGCCCGACGCCGAGGCCGACGCGGCCGACAAGACCGCCTGAACCGCGTCGCGTGCGCGGTTGAAGCCGCGCGCGCCTTCAGCGCTCGGGACCGCGTACCGCCTGAGGCCGCTGCGCGACCGTGAGCGTCACGTCGAGCGCCTGCGCGCCACGCTGCACACCGATCTTGGCCCTGCTCTGCGGCTTCAGTGCCGCCACGGCGGACAGCAGCTCGGCCGTGTTCGCCACCGGGGCGTCGTCGATGCGCAGCACCACGTCGCCGGGCCGCAGGCCGCCCTTGCTCGCCGGGCCGTCCTGCAGCACGCCGGTGATCAGCACGCCGGCCTTCACAGGCAGGCCGAAGGTCTCGGCGATCTCGGGTGTCAGGTCGCGCGGCTCGACGCCGATCCAGCCGCGCGTCACCCGTCCGTCGGCGACCAGGCTCTCCAGCACCTGCCGCGCGGTGTCCACGGGGATCGCGAAACCGATGCCCAGGCTGCCGCCGCTGCGGCTGAAGATCGCGGTGTTGATGCCGACCAGGTTGCCCTGCGTGTCGACCAGCGCGCCGCCGGAGTTGCCGGGGTTGATCGCGGCATCGGTCTGGATGAAGTTCTCGAAGGTCGACAGGCCCAGCTGGTTGCGACCCAGCGCGCTGACGATGCCGGCCGTGACCGTCTGCCCGACGTTGAAGGGGTTGCCGATGGCCAGCACCACGTCGCCCACCTGCAGCAGCGGCGCGTTGCCGAAGGCGATGACGGGCAGGCGGTCGAGCTCGATCTTCAGCACGGCCAGGTCGGTCTCGGGGTCGGCACCGACCACGCGGGCGCGGCCCTGGCGGCCGTCGGCCAGCTGCACGTCGATGTCGTCGGCGCCCTCGATGACGTGGTTGTTGGTGAGCAGGTAGCCCTCGGGCGAGACGATGACGCCCGAGCCCAGGCCGGTCTGCGCCTGCGGGGTGTCGGGGCCGTCGCCGAAGAAGAAGCGGAAACGCGGGTCGTCGGCGTGCGGGTTCTTGCGACGGAGCTTGCTGGCCACGATGCTGACCACCGCGGGCGCGGCGCGGCGCGCCGCACCGCTGTAGCCCGCCGCGGCGCTGGCCGCGGCCCCGGCAGGTGCGGCGGCCTGCACGATGGTGGGGGCAGGCAGCACCATGCTGCCGCCGCTGCGCGGCAGCCACTCGGGCTTGAGCGTCACCACCACGAACAGCAAGGCCACGGCGACCGTGACCGCCTGCGAGAATACGAGCCAGGTTCTGCGCAACATCGGGCTTGGGGAAAGGGCCGCGGCACCATGGCCGAGCTGAGAGAGATCGAGACGTTCCTGCAGACCTTGCTGCAACCGCAGGCGTTCCAGGATTATGGGCCGAACGGCCTGCAGGTCGAAGGTGTGCGCCCGGTGCGACGCATCGTCTCGGGCGTCACCGCCAGCCTCGACTGCATCGACGCCGCAATCGCCGCCGACGCCGACCTGCTGCTGGTGCACCACGGCCTGTTCTGGCGCGGCCAGGACGGGCGCCTCACCGGCTGGCTGGGCCACCGCGTGCGGCGCCTGATGCAGCACGGCATGCACCTGTTCGCCTACCACTTGCCGCTCGATGCGCACGCCGAGCTCGGCAACAACGCACAGCTGGGCCTGCGCCTGGGCCTGGCGGCAGACGGCCGTTTCGGCGACCAGGGCCTGGGCTGGATCGGTCCGGCCGGCGCCCACGGCACGCTGGCGGCGCTGGCCGATGCGGCGGGCCGCGCCCTGCAGCGCGTGCCCACCGTGCTGCCCGGTGACGGCCGGGCGCTGCGGCGCGTGGCCTGGTGCACCGGCGGCGCGCAAGGCTTCTTCGAGGCTGCGATCGCGGCCGGGGCCGATGCCTACATCACCGGCGAAGTCTCCGAACCGCAGGTGCATCTGGCGCGCGAGACCGGCGTCGCCTACCTCGCCTGCGGCCACCACGCCACCGAACGCTACGGCGCCCCGGCCGTGGCCGCGCACGTGGCGGCCCACTTCGGGCTGGAGCACCGCTTCGTCGAGATCGGCAATCCGGCATGAGCGCTCCGGCGAGTCCCGTGAAGCCGCTGCCCTTGCTGGTGACGATGGGCGACGCCGCCGGCATCGGCCCCGAAACCATCGTGCAGGCGTTCCGGGCCGGCGCACTGGCCGAGGCCGTGGTGGTGGGCGACCGCGACGTGCTGCGCCGCGCCGGCGCACCGATGACGGCGGTGGTCGACGCGCCGGCCGATCTCGCCGCGGTGCCGCCGGGCTGCCTGCCGGTGCTGGTGCCGCCGGGCCTGCCGGACGGACTGGCGGCGCTGCCCCTGGGGGCGGTCGACGCCCGCAACGGCGCTGCGGCGGCGCGCTGCATCGAGCACGCGGTGCGGTGCGTGCAGGCCGGCGAGGCGGCAGCCATCGTCACCGCACCCATCCACAAGGAGGCGCTCGCGGCCGCCGGCGTGCCGTTCCCGGGCCACACCGAGCTGCTGCAGGCGCTGGCGGCGCAAGCCGCGCCGGGCGGTGTCGCGCCACCGGTGCGCATGATGCTGGCCAACGACGAACTGCGCGTGGTGCTGGTCACCATCCACCAGTCGCTGCGCTCGGCCATCGACGCCGTCACCTTCGACGCCGTGCTGGACACGATCCGCATCGCGCACGCCGGCATCGGCCTGCAGCGTCCGCGCATCGCGGTGGCCGGGCTGAATCCGCACGCGGGCGAGGGCGGCCTGTTCGGCCGCGAAGAGATCGAGATCATCGGCCCGGCGGTGCAGGCCGCGCAGGCCGCAGGCATCGACGCCAGCGGCCCCTATGCGCCCGACACCGTGTTCATGCGCGCGCGCCGCGGCGCGTTCGACGTGGTGGTGGCGATGACGCACGACCACGGCCTGATCCCCGTCAAGTACCTGGGCGTGGAGCAGGGCGTGAACGTCACGCTCGGCCTGCCGTTCGTGCGCACCAGCCCCGACCACGGCACAGCCTTCGACATCGCCGGCCGCGGTCTGGCGGACCCGTCCAGCCTGGTGGCTGCGGTGCGCGCCGCGCGCCGCATTCTCGGGTCGCGCTGACGCCGCGCCGCGGTCAGTGCGTGCTGGCGGCGCCGCCGGGGCTGACGCCGGCCAGTTGGCGCCGTGCCCGCGCGGTGGCGCGCTCGAGCAGGTAGGCCTGCTCGAAGGCGCGCATGCGCCCGGTTTCGCACAACCGCACCAGCATGCGGTAGGTCAGCGAGATCGCCTGCTTGTGCCGCTTGCCGCGGTTGAAGACGAAGAAGCTGCGTCCGGCGCTGACGTGCACCAGACGCACCTTCTGCCAGTCGCCGTCGACGTGCATCTGGTACGCGAACCCGATCTGCACCGCGTCGGCCAGCGACTTGCCGCTGGTCGGGTCCAGCGGTTCGGCCGGCTCGTTGGCCGGCGTGGGCAGGCCATCGATCTGCACGTCGGCGGCGCTGAGTTCAGGCTCGGCACCGAGGTCGATGTCGACCTGGCCGTTCCAGTCGAACGAGGCTTCGTCGACCAGGCCGATGCGCTGGGCTTCCTCGGGGCTGAACTGGGGGGCGGCGACTTCCTCGCGCAGCACAGGCAGCGCGGCCGGCGCCAGCTTGAGGTCGGCGCGTGACGGCAGCGGCTTGTCGAGCGCGCCGTCGACCTGCTTGGCGAGCATGTTGAAGTCCAGCGCCCGCAGCGGCGCGGCCTTCAGCGATTCGGCGTGCGTCGGCAACAGCTTGCCGAAGAATTCGCGCCGCGCGGCGTCGGGCCAGCCGATCAGCGCCATGCCCTCGCCCAGTTCCTTCATCAGCTTGGGCAGGTCGGCCAGGAAGGTCTTGCGCTGCGCCGGCGACGTCTTGGGCTGCACGCTCATGAAGAGCTCGCGGCCCACGTGCCGCAGGCGCTTGAGCTGCTCGCCCTGCGGGCCGCCCAGTTCGGCCGCGCGCAGCAGCACCTGGCTCCAGACCTGGCTGATGAAGTCGCGCACGAAGTCGGGTGCCGACAGGCTCTTCAGCTCGCCCTGCAGCTGCTGCGCGTACAGCGCACGCAGGCGCTGTTCGTCTTCCTTGGCCTGCAGCAGGTCGGCGGCGCCGCCCTGGGCCTGGGCCTCGCGCTGGCCCTGTTCGGCGATGAAGCCCTCCAGCGCCTGGAGCTTCTGTTCGTAGACCTCGATCTGGTCGAAGTCGCCCTCGACCACTTCCTGCACCAGCGCCTTGACCTTGCCCAGCACGCGCTGCGCGCTGTCTTCGTCGAAGGTCTCGAAGGCCGCGCCCAGCGAGGCGATGCGGTTCACGAAGCGTCGCACCGGATGCTTGCGCGACGAGAAGAAGCTCGGGTCGCCCAGCGCCGCGCGCAGCACCGGCAGCTGCAGCCGCGCGATCTGGCGCGCCATCTGCGGCGGCACCTTGGGATCGGACAGGATCTGGTCGAACAGCGTGCCGATGATGTCGATCACCATGTGATCGAGCTTGCCGGTGCTGGCCTGGCGCAGTTCCTCGCGGTGCGCGTGGATCAGGTTGGGCAGCACGGCGCCGCCGCTGCCGGCCCAGTCGCTGCTGCCGCCGAAGTCGCCCATCTCGCCCGGGCCGACGTCGGTGAAGGCCAGGCGGCGGATCACCGACATCAAGGCCGGGTCGACCTGGCCGATCGGCGTGCCGCGGCCCATGCCGCCGGGTCGGGTGGCCCCGCCGAAGCCGCCGGGGTGGCTGCTGCCGGTGCGCCGGCCGCCGTAGCGGCTGTCGTAGCCGCTGGGCACGCCGCCGTAGCCGCCCTGGCTGTGGCCGCCGTGGCGCTCGTCCAGCCCCACCGGCCGGCCCAGCGTGTCGTAGCCCGAGACGGCGCCGCCGGCCGGGCCGCGCGGCTCCGCGGTGCGCACCGTCAGGCCGGCCGGCTGCACACCGGCCTGGCGCAGGTCGGTGATGATGTCGGCGTAGGCCTGCTGCAGCAGGCTGGCCATCGAGCGGCCGACCTCGGTCGCCAGCACCTTGCGCACGTCGGCGCGCTCGGAGACGTCGTCGATGGCGCGCAGCATCGCGTTGCCCACGATCTCGGGGCGCAGCGGATTGCGGTCGCTGTCGTTGCGCTGCTTGCCCAGCAGTGCCGTGACGTACGCACCCAGCTCGCGCAGTTCCCATTCGCAGGCGTGCGCGATCTCGAGGGCGAAGCGCTCCGCCGAGACCTCACGCTCCAGTTCCTTGTCCTCGACGAGGCTGAGCGAATCCCACGAGGTGGGCGCAGCGGCTTCGCCCGAGCGCGGTGCCACCTCGCGCAGCAGGCGCTGGTCGAAGCTCTCGTTGAAGGCCAGCGCGAAGACGGCCGACTTGCGGTTCAGCTCGAACTGCGCGCCCAGCAGCACGTCGCGCTGGAACACGTTGTTCGTGGCCAGCGCCGCCAGGCCGAGGCTTTCGATCGTGCGCTCGGTCGCCGCACGCGCGGCGTGCTTGATCCGCTGGACGGCATGTTCCAGTGGCGCTGGCAGTCGGTGGACGGGGTTCGGGTTCATGCGTGCGGGCAGCCGCCTAGTATGCGGCAACCGCCCGCGGCGGGCGTCGGCCCCGGCCCCTACTTGCGGGACAGCGCGTCGCGGATCTCACGCAGCAGCAGCACGTCCTCGGGCGTCGGTGCCGGCGGGGCGGGCGGCGCCGGCGGCTGGTTGCGCTTGAGCTTGTTGATCTGCTTGACCATCATGAAGATGATGAAGGCCAGGATGATGAAGTTCACCGAGACCGTGATGAAGCTGCCGTAGGCGAACACGGCGCCAGCCTTCTTGGCCTCGACCAGCGTGGTCGCGGTCTGGCCCGACAGCGGGATGAAGTAGTTGCTGAAGTCCAGGCCGCCGAAGATCTTGCCGACGATGGGCATGATCACGTCGCCGACCAGCGAGTCGACGATCTTGCCGAAGGCGCCGCCGATGATCACGCCCACCGCGAGGTCGATGACGTTACCTTTGGTGGCGAATTCCTTGAACTCCGATACGACACTCATGCGGCGCACTCCTGGGTTGTTGTCTTGTGGATGCAGCAGCCGGTGCAGCCCGGCCGCGCCGGAAGCTTCCGGCGCGGCAACGGTAGGTGGCGCTGGTGCCGGCGTCAAGTCGGCGTCAGAGCCGCCCGCGCCCGAGCGCGGGCCAGGGTCAGTGGCCTCGGCTAGAATCCCGGGTTGACCCGAATCCCCCCAGAACATCGTCAAGGACATCCAATGTCGGACATGACTCAGGCCGCCGCGCACGCCGCCGGACCGGCAGGCGCCTCCAGCGAGGCCGCCGTCGACCAAAGCCGCCGTACCTGGATCGCCATCACCTGCGGCGCCGGCGCCGTCGGCGGTGCCGCGGTCGCCGTGCCGTTCATCAGCACCTTCGCGCCGTCGGAGCGTGCCCGCGCAGCCGGCGCGCCGGTGCAGGTGGACATCAGCGCCATCCAGCCGGGCGAGAAGCTCACGGTCGAGTGGCGCGGCAAGCCGGTGTGGATCGTGCGCCGCACGAAGGAGCAGCTCGAGGCGCTGCCGAAGCTGGACCCGCAGCTGGCCGACCCGAAGTCCGACCGCACGCAGTACCCGACGCCCGACTACGCGAAGAACGAGTGGCGCTCGATCAAGCCCGAGTTCTTCGTCGGCGTCGGCATCTGCTCGCACCTGGGCTGCTCGCCGAGCGACAAGTTCACCACCGGCGCCCAGCCGTCGCTGCCCGACGACTGGGCCGGCGGCTTCCTGTGCCCGTGCCACGGCTCCACCTTCGACATGGCCGGCCGCGTGTTCAAGAACAAGCCCGCGCCCGACAACCTGGAAGTGCCGCCGCACATGTACTTGTCCGACACCGTTCTGCTGATCGGTGAAGACAAGAAGGCCTGAGCTCGCAGTCAAGGACCAAGGTCAAACACATGGCTGAATTCAAGCAATTGCCCCCTGGCGCCCCGGTGTCCGCGCAGGTCACCAACTGGTTCCAGAACCGCATCCCGACGGCGTTCGACGCCTACAAGGTGCACATGTCGGAGTACTACGCTCCGAAGAACTTCAACTTCTGGTACTTCTTCGGCTCGCTGGCGATGCTGGTGCTGGTGATCCAGATCGTCACCGGCATCTTCCTGGTGATGCACTACAAGCCCGACGCGGCGCTGGCCTTCGCATCGGTCGAGTACATCATGCGCGACGTGCCCTGGGGCTGGCTGGTGCGCTACATGCACAGCACCGGCGCCTCGGCCTTCTTCGTCGTGGTCTACCTGCACATGTTCCGCGGCATGATCTACGGCAGCTACAAGAAGCCGCGCGAACTGGTCTGGATCTTCGGTTGCGCCATCTTCCTGTGCCTGATGGCCGAGGCCTTCATGGGCTATCTGCTGCCGTGGGGCCAGATGTCGTACTGGGGCGCGCAGGTCATCATCAACCTGTTCGCCGCCATCCCGTTCGTCGGTGAGGACCTGTCGCTGCTGATCCGCGGCGACTACGTCGTCGGCGACGCCACCCTGAACCGCTTCTTCAGCTTCCACGTCATCGCCGTGCCGCTGGTGCTGCTGGGCCTGGTCGTGGCGCACCTGCTGGCGCTGCACGACGTGGGTTCCAACAACCCCGACGGCATCGAGATCAAGGCCAAGAAGGACCCGAAGACCGGCATTCCGCTCGACGGCATCCCCTTCCACCCGTACTACTCGGTGCACGACATCATGGGGGTCAGCGTCTTCCTGATGATCTTCAGCGCGGTGATCTTCTTCGCGCCCGAAGGCGGCGGCTACTTCCTCGAGTACAACAACTTCATTCCGGCCGATCCGCTGAAGACGCCGGCGCACATCGCCCCGGTCTGGTACTTCACGCCGTACTACTCGATGCTGCGCGCCGTCACCGACGACATGGTCACCGTGTTCGTGGTGCTGATCGCCGTGGCCGGCGTGCTGGCCTTCCTGAAGGGCGGCTTCAAGGGCCTGTGGAAGTGGGCGCCGCTGGTGTTCGCGCTGGTTGCGTGCCTGCTGCTGAAGGCCTTCGACGCCAAGTTCTGGGGCGTCGTGGTGATGGGCCTGGCGGTGATGATCATGTTCCCGCTGCCCTGGCTGGACCGCAGCCCGGTGCGCTCGATCCGCTACCGCCCGAACTGGAACAAGTGGCTGTACGGCGCCTTCGTCATCAACTTCTTCGTGCTGGGCTACCTGGGCATCAAGCCGCCTTCCGACATCGGCACCCTGGTGTCGCAGGCCGGCACGCTGTTCTACTTCGGCTTCTTCCTGCTGATGCCGTGGTGGAGCCGCATCGGCGAGTTCAAGCGCGTGCCCGACCGCGTCACCTTCCAGCCGCACTGAGCCTGGCAGCGAAAGTCCACAACATGAAGAAACTGATCCTCTCCCTGCTGGCCAGCTTGTCGATCTTCGGCACGACGGCCCATGCGGCCGGTGGCGGCATCGCCTGGGACAAGTTCCCGACCGAGCGCGTGACCGACATGGCGGCGCTGCAGAACGGCGCCAAGCTGTTCGTCAACTACTGCCTGAACTGCCACCAGGCAGCGTTCATGCGTTACAACCGCCTGCGCGACATCGGCCTGACCGAGCAGCAGATCAAGGACAACCTGATCTTCACCGGTGCCAAGGTCGGCGACCTCATGAAGGTACCGCTGGATCCGAAGGACGCGAAGGACTGGTTCGGCGGCCTGCCGCCCGACCTGACGCTGATCGCGCGGTCGCGCTCGGCCGCGGGCCAGGGCACGGGTGCGGACTACGTCTACACCTACCTGCGCACCTACTACCGCGACGAGACCAAGGCCACCGGCTGGAACAATCTCGCGTTCCCCGGCGTCGGCATGCCGCACGTGCTGTGGGAACTGCAGGGCCAGCAGCGCGCCGTCTTCGCCGAGGAGAAGGACCCGCACGACGCGACGAAGGTGGTCCAGGTCTTCAAGGGCTTCGAGCAGATCACGCCGGGCACCATGACGCAGGCCGAGTACAACACCGCGACGGCCGATCTGGTGGCCTTCCTGCAGTGGATGGGCGAGCCCGTGCAGAACAGCCGCACGCGCCTGGGCGTCTGGGTGCTGATCTTCCTTGGCGTGTTCACCGTCATCGCCTGGCGCCTGAACGCGGCGTTCTGGAAGGACATCAAGTAAGTCCTCGATTCGTCGGCGCGCCTGGCGCGCCGCATGTCCAGCGCAGTGGGCGCCGTCCGGCACCCACTGCGTTCGTTTCTTTTCCGGGGCCAGCTGGCCCTTTTGACGACGCATAGAAGAAGGGCCACCCACCATGATGGTGCTTTACTCCGGAACCACCTGCCCCTATTCGCACCGCTGCCGCTTCGTGCTGTTCGAGAAGGGCATGGATTTCGAGATCCGCGACGTCGACCTGTTCGCGAAGCCCGAAGACATCGCGCTGATGAACCCGTACAACGAGGTGCCCATCCTGGTGGAGCGCGACCTCATCCTGTACGAGTCGCACATCATCAACGAGTACATCGACGAGCGTTTCCCGCATCCGCAGCTGATGCCGGGCGACCCGGTGGCGCGTGCCCGCGTGCGGCTGTTCCTCTTCAACTTCGAGAAGGAACTGTTCGCGCACGTGAACCTGCTGGAAAGCCGCGGCGTGAAGGCCACGGACAAGCAGCTGGAGAAGGCGCGCAGCCAGATCCGCGACCGGCTGACGCAGCTGGCGCCGATCTTCCTGAAGAACAAGTACATGCTGGGCGACGACTTCAGCATGCTCGACGTCGCCATCGCGCCGCTGCTGTGGCGCCTGGACTACTACGGCATCGATCTCAGCAAGAACGCGGTGCCACTGTTGAAGTACGCCGAGCGCATCTTCTCGCGCCCGGCCTACATCGAGGCGCTGACGCCCTCCGAGAAGGTGATGCGCAAGTAAGGGCACGGCGATGACGGGCACCGACGTCAACCAGGGCACGTCCACGCGGCCCTACCTGCTGCGCGCGCTGCACGACTGGTGCACCGACAACGGCTTCACGCCGTACATCGCCGTGTACGTCGACGCCTCCGTGCAGGTGCCGATGGAGTACGTGAAGAACAACGAGATCGTTCTCAACGTGGGCTTCGAGGCGACCTCCGGCCTGAAGCTGGGCAACGAGTTCGTCGAGTTCAAGGCGCGCTTCGGCGGCGCCTCGCGCGACATCCAGGTGCCCGTCGACCACGTCGTGGCCATCTACGCCCGCGAGAATGGCCAGGGCATGGCCTTCCCGGTGCCCACCGACAGCGGCAGCGGCCCCGCCGAGACGCCGCCTGCAGCGGCCGAGTCCGGCAAGCCGCCGACGCCGTTGCGCGGTCTGCGCCTGGCGACGTCGGAGCCCGAGGCCGACGCCGAGTCCGCCGACGACGGTCCTGTCGACGAGCCGCCGGACCCGGCCACGCCGGGCGGCCGTCCGGCGCTCAAGCGTGTCAAGTGATCGCGGCGGCTCCTAGAATCCGCTGCCTGACCACGCCGGCTTAGCTCAGTTGGTAGAGCACCCGCCTTGTAAGCGGAAGGTCTTCGGTTCGATTCCGAAAGCCGGCACCACCGCCCGCCAGCCGCAGCCCGGTCCTTGACCGGGCCGTCACAGCGCGTCACGACTTCGGTTGTATGCGCACCTTGATGGGTGTACCCTGCCAGCCCCCGGCTTGCAGCGCGGCTTCCAGTCGCGGCAGCAGCTGACGCAGCTTGGCTGCGGCGGCACCGTGGGCCACCAGCAACTGCCACCCTTCGTCGTCCAGCGGCCCGGGGCGCACGGCCTCGCGCAGGCCGGGCGGCAGCAGCGGGCTCACGGCGGCGAAGCGGGCCTGGGATTCGCGCGCCAATTGCAGCAGCCGCGCCAGCGGCGTGCTGTGGCCCAGCGCTTCGCCGAGAGCGAAGGTGCCGGGGTGGTACGAGGGTCGAGCCATGAACGGAGTCTAGCGATGCAGGTGCTCATCACCCACGGCAGCATGGCGCGCACGCGCGTGCTGCAGTTCAGCCGGGTGCAGTTGGTGGCGGCAGGGCTGGTGCTGGCCTGCCTGCTGATGCTGGCTTCGGGTGCGATCTACCACTTCATCTTCCTGAAGGCCGCCCGCGAAGGCTGGCCCGTGGTGAGTGCCATCGTGCGGCTGGTCGTGCGCGACGAGATCGCCCAGCGCGACCGCTTCATGCGCGAGAACCTGGACGCCATCGCGCAGAAGGTCGGCGAGATGCAGGCCAAGCTGGTGAAGCTCGAAGCGATGGGCGAGCGGGTCTCGGGCCTGGCAGGCGTCAAGGCCGAAGACCTGGGGCCGCTGCAGCGCACCGATGCCGATGGCAAGGGTGGCCCGTTCGTGCCGGCCCCAGTCGCCCGCCCCTCGCTGCAGCAGTTGCAGCAGTTCGTCGACAGCATGGACCTGGCCACCGACCAGCACACCGACGTCTTCACCCTGATCGAATCGCGCCTGCTCGAAACGCGCCTGCAGGCGCTGATGATCCCGAATTCGCAGCCGGTGGACGGCCCCATCGGCTCCGGCTTCGGCTTCCGGTCCGACCCTTTCAGCGGCCGCGCCGCGCTGCACACGGGCCTGGACTTCCCGGCGCCGCCGGGCACGCCGATCCACGCCGCTGCGGGCGGACTCGTGCTCGACAGGGGCTTCCACCCGGAGTACGGCAACGTGATCGAGATCGACCACGGCAACGGCCTGTCCACGCGCTACGCGCACTGCTCGCAACTGCTGGTGGCGGCCGGGGCCCTGGTCAAGCGCGGCGAGCGCATCGCCCTGGTCGGCAGTTCCGGCCGGTCCACCGGCCCGCACCTGCACTTCGAGGTGCTGGTGGACGGTGTGCCGCAGAACCCGCTGCGCTTCCTGGGCGGCGGCCGCGGCGCACCGTCGCCGGCCCTGGCCGAAGGCCGGGCGCCCAGGCGGCGCTGAGCTAAACTCAAGGGCTTCGTGCCTGCGTCCCGGCACCCCGCATCCGGGGGCCGCGGCCGGCCTGCAGCGCTGCCTTGCAGAACTGCGGGCCCGGCCCCAGATGCCGCTGCGCACCCCATCACTCCTGCCCCAGCGGACGCTGCATGTTCCCCAAGATCCTGACCCAGATTTTCGGCAGTCGCAACGATCGCCTGCTGAAGCAGTACCGGCGCACGGTGGAAGCGATCAACGCACTGGAGCCCCGGTTCGAGGCGCTGGACGACGCGGCGCTGCGCGCCAAGACCGACGAATTCAAGCAGCGCCTGGCCGCAGGCTCCACGCTCGACGACCTGCTGCCCGAGGCCTTCGCCGTGGTGCGCGAAGCCGGCAAGCGCACGCTGAAGATGCGGCACTTCGACGTGCAGCTGATCGGCGGCATGGCGCTGCACTACGGCAAGATCGCCGAGATGCGCACCGGCGAAGGCAAGACGCTGATGGCGACGCTGCCGGTGTACCTGAACGCCTTGTCCGGCAAGGGCGTGCACCTCGTCACCGTCAACGACTACCTGGTGCGTCGCGATGCCGAGTGGATGGGGCGGCTGTACAACTTCCTCGGTCTCACCGTGGGCGTCAACGTCGCCGGCATGGCGCGTGAAGAGAAGCAGGCGGCCTTCGCCGCCGACATCACCTACGGCACGAACAACGAGTTCGGCTTCGACTACCTGCGCGACAACATGGTGCTGGAAGTGCGCGACCGTGTCGCGCGCGGCCTGAACTTCGCCATCGTCGACGAGGTGGACTCCATCCTCATCGACGAGGCGCGCACGCCGCTGATCATCAGCGGCCAGGCCGAAGACCACACCGAGCTGTACGTGCGCATCAACGCCGTGATCCCGCAGCTCAAGAAGCAGGTCGGCGAAGCCGACCCGCGCACCGGCGAAGGAGTCATCGAACCCGGCGACTTCACCGTCGACGAGAAGACGCACCAGGTCTTCCTCACCGAAGCCGGCCACGAGAAGGCCGAGGCCGTGCTGCTGCAGGCCGGCCTGCTGGCCGAGGGCGCAAGCCTGTACGACCCCTCCAACATCGCGCTGATGCACCACGTGTACGCGGCGCTGCGCGCCACGCACCTGTACAACCGCGACCAGCACTACGTGGTGCAGAACGGCGAAGTCGTCATCGTCGACGAATTCACCGGCCGCCTGATGACGGGCCGGCGCTGGAGCGACGGCCTGCACCAGGCCGTGGAAGCCAAGGAAGGCGTCCAGATCCAGAGCGAGAACCAGACCCTCGCCTCGATCACCTTCCAGAACTACTTCCGCATGTACGCCAAGCTCGGCGGCATGACCGGCACGGCCGACACCGAGGCCTTCGAGTTCCAGGAGATCTACGGCCTGGAGACGGTGGTGATCCCGCCGAACAAGCCGACGATCCGCAAGGACGACAACGACCTCATCTACAAGACGGCCAAGGAGAAGTACGACGCCGTCGTCGCCGACATCCGCGACTGCTACGAACGCGGCCAGCCGGTGCTGGTGGGCACCACCTCGATCGAGAACTCCGAGCTCATCTCCGCGCTGCTGACCAAGGCCAAGCTGCCCCACCACGTGCTGAACGCCAAGCAGCACGCCAAGGAAGCCGAGATCGTGGCGCAGGCCGGGCGGCCGAAGATGGTGACGATCGCCACCAACATGGCCGGCCGCGGCACCGACATCGTGCTCGGCGGCAACGTCGAGAAGCAGATCCAGTTCCTCGAAGCCGACCCCAGCCTGTCGGCCGAGGAGAAGGCTGCACGCGCCAAGCAGCTGCAGGACGAGTGGCAGGGCCTGCACGATCAGGTGAAGTCGCTCGGCGGCCTGCGCATCGTGGCCACCGAGCGCCACGAGAGCCGGCGCATCGACAACCAGCTGCGCGGCCGCTCGGGCCGCCAGGGCGACCCGGGTGCCAGCCGCTTCTACCTGAGCCTGGACGACCCGCTGATGCGCATCTTCGCGGGCGACCGCGTGCGCGCCATCATGGACCGGCTGAAGATGCCCGAGGGCGAGGCCATCGAGGCCGGCATCGTCAACCGCAGCATCGAGAGCGCGCAGCGCAAGGTCGAGGCGCGCAACTTCGACGTGCGCAAGCAGCTGCTCGAGTACGACGACGTCAGCAACGACCAGCGCAAGGTCATCTACCAGCAGCGCAACGAGATCCTCGAGGCCGACAGCCTGGACGCGCAGATCGCCAACCTGCGCAAGAGCGCGATGACCGAGGTCGTGCGCACCTTCGTGCCGGCCGAGAGCCTGGAAGAGCAGTGGGACCTGCCGGGGCTGGAGAAGGTGCTGAAGGAGGAGTGGCAGCTCGACGTCGCGCTGCGCAGTGTCGTCGAGGGCAGCGACAGCATCACCGACGACGACATCGTCGAGAAGGTCGTGGCCGCGGCCGACGCGCTGTTCGCCAGCAAGGTCGAAGCCGTGGGCATGGAGCAGTTCACGCCCTTCATGCGCATGGTGCTGCTGCAGAGCATCGACAGCCACTGGCGCGAGCACCTGGCGGCGCTGGACTACCTGCGCCAGGGCATCCACCTGCGCGGCTATGCGCAGAAGAACCCCAAGCAGGAATACAAGCGCGAGGCCTTCGAGCTCTTCAGCCAGTTGCTGGACGTGGTGAAGATGGAAGTCACGCGTGTGCTGATGACGGTGCGCATCCAGTCACAGGACCAGGCGGCGCAGGCAGCCGAGGCCATCGAGCAGCAAGCCAGCCAGCTGTCGAACGTGACCTACACGCACCCGAACGAAGACGGCAGCGTCTCGCAGGACGCCGACCCCGCCACCCAGCCGGGCGGCGGCTTGCCCCGCGTGGGCCGCAACGACCCGTGCCCGTGCGGCAGCGGCAAGAAGTACAAGGCCTGCCACGGCCGTCTGGCCTGAACGCGGGGCGGTCTCCGGGGAGGGGGGATCGCGGTCCGCCGCCAGCAAGGCTGCGCGCCGCGGCCTCGTGCCGGCCGCGGCAGGGCCGTCAGGACGGGCGTCCGGCGCGGCGGGCCGCCACCTCGACCGGGCGCAGGTCCCCTGCGGCCTTGTCGAGCACGCCGTTGACGTACTTGTGGCCGTCGGTGCCGCCGAAGCTCTTCGCCAGCTCGACCGCTTCGTTGATGACGACGCGGTACGGGATGTCCATGCAGTGGGTCAGTTCGTACGCACCGATCAGCAGCACGCCGTGCTCCACCGGGGAGAGCTGTGCCGTGGGCCGGTCGACATGGCGCTTCAGCACGGCGTCGAGCGCGGCGGCTTCGGCGATGCAGCCGTGCAGCAGGGCGTCGAAGTGTGCGCGGTCGCACTTCTCGAAGCCTTCATGCTCGTGCATGTGCGCGTCGATGACGGCAGGCTCGCCGCCGCCCAGCAGCCATTCGTACAGGCCTTGCAGGGCGAGCATGCGCGAGCGGCGGCGCGGCGAGATCTTGGCCGGCGCACGCTTCGTGGCGGCGGGGGCGCCGGTGTCGGCCGTGTTGGCGTCAGGGCGCTCGGGGGCGTCGGTGCTCAAGTGAGGTCTTCCAGCAGGTTGGCCATTTCCACCGCCACGCGGGCGGCGTCGCGGCCCTTGTCCTCGGCGCGGGCCCAGGCCTGGGCTTCGTTCTCGACGGTCAGGATGGCGTTGGCGACCGGCACCTGGTGGTCCAGCGCCACGCGCGAGACCCCGGCCCCGCTTTCGTTGGCGACCAGTTCGAAGTGGTAGGTCTCGCCGCGGATGATGCAGCCCAGCGCGATGAGCGCGTCGTACTCGCCCGACTCGGCCATGGCCTTCAGCACCACCGGCACCTCCAGGGCGCCGGGCACGGTGACGTGCTTGATGTCGCCGGGGTCGACCTCCAGCCGGTCGAGCTCGCTGAAGCAGGCCTCGGCCAGCTTGGAGGTGATGGCGTCGTTGAAGCGTGCGCGCACGATGCCGATGCGCAGGCCCTCGCCGATGAGTTCGCCCGCGGTGCCCTTGTCGGCTGCTTGCATGTGCTGTTCTCCTGGGGGGGGGCGGGCGTTCAGTTGGCGGCGGCCACGAAGCCGGTGACTTCGAGTCCGTAGCCGACCATGCTGGGCATGCGGCGCGGGCTGCCCAGCAGCTGCATGCGGCGCACCCCGAGTTCGCGCAGGATCTGTGCGCCGACGCCGTAGGTGCGCAGGTCCATCTGCGCGCGGGGCGCCGCGGGGCGTTCGGCCGCAGGCAGCACCTGCGGCAGGAGGGCTTCGACGTCGTGCGAGCAGTTCAGCAGCACGGCCACGCCGTGGTGGCTCTGGCGCAGCCGGGCCAGCGCCTGCGGCAGGGGCCACGAATGCCCGCTGCTGCCGGCGTCGAGCATGTCGAACACCGTGAAGGGTTCGTGCACCCGCACCGGTACCGCGTCGTCGGGCGTCCACTGGCCGTGGCTCAGGGCCAGGTGCAGGTTGCCGCTCTTGTCGCGGAAGGCGCTGCAGTCGAACTCGCCCTGCGGCGTGGCCAGGCGGCGCTGGCCCACGCGCTGGATCAGCGTCTCGTTGCGGCTGCGGTAGCCGATGAGGTCGGCGATGGTGCCGATCTTCAGGCCGTGCTCGCGCGCGAAGACCTCCAGGTCGGGCAGGCGCGCCATGGTGCCGTCGTCCTTCATGATCTCGCAGATCACGGCGGCGGGCGTCAGCCCGGCCATGCCGGCGAGGTCGCAGCCGGCCTCGGTGTGGCCGGCGCGCATCAGCACGCCGCCGTCCTGGGCCTGCAGCGGGAAGATGTGGCCGGGTTGCACCAGGTCGGCTGCCGTCGCGTCGCGCGCCACGGCGACCGCCACCGTCCGTGCGCGGTCGGCGGCCGAGATGCCGGTGGTGACACCCGTGGCGGCCTCGATCGACACCGTGAACGCGGTGCCGTGCTTGGTGCCGTTGCGCGTGGCCATCGGCGGCAGTTGCAGGCGCTCGCAGCGCTCGCGCGTGAGCGTCAGGCAGATCAGGCCGCGCGCGTGGCGGGCCATGAAGTTGATCGCCTCGGGCGTGACGTGCTCGGCGGCGAGCACGAGGTCGCCTTCGTTTTCGCGGTCCTCCTCGTCGACGAGGATGACCATGCGGCCGGCGGCGAGTTCGGCCACCAGCTCGGGAACAGGTGCAATCGGCATGGGGGGATTGTAGGCGGCGGGCTGTTTTCGGCCTGCCACAAAGGCGACGGGCGGGCCGCCTGTCGGCGCCCGCCCGTGGTTCGGGGACGAAGGACTCAGGCCTGCGGCGTGCGGGCCTTGCGGCGCGAGGCGGCCAGGCCAGCCAGGCTCAGCGCGGCCAGGGCCAGGGTGCCGGGCTCGGGCACGCCGGTCGGGGGCGGTGTGACCGTGCCTGCGTCATAGTTGGCCAACGCGAGGTCGTCGAAGCCCAGGAAGTCGTAGTTCAGCGGGTCGGTGGCCGACTGCAGGATGCTGAAGCTGACGCCGGCGTACGAACGTGCCTTGTCGATGAAGCCGAAGTGCAGCAGCGAGCCGTCGCCGCCACCTTCATTGGTGACCAGCGCTTCGCTGCCGGTGGGGCCGGAGATCTGCACCTTGGTGCCCGCCACGCCGACCAGGTTGCCGGCGACATCGCGTTCCAGCAGTTCGATGAAGACGGCGCCGTCGAAGTCGGAGAAGTCGGTGCCGAAGAAGGCGAAGGCCGAGTAGTCGCCGCCGAAGGCCAGCGTGAAGCTCACCGCGGTCTCGATGAAGTTGCAGCCGGTGCCCACCACGCAGTCGGGCGTGGTGTTGTAGCGGCCGAGCGGGCCGTCGCCGGAGTCGGTGACGTTGGTCACGGTGCCGGAGGCCGGCGGCAGGATGGTGGCGGCGCCACCGAACAGGCCCAGGCCCGACACGCTGGTGCCGCTGGCGATGGATTCCAGGCTTTCGTTCTTGGTGTCCTTCACCATGCCGAGGAAGTCGTTGCGCAGTTGCAGCACGGCCAGCGCATCTTCGCTGGTCAGGTCGCCGTTCACGTTGGCGCTGCCGAAATACGGCAGGTACTCGGGCGCGGCCTGGACTGCGGAGGTCAGCGCCAGGGCTGCAGCAGCCAGGGCGGCACGGACCGTCAATCGACTTGTTTTCATCTGTGGACTCCTCGGCTCGGCGGCCGGACCCTTGTGGTGTTGTGAGGCAGCTAGCAATCGCTACGCCAACTGAAATGCATCATACATATCAATCACTTAGCGTCGCCCCCCGATTCGCGTGGCGGTGCTTCTGTAAAACGTATCGACATCGATACATCTGATGCGCGGCGCAGGCGCAGGCGCAGGTCGCCGCCGACCGGCGTGCAGTCCAGGAAGGCGAAGCGCAGCGTCTGCGCCATCTGCTCGAACGGGCCCAGCGCAGCGATGCCGCGCCCGCTGCCCAGCAGCGTCGGCGCCACGTAGAGCAGCAGCTCGTCGACCCAGCCGCCGGCCAGCAGCGCACCGTTGAGCACCGCGCCGGCTTCCACGTGCAGTTCGTTGACGCCCCGGGCCGCCAGGTCGGACAGCAGCGCGCCCAGGTCGACCCGGCCGTCGCTGCCCGGCAGCAATTGCACGGTGGCGGCGGCCTGCAGCACGGGCGCCCGCGTGCCGGGGTCGCTGGCGCCGACGACCAGCACGCCGCCGGGCGGTGCCAGCAGCGCGGCATCGGGCGGCAGGCGCAGCTGCGAGTCCACCACCACGCGCAGCGGCTGGCGGGCCGTGGGCACCAGGCGCACGTCCAGCCGCGGGTTGTCGGCGAGCACGGTGCCGATGCCGGTGAGCACGGCGCCGGCACGGCGGCGCCAGGCATGGCCGTCGCGGCGGGCGGCCTCGCCGGTGATCCACTGGCTCACGCCGTTGGGCAGTGCCGTGCGGCCGTCCAGCGAAGCGGCGGCCTTCAGGCGCACCCACGGCCTTCCGCGCTGCACACGCGAGAAGAAGCCGATGTTGAGTTCGTGGGCGGCGTCGGCCAGATCGGCCAGATCGGGAAGGTCGGTGCCTGCCAGTTCGACGGTGATGCCGGCATCGCGCAGGCGCTGCAGGCCGGTGCCGGCCACCGCTGGGAACGGATCCTGCAGCGCCGCCACGACGCGCCCGATGCCGGCTCCCACCAGCGCGTCGCAACAGGGCGGCGTGCGGCCGTGGTGGGCGCAGGGCTCCAGCGTCACCCAGGCGGTGGCGCCACGCACGTCGTGGCCGGCGGCCTGCGCGGCGCGCAGTGCCTGCACCTCGGCGTGCGCGCCGCCGGCCTGCTGCGTGGCACCTTCGCCGAACACGCGGCCGTCGGCCGTGCCGATGACGCAGCCCACCCGTGGGTTGGGCTCGGTGAGGCCGAAGGACGTCGCGGCCAGGTCCAGCGCGCGTTGCAGGCGCTCGCGGTCCAGCGGGTGCGTGGGCATCCGGTACGGCGGCGATGGCCTAGGTGTTCGGCTGGTGCGGCAGCGTGTTGCCGTTGACCAGCGGCGACGGCCCGTCACCGGGGCAGGCGAACACCGCGGTGCCGTCGCCTGCACGGATGACCAGGAAGTTCTGGTTCCCCAGCGAGCTCGACACATTGGTGTACTCGAACGGGTGGTCGATGTTCGGCACCACGGTGGCGGCGCTGGTGGCCGGCGTGTAGCGGCACACACGGTAGTCGGTGTTGCTGGCACCGGCCGCGATGCTGGTGGCCAGCGGCAGGCCGGTGAGGAAACTCGTTCCGGTCCAGGTGGTTGCGGGCGGCGCAGGCAGCACCACGGCACAGGCGTAGCGCATGTAGGTGCTGGTCGCGACCGCCGACACGTAGCAGGGGTGGGTGACGCTCGGCGAGACCGTGCGGACCTCCAGACCCAGGGTCGAGATCAGCGCGGCGGGCACCAGATCGGTCGGGAACTCCGCGTTGGCGCCTGTCGGCGCCACGGTGGGCGCCGCGCCGCCGAGCGCGAAGCGCACGAAGCCCGCCAGCAACGTGGCGTTCTGCGCCGTGCAGCTGGTGCCCGTGGCCGGAGCCGGCAAGGCAACGCAGATGCTGGTGATCAGGCCCGTGGTGTTGCTGAAGACCCAGGTGACACCGCTGGGTGCGCCCGGCGGCGCGAAGTTGCTGGTGCCGTCGCCCTGGTCCACCGCATCGACCGGCACGCCGCCGTGGCGCCCGCCGAGCTGCTGGTTGTTCAGGGAGCGCCCCGGCAGCGACACCGCACCCGAGAGCTCCGGCAGGATGCCCGAGATGCGGGTGCTCAGCTCGACGTCCTGCGTGGCGCCGGTGCGGTCGGTCCAGGCCACCTGGATGCGCACCGACTTGCCGCGCGGCTCGGTCGTCTCCTCGACCCAGCGCGTGATCGTGTAGGTGGTGTTGGCAACGCCCGCGCTGGCCGTGGGCACCGTGGTGGTGGCGGCGCTGGCGATGTCTTCATAGGCCAGCGCGTGGCCGGTGGGCAGCGGCAGCGTCAGCGTGGTGAAACCGCGCCAGTCCTCGATGGCTTCCTGGGCGATGCGCACGGCCTGCGCCCGCTGCTTGGCGATGTCGGCGTTGTTGCGCAGCGTGAGCTGCACGCCGACCACGCCCAGGATGCCGAAGGCCATCACGGCCAGCGCCACCACGGCCTCGATCAGCGACACGCCCCGCTGGCGCGGGTGGCGCAGGGGCAACGGAGTTGTCGGCTTGCGCATGTTCAGCACCCCAGAGAGCCGCCGACGACCAGGCCCGTGGGCGTCGAGCAGAAGTCCTTCCAGCCACCTGGCACCTGCACGAAGGAACCGTTGTTCAGCCGCAGGCGGCGCAGCACGTCGGCGTCGTAGATGATGCTGGTGGAGCCGTTGCCTGCCACACCGGCCTCGGCAACGACCGCACCGCGCACCGTGCCGGCGCCCGAAGTGGCCCAGGTGCCGGTGCGCAGGTAGACCAGGCCGTGGATCGTGGCCGCGGTGGTGAACACGAGGTCGCCCTCGACCACCAGCACCGCGGGTGCGGCGGCGCTGCCGATGTCGCCCGCGCTGTCCACCGTCAGGTCGCCCTCGATCCAGAGCACGCGCCCCGGGTTCAAGGCCAGCGCGTCGCGCACGGCGGCGGCGTTGCAGCCGCCTGCGCCGCAGCCGGCAGCCGCGCTGCCCAGCACCATGGCCGCCGGCTGCTGCTTGTGCGTGGCGGGCCAGAGGTTGAACACGCCGGCGAACATGCCGTCGGCCCCGGTGCTGGTGGAGCCGTCGGGCAGCGACACATCGTTGGCAATGACCGACAGGTCGCCCGGCGTGCCCGGCAGGCTGGACAGCACGGAACTGCCCACCGCCACCGTGCTGCGTGCCTGGATCGTGGCGCCGCCGGAAGCCGCATGGGCGTTGGACAGCTGCAGCGTGGCACCGGCCAGGTTCACTGCCGCACCGGCCGTCAGCGCCGCCAGCGGCGGGCTCGGCAGACCGCCGACCAGAGCCACCAGCTCGGTCACCATCGCGCGGCCCTCGTTGAGCGCGCCGGGCGCCGAGAAGGCCAGGCAGTCGTCGTTCAGCCGCGTGCAGCCCACGGCTTCGATGCGCACGGTCCCGGGCACGAACGCACCGGAACCGACGCCGATGCGCACGCGGAAGGCCGGGGCCAGCGCCGTGCCGGCGGGCGGGGCGAGCGTCGGCGCGGCATTGCTCGGGCAGTCGCAGTCCCAGTCGGTGCCGTTGAAGACGCAGGTGGGCGTCAGCTGCGTCGCAATGCTGGTGGGCAAGGCGCCCGTGGTGCCCCGCGCCGTGAAGTTGCCGTTGGCGTCGACCAGCAGGTAGCGTTCGCGGAAGGTGGTGTCGGTGACGGTGGTGCTGGGCTGGCAGAAGGCGTCGATGCGGCCGGTGTTCAGCATCGCCTTGGCCCATTCCAGGCCGGCCTGCGCCGCTTCCATGGCCTGCGTGGAGCGGTACTGGTTGGCACCGGTGCGCTGTTCGAAGATCAGGTTGCGGCTGGTGTAGGCCGCCACCATCGAGACGATGAAGAACAGCAGCAGCACGACGATCAGCGCTGCCGCGCCGCGCTGGCGTTGCGGGTGTGCTTGCATGGGGCGTGCGGAGTTCATGGCGGGCACAGCGGGCCCGAGGCGCCGGGGACGAGCACATCGTTGCGCAGCTTGGCCACGGCGCGGATGCTGCGCTGCACGGTCGGGTCGGCCACGGCTTCGCCGACGATGTCGACGACGAGCTCGCGTGTCTGCCAGGTCGGGTAGCAGGCCGTGCCGCCGCCAGCGCACTCCTTGGCGCAGGCCAGTGGCACGGCGGGGCCGTTGTTCTGCGTCACGGTGAAGGCGGTCACGCGCAGCACGCGCTCGTCGGTCAGTGGCTGCCAACTTGTGCCGTCCAGGTTGAACTCAACGACCCCGCCAGACAGCTTGAATCCAAATACCGGAATGGAAGCTCCTGCCGTTCTGTAGTACCGGTAGCCGACTTCGCTGCCCGGCGTGCTTGCCAGCGAAGTTGGTGTGAGGTCAGTGAACAGATTGGTTCCCGCCGATAGGGCTGGCGGCAACCACACGGTGGCGAGGGCAAAGTTGCTGTGAGCGTTCGAGCCAGCGCGTCGCAGCTCCCGCGTGATGATGTCGGCTGCCGCACGCAAGTCCTGCTGCAACTGCGTCTCTAGCAGCAGGCGGCGCGTGTCGCTGATCTGAGACGACGCCACCAGCGCAGCGCCTGCGACCACCACCAAGCCGATGGCAATGCCGACCATCAGTTCGACAAGGGACAGCCCGCGCTGCGGGCCTCTTTGCGCCTCGTGTCGGCGATCGCGATTCAGCATGCCTGCGCTCCCAGGTTGTTGCCGACGCTGCACACGGTTGGCCGGCCGTTGCGGCCTAGTACGGTGCGCAGCAGCAGCGCCGGGCTGGCAGCCACTTCAATGTTGAAGGGCGGAGCAGCCGACGCGCTCAAGTCTGTCGGGATGCTCAGCAAACCGCCGTGCAGGTTGCTGAACCCGACGGCTGGCCATGGATTGGTACCAGGGCTGGAGTTTCCAGGGGCAGTGATCGTGATACCGCTGGAGCGCGGCACTTGCACCGTGCGGATCTCTATGCCACTCGGCCCTGAGGGCGGGCTGGGGCAGGCGGCGCCGGGCCCAAGGTCGCAATTGCAGCGGTAGCCCGGGCCCAGACCGGGTGGATTGACGAAGATCGTGTAACAAGTCTGCGGTTTGGCGGGGTCGTCCTGGAACACGACGCGCGCGAAGTTGTTGCGCGTGACCGCTTCGCTGCGCGCGAAGTTCATGTCCGTCACCAACTGCGCGTTGATGCTCTTCAGCCGCTGCACCAGCAGGTAGTCCTTGAACGACGGTCCCACCAGCGCCAGCAGGATGCCGAGCACACCCACGGCGACCAGCGCCTCGATCAGCGAGAAGCCCGCCGGACGCCCGCGGTGCTGCCTGCGCATCAGCGGCTCCAGCAGCGGTTGCCCGCGCTTTCGTCGAAGCTGCCGCTGGCCGCCGCAGAACCGTACACGAGGCTGCCGCCCACGCTGCGCACCCGCAGGCGCACGCAGTCGCCGTCCTCCGCCTGGGACTTGCCCGCGACAGCAGTCGCAACCACGTTGTAGCCGGTGGTGGTGGCCGAGTCGACGCTGATCGTGTAGTAGCCGCCACTGGAGGTGGTGGGCAGGCTGAGCGCGGCCACGCTGGCGGCATAGCTGGTGTTGTTGCTGCGCCAGCGCTCCTGGGCCTGCTGCACGCCCGTGATGGCCGCGGCGGCCTCGCTGCGGCGGCTCTTGCGGATCGACTCGTTGAACGCGGGCAGCGCCACGGCGGCCAGCACGGCCAGCACCACCAGGGCGATGAGCAGTTCGATCAGCGTGAAGCCGTGGTCCGAAGAGGAAGGTGGGGCGCGGAAGGGCAGCATGGCAACCCGATTATCCGGAGAGCGTGACTTCTGCCACGCCGCTCGTCGCCATCGGCGCGCCGTTCGTCCGCACGCCACGCAACCGCGGGGGTCAGCAGGTGGTGTGGCCCGGCAGGCCCGGCTCGGGCGCGCAACTGCGCACGCGGCCCATGATGTTGATCACGTTGTGCAGCGTGGTGCCGCCGGCGCCGACGATCTTCACGGTGGCGGTCGGCGTCACCGTGCCCTTCAGTGCATCGAAGCCGATTGAGCTGCGGTTCGACAGCACGCGCACCGGCGTGTCGGCCGACCACTGCACGACCTGCAGCACCTGCGCGCCGCTGCTGCAGCTGGCGCTGCCGTCGTCGGCGCAGCTGCAGGCAGTGCTGCTGCCGCCGGTGTGCACCACGTAGCAGCGGTCGCTGACGAAGTGCAGGCGCAGCGTGCGGTTCATCGCCACGGCCTGGCTGCGCGCGTGGGCGAAGTGCGTCTCCAGTTCGGCTGCGGCACCCTCCACCCGGCGGCGCTCGCTGGCCTCGCCCCAGCCAGGCAAGGCCAACCCCGCCGCCACGCTGGCGATGCCGAGCGCGATCATCGTCTCGACGAGGCTGTGTCCCCGTGTGGCGGGGCGGCGGTGAGTGGCGGGCATGGGCGTGTCCTGTCGTGACGGCATGGCGGTCACTGTAGGAAACGCCCGCGGCCTGCGCGTCCCCCGGCGTGGCGGTGTCGGTGGGGGCCCTCGGCGGAGGGGAAGCGCCCGGAGGCGCTAGATGTCGCGGATCAGCTGCCGGAATTCGTCGACGTCTTCGAAGCTGCGGTACACCGAGGCGAAGCGCACGTAGCCGACCTTGTCCATGCGCTTGAGCTCGCGCATCACCAGTTCACCCACCCGCGCGCTGGGCACCTCGCGCGCGCCGCTGGCCAGCAGCTTGGCCTGGATGCGTTCGATCGCGGCATCCACCTGCTCGATGCTCACCGGCCGCTTGCGCAGCGCCAGCAGCATCGACGCGCGCATCTTCGCGTCGTCGAACTCCACGCGTGCGCCGTCCTTCTTCACGATGGCCGGCATCGCGATCTCGATGCGCTCGTAGGTGGTGAAGCGCTTGTCGCACTTCAGGCAGCGGCGCCGGCGCCGGATGACGCCGCCCTCGTCGGACTCCCGCGTCTCGACGACCTGCGTTTCGTCGTGGCTACAGAACGGACAGCGCATGACGGTATCCAACCAAGCTGCCGCTGCGGATCCGGCTCTGCCGGTCCGCCAGCGGCGCCCCCCTGGGGTCGGGCTGAGTCCGGACGTGGGACGGTCCCTGCGGACCGTCCTTCGCCGGACGAAGGCAGGCCAGCATGCTTGCCGGCCTGCGGGCCAAAGGCGCTACGGGGGGGGTCAACGGTACACGGGGAAGTCGCGGGTCAGCGCCGCGACCTTGGCCCGCACGGCAGCGATGTTCGCGGCGTCGTGCGGCTTGTCCAGCACGTCGGCGATCAGGTGCGCGGTCTGGCGCGCCTGCTCTTCCTTGAAGCCGCGTGTGGTCATCGCCGGCGTTCCCAGGCGGATGCCGCTGGTGACCATCGGCTTCTGCGGGTCGTTCGGGATGCCGTTCTTGTTGCAGGTCATGTGGGCTTCGCCCAGGATGGCCTCGGCCTCCTTGCCCGTGAGGCCCTTGGGCCGCAGGTCGACCAGCATCACGTGGCTCTCGGTGCCGCCGCTGACGATGCGCAGGCCGCGCGCGATCAGCGTCTCGGCCAGCACGCGGGCGTTGGCCACGACCTGTGCCTGGTAGGCCTTGAACTCGGGTGTCAGCGCCTCGAGGAAAGCCACCGCCTTGCCGGCGATGACGTGCATCAGCGGGCCACCCTGGATGCCCGGGAAGATCGCGCTGTTGATCTTCTTCGCGATGGCCTCGTCGTTCATCAGGATGATGCCGCCGCGCGGCCCGCGCAGGCTCTTGTGCGTGGTGCTGGTGACGACGTCGGCGTGCGGCACCGGGTTCGGGTAGACGCCGGCGGCGATCAGGCCCGCGTAGTGCGCCATGTCGACCATGAAGTAGGCGCCCACCGCCTTGGCCACCTTCGCGAAGCGCTCGAAGTCGATGCGCAGGCTGTAGGCGCTGGCGCCGGCGATGATGAGCTTGGGGCGCGTCTCGTGGGCCAGCTTCTCCATCGCGTCGTAGTCGATGGCCTCCTGGGCGTCGAGGCCGTAGCTGACGACCTTGAACCACTTGCCGCTCATGTTCAGCGGCATGCCGTGCGTGAGGTGGCCGCCTTCGGCCAGGCTCATGCCCATGATGGTGTCGCCGGGCTGCAGCAGGCCGAAGAACACGGCCTGGTTGGCCTGGCTGCCGCTGTTGGGCTGCACGTTGGCGAAGTTGGCGCCGAAGAGCTGCTTCAGGCGGTCGATGGCCAGTTGCTCGACCACGTCGACGTTCTCGCAGCCGCCGTAGTAGCGCTTGCCGGGATAGCCCTCGGCGTACTTGTTGGTGAGCTGCGAGCCCTGCGCCTGCATCACGGCCGGGCTGGTGTAGTTCTCCGACGCGATGAGCTCGATGTGCTCTTCCTGGCGGCGGTTCTCGGCCTGCACGGCGGCCCACAGCGCGGGGTCGACGTTGGCAAGCGTGGATTGGGAACGGTCGAACATGGCAGTCCTCTTCGGGATGGAAGGGCCTTCGGAGCCCCCGCGGCAGGGCACGGGGTCGAGGGCTGCCCAGGCGCACGGCGGGCTGTCGGCACGGGCGGTGCCGACCTGCGCTTCCCGGTGGTCGTCCACCTCGGGGCGGGGCCGCAGCGGGCCGCCCCTATCGCCAGTCGCGCAGGCTGTCAGTGTAGCGGAAGGGGCCGATCAGCGAAGCAGCGCGACCTGCTCGGCGCGGGCCTCGGTCACCGGAGCAGCGGGCACGGGCTCGGGGACGACCGGGGCGGCGGGCGCCACGTACGGCGCATTGGTCGGCACGGCCTTGCCATCGGCGACCATGCGCAGGTAACCCTGCTCCGACAGCACGCGCCCTGCGTACCCGCCGTCGTTGTCCAGCAGCGCCGCACCCACGTAGTAGCGCAGGCCGTCCTGCAGGCTGCCGGCACGCGCGATGCACTCCTTGAGCACCTGCACGCCCACGCGCAGGTTGCTGATGGGGTCGAAGGCCGCGTGCGTGCCGCCGAAGGCTTCGTACTTGTCGTCGTGCACGCGCGTCATCACCTGCATCAGGCCCTGCGCGCCCACCGGGCTCTGCGCAAAGGGGTTGAAGCTGGATTCGATGGCCATGATGGCCAGGATCAGCGTCGGGTCGAGGCCGGCGCGCTGGCCGATCGTCCAGGCTTCCTGCACCAGGGCACTCAGCGGCTCGGGGGCGACCTTGTACCGGCGTGACAGCCACTTGGCCACGGCAGCCTGCTCGCGCGTCAGCCGCGAGGGGTCGGCGGCGGTGGCGCGTTGCACGGCGGCAGGTTCGGCGACCAGCGACAGCACGTCGCCCGAGGCCAGGGTGCGTTCCTCGTGCCGTTCCTGCAGCCACTCGAACGCCACCGCTTCGACTTGCTGGCGCAGGTCGGCGCGGCCGGCTGCGAACACCAGCGTGGCGACCACGGCCAGGCCGACGACGGCCAGCGTGTTGTGACCGATGTCCAGCAGGCCGTGACCCACGTCACGAACGAACACCGCAATCGAACGACGCGCGGCTCGCTGCGCATCGCGCAGCAGGGCAAGAGCTCTCATCGCATTCCTCTCCAAGTGTCGCCAGCTCCGGCCCGCTGCCAGCGGCAGCGTGGGGGCGACGACCATAATCGACCGCTCGATCAGCACGACCTCGGTGGGTCGCCGCTGCGGCGGGAGGGCTGGTCCTCCGGTCTCCTCGATCCCATCGGGAGAGACTCGGGTTAACCCTGTAGTTTCAGGTTGTGCCGAATTCTAGGAAGCCGCTCATACACGGTCAAGAATATGAAACAGTCTTGTGAGACTCGAAAGTAATGAAGTACCGCGACCTTCGGGACTTCATCGGACAGCTGGAAGCGCAGGGCGAGCTGCAAAAGGTGGCCGAACCGGTGTCTCCGGCGCTGGAAATGACGGCAATCGGCGACAAACTGCTGCGTGCCGGCGGCCCTGCCGTGCTCTTCACGCAGCCCACGGGTTACAAATTTCCCTGCCTCATCAACCTGTTCGGCACCCCTAAACGGGTGGCGCTGGGCATGGGTGCAACGTCCGCCACCGAGCTGAGAGACGTCGGCCGCCTGCTCGCGAGCCTGAAAGAGCCCGAGCCGCCCAAGGGCTTGAAGGACGCCGGCCGGCTGTTACAAATGGGCAAGGCGCTGTGGGACATGAAGCCCGCGCAGCTGCGCCACGCGCCCTGTCAGGAAGTGACGCTGGAGGGCGGCGACGTTGACCTCGGCGCGCTGCCGGTGCAGACCTGCTGGCCGGGCGATGCCGGCCCGCTGATCACCTGGGGCCTGGTCGTCACGCGCGGTCCGCAGGGCGTGGCGCAGCCGCGGCTGCGGCAGAACCTGGGCATCTACCGCCAGCAGGTGATCGGCCGCAACCAGGTCATCATGCGCTGGCTGGCCCACCGTGGCGGCGCGCTGGACTTCCGCGAATTCGCCCGCGCCAACCCGGGCCGGCCGTTCCCGATCGCGGTGGCGCTGGGCGCCGACCCGGCCACCATCCTGGGCGCGGTGACGCCGGTGCCCGACACCCTGTCCGAGTACCAGTTCGCCGGCCTGCTGCGTGGCAGCCGCACCGAGGTGGTGGCGTCGGGCGTCGGCGAGGGCCTGCCGCTGCAGGTGCCGGCCAGTGCCGAGTTCGTGCTGGAAGGGCACATTCCGCCGGCGCCGGCCGGCTACACGGGGCATTCCGAGCGCGGGGTGCCCGTGAAGGAAGTGGGTGGCTACCTGCACGCGCTGGAGGGCCCGTTCGGCGACCACACCGGCTACTACAACGAGCAGGACTGGTTCCCGGTGTTCCGCGTCGACCGCATCACGCACCGGCGCGACCCGATCTACCACTCCACCCACACCGGCAAGCCGCCCGACGAGCCCGCGGTGCTGGGCGTGGCGCTGAACGAGGTGTTCGTGCCCATCCTGCAGAAGCAGTTCCCGGAGATCGTGGACTTCTACCTGCCGCCCGAGGGCTGCAGCTACCGCATGGCCATCATCTCCATCAGGAAGGCCTACCCGGGCCACGCCAAGCGGGTGATGTTCGGGCTGTGGAGCTTCCTGCGGCAGTTCATGTACACGAAGTTCATCGTGGTCACCGACGACGACGTGGACATCCGGAACTGGCAGGAAGTGATCTGGGCGATCACGACGCGCATGGACCCGGTGCGCGACACGACGCTGGTGGAGCAGACGCCGATCGACTACCTGGACTTCGCGTCACCGGTGAGCGGCCTGGGCGGCAAGATGGGCCTGGACGCCACCAACAAGTGGCCCGGCGAGACGCAGCGCGAGTGGGGCCGCACGATCACGATGGACCCGGCGGTCGAGGCGCGTGTGGCCGGTGTTCTCGAACGCTTGCAGAACTTGCGCTGAGTCAGCATTTCCCTCTTGCGCCGGGCGCCGGGGTGGACTACTGTTGCTTTGCCTGCTTGCAGGTACCAACCGATGGCGCAGTCACTGCGCATCAGGAGCCCCGGACTTCCTATCTCCGGAGCTCCACTGGCGGCCGCGGCCGCCCGCCCCGCTGAATCGCAAGGTTCAGAGGGGTTCGTTCTTTCAGGCGCCTGCTGTTTTCACAGGCGCTTCACGGCGTGAGCGCGAACTCACGCGCCAGCAGCGCATACGACTGCCGCCGCACGGCCGGCGCGTGGGCCCAGGTGTTGACCACCAGCTCGTGCAGGTCCAGGGCACCCGCCAGCGCGCGCAGCCGCGCTCCCACTTCGGCGGCCGTGCCGACGAAGGCCTTCGCCTGCGTGGCGGCGACGGCCGGCAGCTCGTCGTCGGTGAAGCCCTGCTCCACGATGGACGCCGGCGTGCGCAGCGGCCCGAGCAGCCCGCGCTGGCGATCGAGCCGCCAGCGGTCGCGGCTGAGCGCGTGGTGCCGGGCTTCGTCGGCCGTGTCGGCGGCCAGCGCCCACACGCAGATCGTGGGCTGCGGCGTCGGGTGCCGCTCGCTGGGCTGGTACAGCCGCCGGTACAGGTCCAGCGCTTCCTCGCAGCCCTGGCCGTCCATGAAGAAGTAGGCGAAGGCGTACGGCAGGCCCAGGTGCGCCGCCAACTGCGCGCCGTAGTTCGAGCTGCCCAGGATCCACAGTTCGGGCGCCTGCGCCGGCGTGGCGCCGACCGGCGGTCGCGGATGCGCCCAGATGCCCTGGTGGCGCTGGCCGCGGGTCCAGGCCTGCAGGTCCACCACCTGCTGCGGGAAGCCGTCGGCGGCGTGCGCCGCGCCCGGGTTCAGCGCCATCGCCGTGCGCATGTCGCTGCCGGGCGCGCGGCCCACGCCGAGGTCGATGCGCCCCGGCGCCAGCGCGTCCAGCACGCGGAACTGCTCGGCCACCTTCAGGGCCGCGTAGTGCGGCAGCATCACGCCGGCGCTGCCGATGCGGATGCGGTGCGTGCGCGCGGCGATCGCCGCCATCACGATCTCGGGCGCGCTGCCGACGATGGTCGGCATGCCATGGTGCTCGCTGACCCAGAAGCGTTCGTAGCCCAGCGCCTCGCAGTGCCGGGCCAGCGCCACGGTGTCGCGCAGCGCGTCGCCTTCGTCGCGGCCGGCACAGGCCACCGACTGGTCCAGCACCGAGAGCTTCATGCCGCGGCCCGCATCAGGTCGGCTGCCTTCTCCGCGATCATGATGGTCGGCGCATTGGTGTTGCCCGAGACGATGCTGGGCATGATGGACGCGTCCACCACCCGCAGCCCCTGCACGCCATGCACGCGCAGCTGCGCGTCGACCACGTCGTCGGGCCCGGGGCCCATGCGGCAGCTGCCGACGGGGTGGTAGATGGTGTCGGCGTGGTTGCGCACGAAGGTCTCGATCTGGGCGTCGCTGACGGCTTCGGCCGACGCCTGCAGCTCGCGGCCGCGCACGCCGGCCAGCGCCGGCTGGCCGAGGATGTGGCGCATCAGCTTGAAGCCGCGCACCAGGCGGTCGAGGTCGTCGCGCTCGGCGAAGAAGGCCGGGTCGATGGCAGGCGGCGCCGTCGGGTCGGCGCTGGCCAGCGTGACGCTGCCGCGGCTCTGGGGCTGCAGCAGGCAGACATGGCACGAATAGCCGTGGCCGAACACGGTCTTGCGGCCGTGGTCCACCAGCTTGCCGATCACGAAGTGCAGTTGCAGGTCGGGCCGGTCGATCTCGGGGCTGCTGCGCAGGAAGCCGCCGGCTTCGGCGAAGTTGGTGGTCAGCATGCCGCGGCGGTGCGCGCGCCACTCGAAGATGCCCTGCAGCACGCGCCAGGCGCCGGGCAGCGACAGGCCGAACAGGTCGGTGACGCCGGGGGCGTCGACCACCTGCACCACGTCGACGTGGTCGTGCAGGTGGCGGCCGACACCCGGCAGGTCGTGCTGCACCGCGATGCCGTGCTGCTGCAGGTGCGCGCCGGGGCCGATGCCCGACAGCATCAGCAGCTGCGGCGACTGCAGCGCGCCGGCGCTCAGCACCACCTCGCGCCGTGCCTGCAGCGTGCGTGTGGCGCCGCCCTGGCGCAGTTCCACGCCGGTGGCACGGCGGCCGTCCATCAGCACACGCAGCACGTGGGCGTCGGTCACCACCTGCAGGTTCTTGCGGCCCAGGTGCGGCGTCAGGTAGGCCTTGGCGGCGCTGCAGCGTTCGCCGTTCCTGTGCGTCACCTGGTACAGGCCCACGCCTTCCTGGGTGGCGCCGTTGAAGTCGTCGTTCACAGGGTACCCGGCCTGCCGCGCCGCTTCCACGAACACCGGCCCGAAGCGGTTCGGGCTGCGCAGGTCCATCACGTTCAGCGGGCCGCCGCTGCCGTGCCAGGCGTCGGCGCCGCGTTCGTTGTGCTCGCTGCGCTTGAAGTACGGCAGCACGTCGTTCCAGCTCCAGCCGGGGTTGCCCGCGGCGGCCCAGCCGTCGTAGTCGGCATGCTGCCCGCGCAGGTAGATCATCGCGTTGACCGAGCTCGAACCGCCCAGCACCTTGCCGCGCGGCTGGTAGCCGCGGCGGCCGTTCAGCCCGGGCTGCGGCACGGTCTGGAAGCCCCAGTTCGCCGCGCCGTTCTTGGCCAGCAGCGCCAGCCCGGCCGGGCAGTGGATCAGCACGCTGCGGTCGGCCGGGCCGGCCTCGACGAGGCAGACGCTGGTGGCGGGGTCTTCGCTCAGGCGTGCGGCGAGCACGCAGCCGGCGGATCCCCCGCCGACGATGATGATGTCGAACATGCGCTTGTCGTGTCTCCTCGAACCATCATAGCGACGGCGTCGGAGCGGCCTGCCCGGTGCAGACCTACTTGCGCACGTGGTCCAGGCCGGGGGCGGGCTGGTAGCCCAGGGCGATGGCCACCGCCTCGTAGCGCGCGGCCAGCACCAGCTGGTCGGTGCGGCGGAAGTGCAGCGCCAGCTCGTAGCTCGCGCGGTCGTCGCCCAGCAGCGAGGCCAGCTGCAGCCAGCCCACATAGCGTTGCTCGCCCTGCGCGTCGCCCGCACGTTTGCTGGCGTGCGCCAGCCGCACGGCGGCGGCGCGGTCGCCGAGCGAGGCGCGGTGCATGTCCTGCAGCGTCTCGCCGCCCTCGCGGGGCACGAACGCGCTGCGGTAGAGCTTCACGTCGCTGCGGCTGACGATCTGCCACGCCTGGGTGGCGCGCTCGCGCAGCGAACGCACCGCGTCGGCGCCGGCGCCGTCGGGGTGGCTGCGCAGGTACTTGTCGGCCGCCCGCACGATGTCGCCCGGCCACAGGGCGGTCTCGACGGCCGCGCGCATCGTCGGCTCGTTGGCGTCCGCCGCGACGGCAGCACCCCCCAGCGCACACAGGGTGCACAGGACGGCGGCGGTGCGGAGGACCCGGTTCATGCCCCGTAGCATCGCAGATTCATCCCGCATCCGGGGGATGATCCGGGTTTCCTCGGCGTCACGGGTGTGACGAAGTCGTCAGCCGCGGTGGATGGGGTCGATCCAGGCCACGTGCTCGGGTTTCTCCACGGGCTCGATGTCCAGGTTGACCGCCACCGCCTCGCCGTCGCTGCGCACCAGCACGCACTCCAGCGTCTCGGTGGCACTGGCGTTGATCTCCTGGTGCGGCACGTAGGGCGGCACGTAGATGAAGTCGCCGGGGCCGGCCTCGGCCGTGAACTCCAGCGCCTCCCCCCAGCGCATGCGGGCGCGGCCCCTGACGACGTAGATCACGCTTTCCAGCGGGCCGTGGTGGTGGGCGCCGGTCTTGGCGTCGGGGTGGATGTGCACGGTGCCGGCCCACAGCCGCTGCGCCCCGACGCGCGCGAAGTTGATCGCGGCCTTGCGGTCCATGCCCGGTGTCTGCGCGGTGTTGGGGTCGAGCTGGTCGCCGGGCACCACGCGCACGCCGTCGTGCTTCCAGGCCGGGTCGGAGGGGGTGGTCGGCATCGTGGGGCTCCTGATCAGAGCTGGGGATTGTCGCGGCTGCCGCCGCCGCGTGTGTCGGTGCAAGCGCAGGGCGCCCGTCTTGCGCCAGCACGGCGCCCGTATCATCGCGACCCCGGTGCGGCAACCCGCCGCGCCGACGAGGCCGCGCACCCGTGCCGGCGCCCACCCGGCGCCGCTGTGCGCGCCGCAGGGAGCACACGATCTTGTTCCGCCGTTTCGAGAACCTGGTGCATCCGTACCCGGATGCCCTGCCGCCCCCGCCGCCCCAGCGCTTCTTCGCGTTCCTGTGGGCCAACACGCGCGGGCTGCGCCCGCTGCTGCTGCTGCTGACGCTGCTGACGGCGGCCATCGGCGCCTTCGAGGCGTTGCTGTTCAGCATGCTGGCGCACGTGGTCGACATCCTGGCCACCGTGAAGCCGACCGAGCTGTGGGCGCAGCACGGCCACACGCTGCTGCTGCTGTGCGGGCTGCTGGTGGGCAGCATCGCGCTGGCCGGCGTGCAGGGGCTGGTGAAGTACCAGTCGGTGTTCGGCAACTTCCCGATGCGGCTGCGCTGGAACTTCCACCGCCTGATGCTCGAGCAGAGCATGCACTTCTACCAGGACGAGTTCGCCGGCCGCATCGCCACCAAGGTGATGCAGACCGCGCTGGCGGTGCGCGACACCTGGCTGATCCTGGCCGACATCCTGGTCTACGTGGTCATCTACTTCGTCACGCTGGTGGCGGTGGTGGGCGGCATGGACCTGTGGCTGGTGCTGCCGTTCATGGGCTGGCTGGCGCTGTACGTGCTGGCGCTGTGGTTCTTCGTGCCGCGGCTGGGCAAGGTGGCGCAGGCGCAGGCCGATGCGCGTTCGCTGATGACGGGCCGTGTCACCGACGCCTACACCAACATCGCGACCGTGAAGCTGTTCTCGCACGCGCACCGCGAGGCGCACTTCGCGCGCGGCGCGATGCAGGAGTTCATGACCACCGCCTACGCGCAGATGCGGCTGGTGACCGGCTTCGAGATCGCCAACCAGGCGCTCAGCGTCGCGCTGGTGGCGTCGACCACCGGCGTGGCGCTGTGGCTGTGGACCCAGGGCCAGGTGGGCGTGGGCGCGGTGGCGGCGGCCACCGCGATGGCGCTGCGGCTGAACGGCATCTCGCACTGGGTGATGTGGGAGATGTCGTCGCTGTTCGAGCACATCGGCACGGTGCAGGACGGCATCACCACGCTGAGCAAGCCGCGTGTCATCGTCGACCGCCCCGACGCCCGGCCGCTGGAGGTGTCGCGCGGCGAGGTGCAATTCGACCGCGTGCGTTTCGCCTACGGCAGCAAGCAGGTGCTGGACGACTTCTCTCTCGTGATCCGCCCGGGCGAGAAGATCGGGCTCGTGGGCCGCTCCGGCGCCGGCAAGAGCACGGTGGTGAACCTGCTGCTGCGGCTGTACGACATCCAGGGCGGCCACATCCGCATCGACGGCCAGGACATCGCCGGCGTCACGCAGGACAGCCTGCGCCGCGCGGTCGGCATGGTGACGCAGGACACCTCGCTGCTGCACCGCTCGGTGCGCGACAACATCCTGTACGGCCGCCCGGAAGCCGGCGATGCCGGCGATGCCGAGATGCTGCGCGCGGCCGAACGTGCCGAAGCGCACGACTTCATCCTCGGTCTCACCGATCCGAAGGGTCGCACCGGCTACGACGCCCACGTCGGCGAGCGCGGCGTGAAGCTCAGCGGCGGCCAGCGGCAGCGCGTGGCGATCGCACGCGTGATGCTGAAGGACGCGCCCATCCTGCTGCTCGACGAGGCCACCAGCGCGCTGGACAGCGAGGTCGAGGCGGCCATCCAGCAGAGCCTGTACCGCCTGATGGAGGGCAAGACGGTGGTGGCGATCGCGCACCGGCTGTCCACCATCGCGGCGATGGACCGACTGGTGGTGATGGACCAGGGCCGCATCGTGGAGGTGGGCGACCACGCCAGCCTGCTGGCGGCCGGCGGCATCTACGCCCGGCTGTGGGCGCACCAGAGCGGCGGTTTCCTCGGCGAGGAGACCGACGACGACGACGCGGCGGTGGCCGCCGCCTGAAGACGTGCGCCTCAGCGCCGCGGCAGCGGCGGCTCGTCGAACTCGGCCGGCTGCGTCGGCATGAAGCCGGGCACGGTGACCGGGTGGGTGTCTTCCCAGCTGTCGGGCGCCGGGGCGGCGGCGGCCAGGGCACGTTCCAGGGCCGCGCGGCGCTCCTGCGCGTCGTTGCCCTGAGCTTGATGACCCTGCTGTTCCGGCAGGCGCGACAGCGCCTGGTCGGCCTCGGCCAGGCGGCGGTGCAGGGCGGCGGCGGTGGCCGCCAGGTCCAGGCGCGAGTCCTGCGCGTCCTGCAGCGCCCGCCGCATGGCCGCCAGCCGGCTGCGGTGCAACCACCAGGCCACGCCTCCCGACACAACGGCGATGGCGGCGACGAACAGCGCGTTGACGAGTTCCATGGATGGGGCTATCGGCGCCCGGCAGGGGCAACTTGAGCCAGCGCCACGCGCGCAGGCGCTTGCGACGACAATCCCGGGGTGTCCACCGCCCTCGCCATCCCTCCCCGCGCCGCCAAGGCATTGACCGGCTACCGCCCGCACTGGGCCAAGCGGTTCGGCACCGCGCCGTTCCTGCCGATGAGCCGCCAGGAGATGGACGCACTCGGCTGGGACTCCTGCGACGTCATCGTCGTCACGGGCGACGCCTACGTCGACCACCCCAGCTTCGGCATGGCCGTGATCGGCCGCACGCTCGAGGCGCAGGGCTTCCGCGTGGGCATCATCGCGCAGCCCGACTGGCACAGCGCCGACCCGTTCAAGGCCCTGGGCCGACCGAACTTGTTCTTCGGCGTCACCGCCGGGAACATGGACTCGATGATCAACCGCTACACCGCGGACCGCAAGATCCGCAGCGACGACGCCTACACGCCGGGCGACGTCGGCGGCAAGCGCCCCGACCGCGCCAGCCTGGTGTACGCGCAGCGCTGCCGCGAGGCCTATGCCGACGTGCCCATCGTGCTGGGCGGCATCGAGGCCAGCCTGCGCCGCATCGCCCACTACGACTACTGGCAGGACAAGGTCCGGCGCAGCATCCTGGTCGACAGCAAGGCCGACCTGCTGCTGTACGGCAACGCCGAGCGCGCCATCGTCGAGATCGCGCACCGCCTGGCCAGGCGCGAACCGGTGCAGCAGATCACCGACGTGCGCGGCACCGCGTTCATGCTGCGGCGCGAGCACGACCTGTGGCTGCAGGACTGGTTCGAGCTCGACTCGACCGAGGTCGACCGCCCCGGCCGCGTCGACGCGCACATCAACCCCTACCTGACGCTGGAAGAGCAGGCCGACGCGCAGGGCGCCACCTGCAGCCGCGACGGCGATGCCCCTGCCGTGCCCGCCACCGCGGTGGTGGCCATGCCCACCAGCCGCCGCGTCGTGATGCCGCCGCGCGAGAAGACCGTGGTGCGGCTGCCGGCCTACGAGCAGGTGAAGAGCGACGCCGTGTTGTACGCGCACGCCAACCGCGTGCTGCACCTGGAGACCAACCCCGGCAACGCGCGCGCGCTGGTGCAGGCGCACGGCGACCGCGAGGTCTGGATCAACCCGCCGCCGATCCCGCTGACGACGGCCGAGATGGACCACGTCTTCGATCTGCCCTACGCCCGCAGCCCGCACCCGGCGTATGCGGACGAACACGGCGGTCATGACGGCGCGACCAAGATCCCGGCCTGGGAGATGATCCGCTTCAGCGTGAACATCATGCGTGGCTGCTTCGGCGGCTGCACCTTCTGCAGCATCACCGAGCACGAAGGCCGCATCATCCAGAGCCGCTCGGAAGACTCGGTGATCCGCGAGATCGAGGAGATCCGCGACAAGGCCCCCGGCTTCACCGGCGTCATCAGCGACCTCGGCGGCCCCACGGCCAACATGTACCGCATCGGCTGCAAGAGCCCCGAGATCGAGGCGGCCTGCCGCAAGCCGAGCTGTGTCTACCCGGGCATCTGCCCGAACCTGAACACCGACCACACGCCGCTGATCCACATGTACCGGCGCGCCCGCGCGCTGCGCGGCGTGAAGAAGATCCTGATCGGCAGCGGCCTGCGCTACGACCTGGCGATCCAGAGCCCCGAGTACATCAAGGAACTGGTCACGCACCACGTCGGCGGCTACCTGAAGATCGCGCCCGAGCACACCGAGGGCGGCCCGCTCAGCAAGATGATGAAGCCGGGCATCGGCACCTACGACCGCTTCAAGCAGCTGTTCGACCAGTTCAGCGCCGAGGCCGGCAAGAAGCAGTACCTGATCCCGTACTTCATCGCCGCCCACCCCGGCACCAGCGACGCGGACATGATGCATCTGGCGCTGTGGCTGAAGAAGAACGGCTTCAAGGCCGACCAGGTGCAGACCTTCTACCCGAGCCCGATGGCCACGGCCACGGCGATGTACCACACCAACCTGAACCCGCTGAAGGGCATCAGCCGCGACGCCAACCGTGCCGAGCGCGTGGACATCGTGCGGGGCGAGAAGCGTCGCCGGCTGCACAAGGCCTTCCTGCGTTACCACGACCCCAACAACTGGCCGCTCCTGCGCGAGGCGCTGAAGGCGCTGGGCCGTGCCGATCTCATCGGCAATGGCAAGCACCACCTGATCCCGAGCTTCCAGCCGCTGACCGACGGCAGCTACCAGAGCGCACGGCGCAAGAACAGCACGGTGGTGAAGCCCTCCGCGGTGGCGCCGGGCCGGCTGCTGACGCAGCACACCGGCCTGCCGCCGCGCGTGACCGGTGCGCGGCCCGCCGCCAAGACCGCCGCGAAGACCGCCGCACGACCGGCCGGCGCGCGCAAGCCGCGCTGAAGGGTGGCCGGGCCTGCCCGTCAGGCCACGCCCAGCGCCGCTTCGAGCCGGGCGATGTCGTCGTCCGTGTTGTAGCCCTGCACCGAGACGCGCACGCAGGTGTGGCCGCCGTGCTGCGTCACGGGCACCTCGATGCGGTGGGCGTCGAACAGCCGCCGGCGCAGGGCCTCGGCGTCCTGTGGCGGCACCGGGATCGCCACCATCTGCGCGAAGTCGGCGTCGCCGCACAGCGGCGCCAGCCCGAAGTGGCGCGTGATGCGCTGCAGCGCGCCCGCGGCCAGCGCGTGGCAGCGCTGCTGGACCGCGGGCCAGTCGTGACGCTGCTGGAAGGCGATGGCGTCGGGCACCGCCAGCCAAGCCGCGATGTCGCGTGTGCCCTGCCACTGCAGCCGCCGCTCCAGCAGCGTGCTGCCGGTGTAGGCGTCGAAGCCGGTGTGGCCACCTGCCTCGGCGGCATAGCCCCAGCTCACCACCGGGGCCTGCAGCAGCGCGTGGTGCTCGGGCCGGACGTGCAGGAAGCCCGCACCCTTGGGCGCGCACAGCCACTTGTGGCAGTTGCCGGTAGAGAAGTCGGCGCCGATGTCACCCAGGTGCAGCGGCACGTGGCCGGGCGCGTGGGCGCCGTCCACCAGCGTCAGCAGGCCGCGCGCTCGCGCTGCGGCACACAGCGCCGCCACCGGGAAGGTCAGCGCGGTGGTCGAGCTGATGTGGCTGACGAACAGCACGCGCGTGCGCGGCGTCACCGCCGCCATCACGCGGTCGACGACGCCGGCGCTCTCGAACGGCAGCGGGATCGGCACCTGCCGGTAGACCGCGCCGCGCCGCGCGCACACCACCTGCCAGGTGGCGTTGCAGGCGCCGTACTCGTGGTCGGTGGCCAGCACTTCGTCGCCCGGCTGCAGCGGCAGCGACTGCGCCACGGTGTTGACGCCTGTGGTGGCGTTGGGCACGAAGACCAGGTCCTCGGCGCGGGCGCCGAGCAGGGCCGCGAGCGGCGCCCGCGCCGCCGCGAGCAGGCCCGCCGAACGCCGTCCCAGGAACTCCACCGGGTTGCGCTCCATCTCCAGTTGCCAGCGCTGCCAGCTGGCGACCACCTCCTGCGGGCAGGCGCCGAACGAGCCATGGTTCAGGAAGACCACGTCGGGATCGAGCAGGAACTTCCGGCGCAGGTCGCTGGCAGCGGGTGCAGGCATGGAAATCAGTGTAGCGACCGCTCGCCTGCGCAATGCTGCGGTGCACAATGGCGCCTTTCCACCTGCCGCCAACCGCCATGCGCCACGTCGTGTTCAACCAGAAGGGTGGGGTGGGCAAGTCCACCATCACCAGCAACCTGGCCGCCATCGCGGCGCAGCAGGGCCGGCGCACGCTGGTGGTGGACCTGGACGCCCAGGCCAATTCCACGCGCTACCTGCTGGGCGATGCCGCCGACACGCCCGCGCCCGGCGCGGCCGAGTTCTTCGACACGACGCTGAAGTTCACGATGCGCCCGGTCCGCACCGCCGACTTCATCGTCGACACCCCCTGGCCGAACCTGCGCCTGATGTCGGCCAGCCCGGCCCTCGAAGAGATGCACGGCAAGCTCGAGAGCCGCTACAAGATCTTCAAGCTGCGTGACGCGCTGGCCGAAGTGGCCGCAGACTTCGACGAGGTCTGGATCGACACGCCGCCGGCACTGAACTTCTACACGCGCTCGGCGCTGATCGCGGCCGACGGCTGCCTGATCCCGTTCGACTGCGACGACTTCTCGCGCCGCGCGCTCTACGGGCTGATGGAGGCGGTGCAGGAGATCCGCGCCGACCACAACGCCGACCTGCGCATCGAGGGCATCGTCGTCAACCAGTTCCAGGCCCGCGCCAGCCTGCCGCAGCGCACGGTGCAGGAACTGCTGGACGAAGGCCTGCCGGTGCTGCAGCCGTACCTGTCGTCCAGCGTGAAGATCAAGGAGTCGCACGAGCTGGCGCGGCCGATGGTGCACCTGGACGCGCGCCACAAGCTCACCCTGGAACTGCTGGCGCTGTATGCGGCGCTGCAGCCCGCGAGCGCGGGCAAGGCGGTCAGGCGTCGGCCAGCGAGCCGCTGAACTCGCGCAGTTCGTCTTCCCAGTGCTGCAGCTCGCCGTCGTCGACCTGGAGCCAGGCCATCGCGGCCGTGCCGTGCTGCGACCAGTCGGCCTCGGGCGGCAGCGCCTCGTGGCGGCGCACCAGGTGCTCGGCCACGAGGCCGGCCGCCACCAGCGTGTGCACGCCGGGCTCGGTGCCTTCGGCACCGAGCGTGTCCAGGTCGTGGTGCAGCCGGATCGCCGCCATCACCTCGGGAGCCAGCCGCCACACGCGTGCCACCAGCGCACCCACGACGGCGTGGTCGGTGCGGTGGTTCGCGTTCTCGGTGGCGATGAAGGGCCGGTCGATGCGGGCGGCAGCCTCCACCAGCGTGCTGGCGTAGCCGCGCACGCTCTGCAGCATCACCGGCTGGCCGACATGGCAGAACAGGCCGTAGGTGTGGGCCACGTCCTCCGACATGCCGGCCAGCTGCCGCGCGATGAAGGCCATCACCGCGGCGCGCTGGCCCGACCGTTCCCAGAAGCGCTGCAGGTGGCGGTTGTCCACCGGCAGCGCGTGGCGCACCAGGAAGCCGGTCATGATCGCGGCGGTCTGCTTCAGGCCCAGCCGGTTCATCGCCTGGCCCACGGTCTGCACCGGCTGGCCGGCGTACAACGGGCTGTTGGCGTTGCGCAGCAGCGTGGCGGCCATCGCGACATCGCCGGCGGCGATGCGGGCGATCTCGTTCAGGTCGGGCTCGGCGGGCTGCATCGCCGCCCGCAGGCGCACCAGCAGTGCCGGCGCGGGCGGAATCACGATGTGCTGCAGCGCGCCGCGCGTGCGGGCGTGGTCGATGTCACGGGCGATCTCGGCGGTGCGGGAAGCGGTGGTGGCAGTGGTCATGGAGGCGGGCAAGGGGCCGACTCCTCGGTTATCGGTCCGCGCCGCCGGTCCTTGAGCCTGCGCCGACACCGTGTCGGACAAGCACCGACAAGCGACCGCGCCGTGCGCCGACAGCCACATGCGCGCTGCGCCTGCGGCAGCCGGGCCGCCGCTCGCCTACCTTTGCCGACATCCGCCACGGCACTTCCTGCAGGCACCATGACCACCATGCAACGCACCGTCACGCACAGCGGCCACGCCGGCTTTGCCCTGCGCTTCGAGTCGCTGTTCCACCCGGGACGCGGCATGGCATTCCCGTGCGACGCCGCCGGCCGCGTCGAGCTCGATGCGCTGAGCGAGCGCGCGCGCCACAACTACCTGTATGCACGCGCGGTCGTCGGACGCGAGTTCGCGACCCCCGCGGTCGTGCCCGATTGCTGCTGAGCCGCCGCTGGGTGCGACGAACTTGCGGCGAGAATGCGCGGCATGGCCGCCTCCAGTCTGCTCGCCCTCCTCGATGACATCGCCACCGTGCTCGACGACGTGGCGGTGCTGTCCAAGCTCGCCGCCAAGAAGACCGCGGGGGTGCTCGGCGACGACCTGGCGCTGAACGCGCAGCAGGTCACCGGGGTGCGCGCCGAGCGCGAACTGCCCGTGGTCTGGGCGGTCGCCAAGGGGTCCTTCGTCAACAAGGCCATCCTGGTGCCGGCGGCGCTGCTGATCGCCAGTTTCGCGCCCTGGGCCGTGACGCCGCTGCTGATGGTGGGCGGCGCCTTCCTGTGCTACGAAGGCTTCGAGAAGCTGGCGCACAAGTTCATGCACGCGCGCGAAGACGTGGAGGCCCAGCACGCCGAACTGGTCAAGGCCGTGGCCGACCCGCAGATCGACCTCGTGGCCTTCGAGAAGGACAAGATCAAGGGGGCCGTGCGCACCGACTTCATCCTGTCGGCCGAGATCATCGCCATCACGCTGGGCACGGTGGCGGCAGCGCCCTTCCTGACGCAGGTGCTGGTGCTGTGCGGCGTGGCGATCGCGATGACCGTGGGCGTCTACGGCTTCGTGGCCGGCATCGTGAAGATCGACGACGCCGGCCTGCACCTCAGCGGCAGCGGCAACGGCGCCGCGCGCGCGCTGGGCCGCGGCCTGCTGGCGCTGGCGCCGTGGCTGATGAAGGCCTTGTCGGTGGCGGGCACCGCGGCGATGTTCCTGGTGGGCGGCGGCATCCTCGTGCACGGCGTCGGCCCGCTGCACCATGCCGTCACGGGCTGGGCCGAGGGCCTGGGCGGCATCGTCGGCGCACTGGGCGAGGCGCTGGCCAATGCCGGCGTCGGCCTCGTGGCCGGCGCCGTGGTGCTGGGTGCGGTGCTGCTGGCGCGCAGGCTCTTCGGCCGCGCGCCGCCTGCAGCGGCCTGAGCGGCCCGGGCTACTTCACGATGCCCAGCAGTTCCACCTCGAACTGCAGCGTCGCGTTCGGCGGGATCACGCCACCGGCACCGCGTTCTCCGTAGGCGATGGCGGGCGGGCAGGTCAGCCGCGCCTTGCCGCCGACCTTCATCAGGCCCACGCCTTCGGTCCAGCACTTGATGACGCGGTTCAGCGGGAACTCGGCCGGCGCCTTGCGGGCGTAGGAGCTGTCGAACTCCTTGCCGTCCATGAAGGTGCCGCGGTAATGCACGCGGACCACGTCGGTGGGCAACGGGCTCGGGCCCGTGCCTTCCTTGACGACGCGGTAGCCCAGTCCCGAGGGCAGGGTCTTGTCGGCTTGCGCATGCGCCGCCATCGGCAGCGCCAGGGGCAGGGCCAGCGCCAGGGCGGCAATGAATTTCGTCATGGTGGCTTGTCGGCCGGAGCTCACTTGCCCCAGCTGTCCTTCAGGGTGGTGATGCGGTTGAACACCGGTGCATCGGGCCGGTGCAGCTTGCGGTCGGTGACGAAGTAGCCGTGGCGCTCGAACTGGTAGCGCTGGTCGGCCGGCACGCCAGCCAGTGCCGGCTCGACGTAGCCCTGCACCACACGCTTGCTGTGCGGGTTCAGCGCCTCGCGGAAGTCGCGGCCGCCGGCGTCGGGCTGGGGCTCGGTGAACAGGCGGTCGTAGAGCTGGATCGTCGCCGGCACGGCGTCGTGCTGGCCGATCCACGTGATGGTGCCCTTGACCTTCACCGCGTCGGCACCCGGCGTGCCGCTGCGGGTGTCGGGCACCACGGTGGCCAGCACCGCGGTGACGTTGCCCGCGGCGTCCTTCTCGCAGCCGGTGCACTCCACGACCAGGCCGTACTTCAGCCGCACCTTGTTGCCGGGGAACAGGCGGAAGAAGCCCTTGGCCGGCACCTCGGCAAAGTCGTCGCGCTCGATCCACAGCGCGGGCCCGAGGCCGAAGCTGCGCTGGCCGAGTTCGGGCCGCTGCGGGTGGGCCGGCGCGTGGCAGGCCTCGATGTGGCCGGCGCCGAACACGTCGGCCCAGTTGGTGAGCTTCAGCGGCAGCGGGTCGATCACGGCCATCGCCCGCGGCGCCTTGCCTTCCAGGTCGTCGCGCAGGCAGCCTTCGAGCACGCTGTACTCGAGCCAGATGTTGGTCTTGCTGGCGCCGGTGCCGTCGGCCATCGCGCGGATGCTCTCGGGCGTGTAGCCGCGCCGGCGCATGCCGAACAGCGTGGGCATGCGCGGGTCGTCCCAGCCGTCGACGATGCCTTCGTCCACCAGCGCCTTCAGCTTGCGCTTGCTGGTGATGACGTAGGTGAGGTTCAGGCGCCCGAACTCGTGCTGTCGCGGCGCCGGGCGCTGCAGCAGGCCCAGGTCGGCGAGCTTGTCGAGCAGCCAGTCGTACCAGGGCCGCTGGTCCTCGAACTCGAGCGTGCAGATGCTGTGGGTGATGTTCTCCAGCGCGTCCTCGATCGGGTGCGCGTAGGCGTACATCGGGTACACGCACCAGGTGTCGCCGGTGTTGTGGTGCGTGGCGTGCTTGATGCGGTACAGGGCCGGGTCGCGCAGGTTGATGTTGGGCGAGGCCATGTCGATCTTCGCGCGCAGCACCGCGGCGCCGTCGGGCATGCGGCCGCTCTGCATCTCGCGGAAGCGCTCCAGGTTCTCGGCCGGGGTGCGGTCGCGGAACGGACTGTCGGTGCCGGGCGTCGTGAAGTCGCCGCGGTTGGCGCGCATCTCGTCGGCACTCTGTTCGTCGACGTAGGCCAGGCCGGCGCCGATGAGCGCCTCGGCCGCGCGCACCATGAAGCCGAAGTAGTTGCTGGCGTAGTACAGGTGGTCGACACCGTGCGCCTGCCAGTCGAAGCCGAGCCAGTGCACGGCCTCGATGATGGCGTCGACGTACTCCTGCTCTTCCTTCTCGGGGTTGGTGTCGTCGAAGCGCAGGTGGCAGACGCCGCCGTAGTCGCGCGCCAGGCCGAAGTTCAGGCAGATGCTCTTGGCGTGGCCCACGTGCAGGTAGCCGTTGGGCTCGGGCGGGAAGCGGGTGCGGATCTTCGCCGGGTCCAGCGGTCCGGCGGCGTGGTGCGCGCCATCCCCCGGCGTGCCGGCGAAGCGGCGCTGGCTCCAGGTGCCGGTCTCGAGGTCGCGTTCGATGATGCCGCGCAGGAAGTTGCTCGGCTTGGGGGTGTCGTGGGGAGTCGTCATGGGGCCGCTGAGCGCCCTGGGGGCGTGCGGCGGATTCTAGGGGCTGCCCATCGCCGCCCAGGCGTCGACGGCGGCGCTGGCCTGCCGGGCGCGCGCGGCCAGCTCGTCGCGATCGAACGGCAGCCGCTCGGGCGGCAGCGTCGCCAGGAAGCGGTACCACTGCACCATGTTGCGGCCGATCTTCGTGTTGCCCTGCTCCAGCGCCCAGGCGCGTTCGAGCATGCGCTGGATCTCCCGGATGCGCTGCGGCGCGTCGGCGCCGTCGCAGCAGCCGGGAATGCGCGCGATCGCGGCCAGGTTCAGCACCTCGCCGTTGCCGGGCAGGCGGCGCGCAGCCTCGGCCAGCGCTGCCTGCATCTGCGCGCGCGCGGCCGGTTCGTCGCCGGTGCCGGCCTGCGCGGCGGCCTGCTGGGCCAGGTCGCGGTCGGGCGAGGGCGCCGCGGCCCGGCTGCCGCCCAGGCCCAGCGTGCCCTCGATCACCGCCGTCATCGCCAGCGGCACGCGCAGCAGCGGATCGTCGGGCCGCGCCAGCGCTGCGCGGAACCGCGCCAGTGCCGCCACCGCCTGCTCGCGCGAGGTGCGGTCGCCGTCGACACGGAAGTTGAGGTAGCTCGCCATCGCCCGCGCGAACACGGTCTCGGGCAGCACCGGGCCGGCCTGCAGGCCGGTGTCGTCGATCAGCATCCAGAAGCTGCGCAGCTCGCGGTCCTGCAGCTGCAGCCAGGGCCGGCGCCAGGCCACGGCGGAGAACTTCGCCGGCAGCGGCACGGCCTCGGCGTCGAGCCGCGGCTCGCGGCGCAGCTGCAGGCCCGAGGCGATGGCCTGCGCCAGCTGCGCCTGTTCCTCGCGGCTGATCTTGCGCGCCGGGAACGAGATGGTGTCCGACGGCAGGCTGCCGGCGAAGCGCAGCGGGCGCGCCTGCTGCGGCACATCGACGAGCACTTCCAGTTCGCGGCTGGCGGCGCCGTTCCAGAACACGCGCAGGTGCGACTGCACCAGGATGCCGTCGTCGCGGTCGAAGATCTCGCCCCAGACGAAGACGGCGCTGTGGAACAGGCGACGCCAGAAGAGCCCGGCGCGGTTCTCCACCACGCGGTCGTAGACGTTCTCGATGCCGCAGGCCGGGTCGGCGGGCTTGTCGGGGTCGCCCTCGACCAGCGTCACCTGCGTGGCCGGCGCGTCGACCGCGCCCTGCAGCGCCTGCAGCCGCGTGATCTGGTTGAGCTGCGCCGCCGACTCGCGGTTCGCCGGCGACGTGCCGCCGTAGCGGTAGGGCAGCATCACGATGTACGACGACGGCGCACCGAAGTTGCTGATGCGCGGGTTGTCGCAGGCGGTGCGCAGCAGCGTGGCGCCGCAGCCTTGCAGCAGGGCGGCGGCCGCAAGCAGCAGCGCCAGACGGCCCCAGCGGGCCGGGCCAGGCGGGCGATGCGCAGTCGGTGCATGCATGTGCAGGGATCTCCCGGTGGCGGGCGCGGACGGCTCAGGGCGCAGCCCCGGGTGGGGCGATGCAGGGCGGCAGCGCCGTGATGCCCGCCTTGCGCGCGGCCTGCTCCAGGTCCTTCATCAGCGCCACCAGCTGGGCGGCGATGTCGCTGTCGAGCCGCTCGCGGGAGGGCCGCAGCGTGCTCTGTGCCAGCGACGCCAGCGCGATGCGGCTGTCGCACAGTGCCATCCACGCCGCCTTGTAGTCGCTCTCGCGCTGGTAGACGGTGGCCAGGCCCATCGAGACGAAGGGGCGGTACAGCGGCGGATCCTGTCCGAAGACCTCGATCCAGCTGTCCACCGGGTGGCTGGACAGGGCCGGGTACACGGTGACGACCTCGACATCGCGCCGCGCCGCGCCGTCGCTGCGCAGGTACACGGGCACCGCCAGCTGCACGAGGCCGTCCCGGCCGTTTTCCCTGGCCTTCCAGAACACCGCGACGACCTTGAAGTTGAGGAAGTTGCGCATTTCCTCGACGCTGAAGTCGTTGTTGCCGATGCGGTGCTCGCACGCGATCAGCTCCAGGCGCAGGCGGCGCTTGGCGCCCGCGCGTTCGCTGAGCTTGCGGGCGATGTCGCTGAGCACCGGCGTCACCTGGCTCATCAGGCGGTCCTGTTCCTGGGGTGCCGCGGGGTCGACGAAGACCAGCGCGTAGTAGGTGTTGGGGGAGCCCACCTGCAGGAACAGCGGGGGGCAGTTCACCTGCGCACGGACGGCACCGGTCAGTGCCAGGCCGCACAGCAGGGCGGCCAGCACCCGCAGTGCGCGGCGCCCGGACGTCATGGCGGCACGCTCGCTGCCGGGTCGCAGCGCAGTTCGGTGGTGAGATCGGCGATGGCGCCGCGGCGGATCTCGTTCAGCGCCTTGGGTACGTTGCGCGACGCCAGCAGCACCGCACACACCTCGCTGCGGCGCTGCACGGCCAGCAGGCGCAGGCCGTTGATGGCCTCGGTGGGCGGCGTCGGGCTGCGCGAGGCGGCCATCACGAACAGCGGGAACACCGCGTCGCTGCCGTACATGGACAGCTGCGCCGTGGCGTGGCTGCGCTCGATCTCGGGCAGCTGCGGGTTGTTGACCTTGGTCAAGAGCGTGGCCATCTGGTTCACGCTCTCGACGGTGGCCTTGCGCTCCTGCACCACGGTCTGGCGCTCCTTGATCGCCTGGTCGATGCGCCCCGTGAGCACGAAGCCGACGATCGCGATGACGGTGGTCTGGGCGATGGACAGCAAGGTGTTGATCGACGCCATGCGCACGGGCGTCGGGGCTGGCGGCGCAGGCGGCGCGGGGCTCTTGGCGACACGGAACCTGGGATCCATGCCCTGCAATCTAGTCCCGATTGACCGCGGCGGCATCGTGCGCACCGGCTTCGAACAGGGGGGCCGCGCCCAGGCGCGCCTGCATGGAGCCCGCGCGCTCAGGCGCGCGTGAACAGCAGCGCCGCGTTGCTGCCGCCGAAGGCGAACGAGCTGGTGATGGCCGCCTGCAGGTCCGGCGCGGCGGTGCCGGCCTCGGGCACCAGCGACAACCCCAGCGCGGCGTCGGGCTGGCCGCAGTGCATGTTCGGCGGCAGCCGGCGCTGGTGCAGCGCCAGCACGGTGACCACCGCCTCCAGCGCGCCGGCCGCTCCCAGCAGGTGGCCGTGCAAGGCCTTGGTGGAGCTGACCTGCAGGTCGGCGATGGCCGCACCCCACAGGCCGCGCAGCGCCTCGGCCTCGACCGCGTCGCCGATCTTCGTGGCCGTGCCGTGCGCGTTGCAGTAGCCCACGTCGGCCGGCTGCAGGCCGGCGCCGCGCAGTGCAGCCCGCAGCGCGCGCTGCTGGCCAGCCACGTCGGGCTTGGTGAGGTGGGTGGCATCGCAGCTCAGGCCCCAGCCCGACAGCTGTGCGTAGGCACGTGCACCGCGGGCGCGGGCGCGGGCGGCCGACTCCACGACCAGGAAGGCCGCGCCTTCGCCCAGCGCAAAGCCGCTGCGGTCCGCGGCAAACGGCTTGCAGGCCGCGGCGGCGTCCTCGGGGGCGGTGAAGCCGGCCAGCGTCTGCATCGCCTGCCACGCCATCACCACGCCGGGCACGATCAGCGCTTCGCTGCCGCCGGCGATGGCCACGTCGACCTCGCCGCGCTGCACCGCCTTGGCCGCCTCGGCGATGGCCACCGCCGACGAGGCACAGGCCACCGAATACGTGAGCACCGGTCCCAGCACCCCCTGGCGCATCGCCACGTGACCGGCCGGGGCGTTGGGCATGAAGGCGGGGATGGTCAATGGCGGCACCCGGCCGCTGCCGCCCATGCCGGCCCGGTAGGCCGTCTCCAGTGCCGCGGCACCGCCCATGCCGCAGCCGGCGAACACGCCGACGCGTTCGCGGTCGGGGCCCAATGCCTCGGCCGCGCCGCCGGCGTCGCGCAGCGCCAGGTCGGCGGCCGCCACGGCCAGCTGGCTGACGCGGTCGACGCCGGCCAGCTGCAGCTTCGTGAACCAGCGGCTCTCGTCGAAGGGGGCGGTGGCCACCGGCGCCAGCCGCGGCAGTTCGGGGAACAGCGCCCGCACCGCCGAGCGGCCCTGGCACAGGGCCTCGAACATCGCGTGCGCGTCGTCGCCGTGCGGCGAGACCACGCCCAGGCCGGAGACGACGACGGCGTCCGCGGCCGCGGCGTTGGCGTTCACGGCGTCAGGCGGTCTGCGACGCGCGCATCTTGTCGACGACCTCTGCCAGCTCGGCCAGGGTGTCGATGTTCGAGTACTCGTCGGGCACCGAGATGCCGTACTTGTCTTCGACGGCAAAGAGGAATTCCACGAGCGCAAGCGAATCGATGCCGCTGCCGCGCATCGAGGCGTGTGGATCCAGCGTGGCGGGATCGAGCCCGTACTTTTCCTGGATCAGGTCCTGCAGTTCCTTGAGCGAACTCATCGTGCGAATTCCATCGTCATGCCGGTCCGCGGCCAACGTGTGTGCCGCCTTGCAACCCCCCGCCGGCGCAGGGGTGCATGATATCCGCTCCGGTCAGCCGCCCTGGCGGTGGCCGACCCCCGCACTCCAGCGGAACGAGGCGAAGGCGAAGGCCGCGCCCAGCGCCGCGCCGGCCAGCGCGTCGAGCACCACGTGCTGCTGGATGGCCACCGTCGACCACGCGATGGCGGCGAACCACAGGCCGTTGGCCCAGCGGAAGGCCGCCGGCGCGTGCACGATGCGCATCAGCCGCTGCACCCACAGGGCCGTGAACATCGCCGTGGCCACGTGCAGCGACGGGCAGGCGTTGCCGGCGGCGTCGACGCCCTGCAGCATCGCGAAGCCGGGATAGCCCGACACATCCACGGTGCGCGGCGGCACCGCGGTGGGCCAGAAGTAGAAGATCGCCAGCCCCAACAGGCACAGCGCAGCGGCCCACAGGCCGTAGACGATCAGCTCGCGCAGCGTCAGCAGCAGTCCGGGCGCGATGCCGACGTACAACCACAGCGACAGGTAGGCCACCAGCGCCTGCGGCTGGAACGGGATCAGCGCGTCCAGCGCCGTCAGCGGCATTTCCAGCACCGGGTACACCGGGTTGCGCAGCGTGTGGAAGTAGCCCTGGAAGAACAGCCACATGAACGCGCTGATGCCCACCAGCTTCAGCCCCAGGTAGCGCCAGAAGCGCTCGACGAGGTCGGCCCGCCAGCCCGCGCTGCGGCGGGTGGTCAGGGGTAGGGGGGCCGGTCGGTTCATGCGGGTGACTTTGCGATAATTCGAGGGATGGTGCCGCATGCGCTGCGCTTGCTGCCAAGTCCCCGCCTGCCGCCCGCCATCCGCCACCCGCCCTTTCCAGGAACGCACCGACGTCAAGCAGTCATGGCCCAGGCGACGACTCCCACCCCTGATTCTGACCGCACGCGCCGGTGCGACGTGCTCGTCGTCGGCGGCGGCCCCGCCGGCGCCACCGTTGCCACCCTGCTGGCGCGCCAGGGCCGGCACGTCGTGCTGCTGGAAAAGGCCCACCACCCGCGGTTCCATATCGGCGAGTCGCTGCTGCCGGCCAACGTGCCGCTGCTGGAACGGCTCGGCGTGCGGGCGCAGGTCGAAGCCATCGGCATGCCCAAGTGGGGCGTGGAGTTCTGCTCGCCCCAGCACAGCCACCGCAGCTATCTCGAATTCAGCCAGGCCTGGGACAAGTCCATGCCGATGGCCTGGCAGGTGCGGCGCGACGCCTTCGACGAGATCCTGTTCCGCAATGCCGCGGCCAGCGGCGCGGTTGCGCAAGAGGGCTGCCAGGTGCGCAGCGTCGTCTTCGACGCCGACGGCGCCGACGTCGAAGCGGTGCTGGACGACGGCGCCACGCAGCGCTGGCGTGCGCGGTTCGTCATCGACGCCAGCGGACGCGACACGCTGCTGGCCACCGCCAACGGCTGGAAGCAGAAGAACCGCCGCCACAACAGCGCCGCGCTGTTCGGCCACTTCCGCGGCGCGCAGCGCCTGGAAGGCCGGCGCGAGGGCAACATCAGCATCTTCTGGTTCGCGCACGGCTGGTTCTGGTTCATCCCGCTGGCCGACGGCAGCACCAGCGTGGGCGCGGTGTGCTGGCCGCACTACCTGAAGAGCCGCGACAAGCCGCTGCGCGAGTTCTTCGCCGACACGATCGCGCTGTCGCCGGCGCTGGCCGAGCGCCTGCGGGATGCGACGCTGATCGACGACCACGTGTGGGCCACCGGCAACTACAGCTACAGCGCCGACCGCTGCGCGGGCGACCGCTTCCTGATGCTGGGCGACGCCTATGCCTTCATCGACCCGGTGTTCTCGTCGGGCGTGCACCTGGCGATGGTCAGTGCCTTCGCCGGTGCCGACGTCGTGGCCACCGCGCTCGACCGCCCGGCGGCCTACCCGGCCGCACGGCGGCACTTCGAGCGCCAGATGCGCCACGGCCCGCGCGAGTTCTCGTGGTTCATCCAGCGCATGACCAACCCCATGATGCGCGAGCTGTTCATGCACCCGCAGAACCCGCTGCGCATGCAGGAAGCCGTGCTGTCGCTGCTGGCCGGCGACATCTACGGCAAGACGCCGATCTGGGGCTCGCTGGCCTTGTTCAAGGCCGTCTACTACATCGGTTCGCTGTTCTCGCTGCCGCGCAGCTGGCGCGCGTGGCGGCTGCGGCAGCAGTTGATCCGCGACGTGGGTGCCGTGCAGGGCGAGAACGTGATCGCCCCCGCACCATGACCCTTGCCCTGTCGCCACCCACGTCCGCTCCCCCCGTCGCTGCCGGCCTGCGCTGCGTGCGCCTGGATCCCGTCGCCTGGGCGCGGCAGGCGGCCTCGTCGCCGCGCCCGCTGGGCGGGCTGGGCTGGGGCATCGCGGCCCCGGGCCTGGCGGGCCTGGAACTGCCGGTGCTGTCGGAAGGCGGGCCCCTGGTGGACGCCTGGCTGGGCCAGGGAGGCACGCAGCGCCAGGGACGCAATGGCGCGGTGCAGTGGCAGGCCGACGACCGCTGGGCCTTCGGCCAGCTCGACCTGCCCGACGTCGACGGCGACCTGAGCGGCGTGGCGCGGCAGGCCTACCTCGACATCTTCACGGCGCTGCGCGCATGCGGTCACACGCAGGTGCTGCGGCTGTGGAACTACCTGCCGCGCATCAACGGCGACGGCGGCGGGCTCGAGCGCTACCGGCAGTTCAACATCGGCCGCCAGCAGGCGTTCATGGAAGCCGGGCACGACGCCTTCGAGGGCGCACCGGCGGCCTGCGCGCTGGGCCTGCCCGACGCGCGCGACATGCCCGGCGGCGGGCTGCATCTGCGCTTCCTGGCCGCCAGCAAGGCGCCGCGGCCGCTGGAGAACCCGCGCCAGGTGCCGGCCTACCGCTACTCCAGCACCTACGGGCCGCGGGCGCCGACGTTCTCGCGCGCGGCGCTGGCCGATGCCGGCGGCGGCCGGGTGGCGCTGTTCGTGTCGGGCACGGCCAGCATCGTCGGCGAGCACTCGGTGCACCACGGCGACGTGCTGGCGCAGGCGCGAGAGACGCTCGTCAACCTGCAGGCGGTGCTGGACGCTGCCAACGCACGTTGCACAGCCGGCTTCACGTTCGACGACCTGCACTGCACGGTCTACGTGCGCCATGCCGGCGACGCAGCGGCCGTGCTGGCCCTGCTGGCGGCGGCGCAGCCCGGAGCCCCGGCGCCGCTGTGCGTGCAGGCCGACGTCTGCCGGGCCGAACTGCTGGTGGAGATCGAGGCGCATGCCTTCGCGCCGGGGGCGCTGGCATGACGAAGGCTGCGCTGCTCGCGCTGGCCTTGCTGGGCGCCGTGCCGGCGGTGCGCGCCGACGAACCCCTGTGGGAAGCCGGCCTCGGCGCCGGCTGGCTGCGGCTGCCGCACTACCGGGGCAGCAGCGAAAGCCACACCTGGCTGCTGCCGGTGCCGTATTTCGTCTACCGCGGCGACTTCCTGCGCGCCGACAAGGACGGCGCCCGCGCGATGATCTTCGACGGCGACCGCCTGGACTTCGACCTCAGCGTCGGCGGCAGCCCGCCCACCAAGAGCAACGACAGCCAGGCCCGCGCCGGCATGCCCGACCTCGCGCCCACCTTCGAGATCGGCCCCAAGATGAACGTGCGGCTGGCCCAGGGTGCGGGCTGGAAGCTCGACCTGCGCGTGCCGGTGCGCGCCGTGGTGGCGGTGGACGACGGCCTGCGTGTCGCCGGCTTCAATCTCGAGCCCGTCATCAACATCGACAGCGAGGCGGGTGGCTTCAACATCGGCGCGCAGGCCGGCCCGCTCTGGGGCGACCGCCGCCTGCACGATGCCTTCTACAGCGTCGCCCCGGAGTTCGCGACCGCCACGCGGCCGGCCTACACGGCGCGCGGCGGCTACGCCGGCTGGCAGGCCACCGCGGGCGTGTCGCGCCGTGTCGGCCGGCTCTGGATGGGTGCCTTCGTGCGCCACGACAGCGTCGCGGGCGCGGCCTTCGCCGGCAGCCCGCTCGTCACCGCGCGCAGTCACACGGCGCTGGGCGTGGCGATGTCCTGGGTCTTCGCGGTCTCCGATGCACGTGTCGCCGATCCACGCTGACACCCCGCCGCCGCTGCTGCGCTGGCTGCTGCTGCCGCTGCAGTGGCTGGCGCTGCAGTGGATGCTGCTGGTGCTGGGCACGGGCTCGCTGCTGTGGAACCTGGCGGCGCTGGCGCTGTACCCGCTGCTGCCGCGCGAGACCGGGCTGCGCGTCGGGCGCGCCGCCATCGCGCGCGGCTACCGCATCTTCTGGTGGATGGCGCGCCGGGCCGGCATGATGCGGCTGCATTCCGAGGCGCTGGACGCGCTGCGCGACGAGCCCGGGCTCATCGTCGTGGCGAACCACCCCAGCATGCTCGATGCGCTGATGCTGGTGGCGCGGTTGCCCAGGAGCGCCTGCATCATGAAGGCCAGCCTGATGCGCAACCCCTTCCTGGCCCCCGGGGCACGGCTGGCGCGCTACATCCGCAACGACTCGCCGCGCGGTCTGGTGCGTCTGGCCGTGGAGGACCTGCGCAGCGGCGGGCAGCTGGTGGTGTTCCCCGAAGGCACGCGCACGACGGTGCCGGGCGTGAACCGCTTCCGCCCGGGCGTGACGCTGATCGCGCAGCGCGCCAACGCCCCGATCCAGACCGTGTTCATCGACACCAGCTCGCCCTACCTGTGCAAGGGCTGGCCGCTGTGGCGGCTGCCGCCGCTGCCCATCGTGTTCTCGGTGCGGCTGGGCCGCCGGTTCGAGCCCACCGACCAGCCGGCGGCGCTGCTGGCCGAGATCGAAGCCTACTTCGCGGCCGGCGTCGGCCGGCCTGCCGCATGACGACCGCTGCCTCCGCCTCGCACCTGGTGCTGATCCCCAGCTACAACACCGGCGCCCAGGTCTATGCCACGGTGCGCGCGGCGCGTGCGCACTGGACGCCGGTGTGGGTGGTGGTCGACGGCAGCAGCGACGGCACGGCCGAAGGCCTGCAGGCAATGGCCGCCGCCGATCCGGGCCTGCGCGTGATGGTGCTGCCCCACAACCAGGGCAAGGGCGCTGCGGTGCTGCATGGGCTGCAGCAGGCCATCGCCGCCGGCTACACGCACGCGCTGGCGATGGACAGCGACGGCCAGCACCCGGCCGACCTGATCCCGGCCTTCATGCAGGCCTCGCTGGCGCGGCCCGAGGCAATGATCCTGGGCCGCCCGGTGTTCGATGCCAGCGCGCCGCTGCTGCGGGTGCGCGGCCGGCGTGTCTCGAACTGGTGGACGAACCTGGAGACGCTGGGGGCGGGTGTGGCCGACTCGCTGTACGGCTTCCGCGTCTACCCGGTGGCGGCGCTGGCGGCGGTGATGCAGGGCCAGCCCTGGATGCGCCGCTTCGACTTCGACACCGAGGCCGTGGTGCGTCTGGCCTGGCGCGGCGTGAAGCCGGTCAACGTGGACGCGCCGGTGAAGTACCTCAGCGCCGACGAGGGCGGCGTCTCGCACTTCCGCTACGTCCGCGACAACGCGCTGCTGAGCTGGATGCACACGCGGCTGATGGTCGAGTTCGTGCTGCGGCTGCCGGCGCTGCTGTGGCGCCGCCTGCGCGGCCTGCCGCCGTTCCAGGCCTGACGGTCGGCCGCTGCCCGGCGCGGCCGGGACAGCCGTTCCCGGCTCAGGCCGGTTCGGCCGCCAGTTCGGCCTGCAACGCGCCTGCGCTGCGGAACAGCAGCTGCTCGTCGCGCGGTTGCAGCGCCGCGGCCGGCAGCAGGGCGCGCAGCGCGCTGCCGTCGAGCTGCGGGTGTTCGCGCGTGCCGCGCTGCAGCAGTTCGGCCGCGAGCTGCTGCAGCGTCAGCGCCGCCTGCCGGATGCGCTGGCGGAACGCCTCGTCGCCGAGCGCGGCGTCGTGCAGGCTGCGGTTGAGCTCGACGAACCACGGCACCGAGGCCTGGTCCAGCATCACCGGCAGGTTGCGCCGCGCGCTCACCGTGCCCCAGGCGCGCAGGTAGTCCTGCACCGCGACGTTGAGCTTCTGGCAGGCCGCGAGCTCGTCCCGCAGGTGGCCCATCGAGCCCAGGTCGGTCAGGCGCTCCTGGCAGAACAGCTGCGCCAGCACGCTCCAGTAGTAGGTGTAGTCCCAGATCACCTTGCACGGCAGCACCTCAGGGTCGCCGAAGAGGCCGTACTGGTCGACGTACAGCGCCAGCGTGCTGTCGTAGAACGACTTGAAGATCTGCTCGTAGACCTGGGTGTGGGCGTGCAGCCGCTGGCCGCTGCGGTCGCGTTCGACCAGCGCGGTGATGTAGGTGTTGCCGATGGCGATGAAGTCGCTGCCCGGCGAATAGAACGGGTCGAGGAAGCGCCCGGCCTCGCCGGCCAGCGCCCAGCGGTGCTCGCTGAAGACCTGCTTGCAGTCGTGGCTGAAGCGCCGGAAGAAGGCGAAGTCCTGCAGCTTGTCGCGCTTGCCGTCGAGGTCGTCGAACAGCGCCGGCTGGTAGGTGTGCAGCCAGTCCATCGCCTTGTCGAAGGTGTTCATCGACTCGAGCGGGTGGTACTTCGGGTCGGCGACGATGCCCACCGAATGCGAGCCCGAGGCCAGCGGGATCAGCCACACCCAGTAGCCCGCGCCCACCAGGTGGTTGGTGGAGAGCCAGCGCGTGGGTGTGACGCAGCGTTCGCGCCAGGCCTGCACCTGGGCGGGGTCCTGGCCGTCGTCCAGCGGCCACTGGTCGATGTGGATGCGGTCGCTGATGCGGAACCACACCGCGTGCGCCGCGTGCGCGTTGTCCTGCGCCAGCCCGCGCTGCTTCTTCAGCAGCCCGGCGCGGCCGCAGGCGTCGATGACCCAGCGCGCGCTGGTGTGCCGCAGCGGCTCGCCGGGGCGCTGCCACTGCAGCTGGTGCGGCGTGCCGTCTTCGGTGAGCGTGACCTTGCGGATGAGCGCGTTGTCGACGAAGCGGATGCCGCGCCGCTGGCATTCCTCGCCGAGGAAGTTCTCGAAGATGCCGCGGTCGATCTGGTAGCTGGGCACCGGCAGCGGGCGGCTGGCGCCGAGCTCGGTGACGCGGTGCAGGTCGCGCCGGCCTTCGCTGAAGAAGAAGCGGAAGCCGAACTTGCGCAGCTGCGCGCCGCGCAGGTGCTCGCCCAGGCCCAGCGTGTGCTCGAAGTAGTGCGCGCCGATCTCGACGCTGCTCTCGCCCACCTTGTGGCAGGCCTCCGGCACCGGGTGCGGGCGGCGTTCGAGCACCAGCACGTCGATGTCGGGCATGCGCTGGCGCAGCTGCAGGGCCAGTGTCAGGCCGGCCAGGCCACCGCCCATGATGACGATCTCGTGCTCGGGCGTGGCGGGGGAGGTGTGCATCGGCGAGGTGTCCATGGCGTGGGTGGTGCGGCGGGGCTTCACGCCGCACCGGCATTGTCGCTGGCCGGCGCGCGCATTGTCATGGACAACTGCAAAACCCCGGCCGGCCCCAGCGGCAGCGCGAGCGCCGCCGGCGTGGCCGCGGTGGCGGGCGCCGCGCGGGCCAGCAGCTCGAACAGCGGCAGCGCGTCGGCCATCGCGTTGGCCTCCAGCGCCTGTGCCGCGCCCGATTGCAGCGGCGGCAGCGCGGCGCTGCCGCCGTGCACGCACCAGTCGACGGCGCACAGCGAGTGGGCGCTCACGGCGGGTGCGAGCACCAGGGCCACGCCCAGCAGGCCGCGGCTGCGGTTGACCGAGGCCAGCGGGCCGCGCGCGTCGGTGTCGAAGCCGGCCAGCAGCACCGGCACGCCGTCGGCGGCCAGCTGGCTGGCGGCTTCCACGAAGCCGATGGCGAAGCTGGCCTCGAAGCCCGACACCGCGCTGCTGGGCGCGCGGCAGCCGGTGGCGATGGCCCAGTAGCCCGAGGCCGCGTTGTGCACCGAGTGGTGGAAGCGGGTCGGCGACAGCAGCAGCGGGTTGGCCGCCAGCGTGCTGCACAGCGCGTCGACGATCGCCAGGTCGCCGTGCGCGGACGTGAACACGCTGGCCAGCGTGGCCGGGTCCTGGCCGGCCATCGCCACCGCGGCCGAGGCCACTTCCAGCGCCACCAGCACCGAGTCGGGGGCGCGGCGGCGTTCGTTGGCGGCCAGCAGCGGCGGGCTCGGGCGGGCGGGCGCGTGCGCTGCGGCCTGCGCCGGCGCCGGGTCGCCGCGCAGCGCTGCACGCGCCTGCGCCCAGCCCGGCAGCGCCGGCGTCCACAGCGCCACGCCGTCGATGTACAGGCGCTGCGGCGTCATGCCGACATCCCGGGGGCGCCCCCGAACAGCAGCACGCAGTTGTTGCCGCCGAAGCCGAAGGAATGGCTGGCTGCGACCCGCGCGCGGCCGGGGGCCGGCTGCAGGCGCAGCTGCCTGGCGAAACGCGGGCCGAACGCGGGGTCGGCGGCCTGCGTGTGCGCGCTGCCGGGCAGGCCGCGGCCCTGCAATGCCAGCAGGCACAGCACGGCCTCGACGATGCCGGCCGCGCCCATCGTGTGCCCGGTCAGGCCCTTGGTGGCGGCGGCGTGCACCTCGGGGCCGTAGCGGCGCGCCACCAGGGCCGCTTCGGCGTCGTCGTTGGCGGCGCTGGCGGTGCCGTGCAGGTTGACGTGGTCGACGTCGGCGGCCTGCAGGCCGGCGCGCGCCAGCGCGTCGTCCAGCGCCGCCTCGGCACCCAGCCCCTGCGGATGCGGTGTCGACATGTGGTGGGCGTCGTTCGACTCGCCGTAGCCCAGCAGGCGCAGCCCGGTCGCCGTGGCGTCCGCCGGGTCGCCCGCCGCGCGCTGCAGCAGCGCGAAGCCGGCGGCCTCGCCGATGCTGATGCCCTGGCGGCGTGCGTCGAAGGGCCGGCAGGGAGCGTCGGACATCAGGCCCAGCGCCCGGAAGCCGTACAGCAGGCTGGCGCTCAGCGCCTCGACGCCGGCCACCACCACCGCATCGACGACGCCGCTGCGCAGCCAGCGCTCGCCGCTGGCGAAGGCCTTGGCGCTGGACGAGCAGGCCGTGGACACCGTGACCGCCGGGCCTTCCAGCGCCAGCGCCTGCTGCACGAAGGCCGCCAGCGCGTGCGGCGTGTGCAGCCGCGGGTTGCGGTGCCCGGCCGGAAAGCCGCCGTCGGCGTCGAGATGCCGGTAGGCGGCCTCCGAGTCGCCGATGGTCGACGCCGACGTGCCCAGCACCAGGCCCACGCGCGCCGCCCCCCAGCGGGCGCGCGCCGCGGCCACTGCCTCCGCGAAGCCGTCCTGCTGCAGGGCCTGCCAGGCCAGCCGCGTCGGTCGGCAGTCCCAGGCCTGCAGGGCCGGCGGCAGCGGCGCCTGCACCAGGGCGTCCACCCGGCCGACCCAGGTCGCCAGCGGGGTGGCCGGGTCGGCCAGCGGTCGCAGGCCGCTGCGCTGTTCGGCGACGGCCACGGCCAGCGCCTGCAGCCCCACGCCCGCGGCGCAGCTGGCGGTGAACGCAGGCAGCACCACCGCCTGCATGCGGCCAGGCTTCATGCCGCGGCGCACGCCGGTTGCAGCGGCCCGCGCGCCAGCCAGTCCTGCCACAGCGCGGACCACGCCGGCCAGTCGTGGCCGCCCGGGGTGCTGGCGACGCGCGCGGCCGGCAGCAGGTCGGCGAAGACGCGGTGCGCATCGGCGAAGCGGTCGTCGCGGCCGTAGCCCAGGTGCACGGGCGGCAGCGTCGGCGCGGCGGCCCGGGCCGCAAATGCGTGCCAGAGCTCGCGGTCGAGATCGTCGCCCCCCGGCACCGGGGCAGGCGTGGCGGCGTGCCAGCCCGCCGGGCCGCCGGCCTGGGCGATCTCCTGCATCAGCCGCCGCGGCCCCAGGTAGGGCGCCAGCGCCAGCACGCCGTCGATCTCGGCGCCGTGGCGCACCGCGTAGCCGAGCGCGCCGAAGCCGCCGAGCGAGATGCCGACCAGCCAGATGCGCCGCGTGCCCTGCGCGCGGGCCGGCAGCACGACCTCGTCGCGCAGGCGGCGCACGATGCTCTTGTCGGTGTAGTAGCCGAGGTGGGCGTCGACGATGCAGACGTCGGCGGCCGTGCGCTGCGCGCGCAGCGCCTCGACGAAGCCGGCCTCGATGAATTCAGGGGGCCGGCTGTAGGCGCCGGGGAGCAGCACCAGCAGTGTCGATGCCGCTGTGGAAGACGCCGGGCAGGGCCCCGGCAGGCGCAACACGTCCATGCGTGGCAGGGTGGGTGGAATCGCGAAGGCGCAGCCGCCGGTGGCGGCGGCCGTGGCTGCCAGCGCCAGCCCGCCGAGCAGGCGCCGGCGGGTCGGCAGGGACGTGCTGTCGGGGTGCAACGGCCGGCCTGACAGCTGCCGGCGGCTGCCCGCCATCAACGGTAGCCTTGTTCGGCGGCGCTGTGGATGATCCAGATGAGGTGGGCGTTCGAATCGAAGCCCGCCCCGCCTGCGAAGATCAGCCGGCCCTGGCCCTTGTACACGGCCTCGTGGCGGTAGCGGTCCGACCCGAAGTTGAACGGGATCCAGGCCTTGCCGGTCATGTACGAACCCTGGTCGGTGGGCGTGCCGGCGATGTCGAGCACCTGCTTCATCGGCATGCCGATCTGCAGCTGCGTGAACTTGCTGCCCGGTGCGGGCTTGCCGGTGATCTCGCCTTCCCAGTCGTTCAGGCCCTTCACCTTCTGGCCGTAGCCGGCTTCCACCTTCTTGGCGTCGACGACCTCGCCACGCTCGTTCATGCCGGGGCCGATCTTGGGGCCGGCGGGGGCGGCGGCCGGTGCCGCGGCGGTGTCGCTCTTGGCCGAGCCCATGCCCGGGATGCTGCCGCAGCCGGCGACGGCGACGGCGGCCAGGAGACTGGCGATGCGCAGCGCTTGCTGCGTGGAACTGGCGGGTTGGCGCATGGTGTACTCCCTCGTGAGTGGAACGGTGTCGGCGACGCTGCAGCGTCTGTTTCAGATGCTAACGCCAGGCCCGCGGCCCGCGCCAGACCGGGTTCCCCTGCGCGCCACGCAGCCGCGTAGCTTGCGGCAACATCCGCCGTCCGCTTCGATGGCTGCACCATGACCCCACAAGACTCCCGGTTCCTGCAACGTCGCCGTCTGCTGCTGCTCGGCGCAGCCGCCCCGGCGCTGGGCCTGGCCGGCTGCGGCACGCCGCTGCCGCTGGGCGCACCCGACCCGGCGTCCGACCCGGTGGCCGAACGCCTGCTGCAGCACAGTGCCGACGTGCACGGATGGTCGGCCTACCGGCAGCTGCGCGACATCAACGTGCGCTACGACGGCGCCTGGCGGCCCATCATCGACCGCATCCAGCCGGTGGTCGTCGACAAGGGCTACCGCGGCTGGTCGGAAGAGCGCCTGCTGCCGCAGGCCGGCGTGGTGGCGCAGGCCTACACCGGCCCGGCCGGGCGCAAGCACGTGTGGTGGCAGCGCGGCGACGGCAGCGCGGCGCGGCCCGGCGAGGTGGGGGTGTGGTTCAACGGCCAGGCCAGCACCGACGCCGGCGTGCTCGCCGCCTCGGCGCTGGTGGCCGAGGGCTACGGCCTGTTCCTGCTGGGGCCGCTGTGGCTGGCCGGACGTGGCCTGGTGGCGCAGCGCGGCGGCACCGAGCGCGTGGACGGCCGGCTGTGCGACGTGGTGCAGGTGTGGAAGCGCCCCGGCCTGGGCCGCGTGGCGCTGGACCGCGTGGCGGTCTGCATCGACCAGGGCAGCGGCATCACGCGCCGCGTGCGCTTCACGCTGGAAGGCTACAGCGGCACGCAGGGCGCCGTGGCCGAGGTCGACACCTTCGACCACGCGCGCCGCTTCGGCGTGCTGTGGCCGATGCGCTCGTACGAGGAGGTGGTGCACCCGCTGCGCCTGCCGGCGCACGACTGGCACATCGCCGGCCTCGACGTGGACCGCGGCTACGATGCCGCGGCGCTGCGCGGGCCCGAGTTCAGCGGCGCGGCTGCAGCGCCGGCGCGGACCGTGGCGTCCTGACGTCAGGCGGCTGCAGGCCAGGCGATGGTGCCCGGCTGCGCCAGCGCGCGGAACTGCGGCCGGCCGAACAGGTAACCCTGCATCAGCGTGACGCCCTGGTCGCGGAAGAAGTCGTGTTCGGCACGCGTCTCCACGCCTTCGGCGATGACGGTGATGCCGAGGTCGCGGCAGATCGCCAGCATGCCGCGGGAGATGGCCTGGCGCGCGGTGCTGGTGTCGATGCCGCGCACCAGCGCCATGTCGAGCTTGATCAGGTCGGGCCGGAAGTCGGCCAGCAGCGTCAGGCCGGCGTAGCCGGCGCCGAAGTCGTCGATGGCGGTCAGGAAGCCGCAGCGCTGGTACTCGCGCAGGATGCTGGCGAGCCAGGGGCCGTCTTCGACGCGCTCGCCCTCGGTCACCTCGAAGACGATGCGGTCGGTCGGAAAGCCGTGCACGCGCGCCGCTTCCAGCGTGGTGCGGATGCACACCTCGGGCTTGTAGACCGCGTTGGGCATGAAGTTGATCGACAGCCGGTCCTGCATGCCCAGCTGGGCCGCGGTCTTGATGGCCTTCACGCGGCAGGCCTGGTCGAAGCGGTAGCGGTTGTCCTGCGTCACCTGGTCCAGCACCCAGCCGGCGCCCTGCCCCGTGGGGCCGCGCACCAGGGCCTCGTGCGCCCACACGCTGCGCGTGGCGACGTCGACGATGGGCTGGTAGGCGTAGTCGAACTGGAAGACGAGCTTCTCGGCGTCGGCGCAGCCCGGGCAGGCACCGCCGGGCGCAGCGTCGAGCTGGGCGAAATCCGACGGGGCGGGTTCAATCTTGATCATGGCAGCGCAGGGACCCTCAGGCCAGGGATATCGGCCACGCAGCGCGCATCTTGAGCCCGCCGGGCACCGGCGCGCTCAATACAGGCCGCCGTTGACCGACACCACCTGCCCGGTGATGTAGCCGGCGGCCGGGCTGGCGAGGAAGCCGGCCAGCGCCGCGACCTCGTCGGGCGTGCCGGCACGCTTGGCCGGCACCAGGCGCTCGATCATGTCCTTGTCGAAGCTGCCGTCGGCCATCGGCGAGGCGATGATGCCCGGCGCGATGGCGTTGACGGTGACGCCGCGGCTGGCCACTTCCAGGCTCAGCGCCTTGGTCGCGCTGTTCAGCGCGCCCTTGGCCGCGGCGTAGTTGACCTGGCCGCGGTTGCCGGCCAGTGCCGCCACGGACGAGATGTTCAGGATGCGGCCCCAGCGCGTGCGCAGCATCGGCAGCAGCAGCGGTTGCGTGACGCGGAAGAAGCCGTGCAGCGAGACATCGATGACGCGGTGCCACTGCTCGGCCCGCATGCCGGGGAACACGGCGTCGTCGTGGATGCCGGCGTTGTTGACGATGATCTGCACCGTGCCAGCCTGCAGCATCGCGGCCACGGCGGCAGCGGTGGCGGCGTCGTCGGTGAGGTCGAAGACGCAGGTCTCGGCGCTGCCGCCCGCCGTGCCGATCTCGGCCGCCAGCGCCTGCACCGCGGCGGCGTTGGCGTTGGCGTGCAGCAGCACGTGGGCCCCGTCGGCGGCCAGGCGGCGCGCGATGGCGCTGCCGAGCGCGCCGCTGGCGCCGGTGACGAGGGCGCGCTTGCCGTGCAGGCCGGAAGGAGGGGTCATGGGGGAACGAGCGGGGTGTTGAGCACGACGGTGGCGCGGCCGTCCACCAGCAGGCGGCCCTGTTCGTCGTGCAGGGTGAACTGGTACAGCGCCTGCTGGTCGGCGCCGGCCAGGCGCGTGGCCTGCACCAGCAGCAGCCCGGGCACGTCGTCCAGCCGCGGCACGTGCAGCGTGACGCTGCGCGCGGCCGCCAGGAAGCCGGCCGACGGCGTGCTGCCGGGCAGCGCGGTCAGTGCGCCGTGCAGCGCCATCGCCTGCGAGGCGTATTCGATCGCCACCGGTGCCAGCAGCCCGCCGGGCGAGCGCAGCGGGTGCGCGGCGTCGCGGTGGCTGCTGGCGCGGCAGCGCACGGTGTCGGCGTCCCAGCCGAGCAGCCCGTCGAGCAGGCACATGCTGCCGCTGTGCGGAATGCGCGCGGCGATGCCGTCGCGGTCGAGCGTCTGCGGGGGGGTGCTCATGCCGGCGCCCGTTCCAGCGCTCTTTCCAACGTGAGCTGCAGGCCCATGCCCGGCAGGCCCTCGATGTGCACCGGGCCGGCGGCGCCGCCTGCCAGCGCCTGCAGCAGCGGCAGCGCACGCGCCGCCGGGATGCCGGTGCGCAGCGCGTCCAGGCCGGCGTGGCCGCAGGGCGTGGGCGCGGTCTCGGGCTCGAGCGTCAGCGCCAGCCGCGTGCCCGGGCCCAGCAGCAGCGCCACGCCGAAGGCATCGGCCACCGGGCGCTTGGCGTGCAGCGGGTCGGGGTAGGGCACGTCGGCCGCCACCAGCAGCACCGGGGCCTGCAACGTGGCCACCTGCGCCATCGCCTCCAGCAGGCCGGCCGCGAAGCTGCCGTCGAAGGCCGACAGGCTGGTCGACGCCGCCATGCCGTGCACCGCGATGTGCCAGTAGCCGCCCGGCGCGTTGTGCACCGAGTTCGTGAAGCGCGTCGGCGACACCAGCCGCTCGGGCGCGGCCAGCGCCTCGCACAGCGCGTGGCAGTTGGCGGGCTCGCCGGTGGACGAGGTGAAGACCGTGGCCAGCGTGGCCGGGTCCAGCCCGGCCGCGGCCAGTGCCTGGTCGGCGACGACGATGGACACCTTCACCACCGCGCCGGCGCGGCGGCGCTCGGTGGGCGGCAGGCGCTGCGGTGGCGGCACCACGGTGGCGGCAGGCTGCCACAGCGCGGGGTCGCGCAGCAGCGGCGCGCCGCTGGTCCAGTCGGCCAGCCCCGGCCCGAGCAGGCCGATGCCCAGCACGTCGGCGTGCAGCGGGCTCATCGCACCCCTCCGAAGATCAGGCAGGCATTGCTGCCGCCGAAGCCGAAGGAGTTGCTGGCCACCACCTGCAGCGGCCGCTGCAGCGGCTCGCGCAGCAGGTGCGCGTGCAGCGCCGGGTCCTGCGTCTGCAGGTTCAGGTTCGGCGGCGCCAGCCCGTGCTGCAGCGCCAGCAGCGCGATCGAGGCCTCGACGCCGCCGGCCGCGCCCAGCGTGTGGCCGGTGTAGCCCTTGGTGCTGCTGCAGGGCAGCGCCGTGCCGAACACCGTGCACACGGCCTGGTCCTCGGCGGCGTCGTTGCCCGGCGTGCCGGTGCCGTGCAGGTTCAGGTGGTCCACATGCCCGGGCTGCAACCCGGCCTGGGCCAGCGCCGCGCGCATCGCCAGCGCCGCACCCGCGCCCTCGGGATGGGGGCTGCTCATGTGGTGGCCGTCGCTGCTTTCGCCGGCGCCCAGCAGCCAGCCCATCGGCCGGGTGGCGTCGCGTTCCAGCAGCGCGAAGGCCGCGGCCTCGCCGATGGACAGCCCGGCGCGCGTGGCGTCCCAGGGGCGGCAGATCTCGCCCGACGTCAGCTCCAGCGCCTGGAAGCCGTACAGCGTGGTCATGCACAGGCTGTCGACGCCGCCGACCACGGCCGCATCCACCAGGCCCAGGCGGATCATGCGTTCGGCCGCCGCGTAGACCTTGGCGCTGGACGAGCAGGCCGTGGACACCACGTGCGCCGGCCCGGTGAGCCCGAGCGCGGCCCGCACGTAGCGGGCCACCGAGTAGGTGTTGTGGGTCTGGCCGTAGTGCAGCCAGCCGGGCAGCGCGCCGGTGGCGGCGTCGCGCGCGCGGTAGGCCAGCTCGGTCTGCAGGATGCCCGAGGTGCTGGTGCCCAGGAACACCCCCACGCGCTGCGCACCCCAGCGCGCCGCGGCGGCGCGCACGGCGTCGCCGAAGCCGTCGGCGCGCAGTGCCAGCTCGGCCAGGCGGTTGTTGCGGCAGTCGTAGTCGGCCAGGTCGGCGCGCCAGTCCAGGCCGTCGATGCCCGCGACCACGCCCAGCCACGAGCCGATGTCGGCCGTCTCGAAGCCGCGCCGCGCCAGGCCCGTGCGGCCGTCGCGCAGCGCCGCGAAGGTGGCGTCGCGGCCGTGGCCCAGCGCCGTGACCAGGGTGTGCTGCGTGATGCCCAGCGGCTGCATGCGGGGGATGGGTGTCGTCGTCATGGGCGGTCGGCCACCAGCAGCACGTTGGCGAACGGCGTGCCGGCGCTCATCGGCACGGCGCGCACGGTGAAGCCCAGGCTCTGCAGCGCGGCCGTCCACTCGGCGACGCTGCGGCCCCAGGTCGGCGGCGCGCGGTGGCCGCGCACCCAGGTCACGAGCATGTCGACCCACTGACTGATGCGGAAGCCGCCGGCGTCGGCCATGTCGCCCACGCGCAGCAGCAGCCGGCCGCGCGGGCGCAGCGCCTCGTGCACGCGGCGCAGCACGGCGTCCTGGGCGGCGTGGTCCACGTAGTGCAGCACGTCGAGGATGACCACCAGCTCGCAGGCCGGCAGCGGCGTGCTGCACATGTCGCCGCAGACGAAGCGCGGCGTGGTGCCGTCGCCCAGCGTCAGCGTACCCACCGCCGCCTCGGCGCGGCGCACGTCGCGCGGCATCAGCTCGATGCCGGTGTAGGCGGTGGCCCGCGGCGCCGCGGGCCAGGCGGCGGGCCAGCGGCCCGCGTCGGCCAGCCGCGCGCAGCTGTGCAGCAGGCTGGCCAGCAGCCCCTGGCCGCAGCCGATGTCGACGACGCGGCCGCCGAGCAGGTCGCCGCGCTCCAGCATGCCGCGGAACACCGGGTCGCGGCCCAGCTTGCCGCGCGCGAAATGCCAGGCGAACTTGCCGGCAGCGCGGTACGGCTGCGTCGCGGCGTCGTGCAGCGCGCGCCAGAAGGCGTCGGTCTCGGCGTTGCGCGGCGGGCTCAGGTGGGTCTGCTCGGAATGGTTCATGGGGTCGGGTGGCGCGTCGGCAGCGCCGCCTGCAGCGTGGCGGTGTGCAGGCCGGCGGCGCGCACGCGCGCCAGCAGCGGCGGCAGCACGTCGAGCAGCACCGGGCGGCCGGCGACCGTGCGCCGCGCGTGGCCGTCGTGCAGCAGCAGGATGTCGCCGCCGGCCAGGCCGCGTTCCAGACGTGCCAGCACGCGCGCGGGGTCGGCGTCGCGGGTGTCGAAGCCGCGCCGCGTCCAGCTGACCAGGTGAAGCCCCAGGCGGTGCAGCACCGGGTCGAGCAGCGGGTTGCGCAGCCCGGCCGGGGCGCGGAAGGCATGCGGCCGGCGGCCGGTGATGTCGGCCAGCCGCGCCTGCGCCGCGGCGATCTCGCGTTCCAGCTTGCGCGGGCCGCTGAGCGAGAAGTCGTGGCGGTGGCCGTCGCTGTGGTTCTGCACGTCGTGGCCGCGCGCGACGATCTCGCGCACCAGCGCCGGGTGCCGCGCCGCGCGCTGCGCGATGCAGAAGAAGGTGGCCCGTGCGCCCAGCGTGTCGAGCAGGTCGAGCACGGCCGGCGTGACGGCGGGGTCGGGACCGTCGTCGATGGTGATGGCGACGGCGCCGCGCGCCGCGCTGGCCGCGGGCAGCCGGGTGACGTTGGCGCCGAGCACGCTGCTGCGCGGCCACAGGCCGGCGGCCGTGAGGCCCAGGTGGTTCAGCACCACGCTGCCCAGCGCCCAGGCTTCGACCCCGGGCACGAACAGCGCCGCGCCGGCCGCCATGTGCAGGCCCACGCTGGCGCGCAAGGCGGGCGGCCAGGGCCAGCGGGGGGCGGCGGCGGGGGCGGGGAGGGGAGCCATCGGCGGGACGGTACTGCAGGCGGCCGGCGCTTCCGGCATGCAAAATTTTGTCACAGGCGCTGCGCACCCTGCCGGCGCGGTGACCGGCCTGGCCGCGCCGGCGGCGGGTTCGGCCGCGGCGCGAACGCCGCCGCCAGCACCAGCGCCAGCAGCGCCCCCGGCGCGACGACGCGGCCGATCGCCGACAGCGCCGGGATCGTCGACAGCGCGATGAGCCCGAAGCCCAGCACGGTGGTCAGGTTGGCCAGCGCCAGCGAGGCCAGCGTGTCGTCGCTGGCGGCGCCGTCGCCGCGGTCGCGCGCCATCGTGAGCTGGTCGAAGAACAGGGCGTAATTCGAGCCCACGGCCACGATCAGCAGCAGCCCCACCAGGTGCAGGATGCCCAGCGGCACGCGCAGCAACGCCAGCGCACCCAGCGTCAGCAGCACCGCCAGCAGCAGCGGCTGGCACACCGCGAGCAGGCGGCGCAGGTTGCGCAGCATCAGCGCCACCAGCAGCAGCACGCCCAGGGCGCCCAGCAGTGCCTGCATGCGCGCTTCGCCCAGGTAGCGGTCGTACATGCGGCCGAGCTCGCCGCCGATGTCCACCAGCTGCGTCTGCGGCAGGCCCTGCAGTGCCGTGCGCACGCGGTCCAGGTCGATGTTCTCGCCCACCGGCTGCAGCGGCAGCAGCGCCGACCAGCTGCCGTCGGGGCGGCGCAGCATCATCGCGTTCAGCAACGGCGCGATCGCCGAGTCGCGCGCGGACTCGGGTGTGGCCAGCGGCAGCGCGCGGGCCTCGTCGACCGCGGCGACGAAGGGCACCAGGCGGCGCGCCGGCAGCGGCCCGCCTTCGGTGGCTTCTTCCAGCGCCGCCATCAGCGCCGCGGTGGACGGCAGCGCGGCCTGGCGCCGCTGCTGCGTCTGCAGGCTGGGCAGGAAGCGCGTGACGCTGTCGAAGCCGGCGATGACACGGTCGTTGACCAGCTGCTCCAGCCGTTCCGATGCGGCTTCGGCGCGCTGCAGCGCGGCCTCGGCGTTGGCACCCTGCACGACGACGAAGACGGCGCCGTCGGCGCCCGGGCTGATGTCGGCGCGCAGGCTGGCGTCGAGTGCCAGCGCCTCGCGCGACACCGGGCTCAGCGACGACAGGTCGGCGTCCCACAGGTCGCCCCGCTGCAGCACCAGCACCGCCGAGGCCAGCCCCAGCGCCAGCCACAGCGCGCGCGTGCGCGGCAGCACGGCCACCGCCCAGCGCGCGCCCTGCGCCAGCTGGCGGCGCAGGCCGACGCCGCGCGAGCCGTCGGGCATCAGCACCGGCAGCAGGTAGCGCGTGGCCAGCAGCGCGCCGACCAGCCCGACGATCGAGAACACGCCCAGCTGCTGCAGCCCCGGGAAGCCCGAGAACAGCAGTGCCGCGAAGCCGCACACCGAGGTCAGCAGCCCCAGGCGCAGCGTCGGCCAGCCGCCGGCCAGCCACTGCCGCCAGCCCTGGCCGCCGCGGCCGCGCGCCTGGATCAGGTAGTAGATCGCGTAGTCCACGGCCTCGCCGATCAGCGTGGTGCCGAAGCCCAGCGTCACGCCGTGCACGCTGCCGAAGACCAGCCCCACCGCGGTGATGCCCAGCAGCACGCCGGTGGCCACCGGCAGCAGCGCCACCAGCAGCGCGCGCGGCGAGGCGAAGGCCGCCAGCAGCAGCACGCTGACCAGCACCGTGCCCGAGATCGCGAGCCAATGCACCTCGGCCTCGATCTGCGCCCGGCTGTCGACCGAGAACACCGGCGCGCCGCTGACCAGCAGCGTCAGCCCCTGCGCCTGCAGCGGCGCGAAGGCGGTGCGGATGGCGGCGATGGCCGCCTGCTGCGCGTCGAGGTCGGCGCCGTCGGCGCGCACGCCGGCCAGCAGCAGCGCGCGCGGTGCCTCGCGCGCCACCCAGACGCCATCGTCCGTGCGCGGCGCGCGCACCGGGATCATGCTTTCGGCGATGCGCTGCACCTCGCCGGTGGGATCCTGCTCCAGCAGCGGCTTGATCGCCGCGCCGGCCGGCGTGCCCAGCAGCGACAGCGTGTCGTCGATCGCGTCGCGCAGGCCGTCGGCCTGGAAGCGCTCGGGCGTGACGGCCGGGCTCAGCAGGTAGCGGCGCTCGACCATCCAGCGGCCGATGTCGGCCCAGGCGTCGTTGTCGCCGTTGCTGACCTGCTCGAACAGGCCGCTCGCGCGCAGCGCGGCGGCCAGCTGCTTCGACGCCGCCACGCGCGCCGGCGCGTCGCCGCCTTCGATGCCGATGAACAGCAGCCGCGCCGGCGCGCCGCTGCGGATCTGGTCGATCAGCACGCGCTGCTGCGCGTCTGCGGTGGCGGGCAGGAAGGCCGAGAGGTCGGCCGCGAACGGCGTGCGCGCGATCTGCCAGCCGGCCAGCAGCAGCGCCGCCAGCCACAGCAGCAGCACCGTGGCGCGGTGCCGCGGCGTCAGCGCGTGCTGGGTCATCGGCCGGCCGTCGGGGCGGTCAGCGGCTCGACCAGCATCAGCGAGCGGTCACCGCCGGCCAGCCGCAGGTCGATGCTGCGCACGTCGCCGCCCAGGCCCGCGATCTGCAGCTGCTCGACGCTGCGCGCGAGCCGGCTGTCGGTGGGCGTGAGCGTCAGCACCCAGCGCGCCGGCACGCCGGTGACCTCGGCGCGGAAGTGCCGCTGCAGCGCCGCGGCGTCGCCGTTGAGCGTGCCGCGCATCGCGTCGGCCAGCGCCGCCAGTTCGGGGATGGCGTCCAGCACCATCTGCCGCGTGCGCGTGCCGCGCTTGAGCACGACGTTGTTGCCTTGCACTTCCATCGACTCGGCGCGTGGCTCCTCGGTGTAGCGCGCGAAGCGGTCGGGCGCCTGGAAGGTCAGGCGGCCGCTGGCGCGCAGCGTGGCGTCGAGCGTCGTCACGGTGCGTTCCTCGGTGAAGCGTGCCTCGCCGCCCTTGCGCTGCGCCAGCTGCGCCATCAGCGCCGCCAGGTCGAACGCGGCCCAGGCCGGTGCCGCGGTGCAGGCCAGCGCCAGCAGCAGCAGCGCACGGCGCAGGTGCGTCACCGCGCGCGCCGGCTCAGGCGGGCGCGTCGTCTTCATGCCAGTAGTCATAGAAGTTGAACCAGTTGTAGGGCGCTTCGCGGCACAGGGCCTCCAGGCGCTGCACGTAGTCGGCCACCGCGGCCAGCACGAGGCGTTCGCGCTCGGCCGGGTCGGTGGGCGGATCGCGGAAGTCGGCCAGCGGCTCGAAGCGCACGTCGTAGCGGCGACCGCCGTGGTACAGGCCGACCATGAAGATGACGCGGCGCCGCAGCATCATCGCCAGCCGCATCGGGCCGTCGGTGAACTGCGCCGGCCGGCCGAAGAACGGCAGCGTGATGCTGCTGCCGTGCACGGCGTCGCTGGGCACGAAGCGGTCGCCCATCAGGCCGGTGAGGCCGCCGCCGTCGAGCCAGTCGCGGATCTGCAGCGCCGAGCCGCGCTGGCCGATCGGGATGATGCCGAGCTCGAAGTGCGGCGCCAGCGCCTGCAGCACGCTGTGGATCATGCGCGCGTTGCCGGGGTACATCACCATCGCCACGCGCAGCCCCGGGTGGCTGGTGCCCACGGCGTGCAGCGCCTCGAAGCTGCCGAGGTGCGCGCCCAGCAGCATCGCGCCGCGGCCTTCGTCCACCGCGGTGTCCACCAGCGTGTTGCCGCGGATCTGCATGTCGAACACGTCCATGCGGCCGCTGGCGAACCAGATGCGGTCCAGCGCGACCGAGGCGAAGGTGTGGATGTGGCGGTACAGGTCGAGCCAGCCCGCGGGCCGGCCGAGCGCGCGGCCCAGGTAGCGCCGCGACTGCCGCCGCGGCAGCGGCGCGAACAGCAGGTAGTACAGCGTGATCGGGTGCAGCACCAGCCGCGCCACCGGGCGCCCCAGGTGGGTGGCGATCCAGGCGATCGTGCGCAGCGCCAGCATGTTGCTGCGCTCCTGCGCCGCGGTCCAGTCCTTGGCGGCCGCACTGGTCATGTCGGGTGGCCGGGTGCGAGCTGCCCGCGCGCCACGGCGGCGTCGTCGCGCAGCACCTCGAAGGCGACACCGCTGCCGTGTACGCGGAGTGCCACGCGCAGCGCGGTGCCCGGCCCCACCGGGGCGATGAACTTGACCTGCGCGATCTGCGGCACGGCGCCCAGGCGCTGGCGCAGCGCGGGCTGCGCGTCCAGCGCGCGCAGCACCAGCGACAGCAGCACCACGCCGGGCAGCACCGGCTGGCCGGGGAAGTGGCCGGCGAACGACGGGTGGTCGGCAGGGATCTCGAACCGGTCACCCTCGCTCAACGCATCGCGCGCGAACCGGGCCAGCGCCTGCGCCGTGAGCTTGCCGGTGGCCTCGCGTGGCAGCGACGGCACGTGGATCACGCGCCGCGGCACGAAGGCCGCCTCCAGGTGCGCGCGCAGGGCCTCGATGACCTGGCGCGCGCTGAGCGTGGGCGCCACCACGAAGGCCAGCGTGCGCGTGATGCCGTCGGCGTGCTCCTCGGGCATCCAGAAGGCGCCGTCGTCGACACCCGGGATGCGGTTGAGGTGGAAGTTCAGGTGCGCCAGCGAGCTGCGCTTGCCGGCGACGTGGATCAGGTCGTTGGCGCGGCCGAGCAGCCGGAAGTGGCGGTCGTCCTGCAGTTCCAGCACGTCGGCCAGCGGCGTGGGTTCGACGACGTGGCCGCCTTGCACCAGGAAGCGTTCGCCGGCGCTGTCGCCGTCGGCGGCATCCTCGCGCCAGATGCGCAGCGCGCCCAGCGTCTGCCAGGTCTCGCCGGCGGTGGTGCGGCGCGCGGCCACCTGGCCGGCTTCGGTGCAGCCGTAGATCTCGACCAACTGGCCGTCGAAGGCGGCCTCGGCCTGGGCCGCCAGCTGCGGCGACAGCGGCGCGGTGGCCGACAGCACCAGTTCCACCGGCGGCAGCGCCACGCCGGCGAGCAGCAGCGTCTTCAGGTGGAACGGCGTGGTCACCAGCGCGCGCGGTGCCGGCACGCGCTGCAGCGCCTCGGCGATGTCGGCCGGGTAGAACGGCCGGCCGGCGTCGAAGCAGGCACCGCCCAGCAGCGCCAGCAGCACCGTCGACTCGAAGCCGTAGCTGTGCTGGGCCGGCACGGTGGCCAGCACGTTCAGCCCGTGCAGCGACGGACGGCCCAGGAACCCCGCCAGCCGCTCGGCCTCGGCGCCGATGTTGGCGACCAGCGGCCCCCAGCGCTTGGCGTGCGGCTGCGGCGGGCCGGTGGAGCCGCTGGTCAGCAGGCACACGGCTTCCAGGTCCACCGGGATCTGCGGCACGGCATGCACCGGCGCCGCGTCCGCCGGCGCCTCGACGAAGACCGCGTGCAGCCCGCCGACGTCGAGCGCCGCGTCGTCCACCAACGCGTAAGGGGCGTCGGCGCCGCCCTGCAGCGTGCGCAGCGTCTCGGGCAGCGCGTTCGGCGGCATCAGGCTGGTCTGGCCGCGCAGCAGCGCCGCGGCGAGACCGAGCGCGAAGCGGTAGCGGTCCTGGCACAGGTTGATCGGCCGGCCGCGTGCCGGCAGCTGCTCGGCCAGCAGCGTGGCGTCGCCGAGGAACTGCGCCGCGCTCACCGGGGCGCCGCGGCGCCAGGCCAGCGGCGCGTGCAGGTCGCGCGGTGCCAGCAGCGGCAGCGTGGCGGCGGTCACCGGACGCCCCTGCACGCTGCGCGCCGCGGGGTGGGCGCACGGGAGCGGCCCGGCGCGCTCATGAGCCCGAGGCGCGGTAGGCCCGGAAGGCCTGCGCCAGCGTGACGCGTTCGAACTCGGGGTGGCGGCGGTAGCGCATCAGGTGCTCACCGACGAAGAAGCCCACCGCTGCGGCCGGCGTCAGCACGCCGCAGAAGAACGACCACCAGGTCCAGGGCGCCAGCGCATAGACCAGCAGCGAGACCACGATCATGCCGGCGAAGAACAGCACCCATGCGCCGGTGAGCCAGCGGGTGTAGGCGCGCATCTCGGGCGTGAAGACGCTGTGCACGCGCTCGGCCATCAGCGTGATCAGCGGCGTCGCGCCGGGGCGCAGCGTCATGCCGAAGGTCCAGCCCAGGCTGGCATGGATGGCGGCGTGCTGCAGCACGTACAGGCGGTTGATGTCGGCGCCGCCGCGCGCCACCAGCAGCACCAGCAGCAGCGCCAGCCCCGCGCAGGCGGCCAGCGTGGGCCAGTGGCGCTTGAGCGCGCCGCCGATGGCCAGCGCCAGCAGCAGCGGGCCGAACAGCGCCGCCACCGACCACGGGTGGTCGGGCCAGCGCGCCATCATCGTGGTGGACAGCAGCGTGTAGCCGACGAGGGCGGTCGCCACGGCGACGATGCGCCAGATCGGCATGGGCGCGCTTACTTCGTGCGGTGCTGCGCCACGTGGGCGGCCAGGCTGCGCAGCGACTGGAAGATCTGGTGGTTGTTCTCGTCGTCCGAGCGCAGCTGGAATCCGTAGCGGTGCGAGACCTCCAGCGCCACTTCCAGGATGTCGATCGAGTCCAGGCCCAGTCCGTCGCCGAACAGCGAGGCGGCGGGGTCGATCTCGGCCGCCGGGGTTTCGAGGTTCAGGGCCTGCACGAACAGCTCGGCCAGCTCACGCTCGAGCGTGGGCAGGTCGGAAGCGATGGCGGCGGCGGACACGATTTGCGACTCGGACACGGAAACTCTCCAAGGGAGGCACCAGGAATGTGCGCGCCCCCAAACCCCGCGATTGTAGGCGCGTGGCCGTGGCCGGCTTCCGCGCGGGGACCCGGATCGGGTGGGCGTGCGCCGGGCGGGCGGACCCGATCGTGGCCTGTCAGGAGTCGGGCCGCATCCAGGCCGCCCGCAGCGCCTCGATGCGCGCGCGGTTCACGCCGCGGTCGCCGTGGCCGATGCGCGAGGCCGAGCGCACGTGGATCACCCCGGCCGCGGGGTCGACCCAGAACTCGACGTCGTCGACGAACCCCAGCCAGCGCGACGTGCACTGCACGTAGAGGTAGTCGGCGCTGCCGCGCACGACACGCGCACCGGGCATCGCCGCGGCCAGCGGCTGCAGACGGGCGATGGCGTCGGCGGCGTCGCCGCGCAGCGGCAGCGGCGCGATGCCGGCATCGGTCCGGCGCGGGTGGGCGACCCAGAGCGCGGCCTGGCTGCTGACGCTGTTGGGCGTGGTGGACGGCGCCTTCAGCCGGCCGCCCTGCACCCCCAGGTCGGCGGGCTCGCTGCCCGCCAGCAGGCCCAGGCGGCCCGCCAGCAGCAGCGCGCCGCCCAGCACCGCGATCGACAGCAGCAGGCGTGTCAGCCAACGTTTCATCACGGCATTGTGGCCTGCTGCTGGCAAGATGCCGCGATGGGCAGGAACCGGTGGCGCAGCGCGTGGTGGGAGTCGGGGGCGGCAGGCCTGGCCGCCGGGCTGCTGGCCGCGGGCGCGGCGGTGGCGCAGGTGGCGATGCCGCCGGCGTCGGCGGCCGCGGCGCCGGCCGCGCCAGCGGCTGCGTCCGCGGCTGCGTCCGCGGCGTCGGCCCCCGGCCTGCCGTACAGCGAGGCCGTCGCCGCCCGCTTCCCGGCGCCGACCGAGCGTGCGGACACGCCGGGCCTGCAGCCCGGGCGCAGCACCTTCACCAGCAACGAGGAACTGTCGGCGCTGCTGGCCGCGCTGGCGCAGGTGCCGGGCGTGCGCCGCATCGCCGCGGGGGTCTCGCAGCGCGGCACGGCGATCGAGGCGCTGCACTTCACCGTCGCCGCGCCCGCTGCGTCCTCGTTCGCCGGCGGCGCGCGCCCGCGCGTGCTGCTGCTGGGCCAGCAGCACGGCGACGAGCCGGCCGGCAGCGAAGCGCTGCTGGCGCTGTCGCGCGAGCTGGCCGGCGGCGCGCTGGCGCCGCTGCTGCAGCACATCGAGGTGCTCGTGCTGCCGCGGGCCAATCCCGACGGCGCGGCGTTCGGGCTGCGTGTGGCGATGGACGGGCAGGACATCAACCGCGACCACCTGCTGCTGCGCACGCCCGAGGCCGGCGCGCTGGCGAGCCTGGCGCGCCGGTTCACGCCGGCGCTGGTGGTCGACGTGCACGAGCACACGGTGGTTGGCCGCTACCTGCAGAAGTTCGGCGCCATCCAGCGTCACGACCTGCTGCTGCAGCACGCCACCGCCGCCAACCTGCCGCCGGCCCTGGCCGCCGCCACCGAGGCCTGGTTCCTGGCGCCGCTGCGCAGCGCGCTCGACGCGGACGGCCTGACGCACACCTGGTACTACACCAACCCGACGACGCCGGGCGACCTGCGGCTGTCGATGGGCGGCGTGCAGCCCGACACCTTGCGCAACGTGCAGGGGCTGCAGCACGCGGTGAGCATCCTGCTGGAAAGCCGCGGCGTGGGCATCGGCCGGCTGCATCTGGAGCGCCGCGTGCACAGCCACCTGGTCGCGCTGCGCAGCCTGCTGCACAGTGCCGCCGAACGCGCCCCGGCCCTGGCTGCGCTGCAGCAGGCGCTGGCGCAGCAGGTGGCTGCGGCCGCCTGCGAGGGCACGGTGGCGGTGCTGGCGGCGCAGACGCCGACCCGGCGCGTGCTGCCGATGCTCGACCCCGCCACCGGCGCCGACCTGCCGCTGGAGGTGCAGTGGAACTCGTCGCTGGAGCTGCGCACGCTGGTGCAGCGGCCGCGGCCCTGCGGCTACTGGCTCGCGGCCGAAGCGGGCGAGGCGGTGGCGCGGCTGCAGGCGCTGGGCGTGCAGGTGCAGACCCTGGGGGCGCCGCAGCCGCTGCTGGCCGAGACGTGGCGCGAGACGGCCCGCGTCGAGACCGACCGCCCCGACGTGCGCGGCCGCATCGCCGACGCGCGCCGTGCGCTGCTGGTGACGGTGCAGACCGAGCCGCTGGCCCTGCAGGCCGGTGCCGGCAGCTTCTACGTCGGCCTGGACCAGCCGCTGGCGCACCTGGTGGTGGCCGCGCTGGAGCCCGACACGCCCAGCAGCTACTTCGCCAACCGCCTGCTGCCCGCCCTGGGCAGCGCGGCGCGCGTGCTGCGCCGGCCCGCCGCCGGCGCCGCCGCGGTGGTCAGCGCCGGCGACCCCCGAGCAGCGAGCCCAGCACGCCGCGAATGATCTCGCGCCCGACCGCGGTGCCGATGCTGCGCACCGCCGAGGTGGCGGCGGCTTCCGCCAGCCCGGGGCGGCGCCCGCCGCGCGGGCCGGTGCTGCCGAACAGCACGTCCTTCAGGCCGTCCATCATGCCGCCGCCTTCGGCCGGCGCCTGGCCGGCCCCGGCACTGGCCGGGCCGCGCGCCGTTCTGCCCTGCAGGCCGCCGCCCGCTGGCGCTTCGGCGGTGGCGCGGCCCTTGATCTTCTCGTAGGCCGAGTCGCGGTCCACGGTCTTCTCGTAGGTGCCGGCCACCAGCGATCCGGCCAGCAGCGCCTTGCGCTGCTCGGGCGTGATGGGGCCGATCTGGCTGCCCGGCGGCAGCACGTAGACACGCTCGGTGATGCTGGGCCGCCCCTTGGCGTCGAGGAAGCTCACCAGTGCCTCGCCCACGGCCAGCTCGGTGATGGCGGTGGCCATGTCGCCGATGGCGGGGTTGGCGCGCATGGTCTCGGCGGCCGACTTCACCGCCTTCTGGTCGCGCGGCGTGAAAGCGCGCAGCGCATGCTGCACGCGGTTGCCCAGCTGCGCCAGCACGGTGTCGGGGATGTCGAGCGGGTTCTGCGTCACGAAGTACACGCCCACGCCCTTGCTGCGCACCAGGCGCACGACGAGCTCGATGCGCTCGGTCAGCACCGCCGGCGCGTCCTTGAAGAGCAGGTGCGCTTCGTCGAAGAAGAACACGAGTTTGGGCTTGTCGAGGTCGCCCACCTCGGGCAGCAACTCGAACAGCTCGCTCAGCATCCACAGCAGGAAGGTGGCGTACAGCCGCGGAGCGTTCATCAGCCGGTCGGCGGCGAGGATGTTCACGACACCGCGGCCGTCCACGGTCTGCATGAAGTCGCTGATGTCGAGCATGGGCTCGCCGAAGAACTTGTCGCCGCCCTGTTCCTCGATCTGCAGCAGCCCGCGCTGGATGGCGCCGATGCTGGCGGCGCTGACGTTGCCGTACTCGGTGGTGAACTCCTTCGCGTTGTCGCCGACGAACTGCAGCATCGCGCGCAGGTCCTTCATGTCGAGCAGCGCCAGGCCCTGGTCGTCGGCGATCTTGAACACCAGATTCAGCACGCCGGCCTGCGTGTCGTTCAGTGCCAGCATGCGGGCCAGCAGCAGCGGACCCATGTCCGAGACCGTGGCGCGCACGGGGTGCCCCTGCTCGCCGAAGACGTCCCACAGCGTTGCCGGGCAGGCCACCGATTCGGGCGTGCCCAGGCCGCGTTCCTTCAGCACCGCGGCGAGCTTGCCGCCGATGCTGCCGGCCTGCGTGACGCCGGTGAGGTCGCCCTTCACGTCGGCCATGAACACCGGCACGCCGATCTTGCTGAAGTTCTCGGCCAGCGTCTGCAGCGTGATCGTCTTGCCGGTGCCGGTGGCCCCGGTGATCAGCCCGTGGCGGTTGGCCAGCGCGGGCAGCAGGTGGCATTCGGTGGCGCCGTGCTGGGCGACGAGGATGGGATCGGGCATGGCGATGGGGCTCCGTCGGCTGAGGCGTCGGCGAGTCTAGCGTCCCCGTCGCGGCCCGGCCGCGTGCCGATCAGTTCTGGCATGAGGCTGCCGCCGCCGTAAACTCGCTGCCTTCGACGAAGGAGCTTCCCCCACCATGGCCGGACATTCCAAATGGGCCAACATCCAGCACCGCAAGGGCCGCCAGGACGAAAAGCGCGGCAAGGCCTGGACCCGCGTGATCCGCGAGATCATGGTCGCCGCACGCCTGGGCGGCGGCGACGTCGCGTCCAACCCGCGGCTGCGGCTGGCGGTTGAAAAGGCCAAGGCCGTGAACTTGCCGGTCGACACCGTCAAGCGCAACATCGACAAGGCCACCGGCAACCTCGAAGGCGTGAACTACGAGGAGATCCGCTACGAGGGCTACGGCATCGGCGGCGCCGCGATCATCGTCGACTGCATGACCGACAACCGCGTGCGGACCGTGGCCGAGGTGCGCCACGCCTTCAGCAAGTACGGCGGCAACATGGGCACCGAAGGCTCGGTCGCGTTCCAGTTCAAGCACTGCGGGCAGTTCGTGTTCGCGCCCGGCACCAGCGAGGACAAGGTCATGGAAGTGGCGCTGGAAGCCGGCGCCGAGGACGTGATCACCGGCGACGACGGCGCCATCGAGGTGCTGTGCGCCCCGGCCGACTACGAGGCCGTGAAGGCCGCGCTGGAAGGCGCCGGGCTGAAGCCCGAGATCGCCGAGGTGACGATGCGCGCCGAGAACACGGTCGAGCTGGAAGGCGAGGACGCCGCGCGCATGCAGAAGCTGCTCGACGTGATCGAGGACCTCGACGACGTGCAGGACGTGTTCCACAACGCGGCCCTGTCGGCGTGAGGCGCGCATGAAGGTGCTCGTCATCGGCGGCGGCGGCCGCGAACACGCGCTGGCCTGGAAGCTGGCGCAGGGCGCGCGCGTGCAGACCGTGTACGTGGCCCCCGGCAACGCCGGCACCGCGCTCGACCCCAACCTGCGCAACGTGCCACTGAGCGACCCCGCGGCGCTGGCCGACTTCGCCGTGGCCGAGAAGGTGGCGCTGACGGTCGTCGGCCCCGAGGCGCCGCTGGCCGCCGGCGTGGTCGACGTCTTCCGCGCCCGCGGCCTGCGCATCTTCGGCCCCACGCGGGCCGCGGCGCAGCTGGAGAGCTCCAAGGCCTTCGCCAAGGAATTCATGCAGCGCCACGGCATCCCGACCGCGCTGTACGCCAGCTTCACCGACGCCGCAGCCGCCCATGCCCACGTGGACAAGCACGGCGCGCCCATCGTCGTGAAGGCCGACGGCCTGGCCGCCGGCAAGGGCGTGGTGGTGGCAATGACGGCCGAGGAAGCGCACGCCGCCATCGACACCATGCTGGGCGTGCCCGGCGGCCGTGTCGTGATCGAGGAGTTCATGGACGGCGAGGAAGCCAGCTTCATCGTGCTGTGCGACGGCCAGCACGTGCTGCCGCTGGCCACCAGCCAGGACCACAAGCGCATCTTCGACGGCGACCGCGGGCCCAACACGGGCGGCATGGGCGCGTACTCGCCGGCGCCGGTGGTCACGCCCAACGTGCATGCGAAGGTGATGCAGGAGATCATCCACCCCACGCTCGCCGGCATGGCCAAGGACGGCCACCCGTTCACCGGCTTCCTGTACGCCGGGCTGATGATCGACGCCCAGGGCCAGCCGCGCACGGTGGAGTTCAACTGCCGGCTCGGCGACCCCGAGGCCGAGGTCATCCTGATGCGGCTGAAGAGCGACCTGTTCGAGGTGCTGATGCATGCCACCGACGGCACGCTGCACGAGGCCGAACTGCAATGGGACCGCCGCGTCGCGCTGGGCGTGGTGATGGCGGCCGCCGGCTACCCCGGCACGCCGCGCGCGGGCGACCCCATCACCGTGCTTCCGGCGGCGTCCGACGACCTGCAGGTCTTCCACGCCGGCAGCACGCTGAAGGACGGCCAGCCCGTCACCAGCGGCGGCCGCGTGCTGTGCGTCACCGCGCTGGGCGAATCGGTGCGGCTGGCCCAGCAGCGGGCGCTGGACGCCGTGCGCACCATCCACTTCGACGGCGCGCAGTGGCGCAACGACATCGGCCACCGCGCCATCAGACATTGACCCCCCCGAAGCGCCTTCGGCGCCTCCCCCCGGGGGGCGCCGCCAGCGGACCGGCGCAGCCGGATCCGCGGCGGCCGCTTGATGACGGAAGTTCCTCCCATGATTGACACCGCTGCGGTTCGTACCTACCTGTTGGGCCTGCAAGGCCACATCGTCGCCACCTTCCAGGCCGAGGACGGCAAGGCCTTCGTGAGCGACGGCTGGACGCGCGAACCCGGCGGCCGGCTCGAAGGCGACGGGCTGTCGCAGCTGGTCGAGGAGGGCAACGTGCTGGAGCGCGGCGGCTGCAACTTCAGCCACGTGAAGGGCAGGACGCTGCCGCCGTCGGCCACGCAGCACCGGCCCGAGCTGGCGGGTGCGCCGTTCGAGGCCATGGGCGTGTCGCTCGTGATGCATCCGCGCAACCCGCACGTGCCCACGGTGCACATGAACGTGCGCATGTTCGCGGCGCTGCCCGAAGGCAAGGAGCCGGTGGTGTGGTTCGGCGGCGGCATGGACCTGACGCCCTACTACGGCGTGGAAGACGACGCCCGCCACTTCCATGCCACCTGCCGCGATGCGCTGGCGCCGTTCGGCGCCGACAAGTACCCGCGCTTCAAGGCCTGGTGCGACGAGTACTTCTTCCTGAAGCACCGCAACGAGCCGCGCGGCATCGGCGGCGTCTTCTTCGACGACTTCACCGAAGGCAGCTTCGACAGCGGCTTCGCGATGATCCGTGCGGTCGGCGACGCCTTCGTGCCGGCCTACCTGCCCATCGTGCAGCGCCGCCGCGACACGCCCTACACCGAGCGCGAGCGCGACTTCCAGGCCTACCGCCGCGGCCGCTACGTCGAGTTCAACCTCGTGTGGGACCGGGGCACGCTGTTCGGCCTGCAGAGCGGCGGCCGCACCGAGAGCATCCTGATGTCGATGCCGCCCATCGTGAAGTGGCGCTACGACTGGCACCCCGAGTCCGGCAGCCCCGAGGCGAAGCTCTACACCGACTTCCTGCGCCCGCGCGACTGGCTCGCCGCGTGAAGCGCATCGGCCTCTTCGGGGGCACTTTCGACCCGGTGCACAACGCGCATGTCGCCTTGGCGCGCTCGGCCCTGGTCGACCTGCAGCTGGACGCCGTGCGCTGGATACCCGCTGGCCAGCCCTGGCAGAAGGACCGCCAGGTCACCGATGCCGTGCACCGTGCCGCGATGGTGCAGCTGGCGATCGCCGGCGAGCCGCGCTTCGTGCTGGACCGCATCGAGATCGACCGCGCCGGCCCCAGCTACACCCTGGACACGGTGCGTGCGCTGCAGGCCGCGCAGCCCGGGCAGCAGTGGTTCCTGCTCATCGGGCAGGACCAGTACGCGGGCCTGCACACCTGGAACCAGTGGCAGGAACTGCTGACCCGCGTGACGCTGGCGGTGGCCAACCGCCCCGGCGCCGCGCCCGCGGTGCACGCCGACGTGCTGCGTTTCCCGCACCGCAGCGTGCCGCTGGCCATGCTGGACATCTCGTCCACCGACATCCGCCGCCGGGCCGCCCTGGGCCTGGACATCTCCACCCTGGTGCCCGCCGACGTGGCGGGCTATATTGACCAACACAGGCTGTACGCAGCCGCCATCAGGAACTGAATGGACATTCGCAAACTGCAGCGCGCCATCGTCGATGGCCTCGAGGACGTGAAGGCGCAGAACATCGCCGTCTTCAACACCGAGCACCTGAGCTCGATGTTCGAACGCGTCATCGTCGCCTCGGGCACCAGCAACCGCCAGACCAAGGCCCTGGCCGCCAGCGTGCGCGACAGCGTCAAGGCGCGTGGCTTCCCGGTGCTGTCCACCGAGGGCGAGGACAACGGTGAATGGATCATCGTCGACTGTGGCGCCGCGGTGGCGCACATCATGCAGCCGGCGATCCGCGACTACTACCACCTCGAGGAGATCTGGGGTGCGAAGTCGGTGCGCATGAAGATGGGCGAGGCCAAGACCGGCCTCGTGAAGGCCAGCGAGCCGGCGCCACCGCTCGGGCGGTCCAACGCCGCCAAGAAGGGCCAGGCCGCGGCTGCCGAGCCGCGCCGCGCCGCGCCGCGCACGGCGCCGGCGAAGAAGGTGGCGGCCAAGCGTGCCGCCAACCAGACCGCGGCGTTCAAGCGCGTGGCGGCCAAGAAGGCGCCCGCCAAGACGGCAGCCGGCAAGACCGCGCCCGCCAAGCGCGCCGCCGTGAAGACCGTGGTCGTGGCCCGCAAGAGCGTGCCCAAGAAGTCCGGCACGCGCTGAGCCCGATGAAGCTGGTGGTCGTGGCCGTGGGCCAGCGCCAGCCCGCCTGGGCCGACACGGCCTGGGACGACTTCGCCAAGCGCTTCCCGCCCGAGATGCGTCTGGAACTGAAGGCACTGAAGGCCGAGCCCCGCAGCGGCGGCAAGACCGCCGCGCAGTGCATGGCGGCCGAGGCGCAGCGCATCGAGGGCGCCATGGCGAAAGGCGCGCGCCGCGTCGTGCTCGACGAACACGGCAGCCGCCACACCAGCGCCACGCTGGCCGAACGCCTGCAGTTCTGGCGCGGCGACGGCCGCGACGTGGCGCTGCTGATCGGCGGCCCCGATGGCCTGGACCCGGCGCTGAAGGCCACGGCCGACGAGACGCTGCGCCTGTCGGACCTGACCCTGCCGCACGCCTTCGCGCGCGTGCTGCTGGCCGAGGCGCTGTACCGCGCCTGGAGCCTGGGCAGCGGCCACCCCTACCACCGAGAGTGAGGCGCTGCCAGCACCATGCACCGATTCGTCTACCTCGCCTCGCAGAGCCCGCGCCGCGCGCAGCTGATCGAGCAGCTGGGCATCGCGCACCGCCCGCTGCTGCCGGCGCTGCGCGAGAACGCCGAGCGGCTGGAGGAAGAACGGCCCGACGAAGCACCGGTGGACTACGTGCGCCGCGTCACGCTGGCCAAGCTGCTGGCCGCACGCACACGGCTGCACACGCGCGGCCTGCCTGAGGCTCCCATCCTCACCGCCGACACCACGGTGGCGGCGGGCCGGCGCATCCTGGGCAAGCCGCGCGACGCCGCCGACGCCGCGGCCACGCTGCGGCTGCTGTCGGGCCGCTGGCACCAGGTGCACACCGCGGTGGCCGTGAGCCACGGCCGCGAGTCGCTGCTGGCGCTGAGCACGTCGCGCGTGCGCTTCGCGGCGCTGTCCGAGCGCGTCATCGACCAGTACATCGCCAGCGGCGAGCCCTTCGGCAAGGCCGGGGCCTATGCCATCCAGGGGCCGATCTCGGCCTGGATCGAGCGCATCGACGGGAGCTACACCGGTATCATGGGTCTGCCCCTGTTCGAGACGCGGGAGCTGCTGGCCCGGGCCCGCGTGCAGGCCAGCCCCTGACAACAACGACGCAGTACCGCCCTTGGCCAACCAGGACATCCTCATCAACTGGGCCCCGCAGGAAACGCGGGTGGCCGTCGTCGAAAACGGTGCGGTGCAGGAACTGCACATCGAGCGCACGCTGGAACGCGGCCAGGTCGGCAACGTCTACCTGGGCAAGGTGGCGCGCGTGCTGCCCGGCATGCAGAGCGCCTTCGTCGACATCGGCCTGGAGCGCGCGGCCTTCCTGCATGTGGCCGACCTGCACGGCCACCCCGCAACGCGCCCGGATGCGCCGCTGCCGCCGATCGAGCGCCAGGTCTTCGAAGGCCAGACGCTGACGGTGCAGGTCATCAAGGACGCCATCGGCACCAAGGGGGCGCGGCTGTCCACGCAGGTCAGCATCGCAGGGCGCATGCTGGTCTTCCTGCCGCACGACAACCACATCGGCATCAGCCAGAAGATCGGCAGCCCCGAGCTGCGCGAGCAGCTGCGCGCACGCATGCAGGTGCTGGCCGCGCACGACCCCGACGACAAGGGTGGCGGCTTCATCCTGCGCACCAACGCCGAGGAAGCCAGCGACGCCGAGCTCGCCGACGACATCGCCTACCTGCGCAAGACCTGGGCCACGATCCGCCAGCGCGCGCAGGCGCAGAAGCCCGGCACGCTGCTGCACCAGGACCTGAGCCTGGCCGAACGCGTGCTGCGCGACCTGACGACCGACGCCACGCAGACCATCCGCATCGACTCGCAGATGCAGTTCGAGGCGCTGAAGGCCTTCGGCGACGTCTACATGCCCGGCGCGCGCGCCAAGCTCGACCTGTACCGCGGCGAGCGGCCCATCTTCGACCTCTTCGGCATCGAAGAGGAGATCCAGCGCGCGCTGGCGCGGCGCGTGGACCTGAAGAGCGGCGGCTACCTCATCATCGACCAGACCGAGGCGCTGACCACGGTCGACGTGAACACCGGCGGCTTCGTCGGCGCGCGCAACTTCGAAGACACCATCTTCAAGACCAACCTCGAAGCCGCCGGCGCCATCGCGCGCCAGCTGCGCCTGCGCAACCTGGGCGGCATCATCATCGCGGACTTCATCGACATGACCCGCGAAGACCACCAGCAGGCCGTGCTGGCCGAGTTGCGCAAGCAGCTCGCGCGCGACCGCACGCGCACCACGGTGAGCGGCTTCACGCAGCTCGGCCTGGTGGAGATGACGAGGAAGCGCACGCGGGAGAGCCTGGCCCACATGCTGTGCCAGCCCTGCCCCACCTGCGAGGGCCGCGGGCAGGTGAAGACGGCGCGCAGCGTGTGCTACGACATCCTGCGCGAGATCCTGCGCGAAGCCCGCCAGTTCAACCCGAAGGAGTTCCGCGTCGTCGCCAGTGCTGCCGTCGTCGAGATGCTGCTCGACGAAGAGAGCACGCACCTCGCGGGCCTGAGCGAGTTCATCGGCAAGCCGATCAGCCTCAGCGCCGAGCCGACGATGAACCCGGAGCAGTACGACATCGTGCTGCTGTAGCGGTTCACGGGCGCGGGGGGCCCACCGGTCCGCGGGCGCTGCCGCCGTCGGCTCAGCGGCCGATCGGCGCCGGCAGCGCGATGCGGATGAACTCGGTGTTGTCCGACGCCAGTTCGCGGCCGCCGCCGTACGGGAAGTTGTTGTCGTTGGCCACCAGCAGCGTGCGGCGGTTCAGCACCAGCACGTTCTCGATCGTCACGTAGGGCAACGTGAACACCGTGCTGCCGTCGCCGTTCAGGTCGTCGGGGTCGGCGATGTTCATCAGGTCCACGAGCTCGGTCTTGGCCACCGTGCCGCCGCTGGCCAGGCCCGTGATGTCGATCAGGTACAGCTTCTTGAACGGCGTGCCGCTGGTCGCGGTGCCGCCGTTGCGCTCGATCACGACGAAGCGGTGGTCGTCCACCGCCACCATGTCCCCGATGGCGGTGCCGGCCGTGTCGAGCGGGTAGAAGAACTGCACGCCGGTGTAGGCCTCGGAGGCAAGGTCGAACTCGTCGATGCGCAGGGTCTTGGCGGTGTCGCCGGCCACCGTCTTCTCCAGCAGCGTGTAGAGCTTGTCGCCGCTGGCGTTCAGGGCCATGCCCTCGAAGCCGCCGCTGCCGCCCAGGTTGGCGGTGGCGGTGCCGGCCCGCACGTCACGGTGCTCGGGCGCGTAGACGCCGGGCAGCACGATGGCGTCGCGCAGCACGGTGCCCTGCGCGTCGGTCTTGATCAGGTAGGGGCCGAACTCGTCGCCGAACCAGAGGTTGCCGGCGCGGTCGCGGCGGATCGACTCGATGTCGAAGTCGGCGCCCGTGAGCAGCCGGCCGGCGCGGATGCCTTCGGGCACCTGCGGGTTGGCGGGGTTGTCGTAGTAATGCGTGTAGTCGGCCTGGATCGGCAACTGCAGCAGGCGGTTGGCGTCGTTCAGCTGCAGCCGGGTGCGGGCGTCGAAGGCAGCGCGCGGGCGGCCGGTGGCCCAGTCGGCGGCGCGCACGGTGCCGCTGCCGCCGAACTTCGTGCGCCAGTCGACCTGCACCGCGTAGGCGCGCAGCAGCGCGTCGGCCGAGTTCGCCTGGCCGCCGAAGCCGTTGTCGACCAGCATGTGGAAGCTGCCGGCACGCGGGCCGGCGAGCACGCCCGAGAAGCCCTGCACCGGCTGCTTGTCGATGAACGGCGGCAGGTTGGTGCCGTAGGGGTTGGGCGCCGCGAACTGGCCCGAGGTGGGGCCGTCGGCGAAGGTGGCGGCGGGCAGCAGCGCCCAGCCGCTGAGCGTCTGGGCCTGGGCGCCGGCGGTCAGCAGCGCAGCGGCAGCCAGCAGGTGGAGGCGGGGAGTCATCAGAGTGTCCTTCGCTCGGGGGTTCGGAAGGTTGCGATGCTTGCGGCCCGCCGTGTCGGGGCCATGACAGCGCGCAGACCCGCGCACAGGGCCGGCTCCTACAATCCCGCCCGGTGAACAAGCCCCCCAAGATCCCGGTGTCCGTGCTCGTCGTGATCCACCAGCCCGACGGGCAGGTGCTGCTGATCGAACGGGCCGACCGGCCCGGCTACTGGCAGAGCGTCACCGGCTCGCTGGACGCGCCCGATGAACCGCTGCTGCAGACGGCCTGGCGCGAGGTGGCCGAGGAGACCGGCATCACCGCCGGCACCATGCGTGACTGGGGGCTGTCCAACGTCTACGAGATCTACCCCACCTGGCGCCACCGCTATGCGCCGGGCGTCACGCACAACACCGAACACGTCTTCGGCCTCACCGTGGCTCCGGGCACGGCGGTGACGCTGAACCCGCGCGAACACCTGCAGCACCGGTGGCTGCCCTGGCGTGCGGCGGCCGACCACTGCTTCAGCCCCAGCAACGCCGAGGCCATCCTGCAGCTGCCGCGCTTCGGACTGGAGGTGCCGCGATGAATGCGCTGAACCCGCTGCAGTCGACGCAGATGCCGCCGCTGACCAGCATCGGCGCGCTGCGCGTGGCCACCTACAACATCCACAAGGGCGTGCGCGGCATGGGCCGCGGCAAGCGGCTGGAGATCCACAACCTGGGGCTGGCGGTCGAATCGTTCGACGCCGATCTGGTGTTCCTGCAGGAGGTGCGCCTGTTCCACACGCGCGACGCACGCCGCTTCGACCGCACCTCGTTCGGTTGGCCCGACCAGGGCCAGGCGGACTTCCTTGCGCCCGAGGGCTACACCGCGGCCTACCGCAGCAACGCCGTCACGCGCCACGGCGAGCACGGCAATGCGCTGCTGTCGCGCTGGCCGGTGGGCGACATCGGTCACCACGACGTCAGCGACCACCGCTTCGAGCAGCGCGGCCTGCTGCACGTGCCGGTGCAGTGGAACGGCACCACCGTGCACGCCATCGTCGTGCACTTCGGGCTGGTGCACGCCAGCCGCGTGCGCCAGGTCGAGCGCCTGGCGGCCTTCATCGCCGCCGAAGTGCCGCCCGGCGAGATGCTGGTGGTGGCCGGCGACTTCAACGACTGGAGCGAGAAGCTCGACCCGCTGATGGCCGCCGTGGGCCTGCAGCGCGCCCACGTGCCCGAGGCCGGTCGGGCGCAGCGCCTGACGTTCCCGTCGCTGGCGCCGGTGTTCGCGCTCGACCGCTTCTACCTGCGCGGGCTGCGCTGCAGCACGATGATGGTGCCGCGCGGCATGGCCTGGGCCCGCATGTCCGACCACCTGCCGCTGGTGGCGGAACTGGAGCCCGCCTGATGCTGCAGGGGCGAGCGATGCATCCGGGCGATGCATCCTTGTGGGCCCGCCTGGGGGTGCCGGCACCGCGCTTCGTCGGCTCCAACGCGGTGGACCTGCTGGAAGGCGGCGACCAGCTGTTTCCGCGCATGTGCGAGGCCATCGCCGGGGCCCGGCGCGAAGTCTGGCTGGCGACCTACATCTTCCACGACGACAGCGCCGGCCGCCGCATCGCCGACGCGCTGCTCGACGCCGACCGCCGCGGCATCGCGGTGCACCTGGTCGTCGACGGCTTCGGCTCGCTGGCCACGCTGCCCACGCTGCGCGCGTGGCTGGCCGGCAGCGGCGTGCGGCTGGAGGTGTTCCGTGCGCTCGACCGCTGGTGGGCCTGGCTGCAGCCTGGTCAGCTGCGCCGGCTGCACCAGAAGCTCTGCGTGGTCGACCAGCGCACGGCGTTCGTGGGCGGCATCAACGTCATCGAAGACCGCAACGACCTCAACCACGGCTGGACCGAGACGCCGCGGCTGGACTTCGCGATCGAGGTGCGCGGCCCGCTGGCGCGCCAGGTGCACGCCACCACGCGCGCGATGTGGGCGCGCGCCAACCTGGGCCACGGCTGGCGCGACGAGGTGCGTGCGCTGGCACGCAGCAGCCAGCCGCTCGACCGCGGCCTGGCGCTGCTGCGCCGCCTGCGCGCGCGCGAATCGCGCCAGCGCCGCCAGAGCGCCGAGATGGCGGCGCGGCCGGTGCGGGCCGCCTTCGTGGTGCGTGACAACTTCCGGCAGCGCCGCGCCATCGAGCGCAGCTACATCGAGGCGCTGCGCAGCGCCCGCGAGCGCATCGACATCGCGGTGCCGTACTTCTACCCCGGCCAGGGCTTCCGGCGCGCATTGCGTCTGGCGGCCAGGCGCGGCGTGCAGGTGCGGCTGCTGCTGCAGGGCAAGATCGACTACCGCATCGCCGCGATGGCAGCGCGCGCGCTGTACGCCGAACTGGGCGCGCACGGCGTGCGCATCTTCGAGTACATGCCCGCCTTCCTGCACGCCAAGGTGGCCGTGGTCGACGACGACTGGGCCACCGTGGGCAGCAGCAACATCGACCCCTTGTCGCTGCTGCTGAACCTGGAGGCCAACGTGGTGGTGCGCGACGCCAGCTTCGCAGCGGCGCTGCGCACCCGCTTCGAGGCGGCGCTGGCGGTGTCCGCCGAGGTGGCGCAGCCGACCGAGCGCCGCGGCTGGCGCAGCTGGCTGCACCGCGGCGCCGTGGCCTGGGCGGCCAACCTCTACCTGCGCCTGGCCGGCATCACCGGCCGGTACTGACCGCCCCAGCGGGCCCGCCGTGCGTCAGACGGCAGGCGGCGGGCCGAAGCGGTTGGCGCCGGCGGTGCCGCGCCGGCAGCCGTTGTCGATCAGCATCCACAGCACGCCGACCACGGGCACCAGGGCCACCAGCACCCACCAGCCCGACTTGTCGCGGTCGTGCCAGCGCTTGGCCGAGATCGCCACCGCCGGCCACAGCAGCACCAGGTTCACCAGCGCCTCGGCCTCGGCCGTGTTCCAGCGCGCAATGTCCAGCAGCGCACGCGCCAGCAGCGTCAGCCCGGTCAGCGCCAGCACACCGTAGAGCCAGAAGGTGCGCCGCGAGATGCGGCCGCGGGGGTCCAGCAGCAGGCGCGCGGGCGACGGGTTTCCGTCGCCGTCGAGCCAGCGGTCTTCGTGCAGCCAATCCATGCCCCGATTGTCCACGCCTGGCCGGGCACGGCCCGACCAGGCAGGCCACCGGTCGCTCAGTACGCGACGTCGTAGACGGTGGTCGCCCCGTTGTAGACCACGGTGACGCGGTAGCCGCCGCCGACCACCTGGACGGTCGCCGAGTTACCGTTGCCGTCGCTGACGGTCACGGTGCCGGCGGTGGCGCGCCCGGTGCTGGCGTCGTAGACCCAGCCGGTGTAGCGCAGGGTCACGGTGCCGCTGGTCACGGTGGCGCTGCTGACGGTGGTGACGCTGCCGCTGCTGCTGACGCTGATGTCGCTGACCGCGTTGTCGCCCACGAGGTAGCTGCACTGCAGGCCGGCGCTGGCGTAGTTGCAGGTCTGCGAGAACTTCGAGCTCCCGCTGCTGGTGTAGCCGCCGCTCGTGTACGTGTAGGTGATGTCGTACACCTGCGAGAAGCTGAAGCTGGTGGCGCTGACGTAGTTGCTGTAGTTCAGCGTCGCCGTGCCGTTGTAGGTGTAGCCGTACTGGGCGGTGCCATAGCTGCAGTTGTTGTAGCTGAAGCTGTAGCTGACCGGCGCGGCAGTGGCGTCGTTGTACGTGTAGCTGTAGCTGACGTTGCCGCTGGTGCACGGAAAGCTGCCGGTCACGGTGGCGCCCGTGGGCAGGGCGGCCGTGAGGCTGGCGCCGGGCAGCCCGTCGGTGGACCCGGCGGTGGCGATGTCGGCGACCGCGTCGTTGATGTAGTCGACCGTGGCGCGCGCGCCGTTGGCGCTGGCGGTGATCGGCGGCGCGCCGGTGCTGGGTGCCGGGGCGGGGCCGGGGGCCGGTCCCGGTGCAGGGGCTGGCGGGGTCGGGTTCAGGTTGCTGCCGGCATCGCTGCCGCCGCCGCCGCAGCCTGCGGCCAGGGCCGCGCAGGCCACGCAGGCCGCCAGCGCCCGCAGTCGTTGTACGTCCATCGGGGTGTCCTCCTTGCCAGGTGTCGTGGGCGCCGGTGCGTGGCTGCACGTCGGCGGACCGAATGTAAGTTCCTGTGTGCGGATCGATCCATCGTTCGTTCTTGGGAGGCTCGGCGCCGAACGTGCAAACGTCACGGCTCGAGCAGCAGTTCCAGGCTCCAGCCGCGCAGCCGCTGCCGGCTGCCCGGATAGGCCGACACGGCGGCCGGCCGGCCGTCGGCCGTCACCAGCGCCGCCTGCGAGGCGCCCAGGTTCAGCGCTTCGCGCCGGGCTCCGAGACGCAGCGTCCAGCCCGGGTGCGGCGTCCACGCCACCGCGCCCAGCACCTGCGTCGACCAGCGCGACTGCGGACGCAGCGCGTAGGGGTCGAGCACGCCGAACGTGTCGACCTCCAGGCGCTGGCGCAGGGGCCGGCGGCCGTCCAGTCCCGCCTGCCAGGCCAGTGTGCCGGCGGTCCAGGTCGCCGTCGCCCCCAGGCCGAGCGTCGTGGCCTGCAGGGTCTCGGTGGTGGGCAACGAGACCGGCGTGGCTGCGATGGCGCGCTCCAGGCGCAGGCGTGCCAGCGACAGCCGCGGCTGCAGCGCCAGCGGCCCCAGCGCCACCGAGGCCGCGGGCTCCAGCGTCCACGCGGCACGGCGCCACTGCAGGCCGGTGCGGGTCTGCAGCGGCAGGCCGATCTGCGTGCGGCCGTCGTAGCGCAGCGTGCCGTCCAGCGCCTGCAGCGCCAGGCCGGGTCGCCAGGCGCCGACGGCGGCGTGCAGCGCCAGCGTGCCGCCGCGCAGCACGCCGCTGTCGCGGTTCAGCACGAAGCCGGACGGCGTGCTTTCGCGGGCGTCGTAGCGCCAGTGCTCGGCCTGCAGCGACAGGTCCAGCGCCGTCGCAGGCCAGCACGCCGTGCACAGCAGGCCGCCCGCCGCGACCTCGCGCAGCAGGCCGGGGCGGGGGCGGGCGGGCGACCGCGGGCGGAGGGGCAGCACGGCAGGCGATGATAGACAGACCGATGCCGCCGCCGATGCCCGTGCCGAGCCTGCCCGCCGACGATCTCGTGGTCCTGCGCCCCGAGGGCCTGTACTGCCCGCCGGGCGATTTCCACATCGACCCCTGGCGGCCGGTGGCGCGTGCCGTCGTCACGCACGCACATGCCGACCACGCGCGGCGCGGCCACGGCGCCTACCTGGCCAGCGCGCCCAGTGCCGGCGTGCTGCGCGCGCGGCTGGGCGACATCACGCTGCAGACGCTGTCCTACGGCGAGACGGTGTGCTGGAACGGCGTCACGGTCAGCCTGCACCCGGCGGGCCACGTGCTGGGCTCGGCGCAGGTGCGGATCGCGCACGCCGGCCGCGTCTGGGTGGCCTCGGGCGACTACTTCACCAGCGGCGTGGCCGACGACACCAACCCGACCTGCGACCCGTTCGAGCCCGTGCGCTGCGACTGCTTCATCACCGAAAGCACCTTCGGCCTGCCGATCTACCGCTGGCGTGCGCAGGCCGAGGTGTTCGCCGAGGTCGACGCCTGGTGGCGCTCCAACGCCGATGCCGGCCGCGCCAGCCTGCTGCTGGGCTACAGCTTCGGCAAGGCGCAGCGGCTGCTGGCGGGGGTGGACCCGTCGATCGGCCGCATCGTGGTGCACGGCGCGGTGGAGCCGCTGAACCGCGCCTACCGCGACGCCGGCGTCGCGCTGCCCGAGACCGTGACGCTGGACGCGCTGCGCGACTCGGCCGACCTGCGCCGGGCCCTGGTGGTGGCGCCGCCGGCGGTGCTGGGCAGCGCCTGGAGCCGGCGCCTGGGCGTGCACGGCGACGCCTTCGCCAGCGGCTGGATGCAACTGCGCGGCGCGCGCCGCCGCCAGGGCGTGGACCGCGGCTTCGTGCTCAGCGACCACGCCGACTGGCCCGGGCTGCAGCGCGCCATCGCCGCCACCGGCGCCGAGCGCGTGATCGTCACGCACGGCTACGAAGCGGTGATGGTGCGCTGGCTGCAGCAGCAGGGGCTGCAGGCCGGCAGCTTCCAGACCGCGTTCGGCGACGACGACCTGCTCGATGCGCTGCCGGACGCCGCCCCGGCTGCCCCGGCCGCGCCACCGGCCTGAGCCCACTGCCGGGTCGGTGCGCCAGCGCACCGACGCAGCGCCCGCGCCCGGCCGACACTGCGGCAGCCCCCAATCCCCGCCACCGGAGTTCCACCGTCGCCACTGCCCCCGCCCTCTACGCAAGCGCATCGGCCGCGCCGCAGCCGCTGCAGTTCCGCGTCGGCTTCGAGATGGCCTACCGCTGTCCGCAGCCGACGCCGATGATCCTGGCGCTGAGCATCCACTACTCGCGTGCGTCCGACCTGGTGCGGCCCGACCACCTGGTGACGCAGCCGCCGGTGCCCGTCAGCGCCTACCGCGACCTGTTCGGCAACTGGTGCAGTCGGCTGGTGGCGCCGGCGGGGCTGTTCGTCATCAGCACCGATGCGCTCGTCAACGACAGCGGCGCGCCCGACGTCGTGCTGCCCGACGCGCAGCAGCTGCCGGTGGAACGGCTGCCCGAGTCGACGCTGGTCTACCTGCTGGGCAGCCGCTACTGCGAGACCGACCAGCTGTCCGACATCGCCTGGCAGCGCTTCGGCAACGGCCCCACCGGCTGGGCGCGCGTGCAGGCGGTGTGCGACTTCGTGCACCACCACATCCAGTTCGGCTACGAACACGCCCGCCGCACGCGCACCGCCTGGGAGGCGTACAACGAGGGCCAGGGCGTGTGCCGCGACTACGCGCACCTGGCGATCGCGCTGTGCCGCTGCCTCAACATCCCGGCGCGCTACTGCACCGGCTACCTGGGCGACCACGGCACGCCGCCGCCCTGGGGCACGATGGACTTCGCCGGCTGGTTCGAGGCCTACCTGGGCGACCGCTGGCACACCTTCGACGCGCGCAACAACACGCCGCGCATCGGCCGCGTGCTGATCGCGCGCGGCCGCGACGCCTGCGACGTGGCGCTGGCCAGCACCTTCGGCCCCAACACGCTGGAGCGCTTCTCGGTGCGCGCCGAGCTCGTGCCGCCGGCATGACCTACTGCGTCGGCGTCAAGCTCGAGGAAGGCCTGATCTTCGCCAGCGACTCGCGCACCCACGCCGGTGTCGACAACTACGCCAGCTTCTGCAAGACCACGGTGTTCGAACGCGCCGGCGACCGCGTGCTGGTGCTGCTGAGCAGCGGCGGGCTGGCGGCCACGCAGACCGTCATCAGCCTGCTGCGCCGCCGCGCCGCGGCCGCGCCGCCGCACCTGTGGAGCGTGGCGTCGATGTTCGACGCCGCCAACCTGGTGGGCGATGCGATGCGCGACATCGAGCGCCGCGACGCGCCGTTCATGGAAGGCGGCGGGCTGCAGTTCAACGCCTCGTTCATCCTCGGCGGGCAGATCGCCGGCGAGGACATGCGGCTGTTCCGCCTGTACGCCGAAGGCAACTTCATCGAAGCCGGCACCGACACGCCGTTCCTGCAGACCGGCGAGGCCAAGTACGGCAAGCCCATCCTCGACCTCGCGGTGACCAGCAGCGCCACGCTGGAGGACGCCACCAAGTGCGTGCTGGTGTCGTTCGACTCGACGATGCTCAGCAACCTGTCGGTGGGCATGCCGATCGACCTGCTGTGCTATGCCCGCGACAGCCTGCGCGTGACGATGCAGCGCCGCTTCCACAGCGGCGACGCCTACTTCGAGACGCTGAAGCAGAACTGGATCGCCGGCACGCGCCGCATCTTCCACGACCTGCCGGCGCTGCCCTGGCCGCCTGCGCCGGGCGACGTGGCCTGATGCGGACCCGCCGGCCCTAGCGCAGCGGCAGCACCACGCGCTGCGTGTCGGCGTCCCCGTCGGCGTCGGCGGGGTCCGCTGCCTCGACGAGAAAGCCGAGTTCGCGCGCCAGCTCGAGCATGCGCCTGTTCTCGTTCAGCACCGTGCCCACCAGGCGCTGCGTGCCGTGCGCACGCTGGTGGTCGATCAGCTTGCGCATCAGCAGCAGGCCCAGGCCGCCGCCCTTCAGGTCCGAGCGCACGACGATCGCGAACTCGGCCGTGATGTTGTCGGGGTCGGTGGCCGCGCGCGCCACGCCCAGCGTCTCCTCGCCGCCGCCCGGCAGCGCGGCGGTGGCGATGAAGGCCATCTCGCGGTCGTAGTCGATCTGCGTCAGCCGCGCGAGTTCGCTGTGCTCGATGCTGCGGCGGCTGTAGAAGACGCGCATGCGCACGTCCAGCGGGTCCAGCTGCGCCAGGAAGTCCAGGTGCTGCGGTTCGTCTTCGGGGCGGATCGGCCGCAGCGTCAGCGCGCGGCCCTGCCAGTCGACGGTCTCCACCAGATGGCTCGGGTACGGCCGGATCGCGAAGCGCGCCGCGCCGCCCGGGGCCGCGGCATCGACGCGGATGCGCGCGTCCAGCGCCACCACGCCGGCGGCGTCGGCCAGCAGCGGATTGATGTCGATCTCGACGATGCGCGGCTCGTCGGCCAGCAGCTGCGACAGCGTGGTCAGCACCTGCACGACGGCGTCGATGTCGGCCGGCGGCACGTCGCGCCAGCCGGCCAGCAGCCTCGCGATGCGCGTGCGCTGCACCAGCGCGCGCGCCAGCGGCGCGTTCAGCGGCGGCAGCGCCACGGCGCGGTCGGCCACCACCTCGACCGCGGTGCCGCCGGCGCCGAACAGCAGCACCGGGCCGAACAGCGGGTCGAGCACGGCGCCGACGATCAGCTCCAGCGCCCGCGGCCGCCGCACCATCGCCTGCACGCTGAAGCCCAGCTGCGTGGCGTCGGGCCGCAGCTGGCGCACGCGCTGCAGCATGGCCGTGGCGGCGTGGCGCACGGCGTCGGCGTCTTCCAGGTCCAGTGCCACGCCGCCGACGTCGCTCTTGTGGCTGATCTGCGGCGACAGGATCTTCAGCGCCACCGGGAAGCCGATCTGCTGCGCCGACTGCACCGCCGCTTCGGCGTCGGCCGCCACCTCGCGGGTGCCCGCGACCGAGATGCCGCAGGCCGCCAGCACCGCCTTCGCCTCGGGTTCGGTCAGCATGCCGCGGCCGGCGGCCAGCGCGGCGTCGATCGGCGCCCGCACCGCGGCCAGGTCCCAGGCCGGCGCGATGGCCGCCGGCGGCGTCTGCATCAGCTCGTCCTGGTTGCGGCGGTAGGTCTGCAGCATCGCGAAGGCGCGCACGGCCTGCTCGGGCGTGTCGTAGGTGGGCACGCCGCCGGCCTGGAACCGCCGGCGCGCGTCGCGCACTGCGGCGTCGCCCAGCCAGCAGGCCAGGGCCTGCGTGCGCGGCGGCTGCAGCAGCGGCAGCAGCGCGGCGGCGATCTCGGCACTGGGCACGATGGCGGTGGGCGCGTGCATGAAGAGCAGGGCGCCCGCTTCGGGGCCGGCCTGCAGCGCCTGCACGGCGTCGACATAACGCTGCACCGGGGCGTCGCCGATGATGTCGACCGGGTTGCCGCGCGACCAGTTGCCGGGCAGCACGCGGTCGAGCGCCGCCACCGTCGCGGGCCCGAGTTCGGTCAGCTCCACGCCCGCCGCTGCCGCGGCATCGGCCGCCAGCACGCCGGCGCCGCCGCCGTTGGTCAGCAGCGTCAGCCGCGACAGGCGCTCCAGGCGCGCCTGTGTGTCGGCGTCGCCGCCGCCGCTCGGCAACGCACGGTGGTGGGCCAGTGTCTGCGCGGCGATGAACAGGTCGTCGAGCGTGTCCACGCGCAGCATGCCGGCGCGGCGGATCGCCGCGTCGAACACCAGGTCCGACGCCGCCAGCGCGCCGGTGTGCGAGGCCGCGGCGCGCTGGCCCAGGCTGGAACGGCCGGCCTTCACCACCAGCACCGGCTTGTTGCGCGCGGCGGCGCGCGCAGCGCTCACGAACTTGCGCGCGTCGTCGATGCTCTCGATGTACAGCAGGATGGCCCGTGTCTTCGCGTCGCTGGCCAGGTGGTCCAGCAGGTCGGCGAAATCGACGTCGGCGTGTTCGCCCAGCGAGACGAAGCGCGAGAAGCCGATGCCGCGCCCGGCGGCCCAGTCGAGCAGGCCGGTGACCAGCGCGCCCGACTGCGACACGAAGGCCAGCGTGCCGGGCTGGGCATCGATGTGCGAGAAGCTGGCGTTCAGGCCCAGGTGCGGGTTCAGCAGTCCCAGGCAGTTGGGCCCCAGGATGCGCAGCACGTGCGGCCGCGCGGCGTCGAGCATGGCCTGCTTCTGCGCCGTGCTGAAGCCCGCCGTCAGCACCACCGCCGCGCGCGTGCCGCGCGCGCCGAGCTCGGCGATCAGCCGCGGCACGGTGGCCGGCGGCGTGCAGAGGACGGCCAGCTCCGGCGCCTCGGGCAGCGCCGCCACGTCGGCGAAAGCCGGCATGCCGTGGTCCAGCACCGGCTGGCGCGGGTTCACCGCATACAGCCGCCCGCCCTGCGCGGCGAAGCGGCCCTGCTGCAGGTTGCGCCACACGGTGGCCCCGACGCTGGCGGCGCGGTCGCTGGCGCCGAACACCGCCACCGAGGCGGGTTCGAACATCGAATCGAGGTGGCGGATGCTCATCGGGCCAGTCTACGGGTAACCTCGTGACTCTCGGTCCCTTGGAGAAGACGATGAAGATCCTGCTGGCCATCGACGGCTCGCCGCTGTCGCTGTTCGCCGTGCACCATGCGCTGCGCCTGCGCCGCGCCGGCCTGGCGGCGCGCTACGTGCTGGTCAACGTGCAGGAGCCGCCGTCGCTGTACGAGGTGGTGGTGGCGCACGACCCCGAGCGCCTGGACGACGTGCGCCGCGCCGCCGGCGCCGACCTGCTGGCCACCGCCGAGGCCCTGCTGAAGGGGGCCAATGCCGAGTGGGAAAGCGAGGTCGCGGGCGGCGATCCGGGGCATGTCATCGTGGAGCTCGCCGAGAACTACCGCTGCGACGCCATCGTGCTGGGTGCCGGCCCGGAGGGCGCGCTGGGCAGCGTGGCGCAGTCGGTGCTGAAGCACAGCCCGGTGCCGGTGACGGTGGTGCGCGAGATCGAGGCCCCCGCCGCCGGCTGAACCCGGCTGCCGGCGCCGCCGATGCGTCACTTCGCCGCGCTGTTCCAGGCGCTGGACGCCAGCACCGCCACCAGCGCCAAGGTGGCGGCGCTGGTCGGCTACTTCCGTGCCGCCCCGCCGGCCGACGCCGCCTGGGCCGTGTACTTCCTGTGCGGCGGCAAGCCGCGCCAGGTGCTGCCCATGGCGCTGCTGCGGCAGCTGGCCTGCCAGCGCGCCGGCATCGACGACTGGCTGTTCGAGGCCTGCTACCAGGCGGTGGGCGACCTCGCCGAGACCATCGCCCACGTGCTGCCGGCGCCGGCCGCCTGCAGCGACCACGGGCTGGCGCACTGGGTCGAAGAGCGCCTGCTGCCGCTGCGCGGGCTGGCGCCCGAGGAGCAGCTGGCACGCACCGGCGCCGCGTTCGACGAGCTCGACACCGCCGGCCGCTTCCTGCTGGTCAAGCTGATCGGCGGCGGCTTCCGGGTCGGCGTCAGCAAGCTGCTGGTGCAGCGCGCGCTGGCCGAGGTGGCTGGGCTGGACCCGAAGCTCGTGGCGCAGCGGCTGATGGGCTACACCGACGGCCGCGCCACGCCCGGCGCCGCGCGCTACACGCAGCTGCTGGCGCCCGACACCGGCGCCGGCCCCGATGCCGGCCAGCCCTACCCGTTCTTCCTGGCGCACCCGCTGCAGGCCGGTCCGGCGACCCTGGGCGAGCCCGCGGGCTGGCTGGTGGAGTGGAAGTACGACGGCATCCGGGCGCAGCTGGTCAAGCGTGCCGGTCAGGTGTGGATCTGGTCGCGCGGCGAAGAGCTGGTGAGCGACCGTTTCCCGGAGATCGTGGCGCTGGCGCAGGCGCTGCCCGACGGCACCGTGCTCGACGGCGAGGTGCTGGTGTGGCCCGACGCCGACGCGCCGCCGCGCCCCTTCCAGCTGCTGCAGCAGCGCATCGCGCGCAAGACGCTGACGAAGAGGATCCTGGCCGAGGTGCCGGTGGTCTTCGTCGCCTACGACCTGCTGGAAGACGGCGGCATCGACCAGCGCGCGCAGCCCCAGCACCTGCGCCGCGCGCGGCTGCAGCAGCGGCTGGCCGGCAGCGCGCTGCGGCTGTCGCCGCTGGTGCAGGCGCCCGACTGGCCGGCCTATGCCGCGCTGCGCGCCACGGCGCGTGCCCGCGGTGTCGAAGGCTTCATGCTGAAGCAGCACGACGCCACCTACGGCAGCGGCCGCACGAAGAGCGACGGCACCTGGTGGAAGTGGAAGATCGAGCCGCTGACGGTGGACGCCGTGCTCGTCTACGCGCAGGCCGGCCACGGCCGACGCGCCAGCGTCTACACCGACTACACCTTCGCGGTGTGGAACCGCGCGCCGGCCGATGCGGCCGAGGCGCAGGCGGTGCTGGAGGCCATCGCGCGGCGCGAGCCGGCACCGCCGCGCGACGCGCCTGCGCTGCAGCTGGTGCCGTTCGCCAAGGCCTATTCGGGGCTGACCGATGCCGAGTTCGCGGCCGTCGACAAGGTCATCCGCGCGCACACGCTGGAGAAGTTCGGCCCCGTGCGCAGCGTGCGGCCGACGCTGGTGTTCGAGCTCGGCTTCGAAGGCGTGCAGGCGAGCCCGCGGCACAAGAGCGGCATCGCGGTGCGCTTCCCGCGCATGCTGCGCGTGCGCCACGACAAGCCGCTGCACGAGGCCGACACGCTGACCACGCTGCGGGCGCTGATGGGGGGCCCGGCACCGGCGTCAGGCGCCGACGACCCCGCCTGACGCCGCGCCGCCGGCGCGCGCGCCGCGCAGCCTGTGCCGGGCGGCTGCACGTCTGTCGCCTGCTGCCGCGCTTCGTCGCAAGGCGCGTGCATGCGCGGGCCGCGCTGCCTAGAGTTCACTCCATCGCAACGCCGCCACCGCACCAGGAGCCCACCATGCAAGCCACCCAGCACCGCCTCGCCGCCCTCGCCCTGTCGGCCTTCTTCACGCTGACCATGCTGGTCGGCGTCGACCAGATCGCCACCGCCGAGCCGCCCGCCGCGCTGCTGGCGCAGACCGCCCCGGCCCACGCCGCGGCACCCGCGAACAGCTGACCCGCCGCCGCCCCGCGGCGTGTGCATCCAGGCCCCGCTCCGGCGGGGCCTGGTCGTTTCCGGGTCGACCTGCCGCGGTCCGTGGTCCCCGGCGCCTGGCACGCGCTTTGCGCCGGCTGCGCATGCTGCCCGCCACCGCCGACCGCCTGACCCTGCTGCTGGAAAGCACCGGCGACGGCATCTTCGGCATCGACATGGACGGTTGCTGCACCTTCATCAACCGTGCCGCCGCCCAAACCCTGGGCTTCAGCACCGACATGGTGCTCGGGCGCAACATGCACGCGCTGATCCACTACGCGCATGGCGACGGCCGCCACTACCCCGAGTGCGACTGCCCGATCTTCAATGCCTTCCGCCAGGGCCTGCCCTGCCGCATCGACGACGAGGTGCTCTGGCGCGCCGACGGCAGCAGCTTCCCTGCCGAGTACTCCAGCTACCCGATCCTGGAGCACGGCCAGGTGCGCGGCGCGGTCGTCACCTTCGTCGACATCAGCCAGCGCAAGCAGGCCGAGGCGCTGCTCAAGCGCACCAACGACGCGCTCGAGCAGCGCGTGGCCGAACGCACGCAGCAGCTGCGCGAGCTGGCCAACCACCTGGAGACGGTGCGCGAGAGCGAGCGCAAGCGCATCGCGCGCGAGATCCACGACGAACTGGGCTCGCTGCTGGTGGCGCTGAAGATGGACACGCACTGGCTCGGCCGGCGCCTGGTGGAGCGCCCCGAGCTGGTGGCCAAGTGCCAGGGCATGGGGCGCCTGATCGACACCGCGGTGGACAACGTCGGCCGCATCATCACCGACCTGCGGCCCAGCATCCTCGACCACCAGGGCCTGTGGGCGGCGCTCGAATGGCAGGCGCAGGAGTTCATCGACGCCAGCGCCGGCGAGATCGACGCCACGCTGCAGCTGCACGTGGCCGCCGGCGTGGACGCGCCCGACGGCGGGCTGGCGATCGCGGTGTTCCGCATCTTCCAGGAGATGCTGAGCAACGTGGCCCGGCACGCACGGGCGCGCAGCGTGCGCATGCGCATCCACGTCGACGACCCGCCCGACCCGGTGCTGTACCTCGAGGTGCGCGACGACGGCGTCGGCGCCGCGGCCGCGGCGCTGGCCGACCCGCAGAGCTTCGGCGTCATCGGCATGCGCGAACGCGCCGGCCACTTCGGTGGCCGGCTGACGATCGACAGTGCGCCCGGGCAGGGCACGCGGGCGCGGCTGGTGCTGCCGCTGGCGGGGGCAGGGGCGCCATGACGGTGCGCGTGCTGATCTGCGACGACCACGCCATCGTGCGCCAGGGCATCCGGCAGATCCTGGCCGATGCCACCGACATCGCGCTGGCCGGCGAAGCCGCCAACGGCCCCGACGCACTGGCGCGGGCGCGCGAAGGCGGCATCGATGTCGTGCTGCTCGACATCGCGATGCCGCAGCGCGACGGGCTGGACATCCTGCGCCAGCTCAAGAGCGAACTGCCGCGGCTGCCGGTGCTGATGCTGTCGACCTATCCCGACCGCCAGTACGCCGTGCGCAGCCTGAAGCTGGGCGCCGCCGGCTACCTGCACAAGAGCGCCGACGCCGAGCAGCTGACCGAGGCCATCCGCAAGGTGGCGGCCGGGCAGCTGTTCATCACGCCGGCGGTGGCCGAGCTGCTGGCTGCGGCGCTGGTGCAGCCGGCGGCCGACGACAAGCCGCTGCACGAGACGCTGTCGCACCGCGAGTTCCAGGTCTTCCGCCTGCTGAGCCAGGGGCGCAGCGTCGGCGAGATCGCGCAGGCGCTGGTGCTGGCGCCCAATACCGTCAGCACCTACCGCGCGCGCATCCTGGACAAGACCGGCGTGCGCAACGACGTGGAACTGGCGCTGTACGCGGTGCGGCACGCGCTCCTGTAGCGCGTGCGCGCACCGCGTCTCAGACCGCAGAGGGCGCGGCCACGCCGGCGTGCAGCGCGATCTGCGCCAGCAGGTCGTCGTCGGCGTAGGGCTTGCCCATCAGTGCGGTGACGCCGGCCTCGGCGGCCGCCTCGCGCAGGCGGTCGTCGGCCGAGGTGATCATGATGATGGGCAGCGTGGCCGTGCGCGGCTGGCTGCGCACGGCACGCGTGAGCGCGAAGCCGTCCATGCCGGGCATCTCGACGTCGGTGATCAGCAGCTGCGGCAGCTCGGTGTCGAACTGGCGCAGCGCGTCGGCGCCGTCTTCGGCCAGCGCCACGCGGTAGCCCTGCCGCGCGAGCAGGCGGCTGGTCTTCACGCGCACGACCTTGGAGTCGTCGGCGACCATCACCAGCGTCTGCTCGGGGCTGCGCGCGGCGGCCACCGTGGCCGCCGGCGGCACGGGCGCCGCCGCTGCTGCGGCGGCAGCAGCGGCGCGTTCCTGCGCCGCCTGTTCCTGGGCCGCGCGTTCCCGGGCGGCCTGTTCATGCGCTGCACGCTCCGCTGCCGCATGCTCCTGCGCCGCACGCAGCGCGGCGGCACGTTCGGCCGCCGCCAGCTCGGCCGCTGCGCGCGCAGCGGCGGCACGGGCCGCGGCGTCGCGGGCCTCGGCCTCGCGGGCCGCGGCGGCGTGCTCGGCGGCCTCGCGCGCGGCGGCCTGGCGCTCGACCTCGAGGCGCGCCTGCTCGGCACGGGCAGCGGCTTCGGCGCGCTCCTGCGCCTCGGCTTGGTCGCGCGCTGCCTGTTCCGCGCGGTCGCGGGCGGCGCGCTCGGCACGTTCGGCACGTTCGCGGGCCTCCTGCTCGGCGCGGTCGCGGGCCGCCTGTTCGGCGCGTGCCTGCGCCTGCTGTTCCGCCGCCGCGCGCGCGGCCTGCTCCAGCGCGGCCCGCTCGCGCGCCGCCTGCTCGCGCGCGGCCTGCGCCGCCGCCTGCTCGGCCTGCGCACGTGCGGCCGCTGCCGCCAGCGCGGCCGCACGATCGGCGGCCAGGCGCTGGGCATCGGCGATGGCCGCGGCCTCGGCGGCTTCGGCGGCGGCCCGCTCGGCTTCTTCGGCGGCCCGGCGCTCGGCCGCCAGGCGCAGCGCCACCGCGCGGCGCTCGGCCACCGCGGCAGCGTCGGCGCGCCGGCGCTCGACCCGCGTCGGCGGGGCATCGAACGAGATGCCGGGGGCACCGTCGGCCGGTGTCGCGGCGGGCGGTGCCACCGGCGGCGGCTGCGTCGCCGCGGCTTCGGCGGCGGCGTAGGCCGCCAGCAGCGCGGCTTCCTCGGCCGCCTGCTCGGCGGCGCCGGCGGCGTCGGCCACCGGCAGCACCTCGTCCAGCGTCGGGGCCTGCGACACCTGGGCGGGCGTCGGTGCCGGAGCCGGCGCCTGGCTGGGCGTCGGGTCGCGCAGCAGCACCTCGTGCGGCAGCGTGTCGTCGCTGGCACGGGTGGTCAGCGCGGCAGTGCTCAGCTGCGCGGTGCTGCTGCGCTCGCGGTCACGGCGCCAGCGCGCGGGCCACAGGCGCGTGCCGACGCGCGGGCGTCCCGCCAGCGTCCACACCAGGCCGGCCACCAGGGCCAGCAGCACCAACCCCAAGCCCAGGTCTTCCATGCCGTACGCACCTTTCTTGCGCCGCGCGAGCATAGCGCCCGGTCGTGGCGGCGCACTCCGGTGCAGCGCCAACTTGGGCACACCGGCGGCGTTGCTTGCAAGCTGTTGCGCAACCGCCGGCCCCGTCGTGCCGGCGATGTAGTGCCGGCCCTACACGAAGTGCCCGCTGGCCTCGATATTGCGATGGCGCCTGCGTCCCTAGCATCTGTCCAGACCCAGCCGGAGCCCCCAAAGCCATGCGCGACACCCCGAGCGACCCGTACGACGCCGACCGCCCGCTGCTGATGCGCTGCACCTGCGGCGCCCACGCCTCCGACGCCGAGCACGCCGCCGCCGAACTGCGCGCGCGCAGCGAGACCGCCGACTTCGAGGCCACGTCGCGCGCCTTCATCGAGGCCAGCCTCGTGAAGGCGCTGTTCCCGCACGACGCGCTGCGCCGGCGCCTCCTGCGCGCGGTGGGCAGCAACACGGCGCGGGCGGCGATCGCCAGCGTGCTCCCGATCGCGCCGCTGCAGGCCATGGCGCAGGCCGGCGGCGCGCTGGAGAAGAAGGACCTGAAGATCGGCTTCATCCCCATCACCTGCGCGACGCCGCTGATCATGGCGCACCCGCTGGGCTTCTATTCCAAGCAGGGGCTGAACGTCGAGGTCGTGAAGACCGCAGGCTGGGCGCTGATCCGCGACAAGATGCTCAACAAGGAGTACGACGCCACGCACTTCCTGAGTCCGATGCCGCTGGCCATCAGCCTGGGCGTGGGCAGCACCGCGGTGCCGATGAACGTGGCCACGATCCAGAACACCAACGGCCAGGCCATCACGCTGTCGGTGAAGCACAAGGACAAGCGCGATCCGAAGGACTGGAAGGGCTTCAAGTTCGCCGTGCCCTTCGAGTACAGCATGCACAACTTCCTGCTGCGCTACTACGTGGCCGAGGCAGGGCTGGACCCGGATCGCGACATCCAGATCCGTGTCGTGCCGCCGCCGGAGATGGTGGCCAACCTGCGTGCCGGCAACATCGACGGCTTTCTCGGCCCCGACCCGTTCAACCAGCGCGCGGTGTTCGAGGAGGTGGGTTTCCTGCACCTGCTGACGCGCGACCTCTGGAACGGCCACCCCTGCTGCGCCTTCGGCACCAGCGCCGAGTTCATCCAGAAGAACCCCAACACCTTCGCGGCGCTGTACCGTGCGGTGCTGACCGCCGCGGCGATGGCACGCAAGGCCGAGAACCGCGAGCTGATCGCCAAGGTCATCAGCCCGCAGGCGTACTTGAACCAGCCCGAGACCGTCGTGGCGCAGGTGCTCACCGGCAAGTTCGCCGACGGGCTGGGCAACGTGAAGAACGTGCCCGACCGCGCCGACTTCGACCCCATCCCGTGGCAGAGCATGGCGGTGTGGATGCTGACGCAGATGAAGCGCTGGGGCTACGTGAAGGGCGACGTGAACTACAAGCAGATCGCCGAGAAGGTGTTCCTGCTGACCGACGCCACGCGGCAGATGAAGGCGCTGGACATGGCGGCACCCGACCCGAAGAAGGGCGCCTACCCGCGCTTCACGGTGATGGGCAAGGTCTTCGACCCCGAGAAGGCGGAGGCCTACACGCAGAGCTTCGCCATCAAGCGCGGCTGAGCCATGCGCCACTCGCTGGGCCTCCGTGCCGGTCTGCTGTCGGTGCTGCTGCTGGCCTGCCTGCTGGCGGTGTGGCACGTCGCCACGCTGCAGCCGGCGCCGGTGGCCGCCGCGCCGGCGGCGGCACTGACGCCGGAGCAGATCGAATACGCCAAGCTGATGGGCAAGGACCCGGGCACGGCCACGGCCGCGGGCAGCGCCGCGCCGCCGCCCAAGTCGGGTTTCCCGACCCTGGCGCAGATGGGCGCGGTGATCGTGAAGAACCTGCAGCAGCCCTTCTACGACAACGGGCCCAACGACAAGGGCCTGGGCCTGCAGCTGGCGTATTCGCTGGGCCGCGTGGCCCTGGGCTTCGCGCTGGCGGCGCTCGTCGCCATTCCGCTGGGCTTCCTGATCGGCATGAGCCCGCTGGCCTACCGCGCGCTGGATCCGTTCATCCAGGTGCTGAAACCCATCTCGCCGCTGGCGTGGATGCCGCTGGCGCTGTACACGATCCAGGACTCGGCAGCCAGCGGCATCTTCGTCATCTTCATCTGCTCGCTGTGGCCGATGCTGATCAACACCGCGTTCGGCGTCGCCGGCGTGCGCCGCGAGTGGCTCAACGTGGCGCGCACGCTGGAAGTGCGGCCGCTGCGCCGCGCCTTCGAGGTCATCCTGCCTGCCGCCGCGCCGACCATCCTGACCGGCATGCGCATCAGCATGGGCATCGCGTGGCTGGTCATCGTCGCCGCCGAGATGCTGGTGGGCGGCACCGGCATCGGCTACTTCGTGTGGAACGAGTGGAACAACCTGTCGCTGCCCAACGTGATCCTCGCGATCCTGGTCATCGGCGTCGTCGGCATGCTGCTCGACCTGCTGTTCGCCCGCGCGCAGAAGGCGGTGACGTATGCGGACTGACTTCTTGAAGGTCGAGGGGCTCGAGAAGCGCTACGGCGACAGCGTCGTCTTCGACCACGTCAACTTCGGCATCGCGCAGGGCGAGTTCGTCTGCATCATCGGCCACAGCGGCTGCGGCAAGACCACCATCCTGAACGTGCTCGCGGGCCTGGAAGCCGCCAGCGGCGGCCACGTCTTCATGGACGGTCGCGAGGTCGCCGGCCCCAGCCTGGACCGCGGCGTCGTGTTCCAGGGCCACGCGCTGATGCCCTGGCTCAGCGTGCGCCGCAACATCGCCTTCGCGGTGCGCAGCAAGTGGCCCGCCTGGTCGGCGGCGCAGGTCGACGAACACGTGCAGAAGTACGTGGAGCTGGTCGGACTCGGTGCCGCCATCGACAAGAAGCCGCAGGCGCTCAGCGGCGGCATGAAGCAGCGCGTGGGCATCGCGCGCGCGTTCGCGATCCAGCCGCGCATGCTGCTGCTCGACGAGCCCTTCGGCGCGCTGGACGCGCTGACGCGCGGCACGATCCAGGACGAGCTGCTGCGCATCTGCGCCGAGACGCACCAGAGCGTGTTCATGATCACGCACGACGTGGACGAGGCGATCCTGCTCGCCGACCGCATCCTGCTGATGAGCAACGGGCCGCAGGCGCGCGTGGCCGAGATCGTGAAGAACACGATGCCGCGCGACCGCCAGCGCGCCACGCTGCACCACGAGCCGCAGTACTACCGCATCCGCAACCACCTGGTCGACTTCCTGGTGGCGCGTTCCAAGGACCTCTCGCACGGCCGCGCGCCGGCCGTGCCGCTGGAGGTCAGCCCCGGCCTCGACCCCGAGCCGCCGGCCGCCCCCCTGCCCACCATCCCACCGCTGAGGAGAATCGCATGAGCCGTCTGGACGTCACCGAGAAGATCATCACCGCCAAGGTCGCGCGCGGCCTGAAGTGGGCCGACGTCGCCGCCCGCGTCGGGCAGAGCAAGGAGTGGGTCACCGCCGCGTGCCTGGGCCAGATGACGCTGACCGACGAGCAGGCGAGCGTGGTCGCCGAGATCTTCGGCCTCGGCGCCGACGACAAGAAGTGGCTGATGGTCGTGCCCTACAAGGGCAGCCTGCCGACCAGCGTGCCCACCGACCCGCTGATCTACCGCTTCTACGAACTGGTCAGCGTCTACGGCACCACGTTCAAGGAACTGATCCACGAGGAGTTCGGCGACGGGATCATGAGCGCCATCGACTTCAAGATGGACCTGCAGCGCGAGGCCGACCCCAAGGGCGACCGCGTGAGCATCACGATGAGCGGCAAGTTCCTCCCCTACAAGACTTATTGACCCCCCCCCCCGTAGCGCCTTCGGCCCGCAGGCCGGCAAGCATGCCGGCCTGCCTTCGTCCGGCGCAGGACGGTCCGCAGGGACCGTCCCACGTCCGGACTCAGCCCCCCCAGGGGGGCGCCGCTGGCGGGCCGGCGGAGCCGGACCCGCGGCGGCTGCTTGGTTTCCTTCATCACCTCACCAGGAGTTGTTCATGTCCGGTCGTCGTCATGTCTTGAAAGCGGGTCTTGCGGGGGCGCTGGCCGTGCCTGCGGTGGCGCACGCGCAGCAGAGCTTCAACTGGAAGATGACCTCGGCCTATCCGAAGGGCTCGCCGTTCTACATGGACGGCCCGGGCTCGGCCACCGACCTCGCCCGGCGCATCGCCGACATGTCGGGCGGGCGGCTGAAGATCCAGGTCTTCGGCGCCGGTGAACTGGTGCCGGCCTTCGAGGGCTTCGACGCCGTGCGTGCCGGCACCGTGGAGATGAACCACGCCAACAGCTACTTCTGGACCGGCAAGACCGCGGCGGCGCAGTACTTCACCGCCGTGCCTTTCGGCATGAACTTCCAGGGCATGAACGGCTGGCTGTACGACGGCGGCGGCATCGACCTGTGGAACGAGGTCTACGCCCCGTTCGGCATGGTCGCCATGCCGTGCGGCAACACCGGCGTGCAGATGTCGGGCTGGTTCAAGAAGGAGATCAAGACCGTCGCCGACCTCAAGGGCCTGAAGATGCGCATCCCCGGCCTGGCCGGCAAGGTCTACGCCAGCCTGGGCGTGGACGTGAAGGTGCTGCCGGGCGGCGAGATCTTCCCGGCGCTGGAGCGCGGCGTCATCGACGCGGCCGAATTCGTCGGCCCGTTCCAGGACCGCCGCCTGGGCCTGCAGAAGGCGGCCAAGTACTACTACACCACCGGCTGGCACGAGAGCGCCACCGTCTCCGAACTGCTGATCAACAAGGCCGCTTGGGCGAAGCTGCCGAAGGACCTGCAGGCCATCGTCGAGAACGCCGCCGCGGCCTGCAACGTCATCAGCGAGGGCTGGTGCCAGAAGGCCAACTCCGAGGCGATGGAAGACCTGGTGAAGAACCAGGGCGTGATCGCCCGGCCGCTGCCCGATGCGGTGATCGCCGCGCTGCGTGCCGAGACCACCAAGGTGCTGGCCGAGGCCGTGGCCAAGGATCCGCTGACGAAGAAGGTGCACGACTCCTACATGGCCTTCAAGGCCAAGTTCGACCGCTGGAGCGAGGTCAGCGAGGAGCACTACCACCTCAAGGTCCGCGGTTGAGCACCACCGGCCCGCGCGCGCTGCGGCTGGTCGAGGCCGGCATCGACGCGTTGGGCAGGCTGACGCTGCTGCTGACGCTGGCGATGATCGGCCTCGTCGCCACCAACGTGCTGCTGCGCTACGCCTTCAGCCTCGGCTCGGTGTGGTCGCAGGAACTGGAATGGCACCTGCTGGCGGCCATCATCCTGCTGGGCATGAGCCACGCGCTGCAGCGCGGCGAGAACGTGCGCGTGGACCTGTTCTACGCCGGCTTCGGGCCGCGGCTGAAGTTCGCGGTGGACCTGATCTCGCACGGCTTGCTGCTGCTGATCGCGCTGCTGTTCGTGAAGCTGTCGTGGGCCTACGTGCTGCAGTCCTACGCCATCGGCGAGACCTCGGCCGACCCCGGCGGCATCCCGATGCGCTGGGCCGTGAAGGGCCTGATCCCGCTGGGCTACAGCCTGCTCGCGCTGCAGACACTGGCGGCGATGGCGCGCACCGTGCTGGTCGAACGCCAGCGCCGGGAGGCCGCGCGTGCTTGAGCCGCAGACCTATGCCGTGCTCATGCTGGTGGGCTTCCTGGCCCTGCTGATGCTGGGCGTGCCGGTGGCCACCACGCTGGCCACGGTGGGCTTCGTGTTCGGCTACCTGGGTTTCGGCGACGCGCTGTTCAACCTGCTGCCGGCGCGTGTCTACGGCGTCGTCGCCGGCACGCAGTGGATGGCGATCCCGCTGTTCGTGTTCATGGGCGTGATGCTGGAGAAGTCGCGCCTGGCCGACGACCTGCTCGACGTGATGGGCCACCTCGCCGGCAGCGTGCGCGGCGGCATGGGTGTGGGCATCATCCTGTTCGGCGTGTTGATGGGCGCCACCACCGGCATCGTCGGCGCCACCATCGTCACGCTGGGCCTGCTGACGCTGCCGACGCTGATCCGCCGCGGCTACGACAAGCGCATCGCCTGCGGCGCCATCTGCGCCTCGGGCACGCTGGGGCAGATCATCCCGCCGAGCCTGATCCTGATCCTGCTGTCCGACATCATGCAGCTGTCGGTGGGCACGCTGTTCGCCGCCGCGGTCGGCCCGGGGCTGCTGCTGGCGGCGGTGTACATCGTCTTCCTGCTGCTGCTGGGCTGGTGGAAGCCGCAGTGGATGCCGCCGTTGCCGCAGGCCGAGCGCGACGCCGTGAGCCGGCGCGAACTGTGGCTGCGGCTGTGGAAGGTGGTGGTGCCGCCGGTGCTGCTGGTGGTGGCGGTGCTGGGCAGCATCGTCGGCGGTGTCGCCGCACCCACCGAGGCGGCCTCGATGGGCGCCGTGGGCGCGGTGCTGATCACGCTGGGTGCCGGGCGCCTGCGGTGGCCCGTGCTGCGCGCGGTGGCGCTGGAGACGGCCAAGATCACCGCCATCATGATGTTCATCCTGATGATGGCGCAGGTGTTCGCGCTGGCCTTCCGCGGCCTGGACGGCGAACACCTGATCGTGCGCCTGTTCGACTGGCTGCCCGGCGGCGTCAACAGCGACATCTGGTTCATGATGGCGCTGATCTTCGTGCTCGGCTTCTTCATCGAGTGGATCGAGATCAGCTACATCGCCGTGCCGCTGTTCCTGCCGGTGCTGGTGGCGCAGGGCGTCGACCCGGTCTGGCTGGCGATGCTGATCACGGTGAACCTGCAGTCCTCGTTCCTGACGCCGCCCTTCGGCTGGGCGCTGTTCTACCTGAAGGGCGTGGCGCCGCCCGAGGTGCGCATCCAGGACATCTACGCGGGCGTGCTGCCCTTCATCGTGCTGCAGGGCGCGACGCTGGCGCTGGTGTTCTTCTACCCGCAGATCGCGCTGTGGCTGCCGAAGGCGATCGGCTGGTGAGCCGGGGGGCCGGCAGGCAGGCCGGCCCGCTGTAGCGACAAATCAGGGGCGGAAACCGCCCTTTTCTTCGCCGGCAGGCGGCAGGGGCAGTCCCTAGCATCGGCTGATCCTCGCCTTGAAGGAGCCGCATGGACTCCGTGACCGCTGCCGCCACCGACCCCGACACGCTGCTGAGCCTGACCGCGCTGATGGAGCGCGCCGCTGCGCTGCAGGCCGCGGGGCAGGCTGCGGCCGCCGCCGACCTGTACGGGCGCTGGATCGCCGCGTCGGCCTCGCCGGTGCGCCACGTGGCCTGCTTCAACTGGGGCACGCTGCTGTCGGCGCTGGGCCGCGACCCCGAGGCCGAGGCCGCGTACCTGCAGGCGCTGCAGGTGCAGCCACGTTTCGCGCCGGCGCGGCTGAACCTGGGCCACCTGCACGAACGCCGCAAGGAGGTCGACGCGGCGCTGGCGCAGTGGGCGCAGGCGTTCGACGACGCCGACACGCTGGACCACCGCCTGCACGCGCTGAATAACAGCGCGCGGCTGCTGGAGGCGCAGCGCCGCTTCCCCGAGGCCGAGGCGCAGATGCGCCGCAGCCTGGAGCTCAAGCCCGACCAGTTCGACGTCATCCAGCACCACGTGCACGTGCGCCAGAAGCAGTGCGCCTGGCCGCTGTACGCGCCGGTGGGCGACGTCACGCCGAACCAGCTGCTGCTGGGCACCTCGCCGCTGGCGATGATGAACGTCAGCGACGACCCCGCGCTGCAGCTGCTGGCGGCGCAGCGTTTCGCCTACGAGCGCGTGCCGCGTGCCGCCGCCGTGCCGCTGCACACGCAGGGCCCGGCACGCAGCGGCCGCATCAAGATCGGCTACCTCTCGGGCGACCTGCACCTGCACGCCGTGGGCCTGCTGACACCCGAGCTGTTCGAGTTGCACGACCGCAGCCGCTTCGAGGTCTGGGCCTTCTGCTGGACGCCGGAGTCGGACACGCCGCAGCGCCAGCGCATCCTGAAGGCCATGGACCACCACGTGCGCCTGGCCGGCGTCGACGACCAGACCGCGGCGCGGCTGATCGCGCAGGCCGGCATCGACGTGCTGGTGGACCTGCAGGGCCTGACCAGCGGCGCGCGCCCGGCCATCCTGGGCCAGCGCCCGGCGCCGGTGCAGGTGAGCTACCTGGGCCTGCCGGGCACGTCCGCACTGCCCGGCGTGGACTGGATCCTGGCCGACGACTTCGCGATGCCCGCGGCGCTCGAGCCCTACTGCACCGAGCGCCCGATCCGCCTGCCGCACTGCTACCAGGTCAGCGACCGCCAGCGCGCCGTGGCGCCCACCCCCACGCGGGCGCAGTGCGGGCTGCCCGAGGACCGCTTCGTCTACTGCTCGTTCAACAACAACCACAAGTTCACGTTCGAGGTCTTCACGGCCTGGATGCGCATCCTGCAGCAGGTGCCCGACAGCGTGCTGTGGCTGCTGGCCGACAACGACACCGCGCGCGAGAACATGCTGCGCCAGGCCGACGCACACGGCATCGCCCGCGAGCGGCTCGTCTTCGCGCCGCGCGTGGCGCCGCCCGAGTACCTGGCGCGCTTCGCCTGTGCCGACCTGGTGCTCGACACCTTCCCGTACAACGCCGGCACCACCGCCAGCGACGCGCTGTGGATGGGCACGCCCATCCTCACGCGCAGCGGCCGCAGCTACATCAGCCGCATGGCCGGCAGCCTGCTCACGGCGGTCGGCCTGCCCGACCTGATCACCGAGACCCTGCCCGCCTACGAGAAGCTGGCAGTGGACCTGGGCCGCACGCCGGCCCGGGTGGCGTCGTACAAGCGCTACCTGGCCGAACACGGGCGCCAGTCGCCGCTGTTCGACCTGCCGCTGCTGGTGCGCGACATCGAAGACGCGTTCGAGCGCCTGGCGCTGCAGCACCGGCGCTGACGCCACCCCACTGCGATGAGCGTGCACAGCCCCGCCGAACACCAGGCCGCCGCCGCGGCCGGGGAGGGGGCTGCCTGGGACATCGACAACGACGCGCTGGCGCACGCGCTCAGCTGGATCACGCAGCACCACGGCCGCGAGCGTTCGCCCGAGTCGCTGCTGTCCGGCCAGGGCATCCGCGGCCGGCTCGGCCCCGACCAGGCAGTGCGTGCGCTGCGCGAGGCCGGCTTCAACGCCGGCCTGGTGCAACGACCCATCGCCGAGTTGAACGCGCTGCTGCTGCCGGCGGTGCTGCTGCTGAAGGAAGGCGACGCCTGCATCGTGGTGGCGCGCCACGCCAATGGCACGCACTACGACGTGGTGATGCCGGGCCGGCAGCACCACGCCTGCGTCGCCGCCGAGACCGAGCTGCAGGGCGAATACACCGGCATGGCGTTGGTGGCCACGCCGCAGGTGCGGCACCAGGCGCCCGCCGAAGACCGCGCGCTGCTGGCCGACCCCGCGCAGCACTGGTTCTGGGGCACGCTGCGGCGCTTCCTGCCGTACTACCGCTCGGCGCTGCTGGCGGCGCTGCTGAGCAACGTGCTGATGCTGGCCACGGGCCTCGTCACCTCGGTCATCTACGACAAGGTGATCCCGAACCAGGCCTTCGTCACGCTGTGGTGGCTGGCCGGCGGCGCCGGGCTGGCGCTGCTGTTCGACCTGCTGGCGCGGCAGCTGCGCGCCTACTTGATCGACCTCGCCGGCCGCAAGAGCGACATCACGGTCGGCATCGCGCTGTTCCGCCAGAGCCTGGGCATCCGCATGGAGCAGCGCCCCGCATCGGCCGGCGCCTTCGCGCACCAGATCGGCCAGATCGAGACCGTGCGCGAGTTCTTCGCCTCGGCCACGCTCGCGGCGCTGTCGGACCTGCCGTTCGTGCTGGTCTTCATCGCGATGACCTTCGTGATCGGCGGCCCGCTGGGCTTCGTGCCGGCGGTGGCCGTGCCGCTGCTGCTGCTGATGTCGGCGCTGATCCAGACCTCGCTGCGCCGCGCGACCATGCACAACATGCAGCAGACGGCCGACCTGCACGGCGTGCTGGTCGAGGCCGTGGACGGCATCGAGGACCTGAAGGCCGCCGGCGCGCAGGGCCGCTTCCTGCGCCAGTACGAAGAGAGCAGCGTCGCGGCCAGCGCGTCGCTCGTGAAGTCGCGTGCGATCACCGCGCTCACGACCAACCTGTCGATGGCGGCGCAGCAGGCCGTCACCCTGGTACTGCTGGTGTGGGGCGTGCACCTGATCGACGCCAAGGTCATCACCGCGGGCGCGCTGATCGGCGCCGTGATGTTCTCGGGCCGCGCGCTGGCGCCGCTGAACAGCGTGGTGGCGCTGGCCACGCGCTACCAGGGCGCGCGCGCGGCGATGCGCACGCTGGACCGCGTGATGGCCCAGCCCACCGACCGCGAGGCGGGCCGCCAGTACGTGCCGCGCCCCGAGCTCAGCGGCCGCGTCGGCCTGCACGAGGTGGGCTTCGCCTACCCGCCGCAGGGCGAGAGCGAGCCGCCGCAGGTGCTGAAGGGCGTGTCGCTGGCGATCCAGCCGGGCGAGCGCATCGCGATGCTGGGCCGCATCGGCAGCGGCAAGAGCACGGTGCTGCGGCTGCTGGCCGGGCTGTACCAGCCCACCGAAGGCATGGTCGAGGCCGACGGCATCGACCTGCGCCAGATCGACCCTGCCGACTACCGCGCACGCGTGGGCTTCGTCTCGCAGGACCCCCGGCTGTTCCACGGCAGCCTGCGCGACAACGTGCTGCTCGACCGCCCCACGGCCGACCCCGCCCGCCTGGCCGAGGTGGCGCGCGTGACCGGGCTGGACCGCCTCGTCAACAGCCACCCGCAGGGCTGGGACCTGCCGGTGGGCGAGGCCGGCGCGCTGCTCTCCGGCGGCCAGCGCCAGCTGGTGGCGCTCGCGCGCTGCCTGGTGACACGGCCGCAGATCCTGCTGATGGACGAGCCCACCAGCTCGATGGACGCGCAGAGCGAGGTCGCCTTCCTGCGCCAGCTGAAGGAAGCCGCGGGCAGCTGCACGCTGGTGATGGTGACGCACCGCCCGGCGGTGCTGGAACTGGTGCAGCGCATCGTCGTCATCGACGCCGGCCGCGTGGTGATGGACGGCCCGAAGGACCAGGTGCTGGCCGCGCTGCAGGGCAAGCCCGCTGCCGCCCCAGGGCCGCAGGGCGCCAACGTGCACATGCACCCGAGTGCCCAGCCGGTGCAGCGCGAGGCGTCGCTGTGATCTTCAGCCGCGGCCAGCCCAAGGCTGCGCAGTCCGGCCTGCGCGAAGGCGACCTCGCCTACGTCGCGCCGGTGCGGGCGGCGCAGGTGGTCGAGGCCGCGCCGGCCGCGATGTGGGCCGTCTACCTGATGCTGCTGGTGCTGCTGGTGGCCGTGCTGTGGGCCGCGGTGGCGCAGGTGGATGTGATCGCACGGGCCAACGCGCGTGTCATCCCCGAAGGCCGCGAGCAGGTCATCGCCAGCCTGGAGGGCGGCATCCTGCGCGAGCTGTCGGTGCGCGAAGGCCAGCAGGTCGCCGAAGGCGACGACCTCGCGCTGCTGGACCCCACGCGCTTCGAGGCCCAGCAGGCCGAAGGCCAGGCCAAGCGCCTGGCGCTGCGCGCGACGATGGCGCGGCTGCAGGCCGAATCGGCTGGCCGGCCGCTGGCCTTCCCCGACGAGCTGCAGGGCGAAACCGCCGTGCTGCAGGCCGAGACCGACTCGTACAACGCGCGCCAGCAGGCGCTGAACGAGGCGGTGGACCTGAACCGCCGCAGCATGGGCCTGTTGAACAAGGAACTGGCGGTGGCCGAGGCGATGTCGGCCAAGGGCCTGATGAGCGAGGTCGAGGTGATGCGCGTGCGGCGCCAGGTCAACGACCTGCACCTGCAGACGCAGGAGCGCGTGAACCGCTTCCGCCAGGAAGCCAGCGCCGAGCTCGTGCGCGTGCGCAACGAGCTGGCGCAGGTGGAAGAGCAGATGGTGGTGCGCGACGACGTGCTGCGCCGCACGGTGCTGAAGAGCCCGGTGCGCGGCATCGTCAAGACCATCAAGACCAACACGCTGGGCGGCGTGGTGCCGGCCGGCGCCACCGTGATGGAGATCGTGCCCATCAGCGCGCGCGTGCTGGTGGAGGCGCGCATCAAGCCCGCCGACATCGGCTTCGTGAAGGTGGGGCAGGACGTCACCATCAAGCTCAGCGCCTACGACTACACCGTCTACGGCGGCATGAAGGGCGTGGTGCAGTCGATCAGCCCCGACGTGCTGGGCGACCCCGAACGCGCCGCCGCGGCCGACGCCACCTACTACCGCGCGCTGATCCGAGCCGACCGCGCGCAGCTGAAGGCTGGCGGCAAGCCGCTGACCATCCTGCCCGGCATGGCCGGCACGGTGGACGTGCGCACCGGCCAGCGCTCGGTGCTCAGCTTCATGCTGCGGCCGATGCTGAAGAGCCAGGAAGCGTTCACCGAGCGTTGAGGACGCCCTGCGCGGGCCCGGCGCGAACAGGCCCGCGAAGCCGCCTGATTTCCGACGATCGCCGGCACCGCCCAGCGCCGAGACTGGCGGCATGAGAGCGTCCCGCCATTCCATCGCCCGTGCCCTGCTGCTTCTGGCTGCCGCCGGCGCCGGGGTCGACGCCACGGCACGCTGCGTCGACGAAGAGGCCGTGGCCGCGACGCCGGTCGACACCGGCGCCGACAGCGCCGCCATCGACCCGCGGGCGCAGCTCGCCGGCCTGGTGCGCGACGCGCTCGACCGCAGCCAGGCGCTGGGCGCGGCGCGGCTGCTGGCCTCGGCCGCGCTCGACGACGTGGAAGAGGTCAAGGCCGGCAAGTCGGTGCAGGCCGGGCTGGGCGGCGGGCTCAGCAGCACGGCCGAGCGCGCCGGCGGCATGAACATCACGCAGGCGCTGCAGGCCACGGCCAGCTTCAACGTCAGCCAGCTGCTGTACGACGGTGGCCGCACCGACCGCCTCACCGACTGGCGCACGCAGCTGGCCGAATCGGCACGGCTGGGTGCCGTCAGCCAGCAGGAACAACTCGCCGCGACCACCGTGTCGCTGGCGCTGGAACGCAGCCGCTACCGCCAGCACGTGCTGGTGTACGGCCAGTACGCGCGCAAGATGGCGTGCCTGGTCGAGGCGCTGGAGACCATCGTGCGCGCCGACCGCGGCCGTGCCAGCGAACTGGTGCAGGCGCGCAAGTCGCTGCAGCAGGCCGAGCTGGCGCAGAGCCAGGCGCAGAGCCAGGCGCGGCAGGTCGAGGTGCGGCTGCGCCGTCTGGTGGGCGACGGACTGCCGGGTGTGCAGGGCCTGTCCACCGTGCTGCTGCAGGTGCCGCCGCTGCCCGAGCTGGTGGCCGACGTGGAACGCTCGGCCGACCTGGCGCAGCTGGCCGCGCAGGCCAGTGCCGCCGAGCGCCTGGCCCAGGCCACCGCCGCGGCCAACCGGCCGCAGGTGAGCTGGTCGCTGGGCGGCGGTGCCACCGCCGGCGCCGGCGGCACGCTGGGCCAGCAGAAGACCGGCTCGCTGGCGGTCGGCATCAGCATCAACATCCCGCTGCTGGCGCCGGGCGTGCCGGCGGCCAGCGAAGCCGCGCGCAAGCGCGCGCAGGCGGCGCTGCTGCAGCGCGAGGAAACGCTGGAGGTGCGGCGCTACCGCGTGCAGGAAGTCTTCGAGCAGACGCAGGCCAGCTTCGACCGCGCGCGCCGCGTCGGCGCCGTGCTGCGCGACAGCGAGCAGGTGCGCAATTTCACGCTGCAGCAGTGGCAGCAGCTGGGCCGGCGTTCGCTGTTCGACGTGATGGGCGCCGAGGCCGAGCACTACAACCTGCGCGTGGCCCATGTCAACGCGCTGCACGACGGGCAGCAGCTCAATGCCATCCTGCTGTCGCTGGGGCGCGGCGTGGGCGAGTGGCTGCGCTGAAGAGGACACCCGGACGATGAAAACCGCCTGCGCCATCATGGCCGTCTACAACGAGGCCGACGTCGTGCGCGAGGCCGTGTGCAAGCTCATCGCGCAGGGCGTGGACGTGCACCTGATCGACAACGCGTCGACCGACGGCACCGCCGAGCGCGTGGCCGACCTGGTGGGCCGCGGCGTCACCGACATCGAGACCGTGCGCTTCTTCGAGGATGGCCGCGAGGTCTACGACTGGACCGCGCTGCTCAAGCTGAAGGAAACACGTTCGCGCACGCTCGGGCACGACTGGTTCCTGCACGTCGATGCCGACGAGATCCGCCACGCGCCGTGGCCCGGGCTGTCGCTGCGCGAGGGCCTGGACCGCGTGGACGCGGCCGGCTACAACCTCGTCAACTTCAAGCTCTTCAACTTCCGCCTCACCGCCGACACGGTGGTCGACCCGGCCGACTTCGAGGCCTCGATGACGCTGTACTCGGGCACCGAGCGCTTCAACCAGCGCCAGGTGAAGGCCTGGAAGGGCCACCCCGAGGTCGACATCGCCTCGCTCGGCGGCCACCACATCCGCGTGCCCGGCGCACGCGTGTTCCCCACGCGCTTCATCCACAAGCACTACCCGGTGCGCAGCCTGGAACACGGCCGCCGCAAGATCCTGGCCGAGCGCAAGGCGCGCTTCAGCAAGGCCGAGAAGGCACGCGGCTGGCACGTGCAGTACGACCATCTGGCCGACATCGACCCCGCCGCCGTGTACTGGGACCCGGCACAGCTGACCGCCTTCGACATGGACCGCGAGCGGCAGGCGCTGTTCATCGAGTCGAGCAGCGTGCTCGCCGAAGCCTTCGGCGACGGCGGCGTGCTCGACGAAGCCGGCTTCGGCGCGCGCTGGTCCGAACGCCTGCAGCGCGACGGCGTCGAGGCCGCGCACGCGGCGCAGCTGGTCGGCGTGGCCGGCCGCATCGCGCAGCTGCTGGCGCAGCAGGAGCTGCCGCCGATCGCCGCCGCGCCCGAGGACGGCCGCGCGCTGCGCAGCATCGTCGGCTCGCTGGCACGCACGCGCTACCTGCAGGGCGACCCGCTGCTGTACGGGCGGCTGCCGCTGCTGCGCTTCCGCTGACGAGCACGGCGCACGGCGTGCAAAGAACAAGGGCCCGCAGTGCGGGCCCTCGTCGTTGGTGCGCAGTGCGGGGCGGCGCGGCGCCGCCGCCGCTCACTCCCAGTTCTCGAACGCCACGTAGTCCAGCCCGATCACGCGCGCGAAGTTCTCCAGCGAGCCGAAGACCTTCTTGCCCTGGCGTGCCCAGGTGCTGGCGCTGAACACGATCTCGTCGTTGTGGTGGTGGAAGACCCAGCTGCCCAGCGTCTCGTACTCCGAGAAGCCGCTGGCGTCGCCGGTCTCGGCGCAGCGCAGGATGGCGTCGAACCAGTGCACGCCGTGCCGCGCCTCGATGGCCGAAGCCATGCCGCGGGCCCAGCGTGCGCGCGCGGGCATGCACTGCGCGATGAACGACAGGTCCACCTGGCGCGGCAGGCCCAGCAGGCGCTGCAGCGCCGCGAAGTAGGGCGCGTGGTGTTCGCGCGCGGCGCGCAGCACCAGGCGGCCGTCGGCGGCCACGAAGTGCAGGTTGGCCACCGGCACGGTGTCGGCGTCCCAGATCAGCACCACGTCGTCGGCGCGCTCGGCCGCGCGCACGGCCTGCAGCTTCAGCAGCTGCTGCCAGTACCAGCCGGCGCGGTGCGCCTGCGCCGCGGGCAGCTGCGCCCGCACCCACTCCAGGCTGCGGCCTTCGCCGTAGCGGCTTTCCGGCACCACGTGGTACGGGGCCGGCGTGGCGGCCTCGAACTGCGCCACCTCGGCGTCGGGCACCACCACCTCGTAGTGCACGGCGGCGATGCGGCTCAGCACCTGCGGCGCCGTCACCTTCCACACCTCCAGGTCGCGTGCGATGCAGGTGGAGACGACCTTGTGCACCAGGCGCAGCCCTGCGTGCGGCAGCGGGTCCACCGTGGCGTCGAAGCGCACGTGGTGGCCGCCGAAGGCCGACAGGTCGTAGTAGAGCTTGTTCTCCTTGCCGCACAGGTAGCGGTAGCCCTGGTGGCTGAGCAGCGCGTCGATGGCGGTGTTGGCCTCGATGTCGTCCTCGTAGTAGACGAAGCGCGGCCGCCGTGTCGAGAAGTTGACGCTCTGCAGCACCTCCAGCTCGTGGCCCTGCACGTCGATGACGAGCGCGTCGATGGCCGGGAACCGCTCGCTCGCGGTCACCGTGTGCAGCGGCACGAAGTCGAGCTCGGCGGTGACGATGGCGTCGATGTAGCGCGGGATGCTGTCGCGGTAGTGCGCGCCGCGGAAGGCGTTCTGGCGGATCCAGTAGACGATCACGTCGCGCTGCGTCGAGCCCTGGCCGTGGGCCCAGCGGTTGGGCGGGCCGTCGCCGTCCATCTCGTCGGCGACCGCGGGGTCCACGTAGTAGAACGGGATCGTGCGCGCCTCGTTGGAGATGCCCGCACGCAGGATGTTGATGCGCGACAGCCGCTCGCGGTGCAGTTGCACCAGCTTGTCGAAGTAGTACGGGATGGGCTCCACCAGCAGACCGCGCAGCCGCGGGTTGCTGCGGATGACGTCGATCAGCGGGTCGTTCTGCTCGCCGTCGTTGGCACCCACCTGCACGAAGAAGGCATCGCCTTCGCCCAGGATCTGCTGCAGCACCGCGTCGCTGTCGCGGTGCGCGGCGGGGTCGCGCGAGATGCTGTCGATCAGCCGCGTCAGGCGCAGGCGTTGGTCCATGGGGCTTCCTCGGGGCTGGGCGCGTCGCCGCGCCCGGGGTCGTGCTGTTCCAGCTGGTCGGTGAAGCGCTGCGTCGACACCAGTTGCTCGACCGCGCCCTGCACGCGCCGCCAGTGCGGCGGGCACAGCTGCGGCGAGACGTGGCCGATGAAGGACCACGGCGCGGGGCAGACGACGTCGTCGCTGCCCGACAGCAGCGCGCCCCACCACGAGTAGCTGGAGTTCGAGATGACGTGGTGGCGGCACAGCGCCATCAGGTGCAGGTCGCCGACGTCGCTGCCGCTGTGCACCAGCTGGCCGGTCCAGCCTGCGCTGCGCAGCAGGTGGCGTGTGTAGTTGGGCTCGTCGGAGAACACGAACAGGTCGAGGGCGCCGTGGCGGCGCTGCAGCCAGGCCAGCGTGTCCAGGTAGTAGGCCTCGGCACACAGGCCGTGGTGCTTGTAGTCGTGGCGGCGCACGTGCAGCGACACCGGGCAGCGTGCGGTGCGCACGCGTTCGGCGATCGGCGCGGCGCTCGCGGGCAGCTGCGCAGCGAGTGCGGCCGACAGCAGCGCCGCGTCGTCGGCGTCGACGACGCGGTGGTCCTGCCAGTAGCCGTCCAGCACCAGGTGCGTCAGGCCCGCGGGCAGTGCGAAGCGCGCGGGCATCGGCCCGCGGGCCGGCAGCGGGAAGGCGCTCTCGGGCAGCAGCCGGGTCGTGGCCGGCGGCAGCGTGGCCACACGCAGCACCGGTGCATCGGGCAGCAGCCGGTGCAGCAGCGGCACGCGGCCGTAGGCGTCGTGGCCGAAGCTGTCGATGTCGTAGGCGAGCGCGGCGCCGCTGGCGCGCGCCAGCTTGCGCGCGAACGCGATCTGGAAGAGCTGGTTGCCCAGGCCGCCCTGCAGGCGCTGCACCAGCGTGCAGGCGGCGTCGACCGGCGCCGTGGCGGGCGCTGTCGGAGCGGGGGCAGCGGCTGCGTGCACGGTTCAGGCGGCCGCGAGGCCGTAGGTCATCGCGCCGTAGTCCACGTCGCGCTGTTCGATGTCGGAGAACGACGGCCGCTGGCGGCCGAAGGCGGGCGAGAAGATGTACCAGCGGTCGCGCCGCTGCAGCGTCTTCCAGGCCTGGTCGATGGCCAGCCGGCCCAGCAGCGGGTGGCGCGGGCCCAGGCCGCGCAGCGCTTCCATCTGCGGGATGCATTCTGCGAAACACGCCAGCACCGTGGCCGCGTAGCGCCTGCTCACCAGGTAGCCGGCGGCCGACTGCGCTTCCAGCAACCGCGCCACGCCCGGGGCCTGCGGCGGCGGCGCGACGACCGCGGTGCCCATCAGCAGCAGCGCGTCCCAGTCCACGCGTTCGGCGGCGAGCTGGTTGAAGGTGGCGACGAACTCGCCCCAGGGGCGCAGCAGCTCGAAGTCGTCTTCCAGCACCAGGCAGAAGGGCGCGTTCTCGTGCGTGAGGAAGTGCGACAGCGCCGCCACGTGCGACTTGGCGCAGCCCAGAGCACCGAAGCCGGCGTCTTCCACCGCCGGCAGGCGCTGCACGGCCGCCGGGTTCAGGCCCTGCGCCAGGCAGCTGGCGCGCAGCGCGTCCCAGCGGTCACGGCGCTTGTCGAGGTTGATGGCGTAGATCTTCAGCATGGTGGGCGGGCCTCAGGCCGCAGCGGGCTGGCGGAAGCGTTCGCGCAGCGCCGCGAAGGCCTGCATGTATTGCGGGAAGCCCTGGTCGCGGTACGCGATCTTCAGTGCGTCGCTCATCACGGCCTCGGTGGGGTGCTGGCGGAAGCGCGACATCGACCAGCCCATCGTGAACGGGTTGGCCGCGTGCGTGGTCCAGTGCGGCTGCAGCGTCAGCAGCAGCGAGGCCGCGCGTTCCTGGAGGAAGACCTTGCGCTGCGCGTTGCCGGGGTAGCTGGTGGGGCGCGTCAGCGCCTGCTGCAGCGGCGTCGCCGGGCCTTCGCACACGGCCCACAGCGCTTCGTTGAGCTGCAGCCAGGCGCGCCAGAAGGCGGGGCGGGCGACGAAGTAGTTGCTGAAGACGATCTGGCGCGAGTCCATCACCAGCGAACGCAGCGCCACCGGCATGCCGATGTGGCGCAGCAGGGCTTCGTAGGCGTCGATCAGGCCGGGGTCGAAGGTCTCGCCCTGCTCGAACACGTTCAGGAAGAAGGCGCCCATGTCGGGCTGCGGCGAGAACAGCACCACGTCGGCGCCGCTGGTGCGCACGGCGGCGCGCACCTGCTCGGCGTTCAGCTGCGTCTTGCTGCCGAACTTGGGCGAGAAGAAGCCGTACCAGGCGGCGTCGTCCAGCGGCTGCTCCAGCAGGAAGCGGCGGATCGGCGCGTATTCGTACCAGTCGGGCCGGGCGTTGGCCAGGTTGTCGAGCACGGCGTAGCCGGGCTCCACGGCCGCCAGCGTCGCCGGGGAGTAGGCGATCTGGTACAGGTGCACCGGGGCGCGCCCGGGGTCGGGCACGGTGGACGTGGAGGACGGACGTTCCATGCCGCCATTGGGCGCCAGCCGGGCGGCGCGCGATCGCACAAGAAGCAGGGCCCGGCAGCCGCATTTCGCGGCTGCCGGGCCCTGCGGGCCGGCCGGGCGCTTAGATCAGCGGCCCGTTGCGGCTCAGCTCGTCGTCGAGCAGGCTGCGCAGCGCGCTGCTGGCCACCAGCGTCGACGCACTGCCGCTGGCGTTGCCGGGCGCCGCCGCCGGGGTCGAACCCGTCAGCAGCTCGGCCGCAGGCGCCGCCAGCAGCTCGCCGGCGTCCGGCAGCGGGGCCGGGGCCTGCTTGCCGAACCACACGTCGGCCATCTCGCGGCTCTGGCCGTCGGCCGTGGTGTAGCTGGACACCATGCCGACGTAGTTGCCGTTCTCGACGCGGTCGGTGGTGGCGTAGCTCAGGTCCAGCTCGACGATGCCCATGTCCACCAGGCCGCGCAGTTCGCCGGTGTCGGTCCTGCCGTCGGCATTGGCGTCGACCCACAGCTTCAGGTCGTTGAAGGCGGCGTCCGCAGCCGTGATCTTGCCGTCGCCGTTGCTGTCCTCGGTGGCCAGCGCGGCGTAGCCGTTGCCGGCGCGGCTGCCGTCGGCGGTGCGCGTGGCCACGCCGTACAGCTCGGTGCCGTCGTTGATGCTGCCGTCGCCGTTGCGGTCGCGCACCAGCAGCGCGTCACCACCGCCAACCCAGCCCACCTGCTGCGTGGTGCCGGTGCCGTTGAGGTCGAAGTTCACCCCGTTCGACGCCGCCAGCGTGGTGACGCCGTTGCCGTCCAGGTCCAGCACCAGCGGCGAGGCCACCAGCATCGAATCCAGCTGCGTCGACGTCATCACCGCGATGTCGGCGGTCTCGAACGCCGCCACCTGGGCCATCGAGAAGGCCTGGATGTCGGTGGTCTCCAGACCGGCGATCTGGTCGGTCGTGAAGGCCACGATCTGGTCGGTCGTCAGCGCCGCAGCCTGCGCCGTGGTCAGCGCCGCGATGTCGTCGCTGGACAGTGCCGCGAAGGCTTCGGTGCTGATGGCCGCGTACTGCGCGGTCGTCAGCGCCGCCAGCTGCTCGGTGCCCAGCGCCACGATGTCGGCGCTGTCGAGTGCCGCGATGTCGGCGCTGTCGATGGCACGCAGCTGCGTGGTCGTCAGTGCAGACAGCTGCTCGGTGCCGAGCGCGCCGATCTGCTCGCTGTCGAGCGCCCGGATCTGCGTCGCGGTCAGCGCCGTGATGTCGGCGCTGCCGATGGCCACCAGGTCGGCCGTCTCGATGGCGGCGATCTGCGCCGTCGTGAAGGCCGCCAGCTGCGCCGTGCCCAGGGCTTCGAACTGCAGCGAGCCCAGCGCCTCGATCTGCGCCGTGCCCAGCTTGGCCACCTGCGCCACCGTGAGCGCGGCGATGTCGGCCGTCTCCAGCGCGGCCAGGTCGGCCGTCTCGAAGGCTGCCAGCTGCGCCGTGGTCAGCGCGGCGACCTGGGCCGTCGTCAGCGCCACGATCTGCTCGGTGGTGAAGGCCACGACCTGGTCGGTGCCCAGTGCGCGGATCTGCACCGTGCTCAGGGCCTGCAGGTCGGCCGTCTCCAGCGCGGCGACGTCGGCCGTCTCCAGCGCCTTGATCTGGGCCGTGGTCAGTGCGGCGACCTGCGCCGTGCTCAGCGCTGCGACCGACTCGGTGTCGAGCGCGGCGATGCTGGCGGCGGTGAGCGCGCGGATCTGCGCGGTGCTCAAGGCCGCGACGTCGGCCGACTCCAGGTTCGCGACCTGGTCGGTCGTCAGCTTGGCGATCTGCGCCACCGTCAGCGCGGCGAACTGTTCGGTGCTCAGCGCGTTCAGGTCTTCCGTGCTCAGACCGGCGACTTGCGCGGTGGTCAGGGCAGCCACTTGCGCGGTCGTCAGCGCAGCCATCTGCTCGGTGCCCAGCGCGTTGAGTTGGTCGGTGCTGAGCACGCGGATGCTGGCCGTGCTGAGCGCTTGCAGGTCGGCGGTCTCCAGCGCGGCGACGTCGACCGTCTCCAGCGCCTTGATCTGCGCCGTGGTCAACGCGGCGACCTGCGCGGTGCTCAGCGCAGCGACCGACTCGGTGTCGAGCGCGGCGATGCTGGCCGCGGTGAGGGCGCGGATCTGGGCCGTGCTCAGCGCAGCGACGTCGGCCGACTCCAGGTTCGCGACCTGGTCGGTCGTCAGCTTGGCGATCTGCGCGGCGGTCAGCGCGGCGAACTGCGCGCTGTCGAGCGCGTTCAGGTCTTCGGTGCCGAGGTTGGCGACCTGCGCGGTGGTCAGCGCCGCCACCTGGGCCGTCGTCAGCGCGGCCATCTGGGCCGTGCCGAGGGCGTTCAGCTGGTCGGTGCCGAGCACGCGGATGCTGGCCGTGCTGAGCGCCTGCAGGTCTGCGGTCTCCAGCGCGGCGACATCAGCGGTCTCCAGCGCCTTCACTTGCGCCGTGGTCAGCGCAGCGACCTGCGCGGTGCTCAACGCAGCGACCGACTCGGTGTCGAGCGCGGCGATGCTGGCGGCGGTCAGCGCGCGGATCTGTGCGGTACTCAGCGCGGCGATGTCGGCGCTCTCCAGGTTGGCGACCTGCTCGGTCGTCAGCTTGGAGATCTGGATGCCGGTCAGCGCGGCGAACTGTGCGCTGTCGAGCGCGTTGAGGTCTTCGGTGCCCAGGCCGGCGACTTGCGCCGTCGTCAGGGCAGCGACTTGCGCCGTCGTCAGCGCGGCCATCTGGGCCGTGCCGAAGGCGTTCAGCTGGTCGGTGCCGAGCACACGGATCGCGGCCGTGCTCAGCGCTTGCAGGTCGGCGGTTTCCAGCGCGGCGACGTCGGCGGTCTCCAGTGCCTTGACCTGGGCCGTGGTCAGCGCAGCGACCTGCGCGGTGCTGAGTGCAGCGACCGACTCGGTGTCGAGCGCGGCGATGCTGGCAGCGGTGAGCGCGCGGATCTGTGCCGTGCTCAGGGCCGCGATGTCGGCGCTCTCCAGGTTGGCGACCTGCTCGGTCGTCAGCTTCGCGATCTGCGCGGCGGTGAGCGCCGAGAACTGCGCGCTGTCGAGCGCGTTCAGGTCTTCGGTGCTCAGGCCGGCGACCTGCGCCGTCGTCAGGGCAGCGACTTGTGCGGTGGTCAGCGCCGCCATCTGCGCGGTGCCCAGCGCGTTGAGCTGGTCGGTGCTCAGTGCGCGGATCGCGGCGGTGCTCAGGGCCTGCAGGTCAGCCGTCTCCAGTGCTGCCACATCGGCGGTCTCCAGCGCCTTGATCTGCACGGTGGTCAGCGCGGCGACTTGCGCGGTGCTCAGCGCCGCCACCGACTCGGTGTCGAGCGCAGCGATGCTGGCCGCCGTGAGGGCGCGGATCTGTGCCGTGCTCAGGGCAGCGACGTCGGCGCTCTCCAGGTTGGCGACCTGCTCGGTCGTCAGCTTGGCGATCTGCGCGGCGGTCAGCGCGGCGAACTGCGCGCTGTCGAGCGCGTTCAGGTCTTCGGTGCTCAGGCCGGCGACTTGTGCCGTCGTCAGGGCAGCGACTTGCGCCGTCGTCAGCGCGGCCATCTGGGCCGTGCCGAGGGCGTTCAGCTGGTCGGTGCCGAGCACGCGGATGCTGGCCGTGCTGAGCGCCTGCAGGTCTGCGGTCTCCAGCGCGGCGACATCAGCGGTCTCCAGCGCCTTCACTTGCGCCGTGGTCAGCGCAGCGACCTGCGCGGTGCTCAACGCGGCGACCGACTCGGTGTCGAGCGCGGCGATGCTGGCGGCGGTCAGCGCGCGGATCTGTGCGGTACTCAGCGCGGCGATGTCGGCGCTCTCCAGGTTGGCGACCTGCTCGGTCGTCAGCTTGGAGATCTGGATGCCGGTCAGCGCGGCGAACTGTGCGCTGTCGAGCGCGTTGAGGTCTTCGGTGTTCAGGCCGGCGACTTGCGCGGTGGTCAGCGCCGCCACCTGGGCCGTCGTCAGTGCGGCCATCTGGGCCGTGCCGAAGGCGTTCAGCTGGTCGGTGCCGAGCACACGGATCGCGGCCGTGCTCAGGGCCTGCAGGTCGGCGGTTTCCAGCGCGGCGACGTCGGCGGTCTCCAGTGCCTTGACCTGGGCCGTGGTCAGCGCAGCGACCTGCGCGGTGCTGAGTGCAGCGACCGACTCGGTGTCGAGCGCAGCGATGCTGGCAGCGGTGAGCGCGCGGATCTGCGCCGTGCTCAGTGCGGCGACGTCAGCGCTCTCCAGGTTGGCGACCTGCTCGGTCGTCAGCTTGGCGATCTGTGCGGCGGTCAGCGCGGCGAACTGCGCGCTGTCGAGCGCGTTCAGGTCTTCGGTGCTCAGGCCGGCGACCTGCGCCGTCGTCAGGGCAGCGACTTGCGCGGTGGTCAGCGCCGCCATCTGCGCCGTGCCCAGCGCGTTCAGCTGGTCGGTGCTCAGCACGCGGACCGCGGCGACGCTCAAGGCCTGCAGGTCGGCAGTCTCCAGCGCAGCGATGTCGGCTGTTTCCAGGGCCTTCACTTGCGCCGTGGTCAGCGCGGCGACCTGCGCCGTGCTGAGTGCAGCGACCGACTCGGTGTCGAGCGCGGCGATGCCGGCCGTGGTCAGCGCACGCAGTTGCGCGGTGCTCAGCGCCGCGACGTCGGACGTCTCCAGGTTGGCGACCTGCTCTGTGGTGAGCTTGGCGATCTGCGCCGTCGTCAGCGCGGCGATCTGCGCCGTGCCCAGCGCGTTCAGGCCTTCGGTGCTCAGGCTCGACACCTGCGGCGTGGCCGTCAGCGCGGCGACCTGCGCCGTCGTCAGGGCCGCCATCTGCGCGGTGTCCAGCGCGGCGAGCTGATCGGTGCTCAGCGCGCGCAGCTGCACCGTGCTCAGTGCCTGCAGGTCGGCCGTCTCCAGCGCGGCGATGTCGGCCGTCTCGAGCGCCTTGATCTGCGCGGTGGTCAGCGCGGCGACCTGCGCGGTGCTGAGTGCGGCGACCGACTCGGTGTCGAGTGCGGCGATGCCGGCGGTGGTGAGGGCGCGGATCTGGGCCGTGCCCAGCGCCGCGATGTCGGCGCTCTCCAGGTTGGCGACCTGCTCGGTCGTCAGCTTGGCGATCTGCGCGGCGGTGAGTGCCGCGAACTGCGCGCTGTCGAGCGCGTTGAGGTCCTCGGTGCTCAGGCCGGCGACCTGCGCCGTCGTCAGGGCAGCGACCTGCGCCGTCGTCAGCGCGGCCATCTGGGCCGTGTCGAAGGCGTTCAGCTGGTCCGTGCTCAGTGCGCGGATCGCGGCGGTGCTCAGGGCCTGCAGGTCAGCCGTCTCCAGCGCGGCGACGTCAGCGGTCTCCAGCGCCTTGATCTGCACGGTGGTCAGTGCGGCGACCTGGGCGGTGCTGAGTGCAGCCACCGACTCGGTTTCGAGTGCGGCGATGCTGGCAGCGGTGAGCGCGCGGATCTGTGCCGTGCTCAGGGCCGCGATGTCGGCGCTCTCCAGGTTGGCGACCTGCTCGGTCGTCAGCTTGGCGATCTGCGCGGCGGTGAGTGCCGCGAACTGCGCGCTGTCGAGCGCGTTCAGGTCTTCGGTGCTCAGGCCGGCGACCTGCGCCGTCGTCAGGGCAGCGACTTGTGCGGTCGTCAGCGCAGCCATCTGCGCCGTGGTCAGCGCGTTCAGCTGGTCGGTGCCGAAGGCGCGCAGCTGCAGCGTGCTCAGGGCCTGCAGGTCGGCGGTCTCCAGCGCGGCGACGTCGGCCGTCTCCAGGGCCTTGATCTGCACGGTGGTCAGCGCGGCGACCTGGGCGGTCGTCAGGGCGGCCACCGACTCGGTGTCGAGCGCTGCGATGCCGGCGGCGGTGATCGCGCGGATCTGCGCCGTGCTCATCGCGGCCAGGTCCGCGGTCTCGATGTTGGCGATCTGGTCGGTCGTCAGCTTGGCGATCTGCGCCACCGTCAGGGCCGAGAACTGCGCCGTGGTCAGCGCGTTCAGGTCGGCGGTGTCGATGTTCACGAGCTGCGGTGCCGTGGTCAGCGCAGCCACCTGCGCCGTGGTCAGCGCGGCGAACTGCTCGGTGCTCAGTGCGTTGAGCTGGTCCGAACCCATCGCACGCAGCTGCTGCGTGCTCAGGGCCCGCAGGTCGTCGGTCTCCAGTGCGGCGACGTCGGCCGTCTCCAGGGCCTTGATCTGCGCGGTGGTCAGCGCGGCCACCTGGGCCGTGCCGAGGGCAGCCACCGACTCGGTGTCGAGCGCGGCGATGCCGGCTGCAGTGAGCGCGCGGATCTGCGCCGTGCTCAGCGCGGCGACGTCGGCGCTCTCCAGGTTGGCGACCTGCTCGGTCGTCAGCTTGGCGATCTGCGCGGCGGTCAGCGCGGCGAACTGCGCGCTGTCGAGCGCATTGAGGTCTTCGGTGCTCAGGCCCGCGACTTGCGCCGTGGTCAGGGCAGCGACTTGCGCGGTGGTCAGCGCGGCCATCTGCGCGGTGCCCAGTGCATTGAGCTGGTCGGTGCCGAGGGCACGGACCGCGGCGACGCTCAGGGCCTGCAGGTCGGCGGTTTCGAGTGCTGCGACGTCGGCCGTCTCCAGCGCCTGGACTTGCGCCGTGGTCAGCGCGGCGACCTGTGCGGTGCTCAGCGCAGCGACCGACTCGGTGTCGAGCGCGGCGATGCTGGCGGCGGCCAGGGCACGGATCTGCGCGGTGCTCAGCGCAGCCACGTCGGCCGACTCCAGGTTCGCGACCTGCTCGGTCGTCAGCTTTCCGATCTGCGCGGCCGTGAGTGCCGCGAACTGCGCGCTGTCGAGCGCGTTCAGGTCTTCGGTGCTCAGGCCGGCGACCTGCGCCGTCGTCAGGGCAGCGACTTGTGCGGTGGTCAGCGCCGCCATCTGCGCGGTGCCCAGCGCGTTCAGCTGGTCGGTGCTCAGCACGCGGACCGCGGCGACGCTCAAGGCCTGCAGGTCGGCGGTTTCCAGCGCGGCGACGTCGGCCGTCTCCAGCGCCTTCACCTGCGCCGTCGTCAGCGCGGCGACTTGCGCGGTGCTCAATGCAGCCACCGACTCGGTGTCGAGTGCGGCGATGCTGGCGGCCGTGAGCGCGCGGATCTGCGCGGTGCTCAGCGCGGCGACGTCAGCCGATTCGAGGTTCGCCACCTGCTCGGTCGTCAGCTTGGCGATCTGCGCTGCGGTCAGCGCCGAGAACTGCGCGCTGTCGAGCGCGTTCAGGTCCTCGGTGCTCAGGCCGGCGACCTGCGCGGTGGTCAGGGCAGCGACTTGCGCGGTGGTCAGCGCCGCCATCTGCGCGGTGCCCAGCGCGTTGAGCTGGTCGGTGCTCAGTGCGCGGATCGCGGCGGTGCTCAGGGCCTGCAGGTCGGCGGTCTCCAGCGCGGCGATGTCGGCGGTCTCCAGCGCCTTGATCTGCACGGTGGTCAGCGCGGCGACCTGCGCCGTGCTCAGTGCAGCGACCGACTCGGTGTCGAGTGCGGCGATGCTGGCAGCGGTGAGCGCGCGGATCTGTGCCGTGCTCAGGGCAGCGACGTCGGCGCTCTCCAGGTTGGCGACCTGCTCGGTCGTCAGCTTGGCAAGTTGGGCGGCGGTCAGCGCCGCGAACTGCGCGCTGTCGAGCGCGTTCAGGTCTTCGGTGCTGAGGCTGGCGACCTGCGCGGTGGTCAGCGCAGCGACTTGCGCGGTGGTCAGCGCCGCCATCTGCGCCGTGCCCAGCGCGGTCAGCTGGTCGGTGCCGAAGGCGCGCAGCTGCAGCGTGCTCAGCGCCTGCAGGTCGGCGGTCTCCAGCGCGGCGATGTCGGCGGTCTCCAGCGCCTTGATCTGCGCGGTGGTCAGCGCGGCGACCTGCGCGGTGCTCAGCGCGGCCACCGACTCGGTGTCCAGGGCTGCAATGCCGGCGGCGGTGAGGGCGCGGATCTGCGCGCTGGTCATCGCGGCCAGGTCGGCGGTCTCGAGGTTGGCGATCTGCTCGGTGGTCAGCTTGGCGATCTGCACGGCGGTCAGCGCCGCGAACTGCGCGCTGTCGAGCGCGTTCAGGTCTTCCGTGCCCAGCGCGGCGGTCTGCGTGGTGGTCAGGCCGGCCACCTGGCTGGTGGTCAGCGCGGCCATCTGCGCCGTGCCCAGCGCGTTCAGCTGGTCGGTGCCGAGCGCGCGGAGGCCGTTGACGCCCAGCGCCCGCAGGTCGGCGCTCTCCAGCGCGGCCACATCGGCCGTTTCCAGCGCCTTGATCTGTGCCGAGGTCAGCGCCGCGGCCTGCGCCGTCGTCAGCGCGGCCACCTGCTCGGTGCCCATCGCGGCGATGTTGGCGGTGGTGATGGCGCGGATCTGCGTCGAGCTCAGGGCCGCCAGGTCGTCGCTGGCAAAGGCCGCCATCTGCTCGCTGCCCAGCGCGCGGATCTGCGCCGTCGTCAGCACGGCGAACTGCGCGCTCGTCAGCGACGTGAAGTCGGCGCTGTCCAGGCTGGACAGCTGCCGCGTCGTCAGGCCGGCCACCTGGTTGGTGGCGAGTGCAGCGAACTGGTCGGAGCCGAGCGCGCCGAGCTGCTCGGTCGACAGCGTGCGGAAGCTGCTGACCGAGATGGCCTTCAGCGAGTCGGGCAGGAAGGCGCCGAACTGCGCCGTGTCGAGCACGCTCAGGCCCAGCGTCGGGATGGCGGCGATCTGCGCCGTGGTCAGGGCCTGGATCTGCGCGGTGCCGAAGGCATCCCAGTCTTCCGTGTTCAGCGCTGCGATCGTGCTCGTGGCCAAGCCAGCGATCTGGGCGGTGGTCAGTGCGGAAATGATGGAGGCCATGTGTTCGGTCCTTGAAGCGCTTGACGGCTCGGCTGCTGTTTCTTGGAGCCCGGGTCCTGCGGCGGCTGCCGATACGGCCAGCCCCACCTCCCCCCGGGTTCCTACCGTCGGGATATCGGAGACGCTGTCGAGGACTTGAGGCGGCCGCAGAAATGACCCGTCTTCGCGGCACGAATCGACGAATCCGCGCCCTGGCGTGTGACGGAGTTGGCAACACGCGGCCGCCAGGCGGGCCCCGGGGCCCGGTGCGCAGCAGCGTGTGGGAGGTGAAGTCGGTGCGCGCTCAGGGGCACGCGCGGGTGCGCAGGCGCGCTCAGCGGTGCGCCGGCCGGCTCACGGACGCTGCAGCAGCAGCGCGTCGCCCACGCGCGCACGTTCCACGTCGGCGGCGTGGAAGGGCAGTGCGGGCCACTGCTTGCGCGCGTACAGGCGCAGCTGGTCGACCGCGTGCGGCGACGCCGGGTCGCTGCTCTGGCCGTAGGTCAGCAGCGCGTGCGCCACCGGCCCGCGGGCGTCGAAGCCCACGGTCTGCACGTAGCTGGTGCCGTGGTCGGTGACCAGGCCCTGCGCGCCGATGCCATTGGTGGCCAGCGCGGAGATCTTGTTCAGCACGCCCAGATGTTCGTCGCCGCCGTGCACGGCCACCGGACCGGCGGGGCTGGGCGTGACCTGCACCGCCCACAGCGGTGCGTCGAGCGCGAAGCCGAAGCCACGCACCTTCTGCACCGCGCCGGCCAGCGCTGCCCACACCTGGGCGGCGACGGCCGGGTCGGCCATCTGCAGCCCGGCCGGCGTCTCGGCGCGGCGCTGCAGGTCGAACGGCACGCGGTGCACACCGGGGATGGCGACGGCCGTGCGCCAGAACTCGCTGAACAGGTGCGCGCCGCGGGCGTCGAGGTTGGTGGTGGTGTCCCACTGCCGAAGTGCGGCGCAGCCGTCGCGGGCGTCCGGCGAGGCCGGGCCGGGCGCGGCTGCGCAGGCCGCCAGCAGGTCGGGCAGCACCAGGCGGCCGATCAGGCTCTGGTTGGCGAACAGCTGCTGCTGCACCGCGGTCGGCGTGAGCTTGCCGCGCTCCACGAGGTCGCGGATCTCCAGCAGCCCCGCGCGTGTGCGCGGGCGGCGGATGATGGGGTCGCCCACCAGCGGGCTGATCACGTCCCAGCGCTGCCGCGGCCAGTGGGTGTAGACGAAGCTGTCGTTGCTGTTGTGCACCCAGTCGCTGCGCAGTGCGATCGGCATGCGCTCGATCGGCGTCAGCCCCGGCACGGCCGCCAGCGGCTCGCGGCGCCAGCCGCAGTCGGCGCGGCTGCCGTCCAGCACCACCAGGCCGGCGCCGCCCAGCAGCGCCGCCGCGGGCTTCGACGGCGCGCAGCGCTGCAGCTGTGCCGCGTCGACATCGGGCACCACGCTGACGTCGGCGTACAGCGCGCGGCCGTCGCGGTCGGCCGCGATGGTGTTGACCCACGGCAGGCCCAGGTTGCGCAGCGCATCGCGCAGCTGCATCACGCTGCGCGCGCCGGCAAAGCCCAGCCAGGTGTCGGCGGCACGCGCGTTGCCGGTGTTGGCGTCCTGCACGGCATAGGCGGTGGAGGCCGTCCAGTGCAGGCCGGCGCGCGGCAGCACCAGCACCGGGCCCCAGCGTGTGCTCCACAGCGTGTGCTGCCTGTCGACCACGCTGCCGTCGGCCTGGCGCACGCCGATCTTCAGCGTGCGAGGCGTCATCGGGTGCGGCCGGCCGTCCACCAGGTAGGTGGTGGGGCTGCCGAGTTGCAGCGCCAGCTCGTGCAGCGTGAAGCGCTTGCCGGTGGAGACGGTGTGCGACCAGGCCACGTCGCGGTTGAAGCCGATCTGCACCAGCGGCAGGTGGGCGACGCCGGCACCCATCACGTCGAAACGGCCGGGCACCGTGAGGTGCATCTGCCAGAAGCGGTTCACGCCCTGCCACGGGAAGTGCGGGTTGCCCAGCAGCAGGCCGCGGCCGTCGGCCGTGGTGTCGCGGCCGAAGGCCCAGGCGTTGGAGCCGATCGGCGGGTCGGCCAGGCCCAGCGCATGCACGGCGGCCGCCGCGTCGGTCAGGTCGACCGGGGCCGGCGCGGTGTGCGAGGCCGGGGACGCCACCGGCGCCGGCGGCCGCGCCGCCAGCACGGCGTCGGCCAGCGCGCCGATGCCGGCCTGCACCGCCGACAGCTCGATCATGCGGCGCCACTGCGCCAGCGTCATCGGCTGCACCCAGGGCTGGCCGTTGCAGGCGGCCGGCAGTGCGCCGGCGCGGTCGGCGAGAAAGCGGTTGTAGCCGGCCACGTAGCCCTGCGCCAGCGCCTGTGCATCCGCGCTGGCCGCGGCCCAGGCGCGCTCCAGCGCCGCGTCGTCCATGTGCGCGGCGACGAAGAAGTCGATCTGCTCGTTGGGCAGCATGCGCAGCCCGAGCAGGCCGCTGGCGGCGCCGAACCAGCGCGCGCGCTCGCCGCGCACGGTGACGAGGTGGTTGGCCGTCATGCACACGTTGTCCTGCGCATGCGCGTAGGCCACGCCATAGGCCAGTGTCTGCAGGTCGGGCGCGCTGATGTGCGGCACGCCGTGCGCGGTGCGCACGATGCGCGCGGTGCGCTCGGGCAGGGCCGCGGCCGGTGCAGCGGCGCCGGTGGGGGTGGGGGTGCCGGGCGAGGAGCAGGCGGCCAGCGCCGCCACTGCCGCCAGCACCAAGGGGGCGGCCGGGCGGGCGCCGCAGGGGATCGGGTTCATGGATGCTCCTCCTCGTGGCCGGCGGCGCGTGGGTCTGCGCCCTGCGCCTGCGCGAGCGGGTGCCGTCAGGCCTTGTTCTTCGGCACGCGTCCCATCAGGTAGAACGCGTCGTTGGGTCGCATCCCGGTGACGTTGGCCATGCGGTTGCTCAGGCCGAAGAAGGCCGTGATGGCGGCGATGTCCCAGATGTCCTCGTCGCTGAAGCCGTGCGGGCGCAGCGCCGCGAAGTCGGCGTCGTCGACCTCGTGGCTGCGCTCGCAGACCTTCATCGCGAACGCGAGCATCGCGCGCTGGCGCGGCGTGATGTCGGCCTTGCGCCAGTTCACCGCCACCTGGTCGGCCACCAGCGGCTGCTTCTCGTAGATGCGCAGGATCGCGCCGTGCGCCACCACGCAGTACAGGCAGTGGTTGGCGGCCGAGGTGGCCACGATGATCATCTCGCGCTCGCCCTTGGTGAGGCTGCCCGTCTCCTTCAGCAGCAGCGCGTCGTGGTAGGCCATGAAGGCCCGCCACTCGGCCGGCCGGTGCGCCAGCGCCAGGAACACGTTGGGCACGAAGCCGGCCTTGGCCTGCACCTCGAGGATGCGCGCGCGCAGGTCCTCGGGCAGGTCGTGCAGCTCGGGCACGGGGTAGCGCGAGATCGCGGTCATCAGAGGTCTCCTCCTGGTGTTCAGCTGCGGAACTGCATCGCATGCAGCCGCGCGTACAGGCCGCCGTGCGCCAGCAGCTCGGCGTGCGTGCCCTGCTCGGCGATGCGGCCGGCGTCCAGCGCCACCACGCGGTCGGCGTGCTCGATGGTCGACAGCCGGTGCGCCACCACCAGCGTCGTGCGGTTGCGCATCAGGCGCTCGAGCGCTTCCTGCACGGCGCGCTCGCTCTCGCTGTCGAGCGCCGAGGTGGCCTCGTCGAGGATCAGCACCGGCGCGTCCTTGGCGATGGCCCGCGCGATCGCCAGGCGCTGCCGCTGCCCGCCCGAGAGCTGGCTGCCGTTGTGGCCGATGGTGGTGTCCATGCCCTGCGGCAGGCTGCAGACGAAGTCCCACAGGTTGGCCGCACGCAGCGCGGCCTCGATGGCCGCGCGCGGCATCTCCGCGCCGAGCGCCACGTTCGCGGCCACGCTGTCGTTGAACAGCACCACGTCCTGGCTGACCAGCGCGAACTGCCGGCGCAGCGCCGCCATGTCCCACGCGGGCAGCGGGACGCCGTCGAGCGTGATGCTGCCGCTGCCGGGTTCGATGAAGCGCGGCAACAGGTTCACCAGCGTCGACTTGCCGGCACCCGACGGGCCCACCAGCGCCACCGTCTCGCCCGCCGCCACCTGCAGCGTGATGCCGTCGAGCGCGGGCGTGCCGTCGTCGCCGTAGCGCAGGCCGACGCCGTCGAAGCGGATCTCGCCGCGGGCGCGCGCCACGGCGTGGCTGCCGCCTTGCTCGCGCGGGCTGTGGTCGATCAGGTCGAGCGCCCGCTCCACCGCGGCCAGGCCGCGCGTGATGGGCGCCATCACGTCGGACAGGTGCTTGATGGGCGCCACCAGCATCAGCATCGCGGTGATGAAGGCGACGAAGCCGCCGACCGTGCCGCCGGCGCTGCTGCTCTGCCACAGCGCCACCGCGATGACGGCGCTCAGCGCGCAGGCCGACATGATCTGCGTCAGCGGCGTCATCGTGCCCGAGGCCACCACCGACTTCATCGTCAGCCCGCGCAGCTGCTCGGCGCGCTGCATGAAGCGCGCCGTCTGCGGCCGGGCCGCGCCGTGCAGCCGCACGATGCGCCAGGCCAGCGTGTTCTCCTCGACCACGTAGGCCAGTTCGTCGGTGGCGGCGTGGCCGTCGACCGACAGCTGGTGCAGCCGCCGGCCCAGCAGCCGCATCACGAAGGCCACGGCCGGGAACAGCAGGCCCACGAACAGCGTGAGCTGCCAGTTCAGCCACAGCAAGTAGGCCAGCAGCGCCACCAGCGTCAGCGAGTCCTTGACCAGCGTCAGCAGCGAATTCACCAGCAGCGTGGTGCCACTCTGCACCTCGTAGACCAGCGTGTTGGTCAGCCGGCTGGCGGTGTGCGTGGTGTAGAGCGCCGGCGCGGCCGACAGCACGCGCGCGAACATGGCCTCGCGCAGCTGCAGCACGGCGCGGTTGGCGGCCCAGGCCAGCCCGTACTGCGCCACGAAGCCGGCGATGCCGCGCACCGCGAAGATGCCGACGATGGCCAGCGGGATCATCCACAGCGGCAGGTTGCGGCCGGTGAAGCCCTGGTCGAGCAGCGGGCGCATCAGTTCAGGGATGGCGGGCTCCGTGGCCGCGCCGACCAGCGATCCGAGCGCTGCCGCGACGAGGCCGCGGCGGCTGTTCCGGAGGTAGGGCGCCAGGCGGGCGAAGCGCTGCAGCAGGGTCGGCATCGGAAGGGGATTATCGGTGCCTACAATCCGCAACACGCCACAGCGCGGGCCGAAGAAGAATGGCAGGGCATTGAACTCTCACCGCGAAACACGGTCCACCGGCTCCATGGGGTCACGCCGACACTTTCTACTCAGCACGCTGGCAGCCACGGCCGCAGCGCCAGCAGCGGCACAGTTCCGCATCGAGATCTCGGGCCTGGGCGGCACGCAGATGCCGATCACGGTGGCCAGCTTCCGTGGCGAGGCCGGCGTGCCGCAGCCCGTGTCGGCCATCATCCGCGCCGACCTGCAGCGCAGCGGCGTCTTCAAGCCCAGCGACGCTCCGCTGCCGCTGGACGAGAACAGCAGCGTCGCGCTGCCCGAGTGGCGCGACCGCGGCGCCGACGCGCTGGTGGCCGGCTCGGTCACGCGCCTGGCCGATGGCCGCTACGACCTGCGCTTCCGGCTCTGGGACATCGTCAAGGGCGAGCAGGTGCTGGGCCAGAGCAAGGTCGTCGTCGAAGCCGACCTGCGCCTGGCCGCGCACCGCATCGCCGACGAAGTGCACGAGAAGCTCACCGGCGAGCGCGGTGTGTACGCCACGCGCATCGCCTACGTGGTGAAGAGCGGACGCCGCTACACGCTGCACATCACCGACGCCGACGGCGAAGGCGGGCAGGTGGCGCTGGCCAGCCCCGAGGCCATCATCTCGCCGGCCTGGTCGCCGGACGGCAAGGAACTGGCCTACGTCTCGTTCGAGTCGCAGAAGGCCGTGGTCTGGGTGCAGAACCTGATGACGGGCGCGCGGCGCCAGATCGCCAACTTCCGCGGCTCCAACAGTGCGCCGGCCTGGTCGCCCGACGGCAGCACGCTCGTCGTGACTCTCTCGCGCGACGGCCTGGCGCAGTTGTATGCGATGTCGCGCAACGGCGGCACGCCGCGGCGGCTGACCATCAGCAACGGCATCGACACCGAGGCCGTGTACGCGCCCGACGGCTCGTTCATCTATTTCGTCAGCGACCGCGGCGGCGGCCCGCAGATCTACCGCGTGGGGGCCGGGGGCGGCAACGCCACGCGCGTCAGCTTCGTCGGCAACTACAACATCAGCCCGGCCATCAGCCCCGATGGCAAGACGCTGGCCTACATCACGCAGCAGGGCGACGCCTTCAAGCTGATGACGCAGGACCTGGCCAGCGGCGCCGTGCAGATCCTCACCGACACGGTCGACGACGAAAGCCCCAGTTTTGCGCCGAATGGCCGGCTTCTCGTGTACGCGACGCGCCTGCAGGGGCGCGACGTGTTGATGACCACCACGCTCGATGGCAAGATCAAAACCCGCCTGTTGACGACCACGGGCGACATGCGCGAGCCGGCCTGGGGGCCGTTCGCCCGCTGACGATGAGGCCCACCGGACATGCGGTCACCCGCCCCGGCGGCCAGTTGCGTCCCGGGGCTTGCGAGACAATTTCCTTCCACCGTTGGAGAACTTGAAGATGAAGCGCACTTCCACCCCCGTGCTGGCCGGTCTGGCCATGGCCGCCCTGCTGGCAGCTTGCAGCTCCACCCCGACCACCACGTCGACGACACCGGTGGAGACGCGCACCCCCGTGACCGCCGTGGCACCGAAGCCTGCGACGCCGGCCACGCCGTCGGGCACCGCGCAGTCCACCGTGCAGACCGTGGACCTCGCCGCGCAGAACGCCGCCGCCGCCGCCGCTTCGGCGCGTGCTGCCGCCGCCTCCGCCGCGCGCATCGTGTACTTCGACTTCGACAGCTACGTCATCAAGGACGAGTTCAAGCCCACCATCGACGTCTTCGCACGCCTGCTCAGCACCAACAAGTCGCAGAAGCTGATCGTCGAAGGCCACGCCGACGAGCGCGGCGGCCGTGAGTACAACCTGGCCCTGGGCCAGAAGCGCGCCGAGGCGGTGGCCAAGTCGCTGGCCGTGCTGGGTGCCGGCGACGCGCAGGTCGAGGCCGTGAGCTTCGGCGAGGAGCGGCCGGCCGACACGGCCAAGAACGAGGCGGCCTGGGCGAAGAACCGCCGCGCCGAGCTGAAGGACCGTTGATCATGGCCGGGCGCATCGTCGCGCCGGTGCTGCTGGCCATCGGCCTGCTGGGCGGTGGTGCAGCGCACGCAGGGCTCTTCGACGACGAAGAGGCGCGCAAGGCCATCGTCGACCTGCGCCAGAGCCTGGCCAAGGTCGAGGAGCAGAACGCGCAGCGTGCTGCCGAGAGCGCCGCCGCCAACGCGGCGCTGCTGGAGCAGATCACCGCGCTGCGCCGCAGCCTGCTCGACCTGAACAACCAGCTCGAGACCATGCGCGCCGACATCGCCAAGCTGCGCGGCAGCGACGAGCAGCTGGCGCGCGACGTGGCGGAACTGCAGCGCCGGCAGGGCGACGTCTCGCAGACGCTCGACGAGCGCCTGCGCCGGCTCGAGCCGGTGAAGGTGTCGCTCGACGGGCGCGAGGTGCTCGTCGACCCCGAGCAGAAGCGGCAGTACGACGAAGCCATCGCCACCTTGCGCGGCGGCGACTTCGACAAGTCGGTCGCGGCCCTGGGTGCCTTCCAGCGCCGCTTCCCGGGCAGCCCGTACGCCGATTCGGTGCGTTTCTGGCTCGGCAACGCGCTGTACGGCAAGCGCGACTACAAGGAGGCCATCACGGCCTTCCGCGGCTTCGTCAGTGCCTCGCCCGACCATCCGCGTGCCCCCGAGGCCCTGCTCGCGCTGGCCAACAGCCAGGCCGAGATGAAGGACCCGCGCGGCGCGCGCAAGACCATCGAGGATCTGCTGAAGGCCTACCCGCAGTCCGAGGCGGCGCAGGCCGGCAAGGAGCGGCTGGCATCGTTGAAGTAGCCACAGCCGCGGCCGTGCCGGGCGCGCGGCCCGCCGCCGAGGCGGCCGACCTGGAGCGCCGCTTCGGCGGCCTGCGCCGCCTGTACGGCGACGCGGGCTATGCCCGCGTGCGCGCCGGCCGTGTCGCCGTGGTCGGACTGGGCGGCGTCGGCTCCTGGACGGTCGAAGCCCTGGCGCGCAGCGGCGTGGCGCAACTGGTGCTGTTCGACCTGGACCACGTCGCCGAATCCAACATCAACCGCCAGGTGCAGGCCCTGGGCAGCACGCTGGGCCAGGCCAAGGGATTGGCGCTGCGTGACCGCATCGCCGACATCCATCCGGGCTGCGACGTGCGCGTGGTCGATGATTTCGTCGGCCCCGAGAACTGGCCGGCGCTGCTGCCGGAGCCGGTGGACGTGCTGGTCGACGCCTGCGACCAGGTGCGGGCCAAGGCCGCGCTGGCCGCGTGGGGCCTGGCGCAGCAGGTGCCGGTGGTCTGCGTGGGCGCGGCGGGCGGCAAGCGGCTGCCGCAGCGCGTCGAGGTCGACGACCTCGTTGCCACCACGCATGACCCGCTGCTGGCCAGCCTGCGCCAGCGCCTGCGCAAGCACCACGGCGCCGCGCGCGCGGGCTGCATCGGGCTGCGTTGCGTGTTCTCGCGCGAGAGCGTCGCGATGCCCGAGGCGGCGTGCGGCACGGACCCCGGTACAGACCCCGGCACAGACGGCACTCTGAACTGCGCCGGCTACGGATCGAGCGTCACGGTGACCGCCACGTTCGGCATGGTGGCGGCCGGCGAGGCTATCGCTGCATTGCTGCGCTGAGACCACTTCCACAAGCCGCAAAATCCTGGCTATAATGTGAGGCTCTGCGGACGGGTCGTTAGCTCAGTCGGTAGAGCAGCGGACTTTTAATCCGTTGGTCGCGTGTTCGAGTCACGCACGACCCACCACGTGACAACGCGAGTTGCGCGAGATCTTTCGGGCTCCTAGCTCAGTTGGTAGAGCAGCGGACTCTTAATCCGTTGGTCGACAGTTCGAATCTGTCGGGGCCCACCAACTTTCCTCAACGGCCTGGCGGCGACGCCAGGCCGTTGTCGTTGGTGCCTGCCCCGCGCGCCGGCCCCAGCCCCAGCCAGGGCCGCAGCCAACCGATGCGGCGCGCGGCCAGGTAGGTGGCCCAGCAGCCCGCCGCGGTGACGGCCACCAGCACGGCGGCTTCCAGCGCCTGCGGCCAGTGCCGTTGTGCCAGGTGGTGCGCGGCCACCACGATGATGGTCTGGTGCACGATGTAAAACGGGAACACCGCCTCGCGCAGCGTGTGCAGTGCCGGGCCGTCGCGCTCGCGCAGGTGCCGCCGCGCGAAGCCCAGCACCGCGAGCACCGGCGTCCAGTGGCGCAGCCCGCCCAGCGCCAGCCAGGCCGGCTGCGCCCAGGCGGGCAGGGCGTCCCAGCCTCCCAGCGCCGCCAGCAGGCGCGGCATCCCCAGCAGCGAGACCACTGCCGCAGCGAGCGCCCACCAACGCAGCCGCTCGGCGGCGGCCCAGGCGCCGTGGCGGTCGTCGCGCTGCCCGAACAGCACGCAGCCCAGCACGAACAGCGGCACGTACAGCGCGTGGTTGAACCAGTCGCCCACGACATCGTGCGTGGACGGGAAGTGCGGCACCAGTTGCCGCGACAGCCCCAGCACCAGGCACGGCACCCACAGCAGCCGCGCGCCGCCGGACAGCCGCTGCCACGCTGCGGACCGGGCCCAGCGGCCGCCGCCCAGCCGCAGCGCCGCCAGCAGCAGCGCGGTGTAGACCCACAGGTAGGCCACGAACCACAGGTGGTTCCAGGTCGGCAGCACCAGGCAGTCGCCGCCGCGGCAGAAGCTGCCATCGGCCTGGAAGTAGCGCACCAGGAAGTCGGCATAGCTGCCGTCGTAGCCGAGCTTCTCCACCACCTCCAGGTACGCCTGCGGCGGCACCACCACCGCCATGCCGAACAGCAGCGGCGGCAGCAACCTGCGGCTGCGCCCGCTCAGCCCGGCGCCGGGTCCGCCGCGCTGCAGCAGCAGCGCAGTGGCCGCCCCCGACACCACGAACAGCAGCGGCAGCCGCCACGGTGCCGACAGCAGCATCCAGCTCTCAAGCGCCGGCACCGGCTGCGGTGACTTCACGTGCCAGTCCCAGGGCACGTAGAACATGCCCACGTGGTACAGGATCAGCAGCCCGAAGGCGCCGATGCGCACCCAGTCGAGTTCGGTCAGACGTCGTTCTTGCATGGCGGCAGCTTGCGCGCCGCCGCCGGGCTGGTGTGCCCGCGGTGACGGGCCGTGGCTGCGTGGTGACGGGCCGCGACCCGGCCGGGACGGCTGCTTACACTGCAGCGCGATGCCTGCCTTGCCGCCCCCCGCCACCCCTGCCACCGCCGATCGGCAGGAACGCTGGCTGCAGCGCTACCTGGCGGTGCGCCGCCCGGTCGAGGTGCTGCTGTGGCTGCTGCTGGCCGCAGTGCAGGTGGTGGCCAACACGCTGGTGACGCAGATGGACCTGGCGCGCATCGGCGTGCAGCTGGCGCCGTGGGAGGTGCCGACCTGGGAGATCACGAGCAACCTGGTCTGGCTGCTGCTGATTCCCGGCGTGGTCTGGGTGCTGGGCCGCTGGCCGCTGCACTGGGGCGTGCTGCGCCGCCATCTGCCGCTGCACCTGCTGGCGGCCGGCGTGTGCTGCGTGCTGCACGTGCTGGGCATGGTGCTGCTGCGGCAGCTGGTCTACCTGGCCTACGGCAGCCACTACGCCTTCGACGACTGGCCTCGGTTGCTGGGTTACGAGGCGCTGAAGGACCTGCGCAGCTACGTGCTGGTGGTGGCGGCCGTGCTGCTGTACCGGCTGCTGCTGTGGCGCTGGCAGGGCGAGGCGCGCTGGCTCGCGGCCGCACCGGCGGCGGTCACGCCGACCCCCGAGCCCGTGCCCGTGGCCGAGCCAGCAGCGGCCCCACCCGAACGCCTGCTGGTCAAGAAGCTGGGCAAGGAGTTCCTGCTGCCCGTGGCCGAGATCGAATGGGTGCAGGCCTGCGGCAACTACGTCAATCTCCACCGCCAGCAACACGACTATCCGTTGCGCGCGACACTGGCCGGCATCGAACGACAGCTGGACCCGCAGCGTTTCGTGCGCGTGCACCGCAGCTACCTCGTGAACCTGGCGATGGTGCATGCGATCGAACCCACCGAGTCCGGCGACGCCCGCGTGCGCCTGCGCGACGGCGCCAGCGTGCCGTGCAGCCGCACGCACCTGGACGCCCTGCGCCAGCGCGCCGGGGGCGGCCCGCAACGCACCACCGGATGAGGCGCCCGATGCTGAAGACCCTGTCGATGGCAGTCTGCGCGCTGGCCCTGCAGGCCTGCGCCGTGGCGCCGCCCGCGGCGCCGGGCCAGAGCCAGGCCGACCTGCAGCAGCGCCTGGGCACGCCCACCGGCCGCTACGCGCTGCCGGACGGCGCGACGCGGCTGGAATTCGCCCGCGGACCCTTCGGCCGCGAGACATGGATGGTCGACGTGGATGCCAGCGGCCGCGCCACCGCGGTCCGGCAGGTGCTGAACGAGGCCAGCTTCGCCGCGTTCCAGGCGCGCGCGCCGGGCATGCCGCGCGACGAGTTGCTGCGCACGCTCGGACGCCCCGGCGAGCGCCGCCACGGCGGCTGGCAGGGCGGCGAGGTCTGGTCCTGGCGCTACCCCACGAACGATTGCCTGTGGTTCCAGGTCTCGATCGGCGACGATGGCCTGGTCCGCGATGGCGCCTACGGCATCGACCCGCGCTGCGACGCCGCCAGCGACCGGCAATGAACACGAAAGCAAGCCCAACGATGATCGTCTACGGCATTCCCAACTGCGACACCGTCAAGCGCGCCCGTGCCTGGCTCGCCGACCAGCGCATCGCGCATGACTTCCACGACTTCAAGAAGGCCGGCGTGCCCGTGGCGCGACTGGACGCCTGGCTGGACGCCGTGGGCTGGCAGAAGCTGCTGAACCGCCAGGGCACAAGCTGGCGCAAGCTCGACGAGGCCACGCGCAACGGCGTCGTCGACGCGGCCACCGCGCGCGCCGTGCTGCTGGCGCAGCCCAGCACCATCAAGCGCCCGGTGGTCGAATGGCCCGACGGCCGCATCAGCGTCGGCTTCGACGCCGCAGGCTGGGCCGCGCCGCCGCGTTCCTGAGCGCGGCGATCAGGCCAGTCGCAGCGTGAACGCGGCGCTGGCGACCACGCGGCCGTTGACCTGCACGTCCACCGCGTGCCGGCCGGCGTGGTAGCGGCGCGTGGTGATGGGCTTGACCGCGTGGCGCTTCGTCAATGCCAGCGTGCCGTGCGCGGGCAGCGTCGCCGTCCAGCCCTTGAAGACCTTGGGCGTGGTGCTGCCGTCGGCCTTCACGTGGTGCACCGCGTAGTCGATGGCCAGTGCCTGCGGCCGCGCGGCGGTGCTGGCCAGCGCCAGGTGCAGTTCCAGATGGTCGCCCAGCACGATGGCGTGCGGCGCCACCGACAGCGTCGCCGTGCCGCGCAGCGGCTGCCCCAGCCCCCAGGCCGCGAGCACACGCCGGTCGCCGCGCTTGATGAGCGTGCGGCTGGCGTGGCGCAGCAGCTGGCGCCGTTCCTTGCCGGCACCGGGCAGGTGGGTCTCCAGCCACGCGGCGACCAGCGCCGGGTGGTCCTTGGCGATGTCGTTCAGGTGGTTGGCGACGCTGCGACGCACGTACGGGCTGGGGTCGTCCTGCAGCGCGGCCAGCAGCGGCAGCGCCGGTGACGGATCGGCCACCAGCGTCTTCAGCTGCAGCCCCCAGGGCAGGCGTGGGCGGCTGCCTTCGCTGACGAGGCGGCGCACGTGCTCGCTGTCGTCCTGCGCCCAGCGCGCCAGCGTCGCGAAGACGTGCTCCGGGTGCGCGACGATGAACGGCCGGATCGCGAACTCGGCCGTGAAGCGCTGCGTCAGCGCGTGCAGCACCGCCAGCGCAAGCACGGGCTGCTGCAGTCCGCGACGGGCGACGAACTCGCCCACCGGCCACAGGATCCAGCCTTCCAGCGCGCCGTCGCCGCGCAGCACCGTGTGCAGGACCTCGGCTGCCGCCTCGAAGTCGGCCGGCAGCGTGTGCTCGAGCGCGTCGCAGATCTGCAGCGCGCGTGCCTTCATCTCCAGCGCGTCCAGGTCCGCGCAGGCGCGCCGCACGAAGCCGTCTGTGTCGAAGCCGGGCCAGGCGGCGTGCAGCCGCTCGGCCGCCTGCCGGATGCCGGCGGGGTTCAGCAGGTTCTTGAACGGCTCCATGCTCACAACACCACCGGCAGGTGGCGCAGGCCGCGGAAGCGCACGCGCCGGTCGCGTTCGGGGGCGCCGGCAGGCGCGATGCGCGGGTGGCGTGCCAGCAGCCGGCCGATGGCCACGCGCGCTTCCAGCCGCGCCACGTTCATGCCCGAGCAGGCGTGCGCGGCCTGCCCGAAGGCCAGGTGCGGGTTGGGCCTGCGGGCGATGTCCAGCCGGTCGGGCTGCGCGAACACGGCAGGGTCGCGGTTGGCCGCACCGATGGCCAGCGTGATGAACAGGCCGGCGGGCAGCGTGCGGTCGGCCAGCGCGATGGGCGCGGTGCTGAGCCGGTTGTTCAGCTGCAGCGGGCTTTCGAAGCGCAGCAGTTCCTCCACCGCGCTGCCCAGCAGGTCGGGCTGCTGCTGCAGGCGCTGCAATTCGCCGGGGTGGCGCAGCAGCGCGTGCAGGCCGTTGCCGATGAGGTTGGTGGTGGTCTCGTGGCCGGCGTTGAGCAGGAAGATGCAGTTGTGCAGCAGCTCGTCCTCGCTCAGCTGGCCCTGGTCGTCGCCGCGCAGCAGGCGGGTCAGCACGTCGGCGTCGGGGTCGCCGGGCCGGCGGCGCCGCTCGGCCACCAGCGCGCGCAGGAAGTGCAGGAAGTCGCTGACGGCGGCGTTGCCGCGCGCCAGCACGTCGGGCCCGGGTGCGGGCTCCAGCGCCGACAGGATGGCCAGCGACCAGCCCCGCAGCGGCGCGCGGTCGGACGCAGGCACGGCCAGCAGGTTGCCGATCACGTCGACCGGGATCTGCGCCGCGAAGTGCTCGATCAGGTCCGGGGCGGCCTCGTCGGCCAGGCGGTCGAGCAGGCCGTCGACCAGCGCCACCACGCCGGCTTCCATGCGCGCGATGGCACGCTGGTTCAGCGCGCCCATCAGGATGCGGCGCACGCGCGTGTGCAGCGGCGGGTCGTTGAAGACGAGGCTGGTGGTGTGGTGCGTGTACAGCGGCGATGGCGCGCCGAGCTTGGATGCGAACTCGCGTTGCTTGTCGCTGCTGGCGTGCGCGCTCCGGTAGACCGCCAGCACGTCGTCGTAGCGGGTCAGCAGCACGGTGTCGGGCGCCAGCGCGTGCACCGGGTCCTGCCGGCGCAGCGTTGCGTAGAACGGGTAGGGGTCGTCGATGAAGCCCGGCGGCGGCGCGGCCAGGCTGAACGGCTGCGCTTTGGACGGCTCGGCGGATGACTCAGCGGACATCGCCCAGCACCGCCACCGCGGCGTCGACACCGCCGGGCCCAAACGGCACGTGCAGCACGCGCATGGCCGCCTCGACGCCGGCCAGGCAGCCCAGCAGCATGGCCTCGTTCATGTCGCCCAGGTGGCCGATGCGGAAGACGCGCCCGTGCAGCGGCCCCAGGCCGCCGGCCACCGCGACCTGGAAGCGCTCGCGCGCCACCGTGCGCAGCGCCTCGGGGTCGATGCCCGGCTGCACCTCGATGGCCGTGACCGAAACCGAGCGCGCTGCCGGCACGCGCGCGAACAGCCGCAGGCCGCCCGCCGCCGACCAGGTTTCGACCGCCGCGTGCACCATGCGCGCCAGCCGGGCATGGCGGGCGTGCACCTGCTCCAGCCCTTCGGCGGCGATCAGCCCCAGCGCCGCCTGCAACCCCGCCAGGTGCGCCAGCGGCGGCGTGCCGCAGAACTTGCGGTACTGCAGCGGGCTCTGCCGGCGCACCCAGTCCCAGTAGTAGCGCGGCGCGGTGTTGCGGCGCGCGGCGTCCATCGCGCGGGCGTCGGCGGCCACGAAGGCCAGGCCCGGCGGCAGCATCAGGCCTTTCTGCGACGCGCCCATCACGACGTTGGCGCCCAGCGCATCCATCGCCAGCGGTGCGGCCGCCAGCGAGGCCACGGCGTCGACGACGAACAGCGCCGGGTGGCCGGCGGCGTCGATGGCTCGGCGCATCGCCGCCAGGTCGGCGGTGATGCCGCTGGCGGTGTCGGTGTGCACCACGAAGACCGCGGCGATGCTGTGCTGCGTGTCGGCGCGCAGCAGGGCTTCCAGCGCCACGGGGTCGGCCGGCGCGCCTTCGGTCCAGGGCGTGCGCAGCACGCGCGCGCCGAAGGCTTCGGCCTGCTCGGCCCAGCCGTCGGAGAAGTGACCGGTGCCCGGCACCACGATGGCCGTGCCTGGCGCCACCAGGTTGGCGATCACGGCTTCCCAGCCGCCGTGGCCGTTGGCGCTGAAGAAGAAGACGTCGGCCGTGGTCTGCAGCAGCGCCTTCAGGCCGTCTTCGCAAGCCGTGATGAGCGCCGCCACGCGCGGGTCGGCCAGGTCCATCGGCTGGCGCTGCAACGCGTGCAGCACCTCGTCGGGCACGCGGGTGGGGCCGGGGGCGTGCAGCAGGCGCAGGCCGGGAACGCGGGGCCAGGGCGGTGGGGTGTGCATGGGGCCGGCAGCTTAGCAGCGCCCTCGGCGCGGTGCCGACACTGCTAAGCTGCCGCCCCATGTTCACCGGCATCGTGCAAGGCATCGCCACGGTCGCGCAGCTGCGCGACCGCCCCGGCCTGCGCAGCTTCAGGCTGCAGTTTCCCCCCGGCTTCGCCGACGGCCTGGCCATCGGCGCCAGCGTCGCCTGCGACGGCGTGTGCCTGACCGTGACCTCGCTCGACGGCCCCGACGCCGCCAGCTTCGACGTGATGCAGCAGAGCCTGCATCTCACCACGCTGGCCGGCCTGCGCGCAGGCAGCCGCCTCAACGTGGAGCGCGCGGCCAAGGATGGCGCCGAGATCGGCGGCCACCCGCTGTCGGGCCACGTGGACTGCATGGCGACGCTGGCCGGCGTGCGCCAGCCCGAGAACAACCACGTGCTGCGCATCGCGGTGCCGCCACAGTGGATGCGCTATGTCTTCGCCAAGGGCTACATCGCAGTCAACGGCGCCAGCCTCACGGTGGCCGAGGCCGACAAGCGTGCCGGCTGGTTCGAGGTCTGGCTGATCCCCGAGACGCTGCGCATGACGACCTTCGGCGACAAGCAGCCCGGCGACGCGCTGAACATCGAGATCGAGCGCCAGACGCAGGTGATCGTCGACACCGTGCGCGACGCGGTGGAGGAGCGGCTGGGCCCGCTGCTGCCGGCGATCGAGGCGCTGCTGCGCGAACGCGGCCACTGATCGGGCGACAATCGCGGGCTGCGAACGCCCACCCCGCCCTTTCAACGAAGCCCGCCCCATGTCTGCCACCATCCTGCAAAACCTGCCCGCCGGCGAACGTGTCGGCATCGCCTTCAGCGGCGGCCTGGACACCAGCGCCGCCGTGCACTGGATGCGCGCCAAGGGTGCCGTCCCCTGCGCCTACACCGCCAACCTCGGCCAGCCCGACGAAAGCGACTACGAGGCCATCCCGAAGAAGGCGCTGGCCTACGGCGCCGAGACCGCGCGGCTGGTGGACTGCCGCGCGCTGCTGGTGGCCGAGGGCCTGGCCGCCATCCAGTGCAGCGCCTTCCACATCAGCACCGGTGGCGCCACCTACTTCAACACCACGCCGCTGGGCCGCGCCGTGACAGGCACGGCGCTGGTGGTGGCGATGAAGGAGGACAACGTCCACATCTGGGGCGACGGCAGCACCTACAAGGGCAACGACATCGAGCGCTTCTACCGCTACGGCCTGCTCGCGAACCCGGCGCTGAAGATCTACAAGCCCTGGCTCGACCAGACCTTCATCGACGAGCTCGGCGGCCGCAGGGAGATGAGCGAGTACCTCATCGCCAACGGCTTCGACTACAAGATGAGCGTCGAGAAGGCCTACAGCACCGACAGCAACATGCTCGGCGCCACGCACGAGGCCAAGGACCTGGAGTTCCTGAACGCCGGCATGCACATCGTGCAGCCCATCATGGGCGTGGCCTTCTGGCGCGACGACGTGGCGGTGGCCGCCGAGACCGTCAGCGTGCGCTTCGAGGAAGGCGTGCCGGTGGCGCTGAACGGCCGCAGCTTCCCGGACCTGGTGGCGCTGTTCGAGGAGGCCAACCGCATCGGCGGCCGCCACGGCCTGGGCATGTGCGACCAGATCGAGAACCGCATCATCGAGGCCAAGAGCCGCGGCATCTACGAGGCTCCGGGCATGGCGCTGCTGCACATCGCCTACGAGCGGCTGGTGACCGGCATCCACAACGAGGACACCATCGAGCAGTACCGCCTGAACGGCCGCAAGCTCGGCCGGCTGCTCTACCAGGGCCGCTGGTTCGACCCGCAGTGCCTGATGCTGCGCGAGACCGCGCAGCGCTGGGTGGCCCGCGCCGTCACCGGCGAGGTGACGCTGGAACTGCGCCGCGGCAACGACTACTCGATCCTGAACACCGAAAGCCCCAACCTCACGTACCAGCCCGAGCGGCTGAGCATGGAGAAGGTGGAAGGCGCCTTCACGCCGGCCGACCGCATCGGCCAGCTGACGATGCGCAACCTGGACATCCAGGACACGCGCGCCAAGCTCGGCATCTACACGCAGACCGGGCTGCTGGGCGGCAGCTCGGAAGGCGCCATTCCGCTGTTGTCGGGCCCGGGCGCCGCCTGACCTGGGCGTTGCCGGGGCGTTGCGCGCCGGCAGCGCACGCCTGAACAGGGTCTGGGGGCGGGCGCGTCCGCGTGGCATCCTCGGCGGCAGTTGCCTGCTGCCGCCGCGTCGTTACCGACGCTCACGTCCGCTCTGGCGGATGCCTCGATAATTGGGAAAGTTGTCCCAAGAACATGGAACCTGACGCCACCACCCGCCGCGCCATCGAAGCGGCCGTGATGCGGCTGCTGCGCCCGCTGGTGCGGTTGCTGCTGCGCCACGCGGTGCCCTTCGCCACCTTCGAGGCCCTGGCCAAGCAGGTGTACGTGGACGTGGCGATGAAGGACTTCGCGCTCGACGACAAGAAGCCGTCGCAGTCGCGGGCATCGATCCTGACCGGGCTGACGCGCAAGGAAGTGCAGCGCCTGGTGGCCGCGCCCTACGAACCCGGCGGTGACCAGGTCGACCGCAACAACCGCGCTGCCAAGGTGCTGACGGGCTGGATCCGCGACGCCGACTTCGCCACGCGCGACGGGCAGCCGCAGCCGCTGACGATGGACGGCGACCTCGGCTTCGCGGTGCTGGTGAAGCGCTACAGCGGCGACATGCCCGCGCGCGCCGTGCTCGACGAACTGCTGCGCACGGGCTCGGTGCGCTGGCGCGACGACGGCCGGCTCGAGCCCGTGGCGCGCGCCTACGTGCCGCAGCCCGGCAGCCAGGAGATCCTGGGCATCCTCGGCAGCGACGTCGCCGACCTCGTGGCCACCATCGGCCACAACCTGGAGGCGCCGCCGCACGAGCGGCGCTTCCAGCGCAAGGTGATGTACCACGCCATCCCTGTCAGCGTCCTGGCCGACTTCCGCGCCCAGTCGTCGGTGCAGGCGCAGTCGCTGCTGGAGCGCCTGGACCGCTGGCTCGCCGCGCACGACGACGACGCGCCGGCGCAGGGCCCCGACGTGCCGCGCGCCCGCGTCGGCGTCGGCATCCACTACTTCGAAGAGCGCCTGCCTGCATCAGGTGGAACGGGCGCCACCCCCGCTGGAGATCCGTCATGAACCGAACCCGACACTACACTCTGGCGGCTGCGCTGGCAGCCGCGGCGGCCCTGTCCGCCTGCGGCGGCGGCGGCGGCATCGGCGGCAGCGGTGCCTCGACCGACGGCACCATGAACCTGAAGCTGACCGACGCGCCGGCCTGCGGCTACGACCAGGTCAACATCAGCATCGAGCGCGTGCGCGTGCATGCCAGCAGCACGGCGGTGGACGCCGACAGCGGCTGGTACGAACTCGTGCTGCCTTCGGTGCAGAAGATCGACCTGCTGACGCTGCAGAACGGCGTGCTCGAGACGCTGGGGGCGATCAAGCTGCCCGCGGGCACCTACACGCAGATGCGGCTGGTGCTGGCGGCGAACGGCGGCGCCACGCCGCTGGCGAATTCGGTGGTGCCCACAGGCGGCGCCGAGACGGCGCTGACCACGCCCAGCGGGCAGCAGACCGGCATCAAGCTGAACATGAACGTCAGCGTGCCGGCCAACCAGGTGGTCGACGCCGTGATCGACTTCGACGCCTGCAAGTCGGTCGTCAAGCGCGGCAACTCGGGCCAGTACAACCTGAAGCCGGTGATCAGCGTGACCCCTGTGCTGTCCGACGCCGGGCTGCGCATCACGGGCTTCGTCGATCCGCTGCTGGCCGGCGCCAACGTCTCGGTGCAGAGCAACGGCGTGCCGCTGAAGGCCACCGTGCCCGACGCCGCCGGGCAGTTCGTGCTGTACCCGGTGCCGGTGGGCAGCCACGACCTGGTGCTCACGGCCCCGGGCCGCGTCAGCGCCGTGCTGACCGGCGTGACCGTGGTGGACACCGCGCACACCGTCGTCAGCACCGCGGCCGCACCGATCCTGCTGCCGGCCGTGGCCGTGCCCGAACGCACCGTGGCCGGCACGCTGTCGCCGGCCACCGGCACGCTGCGCGCGCTGCAGACGCTGGGCAACGGCAGCACGGTCGAGATCGCATGGCTGCCGGTCGACGAGGCCACCGGGGCCTTCAGCGCGGCGCTGCCCGTCGACGCCCCGCTGCGCGCGGCCTTCGCACCCGGCTTCAGTTTCGCCCCCGACGCCGCCGCCCCCGGCCTGTACACGCTGGAAGCCAGCGCCGGCGGCGCCGTGAAGAACACGCCGATCGACACCAAGGCTGCGGTGCCCCCGCTGGCCATCACCGTGCCCTGAGCACCAAGGATCCCATGCCACGAGCGATCGTCTTCTCTGCCCTGGCGCTGCTGGCTGCAGCCGCGCCGGCCCTGGCCGAAACCCAGGTCGGCATCTCCATCGGCATCGCGCAGCCGGGGGTCTACGGCCGCATCGACATCGGCAACGCGCCGCCGCCGATGGTGGTGATGCCGCAGCCGATCATCATCGCGCCGCCGCCGCAGGCGGTGCTGGTGCAGCGCCGCCCGATCTACCTGTACGTGCCGCCCGGCCACCAGAAGAACTGGGCCAAGCACTGCCGGCGCTACGACGCCTGCGGCCAGCCCGTGTACTTCGTGCAGGAACGCTGGGTGCAGGACCGCTACGCCGAGCGCCGCGGCCGCGGTGGCGACGACCACCCGGGCAAGGGCAAGGGCCACGGCAAGGGCAAGAAGGACGATTGAGGCCGCGAGGCGCAGCCAGCATGCGAGCAGTGCTGCCGCTGGACGAACGGGGAGGCTGCGGCATGCGCGCCGTCGTCCGCCGCGCCGCTGCACTGGGGGTGGCCGTCGCCGCGCTGGTGCTCGCGGCCTGCAGCGGCACCCGCTTCGAGCCGCCCGAGGTGCAGGGCGCCCCGCTGATGGTGGCGGTCGACGGCAAGCCGCTGCTGCTGGTGCTGACGAAGCAGGAAGAGCGCCGGGTCAGCCGCACCGGGGGCGGTCGCAACAACAGTTCGACCGAGCGGCGCGACACGCTGTTCCACTTCGACCTGCGCGCATACGAGCCGGCGACGGCCACGCCGCTGTGGCGCGCGCGGCTGGTCACCTTCAACGACCCGAAGGCCGCCACCGCAGCGCGCAGCACGCGCATCGTGGGCTCGGCCACCAGCGGAGCCCTGCTCGGGCAGGAGGACGACCGCGTGTGGCTGCAGATCGCCGAGTCGCCGCTCGCCGTGGCGGCGCGCGACGGGGCGGTGCGTGTCGACGCCGCTGCGATCGAGGCCGCCAACCCCGAGCTGGCGGGTCGGCTGCCCAGCGAGGCGCGGTTCTACGGCTTCGACCGCGGGCTCGTGGTGCAGGCGGCCGACGCGCGCCGCTGGGTGCTGCGGGGCCCGGCGCTGCAGGCCCAGCCGTGGGTGCCCGGCGCGCGCCCTGCGCCGCCGGCGCCGCTGAAGGCCAACGGCATGCCGAAGGTGGTGCCGACGCGTCCGGGCGGCGATGTGCCGGTCCGGATGGCGGTGATCGACGGCAGGCGCATCGGCCTGTACGCACCCAACGAGGCGGCGGCCGCCGCCAACGACCCGTTCGGCGACCGCCTGGCCTACCCCTACTCGATCCTCGACGAGGGTGCGGCGTCGCGGCGCAGCTTCTGGACCGTGCAGACCGCGCCGGTGCAGCGCTTCGATGAACGCTACGAGCACATCCGCCGGCTGGAGCCGGTCGCCGGCAGCGCGGTCTTCCTGCGCGGACGGTTCCTCAAGCAGCTGCCGGGCGAGGACGTGCTGGCCGCCAGCAATCCCGACGGCGTGTTCGTCTGGCACAGCTCGCGCATGGACGACGCCGGCCGCCTGTCGCTGACGCGGCTGGACACCCGGCTCCAGCCCCTGTGGACGGCCGAGCTCCCGATGAGCGAGAGCGGAACCGCGAACCCGGTGCGCTACTGGCTGCTGGACAACCGAGTCGTGGTGATGGGGCAGTGGCGGCGCGAGATCGAGCACCAGGTCAGCAGGCAGCCGCATCTGGTCAGCATCGCGCTGGACGATGGCGCGCTGGTCGCGCACAACCTCGCCCTCGAACCCACCGACCAGCGCGATCCGACGAAGGTGCCGCCGCGCCATGCCGGCGCCAGCGCGGCTGGAGACTGACCGGGCACGCCTGCCGTGTCGCTGCGCGACCGTGCGCCGCGGCACGCGCGTGCAGCGGCAACGAATGAAACAGGCCGCGCCGGCGCGTGCAGCGGCGGTGAAACGGGCGCGGCCGAGACTGCCGGGCATCGCAACACCACCCGGAAAGACTCCGACGATGACCCGCTCCCTGCACCACACCGTCGCCTCCCTCGGCCTGCTGGCCGCCCTGTGCGCCACCTCGGGCGCGCACGCCCAGGCCAACATCGACCAGAGCCGTGCCGTGGCCGGCGGCATCAACAGCACCGACACGGCCGGCTTCCCGATCACGCTCACCCAGAGCGGCCACTACCGCCTGACCGGCAACCTGGTCGTGCCCGCGGGCCTCACCGGCATCGACATCCAGGGCCACAACATCACGGTGGACCTCAACGGCTTCACGATCAGCGGCCCGGTCACGTGCAGCCGCAATGCCAGCACGCGTGAAGTCACCTGTGCGAACAAGCCAGCCGTCGAAACCTTCGGCGTCTCCGCGCCGAGCGTGCTGCAGGGCGTGACCGTGCGCAACGGCGCGGTGCGCGGCTTCTCGCGTGGCGTTCGCCTGCTCGGTCAGGCCGTCGTCGACGGCGTGAGCGCCTCGCACAACGGCCATGGCATCGACGTCTGGGGAAGCGAAGGCAGTGCAGGCAAGGTGATGCACTCGCGCGCCGAGATGAACTCCGGCAATGGCATCACCGTGTACAGCGGCATGGTCCTGCACTCGACGGCCAGTCGCAACGGCTGGTCCGGTTTCACCGCCGGAAGTTCGGCATACGTCCAGGTGATCGACTCGGTGGCGACTGGCAATGCCCGCTCGGGCTTCTCTGGCATGACCTTGCGCGGTTCGTTGGCCATGGACAACGCCGCCAACAGCCGCACCAAGGTGCAGAGCCTGGGCCAGAACGTCGACGAACAAGGCAAGTACTGAGGGCCGCCACCATGCGCGCACGACCGTTGTCGGGACCGGCACTGCTGGCAGCCCTTGCCGCGACCCTGGCAGCCGGCCCCGCCGCCGCGGCCGACGGCCACTGGCGTGTTTTCCGCGAGCGCGCCGAGTGGGTGATCGAAGCCCACGCCGGGCCGCGCGATGCCGTTGCGCGCCAACTGGCCGCACTCAGCGGCAGCACCTGGGCGCTGGCCGCAGGGCCCGCGCCGCTGGCCGGTGCGCGGCCGCTCACGCGGCGCTGGCGCGGCCGCGATCTGGCCGATGCCTGGGGCGTGGTGCTGGGTGGCGTGGCCGACCACGCGGTGCAGTGCCGGCCGCAGGGCTGCCGGGTGTGGGTGCTGGGGTTGCGGCCTGCGCCCCAGCCGTCGGCGGTGGCCTCGCCGTCGCCAAGTGCGCCGGTGCCGCCCGTGGCCGCTGTACGCGCAGCGTGGCAGGCACCTGGCGCGGAACACGGCGGCACGGCAGCCTCCACCGCCGAGCCGGTGGCCCTGCCGCTGACCGAAGACCCGCCGGGGCTGTTCCCCAGCCAGTGAGGCCGGTGGCGGCGCTCAGTCGTTCGCCGGCTTGCCGACGATCTGCACGTCCAGGCGCGGTTCCTTGATCTTCTCGTCGACACGGCTCTCCACGTAGAGCCGCTTCGGATCGACGCCGCGCTGCTGCAGGAACTTCTTCACCGCCTCCAGCCGTGCCGGCGTCAGCGAGCGTTCGTCGGTGCCGGTGTCCTCGATCTTCCACGGCCCGGTGGGCACCAGCAGCGCCACGTCGACCTGCAGGCCGATGGCGTTGATCACCAGCTCGGTCAGCTTCTGCTGCGCCAGCGGCGTGAGCTTGTCGCCCTGGAACAGGCCCTTGGCCGGCAGCGAGGCGGTCTTGGTCTGCGAGGTGGTCTTGGCCGGGTTGGCGGCGTTCGCCGGCAGCGGCTTCACGGGCTGGTCGCCCTGGGCGGCAGGGGCCAGGCCCGCGGCCAGCGAGAGGGCGGCGGCCAGGGTGAGCAGGCGGGGCAGGTGCATCGGGGACTCTCCGGCTGAGGGTGGGTTGCCCCATTCTGACGCCAAGCGCGCGGGGCTGCCCGCAGCGTCCGGCGCGGCTTGACGTGCGTCAACGGCGCGCGCGGGACGGCGCCCACAATGCATTGCACTGCTGCGCCGCACCATGCCCGACGACACCGTCTTCACCGCCGACCATGTCGGCAAGGTCTACCGCACCGGCGAGGTGGAGGTCGTGGCGCTGCGCGACGTGTCGCTGCAGATCCGCCGCGGCGAGTTCATCGTGCTGCTGGGCGCGTCCGGCAGCGGCAAGAGCACGCTGCTGAACATCCTGGGCGGGCTCGACGTCGCCAGCAGCGGCAGCGTGCACTTCGGCGCGCAGGCGCTCACCGGCGCGGGCGAGGCCGCGCTCACGCGCTACCGGCGCGAGCACGTCGGCTTCGTGTTCCAGTTCTACAACCTCATCCCCAGCCTCACGGTGCGCGAGAACGTGGCGCTCGTTACCGACATCGCCACCGACCCGATGGGCGTGGACGAGGCCATCGCGCTGGTGGGCCTGATGCCGCGTGCCGACCACTTCCCGGCGCAGTTGTCGGGCGGCGAGCAGCAGCGCGTGGCGATCGCACGCGCCATCGTGAAGAAGCCCGAGGTGCTGCTGTGCGACGAGCCCACCGGCGCGCTCGACTACGCCACCGGCAAGCTGGTGCTCGAAGTCATTGCGCGCATCAACGCCGAGCTCGGAACGACCGCGGTGGTGATCACGCACAACGCCGCCATCGCCGGCATGGCCGACCGCGTGGTGCACCTGGGCGACGGCACGATCCAGCGCATCGAGACCAACGCGCACAAGATCTCCCCGGCGGAGCTGCGCTGGTGAGCACGACCCCGCGGCGCACGGTGGCCCCATGAAGGCGCTCGACCGCAAGCTGCTGCGCGACCTGCGCCTGCTGTGGAGCCAGGCGCTGACCATCGCGCTGGTGGTGGCCAGCGGCATCGGCGGCTTCCTGACCACGCTGTCGGCGGTGGATTCGCTGGCGCTGGCGCGCGGGCGCTTCTACGACAGCGGCCGCTTCGCCGATGTCTTCGCCGGCGTCAAGCGCGCGCCGGATGCCCTGGCCGAGACGCTGCGGGCGTTGCCCGGCGTGGCCGACGTGCAGACCACCACCGAGCACGCGGTGCGCATCACGCTCGACGGCTATGCCGACCCCATCATCGGCCAGCTCATCGGCCTGCGCCGCGACCGCCCGCTGCGCATGAACCGGCTGACGCTGCGCCGCGGCATCGCCGACGATGCCTCGCTGTCGCCGGGCCCGGCGCAGTCCGACGGCACGCTGCCGGTGTGGGTCTCCGAGGCCTTCGCCAACGGCCACGGGCTGCAGCCCGGCGCCACGCTGCAGGCGCTGGTGAACGGGCGCCAGCGCACCCTGCGCGTGGCAGGCATCGCGCTGTCGCCCGAGTACGTGTTCGCCGGGCTCTGGGGCATGCCCGACCAGCGCGGCTTCGGCGTCTTCTGGGTCGACCACGAAGCGCTGGCTGCGGCCTTCGACATGGCCGGCGCCTTCAACCGCGTGGCCGTGAAGCTGGCGCCGGGCGCCGACGAGCGCGACGTCATCGAGCGGCTGCAGCAGGTGCTGGCGCGCTACGGCGGGCGCGAGGCGCACGGCCGCCGCGACCAGACCTCGCACGCGATGCTCGACAACGAGATCAAGGAGCTGTGGGTGCTGGGCACGGTGCTGCCCAGCATCTTTCTCGGCGTGGCGGCCTTCCTGCTGAACGTGGTGGTGTCGCGCCTGGTGGCGACGCAGCGCGAGCAGGTCGCGGCGCTGAAGGCGCTGGGTTATGCCAACGGCGCCATCGCCGCGCACTACCTGAAGCTGGTGGGTGCCATCGTCGCCATCGGGCTGCTGCTGGGCGTGCTGGTGGGCGACGTGCTGGGCGGCCTGTTCATGGGGCTGTACGCGGAGTTCTTCCGCTTCCCGCAACTGCAGCACGTGCTGGCGCCCGGGCTGGTGCTGGTGGGCGCGCTGCTCACCGTGGCCACCGCGGTGGCGGGCACGCTGAACGCGATTGCCGCCACCGTGCGCCTGGCGCCGGCCGAGGCCATGCGCCCGCCCGCGCCCGGCCACTACCGGCCCACCGTGCTGGAGCGGCTGGGCATCACCGGCATCGGCACGCAGCTGCGCATGATCCTGCGCACGATGGAACGGCGGCCGGTGCGCAGCACGCTGTCGATCGCGGGCGTGGCGGCGGCGGTGGCCATCGTCATCATGGGCAACTTCTTCCGCGATGCGATCGAGTTCGTCGTCGATGCGCAGTTCACGCTGGCGATGCGCAACGATGTCGCCGTGTGGGCGCTGGAGGCGGTGCCCGACCGCGCCCGCGAGGAACTGCTGCACCTGCCCGGCGTGAAGGCGGCGGAGTCGAGCCGGTTCGTCTCGGTGGCGCTGGTCAACGGCCACCGGCGCGAACGCAGCCAGATCCGCGGCTATGCGCAGTGGCCCGAGCTGTACCGCATCGTCGACGCCGACCTGCGCGCCACCGCGCCCGCGGGCGACGGTCTGGTGCTCACCGACCGACTGGCCGCCAAGCTCGGCGTGCGCGTGGGCGACACGGTGCAGGTCGAGGTGCTGGAAGGCCGCGCACGCACGCTGCGCCTGGTGGTCGACGCCACCGTGCGCGAGATGATGGGCCTGAACGCCTACATGCACCGCGAGGCGCTGAACCGCGCGCTCGGCGACGGCGACCTCTCCACCGGCTTCGTGCTGCTGCTCGACCGCGGCGCCGAACCCGCGCTGCTGGAAGCCACGCGGCAGATGCCCAGGGTGGCCGGCGCCTTCAGCAAGGCCGGCATGCTGCGCAACATGCAGGAGATCAGCGCCCGCAACATCCGCATCATGAGCACGGTGCTCACGGTGTTCGCGGCCGTCATCGCCGTGGGCGTGGTCTACAACAACGCGCGCATCGCGCTGGCCGAACGCACCTGGGAGCTGGCCAGCCTGCGCGTGCTGGGCTTCACGCGCGCCGAGGTCTCGGGCCTGCTGCTGGGCGAGATGGCGATCTCCATCGCGGTGGCGCTGCCGCTGGGCATGCTGCTGGGCTGGGGCCTGGTGCAGCTGATCGCCGAGCTGCTCAAGAGCGACCAGTTCTACTTTCCGGTGGTGATCCAGCCGCGCACCTATGCCTGGGCCGCGCTCTGCGTGGTGGTGGCGGGTGTCGCCAGCGCGCTGGTGGTGCGCCGGCGCATCGACGCGCTGGACATGGTGGCGGCCTTGAAGACGAGGGAGTGACGACGATGCAACGCAAGACGCTGCTGGGGGCGGCCGCCGCGGGCGTGCTGCTGCTGGCCGCACTGGGCTGGGCCTTCGCGCCGCGGCCGGTGCAGGTGGAGGTGGCCACGGCCACGCTGGGCCCGTTCGAGACCAGCATCAGCGAGGACGCACGCACGCGGCTGCGCGAGCGCTTCGTGGTCTCGGCGCCGCTGGCCGGGCGGCTGCAGCGCACCGCGCTGCGCGAAGGCGACACGGTGGCCGCGGGCGCCGTGGTGGCGACGCTGCTGCCGCTGATGAGCCCGATGCTCGACGAGCGCAGCCTGCGCGAGCAGCAGGCGCGCGTGGGCGCGGCCGAGGCCAACGCGCACCGCGCCGTCACGCGCATCGACGCCGCGAAGGTGGCGCTGGAGCAGGCGCGCAACGAGCTGCGCCGCACCGAGCAGCTGGCGCAGCAGGGCTTCGTCGCGCCGACCAAGATCGACGGCGACCGGCTGGCCGCGCAGGCGGCGCAGAAGGAGCTGGACGCGGCGGTGGACGGCGAGCGCATCGCACGCCACGAACTGGCGCAGTCGCGGGCCGCGCTGGGTGCCGTGCGCAGCGGCAGCGGCGCGGGCTTCGTGCTGCGCGCGCCGGTGGCCGGCCGTGTGCTGAAGCTGCACCACACCAGCGAGGCCACGGTCGCCCTGGGCACGCCGCTGCTGGAGCTGGGCGACACGGCGCAGATGGAGATCGTGGCCGAGCTGCTGACCAGCGACGCGCTGGCGGCCGCCCCCGGCAGTGCCGTGCGCATCGAACGCTGGGGCGGGCCGAACGCGTTGCAGGGGCGCGTGCGGCGCGTCGAGCCGGCGGCCTTCACGAAGGTGTCGGCGCTGGGCGTGGAAGAGCAGCGCGTGAACGTGCTGATCGACATCACCAGCCCCGCGGCCGACTGGGCGGCGCTGGGCGACGGCTACCGCGTGGGCGTGCGCATCGTCACACGCAGCGAAGCGCGCGTGCTGCGCGTGCCGGTGAGCGCGGTGTTCCCGCAGCCGCAGGGGCAGGGCCTGGCGGTGTTCGTGCTCGATGGCGGCCGTGCGCGGCTGCGGCCGGTGGTGGTGGCGGCGCGCAACGGCAGCGACGCCTGGGTGCGCGAAGGGTTGGCCGAGGGTGCTTCGGTGCTGGTGTACCCGCCGGCCGCGGTGGCCGACGGGGTGCGCGTGCGCCCGCGCCAGGTCTGAGGCGGCGCGCCCGCGGCGCCGGGGCTCAGGGCTGGTTCTTGATCGTCGGGTCGAGCGACTTCCGTTGCCCGCTGCTGGTGTGCTGCACCGTCACGGTGTAGCTGAAGGTGCCGGCCGCGGTGTCGCAGTCCAGCAGCGCGGCCTGCTTGTTGTTGATGGTCCAGGCCGGTATCGGGAACTGCGTGCCGCCGTTGGCGACGACGATGGCGCCACTGTCCGGGAACACCCAGTCGCGCGCGGCCAGCGCAAACACGATCAGCACGTTGCTGCCGCTGACGTCGAGCTCGGCGGGCTGGCAGCTGATGTTGCCGGCGGCGTCGACGCTGACCAGCACGTGGCTGACGGCTTGCTCGACGGTGTCGGGGGTGCAGACGGACATGGTGGACCTCTTGATGGGTGGGGAGGCTCAGCGCGCGGTGGCGCCGGCGCGGGCCAGGGCGTCGTGCAAGGCTTGCAGCTCGGCAGGACGGTAAGCAGTCGCAACCAGCTTTTCGGCGTGTGCCCGCGCTTCTTGAACCGCTCCCCGGCGCCAGGCCAGCTGCGCCGCCAGTGCCAGCGCCGGCAGTTCCCGGCGCTGCAGCCCGGGCTGCAGCCGCAGCGCCGCCTGCTGCCAGGCGTCCGCGGCCGCGCCCGCATCGCCGGGCCGCCCGCGGCGCTGCAGCAGGTCGCCCAGGGCCATGCCGGCCGCTGCAGCGATGCGCGACTGCTCGGCGTCGGGCGGCTGGCCGCCGCGCTCGAAGGTGTCCACCTCGGCCAGCCAGGACCGCAGCGCGGCGGCGGCCCCGGGTGCGTCGGCACGGGCCTGCAGCACCAGCAGCCGCCCCTGCAGGTGCAGCCACCAGCGCAGCTTGGGCTGCGGCGCGGCCAGCAGCGGCGCCACCAGGGCCTGCAGCTCGGCCAGGCGTGGCGCCAGCGTGGTGGCGCCGGCCCCGGCGGCGTGCAGTTCGGCGGTGCTGGCCAGCGTGGCCGCCAGCACGGCCCGCCAGTCCAGGTTCTGCGGGTCCAGCCGCACCAGGGCCTGGTTGATCGTGCGTGCGGACTCCAGGCTGGCCTGCGCCGCGTCGGTCTGGCCCTGGGCCGCCTGCAGCCGCGCGATGTCGTAGTGCGCGATGCCGGCGTGCGACTGCACGCCGCGGTTGCGCGCCGCGTCGGGCACGCGCGCCAGCGCCTCGAACTTGGCGCGCTGCGCGGCGATCGCGGCGTCGAAGTCGTGCAGCGCCTCGTGCGCCTTGCTCAGCCAGCCCAGCGTGTTGGCCTGGTCCTCGGCCATGGCCGGGCGCGTCGGCACCACGCTCTGCCAGGCCTGCTGCGTCTGCCGGAACGAAGCCAGCGCAGCGTCGGCGCGGCCGGCCTCGAGCTGCAGGACGCCCAGGTTCTGGCTGGCGTAGGCGACCTCCGTGCGCCAGTCGAGATCGGCCGGGTCGATCCGGGTGAGCTGCTGCGCCAGGGCCTGGTAGCGCAGGAAGGCGGCCTCGGCGTCGTCGCGCAGGCCGCGGCGTCGGGCGATGAAGCCGACCCAGTACTCGCTCTGCGCGTGGTTGAACACGTGCTGCGGCTGGCCAGGGTGGCGCGCCAGCAGTTCGCCCGTGCTGGCCGCGGCCTCGGCGAAGCGCTGTGCGGCGTCGTCGAGCCGGCCGGCCTGTTCGGTGATCTCGCCCATCAGGTGCAGCGCCCGCGCGCGCCGGCCCAGCGATTCGGCATCCAGCGAGCCCGGGCTCTGCGCGGCGTAGTAGGCGAGTGCGCGGTCGCCCACGGCGTCGAGCGCGTCGAGCCGCCCCACGGGCTTCAGCTTGGCCGGCAGGTCGCCGAGCAGGAACTCGATCAGCCCTTCGGCCTGCGCCTGCTGGCGCTGCGCCTGGCGGCCTTCGTGCACCGCCACGGCGGCGCTGCCGGCCAGCGCCAGCGCCGCAGCCGTGCCGGCGCCCACGGCCACGCGGTGGCGGCGCAGGAACTTGGCGCTGCGGTAGGCCCAGGTGTCGGGCCGCGCGGCGATGGGCGCGTGCGCGAGATGCCGGCGCAGGTCGTCGGCCAGCGCGGCGGCGTTGGCGTAGCGTTCGGCGGGCTGCTTCTTCAGCGCCTTCGCGACGATGGTGTCGAGGTCGCCCTGCAGCGCCCGCGCGCGGCGCTTCGCGTCGCTGTCGGTGCGGCCGGCCTGCCGGGCCTCCTGCAGCACCGCCTGCGACACCAGCGGCGGCGTGCGTTCCACCACCGCGTGCCAGTGCGACAGCGTGTTGCCCGCCTCGCCTTCCAGCGGCAGCCGGCCGCTGAGCAGCCGGTACAGCAGCACGCCCAGGGCGTAGACGTCGGTGGCCGTGGAGACCTCGCCGCCCTGCAGCTGCTCGGGCGCCGCGTACTGTGGCGTGAAGGCGTTGCCGGCCTGCTGCGTCAGCGCGCCGTCGCCCATCCCGTTGGCCGCAGCGTCGAGCAGCTTGGCGATGCCGAAGTCGAGCAGCTTCACCTCGCCCGCCGCGGTGACGAGGATGTTCGACGGCTTCAGGTCGCGGTGCAGGATCAGCCGGTTGTGCGCGTGTGCCACCGCGTCCAGCACGTCCAGCACCAGGTGCAGCCGGTCGGGCAGCGGCAGGTCGTGCGCGGCGCAGAACGCGTCGATGGGCAGCCCCGGCACGTGTTCCAGCACCAGGTAGGGCTGGCCGGCGCCGGCGGTGGCCAGGTGGCCGGCGTCGAGCAGCCGCGCGATGTGCGGGTGCGCCAGCCGGGCCATGATGCTGCCCTCGCGCGCGAAGCGCTCGGTGCCGGCGGCCGAGAACAGCCCGGCGTCGAGGAACTTGATCGCCACCTCGGCCTCGAAGCGGCCGTCGGTGCGCTGCGCCAGCCACACGCTGCCCATGCCGCCGCGGCCGATCTCGCGCACCAGCGTGTAGGCGCCCACGATGCGGCCGGCCAGGCCCGGCGGCGGTGGCAGCGCCGGGGCCTGCAGGAAGCTGCTGTCGTCCAGGCCAGCGAGTTCGTCGAGCCAGGGCGCCAGATCGGCGGCCAGCCCGGGGTCGTCGGCCCACAGCGCGGCCAGGCGCGCCGCGCGCTCGGGCGCGGGCAGGTCCAGCAGCGTGTCGAGCAGCGGCGACAGCACCTGCCAGCGCGCGCGGTCGACCGGGCCCGTGGCCATCAGCGCAGCGCCACCCGCAGGAACAGCCGCGCCTTGTGCCAGTCGCGCTGCACGGTGCGCTCGGTCACGTCCAGGCTGGCGGCGATCTCGGCTTCGGTCAGGCCGCCGAAGTAGCGCAGCTCCACCACCTGCGCGAGGCGGGGTTCCAGCGCCGCCAGTTCGTCCAGCGCCTCGTGCACGCGCAGCACCTCGTCGTCGTGCGCGGCCAGGCCGTCCACCAGGCCTTCCGCCAGGCCGGTGTCCAGCGTCACCTTCGCGGCGCCACCGCCGCGGCGTTCGGCCAGGCGCGCGCGCACCACGTCGATGACGACGGCGCGCATCACCTTGGCCGCGTAGGCCATGAAGTGGTGGCGGTCGGCGAACGAGGTGCCGCCGCCGGCCTGCAGCCGCAGGTAGGACTCGTGCACCAGTGCCGTGGTGTCCAGCAGCGTCAGCGCGCTGCCGTGGCGCAGCCGGCTGCGTGCCAGGCGCTGCAGGTCGGCGTAGAGCAGGGCGAAGGCGCGGTCGGCGGCGAGGCGGTCGCCGCTGCCTGCGGCCTGCAGCAGCTTCGTGATGTCAGACATGGAATCCCGGCAGGAGAGCCGCAAATGTAACAACGATGTCGGGTTTCGCCGCCGGGCTCCGTTGCAAGGGGGGAGGGGCTGCAAGCCGCTGCGGAACAGGGAGGCGACCACGCCGCCGCAGGAGCCCGTGGTCCCTCACCCGACCACCACCACGCCGACACGCACCCACCATGCTGCAGACGCAGGACCCGACCTCCCCGCCGCCCTGTCCCGATCGCCCGTTGCCGCTGCGCGGCGCGCCGCCGCCGCTGCCCGTGGTGGAGCTGGCCGACGCCGACGACTTCCGCCGGCTGGCGCAGCGGCACCTGCTGCGCTGCCGCCGCGACGGCCGGCCGCTGTCGACGTTGATCCTGCAGGCCCATGCCGACCCCGCCGTCGGCGATGCGCAGCGCCAGCAGCTGCTGGCCGAGTGCGCGCGGCGGCTGCGCAGCCGGGTGCGCAGCACCGACGTGGTGGCGTGCTGGCATGGCACGCACTTCGGCGTGCTGCTGCCGCACTGCGAGCCGCAGCACGCCGAAGCCGTGCGGCTGCGGCTGCTGGCCCACGCCGGCGGGCCCTACCGCGTGGGCGCGCAGCTGCTCGCGCTGGACCTGCACGGCGCGGCGATCAGCGTCGCCGCACCGTGAGTGCCTGGGGCGCCGGCGGCGTCAGGGGGCCGTCACCTCGACCTTGATCGCCGCGTACCAGGCCGCGAGGTTGGCGATGTCGTCGTCGCTCAGCCCCTTGGCCATCACCGCCATCACCTCGTGGGCGCGGCGCCCGCTGCGGTAGGCACGCAGCTGCGCGGCGACGTAGATCGCCGGCTGGCCCGCGAGGTTCGGCGCGTCGGGCGCCACCGACACCCCCAGCGCCCCGTGGCACACGGCACAGGCCTGCGCCTTCGCGCGGCCCGCGGCCAGGTCCTGCGCGGCGGCGCCGCCCGCGAGCAGCGCCGCCGCCAGGGCCGGCAGCAGCCGCCCCGGTCCACGCAACGGCCCACGCATCAGGGTGCGCTGTAGGTGATGCGGTAGATGGCGCCGGCGAAGTCGTCGCTGACGAGCAGCGAGCCGTCCTTCATCTGCGCCACGTCCACCGGCCGGCCGCGGTAGATGCCGTTCTCGTCGAGCCAGCCCTCGGCGAAGGTCTCGAGCTTGTCGGCCGTGCCGTCGGCCTTCATCGACACGAACTGGACCAGCGCGCCGCTGGGCTTGGTGCGGTTCCACGAGCCGTGCGCGGCGACGAACACGCCGCCCTGGTACTTCTGCGGGAACATGCGGCCGTTGTAGAAGGCCATGCCCAGCTGCGCCTGGTGCGCCGGGAACTCGACCTGCGGCTTGGTCCACTGCGCCGGCGCGGCCATGCCCTTCAGGTCCGGTGCCGCGGCGGTGCCGGCGATCTGGATGTTGTTGCCGTGGATGAAGGGGTAGCCGAAGTGCTCGCCCGTCTTCGAGACGCGGTTCAGCTCGCCCGGCGGGATGTCGTCGCCCATGCCGTCGGTCTGGTTGTCGGTGAACCAGACCGACTTGTCCTTCGGGTTGATGTCCATGCCCACCGAGTTGCGCACGCCGCGCGCGACCACCTCGCGCTTGGAGCCGTCGAAGGCGTTGAGCTTGATCATGCCGCCGATGCCCAGCTGCTCGTAGAGCGCCACCTTCTCCTTGGGCTGCACGTTGTAGGGCTGGCCCAGCGTGACGTGCAGCATGCCGTCGTCACTGACGCGGCAGGTGCGGGCGCCGTGGTTGTAGCTCTCTTCTTCCACCGGGATCAGCTTGCCCTGCGGCACGACCTCGATCACGGCCACGTCCGGGCCTTCGTAGAAGAACTCGGCGGCCGGGAAGTTCAGCACCCGGTTGTGCTCGGTGACGATGAGGAAGCCGTCGCGCGTCCAGCACACGCCGTTGGGGTTGGTGAACTTCAGACTCGGCGCGAAGGACTTCACCTCGTCGGCGACGCCGTCGCTGTTGCGGTCGGTGACGGCCCAGACCGTGGTCTTGCGCGTGCCCACGAAGAGCATGTTGGTGCTGGGCGCGACCGCCATGTGGCGCGCGTCGGGCACCACGGCGTAGAGGTCGATGCTGAAGCCTGGCGGCAGCTTCACGCGCTTGAGGTTGGCGCGGATCGCGTCGGCGTTGCGGCCGGTCTGCGCCACCATCGGGATGTTCAGGTCGGTGGTCGCGACCTTCATCTGCTTGAGCTTCTCGATGTTGGTCTGCGCGGCGGCAGGCAGCGTGCTCAGCGCCAGCAGGGCGGCGGCGGCGGTCGTGGTCAGCCACGGCGGCGTCGGGATCGGTCGCATCGGGTGTCTCCTCGTGTTGTGCTTCACAGCGCGCCGGTGCTCCGGCGCGCCGGCAGCGTCTGCAATGCACGTACCAGTCGGGGAACACCCGCCCCCGCAGCGGGGCCCGGCGGCGGCGCCCGGCGTGCAGCGGCGAAACAGCGGCGCGCCGATCTGTTCAGAAACGGTGCAGTTGCCGCTGCCCGGGGGGCCTGCTACCGTGCCTCGCACAGCCGACGGACGATCGGCGCCAGGAGACATGCCGATGGACCCGAGCGCCCAGCGCCAGCTGGCCCACGCCCACGCCGTGCGTGCCCGCGGCGCCGCGATGCCGCCCGACGGCCTGCCCGCGCCCGAGCTGCTCGACAGCTGGGTGCGCTGCATGCAGGCCGGGCTGGACCCGGCGCGCGCGCTGCAGGTGCAGGTGCTGGAGGCGGCCGAGTTGCAGCGCCGGCGCGAGCGCAGCGAGGTGGCGCGCCGCCTGGCCCGCGCCGAGCTCGAGACCCTGTCGCAGCAGATCGCGGGCTCGAACTTCCTGCTCGCCTTCGCCGACCGCGAGGGCGTCATCCTGGACCTCTACGCCGACAACCGCTTCTCGATGAGCGACGACGGCGCCGCCATCGTCGCCGGCAGCTGCTGGAGCGAGGCCCTGTGCGGCACCAACGGCCTGGGCACCGCGCTGGCCGCCGGCCGCCCGGTGGCCGTCACCGGGCTGGAGCACTACTTCCTGAGCCTGGGCGACATCTCGTGCACCGCGGCGCCGGTGCACGACGCCGCCGGCGACGTGGTGGGCGTGCTCGACGCCTCGAGCTACTTCGCCTCGCGCCAGCACCACACGCAGGCGCTGGTGCAGATGGCGGCCACGCACATCGAGAACGGCCTGCTGCAGCACCAGATGCGCGGCCACTGGCTGCTGGCGCTGCACCCGCGGCCCGAGTTCCTGGGCACGCTGAGCGCCGGGCTGCTGGCCTTCGACGGCGGCGGCACCCTGCAGGCGCTGAACGCGCGCGCGCGCCAGCTGCTGCAGGGCCTGGAGGCCGGCACCGGCACGGCCTTCGAGGCGCTGTTCGGCGAAGCCTTCGACCTGGTGCTGGCGCGGCTGCAGCGGCAGGGGCCGCAGCGCCTGCGCGACAGCCTGGGCAGCGCGCTGGTGGCGCAGCTGGTCGCCACGCCTGCACGCCAGGCGCCCCGGCGTGCGGCCGTGTCCGCGGCCACGCACCCGACGACCGCACCCGCCACACCGGTCGCACGGGCCGCAGCACCCGCGACAGCGCCGGCTGCCGGCCCGGTGCACGACGACCCGGCCGTGGTGGCCGCCTACCGCCTGGCCGAAGCCGCCGTGCGCCTGCATGTGCCGGTGCTGATCCAGGGCGAGACCGGCAGCGGCAAGGAGGTGCTGGCGCGCCACCTGCACCGCCGCAGCGGGCGCGCCGGCGCGTTCGTCGCCGTGAACTGCGGTGCGCTGCCGGCCGAGCTGATCGAGGCCGAGCTGTTCGGCTACGTGGGCGGCGCCTTCACCGGCGCCCGCCGCGAGGGCAGCGCCGGGCTCATCGCGGGGGCCGACGGCGGCACGCTGCTGCTCGACGAGGTGGGCGAGCTGCCGCTGCCGCTGCAGGCGGCGCTGCTGCGCTTCCTCGACGACCAGGTCGTGCGCCCGGTGGGCGGCACCACGCCGCGGCAGGTCGACGTGCAGCTGCTGGCCGCCACGCATGCCGACCTGGAGGCCGAGGCCGCCGCCCGGCGTTTCCGCAGCGACCTGCTGTACCGGCTGAACACGGTGCGCGTGGACCTGCCGCCGCTGCGCGCGCGGCAGGACTTCCGTGCCGCCGTGCAGGCCACGCTGGCGGCGCTGGATCCGGCCGCGCGCATCGACGACGCCGCCATCGCGCGGCTGGCGCAGCACCGCTGGCCCGGCAACTTCCGCGAACTGCGTTCGGTGCTGACGCGGGCGCTGCTGCAGGCCGCGCAGGCGGGCAGCCCGAGGCTGGACGCGGCGGCCTTGGACGTGCTGCTGCCGGCCGCTGGGCCGGCAGCGGGCTCGGTGCTGCAGCAAGGGGCCAGCGACCTGGTGCGGCGGGCGTTCGAGCGCTGCGGCAGCGTCAGCGAGACGGCGCGTTGCCTGGGCATCTCGCGCACCACGGTGTACCGGCACCTGCGCGCCGGCTGAAGTTGCGGCGCCCGTTGCTGCGTCAGCGGCCCTGGAAGCGCGGCACGCGCTTCTCGGCGAAGGCGGCCACGCCCTCGCGCAGGTCGTCGCTGGCGGCGCACAGCGCCTCGCGTTCTCGCAGGTGGCCGAGCTCGAACTCGCCGCGCGCGATCTCGTTGAGCGACAGCTTCATGCCGCGCAGCGCCAGCGGCGCGCCGGCCTGCAGCGCCGCGACCATGCCTGCGACGGCGCCGTCCAGCGCGTCGGGCGCCACCAGCGCGTCGAGGTAGCCGATGCGCAGCAGCTCGGCCGCGTCCACGCGCTCGGCCAGCAGGAACAGCCGCTTGGCCGCCGGCAGTCCCAGCCGCGACACGTAGCGCTGCAGGCCGCTGGGGTAGTAGTGCAGGCCCAGCCGTGCGGCCGGCATGCGCAGCTCCATGCCGGTGCAGCCGATGCGGAAGTCGCAGGCCAGCGCCAGGTCCGTGGCGCCGCCGTAGACGCCGCCGTTCAGGCGCGCGATGGTGGGCATCGGCAGCGCCTCGACCGCGTCGACCACGTGCTCGAACAGCCGCGGGTCGTCGGCACCGTCGAGTTCGCCCAGGTGGAAGCCGGCGCAGAACGCGCGCCCGCTGCCGGTGAGCACCAGCACGCGCACGCTCTCGTCGTGGCGCAGCGCGGCGCAGTGCGCCTGCAGTGCCTGCAGGTCGGCGCGGTGCAGGCGGTTCAGGTGCTGCGGCCGGTTCAGCCGCAGCGTGGCGACGCCGCCGGGCCCGCGCTCCAGCGTCGGCGTGCCGCCGTCGGCAGCGTCAGCCACGGCGCGCCGCGAACTCGCGCATGTAGTCCACCAGCGCCTGCACGCCTTCGATCGGCATGGCGTTGTAGATCGACGCGCGCATGCCGCCCACGATGCGGTGGCCCTTCAGCTGCACCAGGCCGCGCGCGTCGGCGCCTTGCAGGAAGGCGGCGTCGAGCGCGGGGTCGGCCAGCCGGAACGGCACGTTCATCAGCGAGCGGCAGTCGCGCTGCACCGGGCTCGTGTAGAAGTCCTGGCTGTCGATGTAGTCGTACAGCAGCGCGGCCTTGGCGCGGTTGCGCGCCTCCATGGCCTGCAGGCCGCCCTGGTCCAGGATCCACTGGAACACCAGCCCGGCGATGTACATCGTGTAGGTGGGCGGCGTGTTGTACATGCTGCCGTGCTCGGCCACCACCTGGTAGTCGAACGCGGTGGGCGTGCAGGGCATCGCGTGGCCGATGAGGTCCTCGCGCACGATCACCAGCGTCAGCCCGGCCGGGCCGATGTTCTTCTGCGCGCCGCCGTAGATCAGCCCGTACTTCGAGACGTCCACCGGCCGGCTCAGGATGCTGCTGGACATGTCGGCCACCAGCGGCACGTCGCCCACGTCGGGCGTGAAGTGGTACTCGACGCCGCCGATGGTCTCGTTCGAGCAGATGTGCACGTAGGCCGCGCCGGGGTCGAGCTGCCACGTGCCGCGCGGCGGGACGCGGTCGTAGCCGGTCGCCTCGCTGCTGGCCGCCACGTTCACGCCGCCGTAGCGCCGCGCCTCGGCGATGCTGCGCTGGCTCCAGGCGCCGGTGTCGATGTAGTCGGCACTGGCGTGGCCGCGCAGCATGTTCATCGGCACGATGGCGTTCTCGGCGATGGCACCGCCCTGCATGAACAGCGTCCTGTAGTTCGCCGGCACCGCCAGCAGCCGGCGCAGGTCGGCTTCCACCTGCGCCGCGATGCGCGTGAACTCCTTGCCGCGGTGGCTCATCTCCATCACCGACATGCCCGAGCCCTGCCAGTCCAGCATCTCGGCGGCGGCCTGGCGCAGCACCGGTTCGGGCAGGGCGGCGGGGCCGGCGCTGAAGTTGTAGACGCGCGTCATCGTGGGGGCCTCGGGGGACGTGGAAACGTGGGAGGCCGATTATCCCGGCTGCCGCGGCCGGCCCCACAATGCCGCGCCATGTTGCGACCCCTGCTGACCTGGACGATGGCCTGGCTGGCCCTGGCCGCCCCCCTGGCCCTGCACGCCGAACCCGGCGCGCCGATGCGGGCCGAGCGCCTGCAGCCGGGCGAGGTGCTGCGGCTGGACGGCAGCCTGGCGCACCCGGCCTGGCAGCGCGCGCCGGTGCACGACGGCTTCGTCGAGACCCAGCCCGGCAACGGCGCCGCGCCGGTGCAGGCCACGCAGGTGCAGGTGCTGTTCGACGAACGCGCGCTGTGGGTCGGCATCACGGTGCACGACACCGCGCCCGAGCGCATCCGCGACGTGATCGTGCGCGCCGACCAGGTCAACCGCACGCAGGACTTCGTCGTCGTGTACGTCGACCCCATCGGCAGCCGCCAGGCGGCGCAGTTCTTCCGCGTCAACGCCGCCGGCAGCACGGCCGACGGCCTGCACACCGCGGCCGACGACAGCGAGGACTTCGCGCCCGACTTCGACTGGGACGCCGCCACGCAGCGCACACCCACGGGCTGGACGGCCGTGCTGCGGCTGCCGTTCGCGTCGCTGCGCTTTGCCGAAGGCCCGCAGGACTGGCGCGTCATGGTCGCGCGCCGCCTGCCGCGCGACCAGTTCCACCTGCTGGCGAGCACGCCGATCCCGCGCGACGCGCCCAGCTTCATCGCCACGATGCAGCCGCTGCAGGGCGTGGCGCTGCCCGCGCAGCACGCGTTCCTGACGCTGCGGCCCAGCATCACGCTGCGCACGCGCGACGATGGCCAGGGCGGCCGGCGCAACGACGCCGACACGAGCCTCGACGTGAAGTGGCGCCCGCGTGCCGAACTGGTGGTCGACGCGACGCTGAACCCCGACTTCTCGCAGGTGGCGCTGGACGTGCCGCAGCTCGCCGGCAACACGCGCTTCGCGCTGTCGTTCCCCGAGAAGCGGCCGTTCTTCTTCGAGTCGGCCGACCTGCTGCGCAGCCCGACCGAGGCCTTCTACACGCGCAGCTTCACCGAGCCGCGCTGGGGCCTGCGCGGCACCTGGCGCGGGCCGCTGTGGTCGGGCAGCGGCTTCGTGGTGGACGACCGCGGCGGCGGCATCGTGCTGCTGCCCGGCGCCTACGGCACCGACGCCGTGGCGCAGCCGGGCTCGCGCACGCTGGCGCTGCGGCTGCGCGGCAACCAGGATGCGCTGCAGCTGGGCGCCATCGCCAGCAGCCGCCGCTACGACGACGGCGCCGGCAGCAACGACGTGCTGGGCGCCGATGCCGGCTGGCAGATCGACGGCGCCTGGCGCGCGCGGGCGCAGTGGCTGCACTCCCGCACCGACGCCTTCACGGGCGCCGACAGCACCGCAGCCGGCCCGCAGCAGGACGGCGACCGGCTCTACGGCAAGCTCTGGCGGCTCACCGACGACAGCGAGTTCAACATCGAGCTCGACGACATCACGCGCGGCTTCCGCCAGGACACCGGCTTCGTCGCGCAGGCCGGCGTGCGCCGGGTCAGTGCCTTCGGCAGCCGCACCTGGCGCGGCCTGGGTCCGTTCAACGACTTCGGGCTGAACCTGCTGCTGGAGCACACGCGCGACCGCCGCAGCGGCGAGACCGTGCTGCAGGACTGGCGGCCCGGCCTGTACGCCACCGCGGCACGCAACCTGGAGTGGTGGTTCGAGCTGCATCCGGGGCGGCTGCTGCGCGTGGACGCGGGCCGGCCGCTGCTGCGCGAGCGCTACGTCGAGACGGGCCTGGTGATGACGCCGGCGCGCTGGTTCCCGTTGCTGGAGACCACGCTGGAGAGCGGCCGGCTGGCCGACACCCAGGCCGAGGTCGTGCGGCCGGGCCTGCGCTGGAACACCACCGCCTGGCTGCGCCCGCTGCCGCGGCTGGAACTGGAGCCCAGCGTCTCGGTGGCGTGGCTGAAGCAGGACGGCACCCGCATGTACCGCGAGACCGTGGCGCAGGCGCTGGCGGTGTGGCACTTCGATGCCCGCCACAACCTGCGCGCGATCTGGCAGCGCGTGGCGCTGGACCGCCGCGCCGAGGCGGCCGTGGAGGCACAGCGCGAACGCAGCAGCGTGGGGTCGCTCACCTACACCTGGCGGCACTCGGCCGGCACCTTGCTGTACGTGGGCGCCAGCCGCGCCCGCGCCGGCGATGCACCCGCCGCTACCGAGGCCTTCGTGAAGCTGCAGTTCGACACCGAGGAACTGCGCAGCGCGGTCGCGGGCTCCTGAATGCGGGCTTGAGCTTGGTCAATGCGGCGCCCGGTGCGCTGCCTAGACTGGCCGGCAGACACCCCGAAGGAGAACCCCGCATGTACACCCATCTGCTCGTGCCCGTGGACGGCACCGAACTGTCCGAACGTGCCGCGTTGTCGGCGCTGGAACTGGCGCAGAAGCTGGGCGCCAGGCTCACCGCCTTCGTCGCCGAGCCGATGCCGCCGCTGCCCACGATGGGCAGCAACCCCAGTGTCTACACGCGGGACGCCGATGCCCACCTGGCACGCACCGAGCAGCACGCGCGCGAGGTGCTGGCGCGCTTCGGCAGCAAGGCCCAGGAGGTGGGCGTGCCCTACCAGGGCAAGTTCCTGCGCACCGACGCCGTGGACGACGCCATCGTCGACGCCGCCCGCGAATTCGGCTGCGACATGATCGTCATGGCCACGCACGGCCGCGGCGCCTTCGGCGAACTGCTGTTCGGATCGCACACGAAGAACGTGCTGGCGCGCTGCAAGCTGCCGTTGCTGGTGCTGCACTGACGCTGCACCTGCGCCGTCGCGCAGGTGCTCAGCGTGCCGTGCCGGCCTCGGCAGCCTCGCGGGCCCGCCGCTCCAGCAGCGCGCGTTCGGGCCCGTTGCGTGCCAGCCGCGCCGCGGCCTCGAAGGCGGCGCGGGCCGCGTCGTGGCGGCCCAGCCGGAGCAGCAGGTCGCCGCGCACCGCGGGCAGCCAGTGGTATGGGCGCAGCGCCGGCGGGTCGCCCAGCGCGTCGACCAGCGCCAGCCCGGCTGCCGGGCCGTGCGCCATGCCCACCGCGACGGCGCGGTTGAGTTCCACCACCGGCGACGGCGCCACCTGCGCCAGCGTGCCGTACAGCGCGGCGATGCGCGCCCAGTCGGTGTCCTCGGCCCGCGCCGCGCGCGCATGGCAGGCGGCGATGGCGGCCTGCAGCGCATAGGGCAGGGCCGCGCCGCCCAGCGCCTCGGCACGCGCCAGCGCCTCCAGGCCGCGGCCGATCAGCGCCTGGTCCCAGCGCGCGCGCTGCTGCTCCAGCAGCAGCACCGGCTGGCCCTGCGCGTCCAGCCGCGCGGCATTGCGCGAGGCCTGCAGCTGCATCAGCGCCAGCAGGCCGTGCACCTCGCTCGCGTCGGGCGCCAGGCCGGCCAGCACGCGGCCCAGGCGCAGCGCGTCGTCGCACAGCGCCGGGCGCAGCCAGTCGCTGCCGCTGGTGGCGGTGTAGCCCTCGTTGAAGATCAGGTAGATCACTTCCAGCACCGACCCCAGGCGCGCCTGCAGCTCGGCCGGCGGCGGCAGCTCGAACGGCACCTGCGCGGCCGCCAGCGTGCGCTTGGCGCGCACGATGCGCTGTGCCACGGTGGGCTCGGGCACGAGGAAGGCGCGAGCGATCTCGGCCGTGCTCAGCCCGCCCAGCAGCTTCAGCGTCAGCGCCAGCCGGGCCTCGGTGCCGAGCACCGGGTGGCAGGCGCAGAAGATCAGCCGCAGCAGGTCGTCGCCGATGTGGTCGGCGCGGCGCGCGTCGAGGCTGTCGACGAAGTCGGGCACGACCAGCGCCTGCCGCGCCTCGAGGTCGGCGCCGATCTCCTCGTGCTTGCGCGCCTGCATCTGCAGGTGGCGCAGGTGGTCCAGCGCGCGGTGCTTGGCGGTGGTCATGAGCCAGGCGCCCGGGTTGTCGGGCACGCCGCCGCGCGGCCAGTGCTCCAGCGCGGCCACCAGCGCGTCCTGCGCCAGTTCCTCGGCCAGGCCGATGTCGCGCACCAGGCGCGCGACGCCGGCGACGATCTTGGCCGACTCGACACGCCAGACCGCCGCCACGGCGGCGTGGGGGGTGGCGACGCTCACCTGCTGCAGGCCGCGGAGCCGGTCAGGCCGGGCCGTCGTCGAAACACGGTCCCAGGCCGCGCACTTCCACCGTGCACCAGGCGGCTGCGGGGCAGTCGGCGGCGATCGCGACGGCCTCGTCGCGGCTGGCCACGTCGACGAGGAAGAAGCCGCCGATCATCTCCTTGGCCTCGGCGAAGGGGCCGTCGAGCAGCTGGGTGCTGCCGCCGCGCACCTGCACGCGGGTGGCGCGTGCGTGCGACTGCAGCGACTCCACCGCGCGCAGCACGCCGCGCTGCTGCAGGCCTGCGGCGAAGCGCTGCATCTGCGCATACACCTCGGGGCCTTCGGCGGCACTGCGGGTGCCGCGCTGTTCGGGCGGCTCGATGATCAGCAGCATGAATTGCATGCGCCGCACTGTAGTGCAGCCGCGCCTTGCCGAGCCAGCCCCACGGTGCCACCATCGTGGCTGCCCCATCCAACCCCGAGGACCCCCATGGCCAAGCCGATGATCGACCCCGAAGCCCTGGTCGCACTGTTCGAGACCGCCACCGCCACGCAGGGCGCGCAGCTGAAGAAGGCCGTGAGCGATGCCACGCTGGCCGCGCTGCAGGGCCGCGAGCTGACGCTGAAGAACATCCGCCAGGCGCTGAAGACGGTGTCCGAGGCGGCCAGCCTGGGTGCGGCGAAGAACGCCGCGCCGGGGCTGGACCCCGAGACCCTGCTCGACACCGCGGTGGCCGGCATGGACGAGGCCATGGTCAAGGCCGTCGACGCCAACCGCGTGGCGCTGCAGCAGCTGGTGGCGCAGGGCGCCGACCTGCGCGAGAAGCACCTGAAGAAGGCGCTGGACGACCTGGACAAGTTCGAGGACACGCTGTTCGCCAGCCTGAAGAAGACGGCCGCCGGCGCCGGCGCGCCGCTGGCCGGCGCCTGGGGCCAGGTGCTCGAGAAGTTCCAGGCCGGCGGCACGCTCTCGGGTGCGCAGGCCACGATGACGGCCGAGCAGATGGCCGAGCAGATGCAGTCGGCCATGCGCAGCACGCGCGCGGCCTCGATGCGCGCCGCGCAGGCCATGGCCGAGAGCTACACGGCGATGGTCAGCGGCGTGCTGATCGGCATGTCCGAAGCCATGGCGACTGCGCGATCTCCCGCAAGGAAGAAGTGAATCCCGGCGCCTACACTCGGCGCCCATGAAAAACGCCGTCCTCTCCGGCACCGGCTTGTACCGGCCGCCGCACGTCATCACCAATGCCGAGCTGGTGCAGGCCTTCAACGCCTACGCCGACCTGCAGAACGCGCAGCACGCCGACCGCATCGCCGCCGGCGAACTGCCGGCGATGGTGCATTCCAGCGTCGAGTTCATCGAGAAGGCCTCGGGCATCCGCCAGCGCTACGTGCTCGACAAGGACGGCGTGCTCGACCCCACGCGCATGAAGCCGCGTTTCGCGCCGCGGCCCGACGAGGCGCTGTCGCTGATGGCCGAGATCGCGGTGGCCGCGGGCCGCGAGGCCATCGCCGCCGCCGGCAAGCAGCCGGACGAAGTCGACGCGGTGCTGTGCGCGGCCGCCAACATGCAGCGCGCCTACCCGGCGATGGCCTGCGAGATCCAGGCGGCATTGGGCTGCGGCGGCTACGGCTTCGACATGAACGTGGCCTGCTCGTCGGCCACCTTCGCCATCGAGCAGGCCGTGAACGCGGTGCGCACCGGCAGCGCGCGCTGCGTGCTGGTGGTGAACCCCGAGATCACCTCGGCGCACCTCGAATGGCGCGACCGCGACTGCCACTTCATCTTCGGCGACGTCTGCACCGCCGTCATCGTCGAGGCCGAAGACACCGCCACCGGCGCCGACCGCTGGCAGGTGCTGGGCACGAAGCTGGTCACGCAGTACTCGAACAACATCCGCAACAACGCCGGCTTCCTGAACCGCTGCGAGGACACCGACCCCGACGCGCGCGACAAGACCTTCCGCCAGGAAGGCCGCAAGGTCTTCAAGGAGGTGGTGCCGATGGCCGCCGAGCACATCGAGCAGCACCTGCACACGCTGGGCTTCGAGCCGACGCAGGTGCGCCGCTTCTGGCTGCACCAGGCCAACCTGGGCATGAACCAGCTGGTGCTCAAGCGCCTGGTGGGCCAGGACGTGGGCGACGACCTCGCGCCCATCATCCTGAGCGAGTACGCCAACACCGCGTCGGCCGGCTCCATCATCGCGTTCCACGAGCACCATGCCGACCTGCAGGCCGGCGACCTGGGCGTGATCTGCTCGTTCGGCGCCGGGTACTCGGTGGGCAGCGTGGTGTTGCGGCGCGTCGGGGCCGGCCGGTGAGCGACACCACGTTCTACTGGCACGACTACGAAACCTTCGGCCGCGTGCCGCGCCGCGACCGGCCGGCGCAGTTCGCCGGCGTGCGCACCGACGCCGAGCTGAACGAGATCGGCGAGCCCGCCAACTGGTTCTGCCAGCCTGCGCCCGACTTCCTGCCCGACCCCGAGGCCTGCCTGCTCACCGGCATCCTGCCGCAGCAGGCGCTGGCGCAGGGCATGGCCGAACACGCGTTCGCGGCGCAGGTCCTGGGCGTTCTGGGCGCGCCGGGCACGATCGGCGTCGGCTACAACAGCATCCGCTTCGACGACGAGGTCACGCGCTTCCTGTTCTGGCGCAACCTGATCGACCCCTACGGCCGCGAATGGCAGAACGGCTGCAGCCGCTGGGACCTGCTCGACGTGGTGCGCTGCTGCTGGTCGCTGCGGCCCGAGGGCATCGAGTGGCCCGTGCACCAGGGCGGCGAGATGGCGGGCCGCCCGAGCTTCAAGCTCGAGCACCTCACGGCCGCCAACGGCCTGGCCCACGACGCCGCGCACGACGCGCTGTCCGACGTGCGCGCCACCATCGCGCTGGCGCGGCTGGTCAAGACGGCGCAGCCACGGCTGTGGGACTTCTGCCTGAAGCTGCGCCACAAGGACGCGGTGCGGGCCGAGATCGGTGTCAACCGGCCGTTCATCCACCTGTCGGGCATGTACCCGGTGGAGCGTGGCTGCATGGCGATGGTGTGGCCGCTGGCGCCGCACCCGACGAACAAGAACGAGCTCATCGTCTGGGATCTCGCGCACGACCCGGCCGAGCTGGCGACGCTGGACGCCGCCACCGCGCAGCAGCGCCTGTACACGCGCGCCGACGCGCTGCCCGAGGGCGTGGCGCGGTTGCCGGTGAAGACCATCCACATCAACAAGTCGCCGGTGGTCATCGGCAACCTGAAGACGCTGGGCCCGGCGCAGCAGCGCTGGGGCATCGACATCGACCAGGCGCTGCGCCATGCCGAGCGCGCCGCCGCCTTCGGCCGCACGCTCGACCCGCTGTGGGCGCAGGTGTTCGCGCGCGCGCCCGCCGAGCGCGAACCCGACGTCGACGAAGACCTGTACGGCGGCTTCGTCGGCAACGACGACCGGCGCCAGCTCGAACGGCTGCGGGCCCTGTCGCCCGAGGCGCTGGCGGCCAAGCGCCCGGCCTTCGACGATGCCCGCCTCGACGAGCTGCTGTTCCGCTACCGCGCGCGCAACTTCCCCGCCACGCTCGACGCCGAAGGGCAGCAGCGCTGGCAGCAGCACTGCCGCGACCGGCTGCACGACGGTGCCGGTGGCGGGCTCACGCTGGCAGCGTATTTCGAGCGCATCGACACGCTGGCGCAGGCCGCCGACGAACGCGGCGACGAACGCGCGCAGGAGCTGCTGGCGGCGCTGTACGACTACGCGGAAGGCATCGCCCCAGACGCCTGATCCGACGCCTGAACCAGGCGCTTCAGGCCGCGTGCTGCAGCAGCGCCTCGTAGGCGCCGCGGCACGCGTCGGCCGCCCGCGCGGCGTCGCCCTGCAGCGCCACCTGGCGCTCGCGCCAGGGCTCGAAGCCGGTGGACTGCCACACGGCCGCGTACCAGTGCGGCGCCCACACGCCGTCGCTGGCGCGCGGACCCGGCGGCCACGCCAGCATGCGGTCGGTGAAGGCGATGCCCAGCCGCGTGCACAGGCCTTGCAGCTGCGTGCGCGGGTCGCGCAGGAAACGTTCGGCATCCAGCACCGGCGGCGCGTGGCCCAGGCGCTGCGCCACGGCGTCGAACAGCGCGGCCTGCTGCAGCAGCCCGATGTCGGCCGCCACCACGCAGGCGCGCGACTTCACGTAGCTGGCCACCACCAGCGCCGGGTCGCGGATCAGGAACACGTTGACCAGGCCGTGCACCCAGCCGGTGTCCATGCCCGGCAGCAGGTGGTGCGTCATGTGCTTCTGGTACCACAGCGGCTGGCCGCCGGGCGCAGGGCCGGTGGTCAGCGCCGCCACCACGCGGCGCCAGTCGGTGTCGCCCGCGGCGATGACCTCGTCGCGGCCCGGGTGGTCGAACTGCGTCGCGTGCAGGTAGTGCGCGTACAGGGGCTCGTCGCTGACGGCGCAGTCGCCGCGGTGTTCCCAGGCCCGCATCATCGCGGTGCTGATGTTGCGTGGCCCGCTCCAGGCCGCGATGCGCAGCGGCGGTGCCGTCATGCCGCGGCCCGCCGCGCTGCCTGAGCGGCGACGTCGCGCGCCACCAGGTCCTTGTAGAGCCCCTGCAGGCGCTGCACCATCGGCCCGGGCAGCGTGTCGCCCAGCGTGCGGCCGTCGACGCTGCGCACCGGCGCCACGCCGGCGAAGGTGCCGGTGACGAAGGCCTCGTCGGCGCCGTAGACCTCGGTCAGGCTGAAGTTCTTCTCGCGCGCCGGGATGCCCGCCTCGGCACACACGCGCAGCACGTTGCTGCGCGTGATGCCGCCCAGGCAGTAGTCGCCGCTGCTGGTCCACACCTCGCCGCGGCGCACGATGAAGAAGTGCGTGCTGTTGCAGGTGGCGACGAAGCCGTGCGGGTCGAGCATCAGCGCTTCGTCGGCGCCGGCGGTGTACGCCTGGATGCAGGCGGTGATGCAGTTCAGCTTGCTGTGGCTGTTGAGCTTGGGGTCCTGCACGTCGGGGAACCCGCGGCGCACGTGCACGGTGAAGAGCGTGAGCCCCTGCGCCAGCGTCTCGGGCTTGGCGAGCTTGAACTCGGGGATGATGACGATGGTGGCCGGCCCCACCGTGACGCGCGGGTCCTGGTAGGGCGTGCGCTTGACGCCGCGCGTCACCATCAGCCGCACGTGCACGCCGTCGTGCATGCCGTTGGCCGCCAGCGTGTCATACAGCGCCTGCGTCAGCTGCGCGCGGCTCAGGCCGATGTCCAGCGCGATGGCCTTCGCACCTTCCCAGAGGCGGTCGAAGTGCTCGCGCAGGAAGGCCGGGTGGCCGCCCACCACGCGCAGGCCTTCCCACACGCCGTCGCCGAGCACGAAGCCGCTGTCGAACACCGAGACCACGGCCTCGTCGCGGTGCCTGAGCTGCCCGTTCACCCAGATGCGGATGTCGGCGTTGCGCGGGTCGTCGTGGAATTCGTGGATGCTTTGCGCCATCACGGCAGTCTAGCGGCGCGGTTTGATCTGGAGCACGGCGGCCCGCAGCCCGCGGCGTAGATTGAAAGCGCCGGCGGACGACAAGCGGTCAGCATCCAGCGGGCCCCCGCCTGGCGCGCACCACGACAGGAGACACCATGCCGGCCCGACCCCTTCCCCTGCCTGCCCTGCTGATCACGGCGGCCGCCGCGGCCACGCTGGGCGCGGGCTGCGCCACGGCGCCGCCCGCAGGCAACCGCATCGCGGCACCCCCGATGGGCACCGTGACCACCTACCACCGCAAGAGCTCGGGCAGCCTGGGCGACTTCGACGGTCGCGTCGTCTGGACCCACGCGGCCGGCAGCTGGCAAGGCAGGCCGATGGTGGCCTTCGGCTCGGCGCAGGGCACCTCGCTGCACGACCCGCAGAGCTTCGCGCTGGTGGCCAGCCTGGGCGCGACAGGGCAGCCGCTGGCGTCGTACGACCCGCCGATCGACTACGCCTGGCCGCTGCAGGTCGGCAAGACCTGGACCGCGTCCACCACCGTCACGCAGCACCCCGCGGGCCGCACCGTGCCGCTGACCACCACGTACAGGGTCGAGTCCTGGGGCGACGTCACCGTGCCTGCGGGCACCTTCAAGGCCTACAAGCTCGTGTGGAGCAACAACTTCGGCGAGGTCGAGACACGCTGGGTCGGCGTCGCCGACGGCATCGCCACCGTGAAGCGCCATGTCGAGCGGCCGGCCACGCACCCGCAGGGCGCGGGCGTGCTCGACGCCGAACTGCTGTCGGTACAAGCCCCGCGCTGACATGGTGGCAGGCCACGCGACAATGTCGCGATGGCCGCCACTGCCGTGCACCTTGCCGATTCCCGCTACGCCTGGATGCGCCTGGCGGTGACGCTGGTGCTGATGACGATCGGCAGCGCCGCGATGTACGTGGTGGCGGTGGTGCTGCCGGCGGTGCAGGCCGAGTTCGGCGTCGCGCGCGCCGATGCCTCGCTGCCCTACACCGCGATGATGGTCGGCTTCGGGCTCGGCGGCCTGTTCATGGGCCGGCTCGCCGACCGTTTCGGCGTGATGCTGCCCATCTGCATCGGCGCCGCAGGGCTCGGGCTCGGCTTCGTGGCCGCGGGCCTGTCGGGCGGCATCGTCGGCTTCTCGCTCGCCCACGGCCTGCTGCTGGGCTTCTTCGGGGCCTCGGCCACTTTCGGGCCGCTGGTGGCCGACACCTCGCTGTGGTTCGTGCAGCGGCGCGGCATCGCGGTGGCCATCTGCGCCAGCGGCAACTATGTCGCCGGGGCCGTCTGGCCGCCCATCGTGCAGCACTTCGTCGAGACCGAAGGCTGGCGCGCCACCTACGTGGGCCTGGGCATCTTCTGCGCCGTGACGCTGCCGCTGCTGGCGCTGTGCATGCGCACGCGGCCACCCGCGGCGGTGGCGGGCGTGGCGCGCGCGGCCGGCGTGGGCGTGAGCGACCGGCCGTTCGGGCTGGGGCTGAACCAGGCGCAGGTGCTGCTGTGCATCGCCGGCGTGGCCTGCTGCGTGGCGATGTCGATGCCGCAGGTGCACATCGTGGCCTATTGCACCGACCTCGGCTTCGGCGCCGCGCGCGGCGCCGAGATGCTGAGCCTGATGCTGGCCTGCGGCATCGTCAGCCGGCTGGTCTCGGGGCTGATCTGCGACCGCATCGGCGGCCTGGCGACGCTGCTGCTGGGCTCGGTGCTGCAGGGGCTGGCGCTGCTGCTGTTCCTGCCTTTCGACGGGCTGGTGTCGCTGTACGTGATCTCGGCGCTGTTCGGGCTGTTCCAGGGCGGCATCGTGCCCAGCTACGCGATCATCGTGCGCGAGCACTTCCCGCCCGCCGAGGCCGGCGCGCGCGTCGGCGCGGTGCTGATGGCCACGTTGTTCGGCATGGCGCTGGGCGGCTGGATGTCGGGCAAGGTCTTCGACCTCACCGGCTCGTACCAGGCGGCCTTCGTCAACGGCATCGGCTGGAACCTCGTCAACCTCGGCATCGTGCTGCTGCTGGTGGTGCTGGCGCGGCGGCGCGCGGCGGCCGGAGCGGCTGCCGCGGCCTGAGTTCCGCCCCGATTGTTCATGTCAGTGCAATGACGCATTGCCTGCCCGGCGCTTTTTCGCAAGCAGGGGGAACCCTAAAGTCTGGTCCATCGCAACACGTCATTGAAGGACAGACACCATGAACACCCGCAAGCTCCAAGCCGCCCTCTTCGCCGCTGCCACGCTGGTGGCCGGCAGCGCCTTCGCCGATGGCGCCGAGTACGAGTATCCGCAGCCCATCACCTCCAGCGTCAGCCGCGCCGAGGTGCGTGCCCAGGTCACCGAGCGCCAGGCCGCCGTGGCGCAGGACGAATTCGCCCGCAACCAGTACGCGCAGAGCGAGCTGGCCCCGTCGAACCTGCTGCGCGTGCAGGTCGTGGCCGAAGCGCGTGAAGCGCGCCGCCTGGGCCTGATCGCCGAAGGCGACAGCCCGATCCCGGTGCCGACCGCGGGCCAGAGCGAGCAGATCCGCATGGCGGGCATCGCTGCCGTCAACGAGCGCGTGGCCGCCGCCAAGGGCGCGACCCAGCAGCGCTGAGCGGCCGTCGGCCGGTCTTCAGGCCACGGGCCGCGCGAGGTACACGCCTTCGCGGCCCACGACGGGCCGGCGCGTGGGCATCAGCACCGTGCAGTCCGCGCACGGCGCGCGCACCTCGGTGCTGCCGTCGGTGGCGATGAGTTCGCCGTCGGCGAAGACCTCGAAGCCCTGCAGCGGCCGCGTGAAGCGGAACTCCGGCGTCTGGACGACCCAGGTCTGCAGCAGCTCGTAGCGCTGCTGCGGGCCGGGCGCCGGGCGCTCGCGCGCGATCAGGCCGAAGTGCGCCAGGAAGTCCAGCGCGACCTCGGTGGCGAGTTCGCCGCTGGCACGCCGGAAGTGGCCGCCGCACTCGGCGACCAGCGCCACACCGTGGTGCCCGGCGTCGCCGTGGCGGCCGTGCTGGATCAGCGGCGTGCCCGACCCCAGCCCTTGCGGCATCACCAGGTGCACCGCCGGCCGGCCCAGCGCCAGCGCGACGGCGCCGTTGCGCGCGTACGCCGGGTAGACCCAGAACGGCTGCACGTCGGTCGCGGTGGAGTGGATGTCGAGGATGTGGTCGGCCGCCGCCACCACCGGCCGCAGCGCGCGGGCGCGGCGCAGCTCGGGGCTGTCCTCGCTGCCGTCGAGCCACGCATCCGACCAGATGCGGTTCATGTTGTGCACCAGCTGGCGGCTCTCGAGCGGCCGGCTCGCGTCGAAGCTCTCGTAGGCCTCGACGTTGGCGAAGCTCACGGTGAGCGTGCCGATGCGCGGCCGCACGCCGCTGTCCAGCAGGTGCGTGGCCGCGACCATGCCGCAGAACTCGTTGCCGTGCGTCAGCGCGTTCACCAGCACGTGCGGGCCCGGCCGGCCGCTGTCGAAGCGGTGCACGTAGGGCACGCCGGTGTTGCCGGCGCGGTAGGCCGACAGGTCACGGGGCAGCAGTTCGAACGGCGTGGTCGTGGTCATGTCGGTGGGGTGCGGTGCGGAGCGGGAATGTTAGGCGCTGCGGCGCAGCGTTGGCACAATGGCCGCCATGGAAAACGTCCCCACCCTGGAAACCGCGGCCGTCTCGAAGATCCACCTGATCGGCGGCGAAAAGGGCGGCGTCGGCAAGTCGATGGTGGCGCGGCTGCTGGCGCAGTACTTCATCGACCAGAAGATGCCCTTCGTCGGCTTCGACACCGACCGCTCGCACGGCGCGCTGATGCGCTTCTATGCCGACTTCGCGTCGCCGGCGCTGGTCGACAGCTACGAGGCGCTGGACAACATCATGGAAGCCGCGGTCGAGGAACCCGGCCGGCGCGTGCTGGTGGACCTGGCGGCGCAGACCCACGAACCGCTGGTGAAGTGGATGGACGAGTCGGGCGTGCTCGACATGGCCGACCTCTCGGGCATCGGCCTGTACCACTGGCACGTGATGGACAGCGGCCGCGACAGCGTCGACCTGCTGCAGCGCCTGCTCGACCGCTTCGGCCAGCGCGTGCACTACGTGCTGGTGAAGAACGAGCTGCGCGGCGACGACTTCGGCCAGCTCGAACGCTCGGGCCAGCTCGAACGTGCGCTCGGCCTGGGCGCGCAGATCGTCGAGGTCAAGCGCCTGCACGACGCCGTGGTGCAGAAGATCGACGCGCGCAACGCCAGCTTCTGGTCGGCGCGCAACAACACCGCGATCGACGGGCCGGGCCTGGGCCTGATGGAGCGCCAGCGACTGAAGCTGTGGCTGGCGCACGCCTTCGACGAGATCGCGGCGGTCGATCCCTGAGCCGCGTTCAGCGCGGCGGCTCGCCCGTCTCGGGCAGCGGCTCCGCATCGCCGATGTGCGTGACCGGCGGCGTGTCGGCCCACTCTTCGTAGCGCCAGCTGCCATCCACCAGCACCAGGCCCGGCGGTGCGGGCGGGTCGGCCAGTGGCAGGGTGCGCAGCACCGGGGCCATCGCACCGATCCAGATCGGCAGCGCCAGTCCTCCGCCCGATTCGCCCTGGCCCAGGCTGCGCGGTTGCGCGTGCCCCATCCACGCCACCGCCACCATGCCGGGCTGGAAGCCGGCGAACCAGGCGTCGACCGCGTCGTTGGTGGTGCCCGTCTTGCCGTACAGGTCGCCGCGCCGCAGCGTGGCCTGCACGCGCGCGGCGGTGCCGCTGCGCGTCACCTCGGCCAGCAGGCTGTTGACGACGAACACGTTGCGCGCCGGCACCGCGCGCTGCGGCGCCGGTGGCGGTGCCTCGAAGAGCACGCGGCCCTGCGCGTCGCTGATGCGTTCCACCACCACCGGCGCCACACGCAGGCCGCCGTTGGCGAGCACCGCGTAGGCGCTGGCCAGCTGCAGCGGCGTGGTGCTGCCCGCGCCGAGTGCCAGCGTGAGGTTGGCCGGCTGGCGCGACGCGTCGAAGCCGAAGCGTGCGACCCAGCTGCGCGTGGCGGCGATGCCGGTGTGCTGCAGCAGCCGGATGCTGGCCAGGTTCTTCGACCGTGCCATCGCCTCGCGCACGGTGATCGGGCCGTCGAACTGGCCGTCGCTGTTCTGCGGCGACCAGCCGCCGTTCTCGCCTGCCGGCCAGGGCAGGTCGTCGACCAGCGTGTCGGGCGCGACGCCGGCCTCGATGGCTGCGGAATAGACAAACGGCTTGAAGGCCGAACCCGGCTGTCGCCAGGCCTGCGTGGCGTTGTTGAACGGGCGGCGGCCGAAGTCGAAGCCGCCCACCAGCGCACGCACGCGGCCATTGGCCGGGTCCAGTGCGACATAGGCGCCGTCGGCCTGCGGCCACTGCGCGACGGCCCAGCGCCCGCCGGGCTGCTGCAGCACGCGGATCACGGCGCCACGGCGCAGCGCCAGGGCCTGCGGCGCGCCAGGCCGCAGGCCCGGCGCGGCGCGCCGCAGGCCGGCGGCGTCCACCGTGAGCACGTCGCCGTTGGCGAGCTGCGCGCGCAGCTGCTGCGGCGCGGCCGACAGCACCACGGCCAGGCGCAGGTCCTCGTCGTCGACGTGTTCCTTCAGCGCCAGCGCCACCGCGTCGTCGACGGCCTCGCCATCGCCGGCGGGCAGCGGCACCTGGTCCTCGGGGCCGCGCCAGGGCTGGCGCGCCTCGTGCGCCAGCACGCCGCGGCGCAGCGCCGCGTGCGCCGCCTGCTGGTCGGCCGCGCGCAGCGCGGTGACGACGCGGATGCCTTCGGTGTAGGTCTTCTCGCCCAGGCGCTCGTACACCGCCAGCCGCGCCATCTCGGCCACGTGCTGTGCCTGCACCTCCACGCTGCCCGGCGGGCGGATGCGCAGCACCTGTGCGGCGGCGCGGTCGCGCGTGGCGGCATCGATCAGGCCGACGTCGCGCATGCGGCCCAGCACCACGCGCTGGCGGCGCTGGGCGCGTTCCAGGTTGGCCACCGGGTTGGCGCGGTTGGGGTTCTGCGGCAGTCCGGCCAGCAGCGCGGTCTCGGCCAGGTCCAGCTCGGCCAGCGACTTGCCGAAATAGGTCTGCGCCGCGGCGCCGAAGCCGTAGCTGCGCTGGCCGAGGTAGATCTGGTTCAGGTACAGCTCGAGGATCTGGTCCTTGGACAGGCGGCGCTCCATCTCCAGCGCCAGCAGGGCTTCCTTGATCTTGCGTTCGGGCGTGCGCCGGGTCGACAGGAAGAAGGTGCGCGCCACCTGCTGCGTGATGGTGCTGGCACCCTGCGGCATGCCGCCGGTGGCGTTGGCCCACAGCGCACGCAGCACGCCGCGCAGGCTGATGCCACCGTGTTCGCGGAAGCCGGTGTCCTCGACCGCCAGCACCGCGTCCTGCAGCTGGCGCGGCACCTGGTGCAGCGGCACGTACAGCCGCCGCTCGCTGCCGAACTGCGCGATCTCCACGCCGTCGGACGTGAACACCTGCAGGTGCTGGCGCGGCTTGTAGTCCAGCACCTTGTCCAGCGGCGGCAGCTGCCACGCGTACCAGGCCACCAGGGCGACCAGCAGCACGCCGGCACCGCCGGCCACGGCCGCGGCGCCCCAGCCGATGCGGCGCCAGGGCCATTGCCGCCAGGGCGGGGGGCGCCAGCCGGCGACGTTCACTGGGTCACCCTCCGCGCGGCGTGCGCCGGGATGCGCGCTTGGGAACGGCCCGGCGCGCTCATGGACGCAACTCGTACAGCGCCGAGCCGTCGCCGTTGTCGCGCACCAGCGCGATGTTCGGGTGGCGCGCCAGGTGCGCGATGCCGCCCGCGCCCGACGTGAAGCGCAGCTGCACGCCCGGCACCGGCAGGATGCGCCAGTTGGCGTCGGCGGACGGGTCCACCTCGCGCGTGGCCAGCAGGTACTGCACCAGCGCCTCGCGGTTCTCGTCGGGGGCGTCGACGACGATGTTGCTGCCGTCCAGGCCGGGGAAGTTGCCGCCGCCCGAGGCACGGTAGTTGTTGGTGGCGACGATGAAGCTCGCGGCGTCGTCGATGGGCTTGCCCTGGTGGCGCAGGTCGACGATGCGGCGCGCGCCCGGCGCCACCAGCTTGCCGGCGCGGTCGTAGCGCGCGGGCTGCGTGACGTCGATCGCGTACTGCACGCCGTCGAGCGTGTCGAAGTTGTAGCTGGGGAAGGCGGTGTTCACCAGTTCCTGCTGCGGCGGGCCGGCGGGGTCGATGCGCTGGAACTGGCCGGCCGCCATCTCCAGCCACTCGCGCACCTGCGCGCCGCTGAGCCGCACGGCCTTCAGCGTGTTGGGGTAGATGTAGAGGTCGGCCACGTTGCGCAGCGCGAGCGCGCCGGCGGGAATGTCGGTGTAGTGGCTCCAGCCCTGGCGGCCGCCGGTCTTGAAGGGAGCTGCGGCCGACAGCAGCGGCAGGCCCTCGAAGGCCGTGCCCTGCAGCGCGCGGCGCGTGTAGGCCAGCTGCGCCTGCGACACCAGCTGCACCGAGGGGTCGTCGGCCACCTGCGCGAAGTAGCTCTGGATCGGCGTGCTGCTGCGCGCCACGGCCGAGCGCATGTGGGCCACGGTGCCGGCGTGTTCCTCGGCCACCAGCTGCGCCACCTGCGGGTCGGCATCGACCAGCGGCCGGCGCGTGGCGCGGTCGCGGATCGGGCGCAGTGCCGCGCGGCTGTCGGCCACGCGCCAGCGGCCGCCGGTGTTGTCGAGCACGAGGTCGATGACGCCGAGGTGGTCGCCCCAGCGCCCGGGCATCACCGCGGGCACGCCGTTGATCGTGCCCTTGTCGAGGTCCACCCTCGCGTGGTCGGCGAAGAAGCGGCTCGGGAACTCGCCGTGCAAATGCCCGAACAGGATCGCGTCCACGCCCGGCACCTCGGCGATGCGCGCCACCGAGTTCTCGGCGAAGGCCGGCGTCTCGCCGCGTTCGAAGCCCGAGTGCGGGATCGCGACCACGAGGTCGGCGCCGCGTGCGCGCATCTCGGGCACGTAGCGGCGCGCCGACGCCAGGATGTCCTGCGCCGTCAGGCGGCCCTGCAGGTGCGTGCGGTCCCACAGCAAGATCTGCGGCGGCACGAAGCCGATGACGCCGATCTTCAGCCGGTGCGCCTGGCCCGCGGTGTCGGTGAACGTGCGCTCCAGCAGCACGTACGGCGTGAAGGCCGGCTTGTCGTTGGCCGGGTTGCCGTCGCCGTCGTCGACCGTGACGTTGGCGCTGACATACGGGAAGTTGGCACCGGCGATGGCCTGGCGCAGGAAGGGCAGGCCGTAGTTGAACTCGTGGTTGCCGATGTTGCCGGCGTCCACGCCCAGCGCGTTCAGCACCTTGTACGCCGGGTGGCGCTGGCCGGGCTGCAGCGGCTTCACGCGCGCGACGAAGTCGCCCAGCGGGCTGCCCTGCAGCAGGTCGCCGTTGTCGAACAGCAGGCTGTTGGCGACCTCGGCGCGCGCGGCCTTGATCAGCGTGGCGGTGCGCGCCAGGCCGTATTCGTCGGTGGGCTTGTCCTGGTAGTAGTCGTAGGCCAGCAGGTGCATGTGCAGGTCGCTGGTCTCCAGGATGCGCAGGTTCAGCGTGGCGGCCTGCAGTGCGCCCACGCCCAGGGCCAGGGGCAGCAGCAGGGCCAGGCGCAGCGCGCGGAAGGTGGTCATGGTCGGCGGGCCGTTCGGCGGTGGACCGGCGAGGTTAGCAAAGCGCGCGCCGGCAGCACAATGCACGGCCCTGCACGTCCTGCGCCCCCCGTCCCGCCATGAGCCGCCTTTCCGCCACCACCTTCCGCATCCACCGCTGGCTCGGCTGGATCGTCGGCCTGCAGGTGCTGGTGTGGGTGCTGGGCGGGCTGGTGTTCGCGTGGCTGCCGTTCGACGGCTGGGTGAAGGCCCGCGACACCGTGCAGCCGCCCGCGGTGCAGCTGCCCGCGGGATGGGCGCAGCGCGTGGCGCCGGCGCTGCAGGATCTGGGCGCGGTGACCAGCGTCGCGGCCGTGGCCACGCCGATGGGCCCGGCGCTGCGGGTCGTGCCGGTGGACGGCGCGCCGCGGCTGCTGCCGGCCGACGGCCGTGCCTGGGTCGCCCCCGACGCCGCCGCGGTGCAGCGTTTCGCGGCGGCGATGCACAAGCAGCAGGCGCCCGTGCGCGACGTGCAGCGCCTGGCCGAGGCACCGCGGCGGCTGGGCCTGGTCGACGAAGTGGGCGGTCGGCGCGACCTGTGGCGCGTGCGCTTCGACGATGCGCTGGGTTCGCGTGTGTACCTCGACGGCGCCACCGGCGTGCTGCTGGCCGTGCGCACCGAGGCCTGGGTCTGGTACGACTTCCTGTTCCGCCTGCATGTGATGGACTACGGCGGCGGCGAGGACTTCAACAGCACGCTGATGCGCGTGGCATCCACCGTCGCCTTCGGCCTGGTGCTGGCGGGCACGGTGCTGGCCGTGCTGGCGCTGCAGCGGCGCTGGCGCCGGCACCGCGCGCGGGCATGAAAAAAGCCCGCCGGTCGAACCTGGCGGGCTTCGGGGACGGGCGCGGCGGCGTCAGCAGGCCGGGGCGGCGCTCAGGTCCTTGGCGACTTCCGCGTACTCCTCGATCTGGTCGAAGTTCATGTAGCGGTAGACCTTCGCGCCGTCCGCGTTGATGACGCCCATGTCGGCGTGGTACTCGGCCACGCTGGGCAGCCGGCCCAGCTTCGACGCGATGGCGGCCAGCTCGGCGGAGGCCAGGAACACGTTGGTGTTCTTGCCCAGGCGGTTCGGGAAGTTGCGCGTGCTGGTCGAGACCACGGTCGCGCCTTCCTTCACCTGGGCCTGGTTGCCCATGCACAGGCTGCAGCCCGGCATCTCGGTGCGCGCACCGGCGCTGCCGAAGTTGGCGTAGTGGCCTTCCTTCGTCAGCTCGGCGGCGTCCATCTTGGTCGGCGGCGCCACCCACAGCTTCACCGGGATGTCGCGCTTGCCTTCGAGCAGCTTGCTGGCGGCGCGGAAGTGGCCGATGTTGGTCATGCAGCTGCCGATGAAGGCTTCGTCGATCTTCGTGCCGGCGACTTCGCTCAGGAACTTCGCGTCATCGGGGTCGTTCGGGCAGCAGAGGATCGGCTCCTTGATGTCGGCCAGGTCGATCTCGAGCACGTGCGCGTACTCGGCGTCCCGGTCGGCTTCCAGCAGCGAGGGCGCGGCCAGCCAGTCCTGCATCTTCGCGATGCGGCGCTCCAGGCTGCGGCGGTCGGCATAGCCCTGGGCGATCATGTTCTTCAGCAGCACGATGTTGCTGTTGAGGTACTCGATCACCGGCTCCTTGTTGAGCTTGATCGTGCAGCCGGCGGCCGAGCGTTCGGCCGAGGCGTCGCTGAGCTCGAAGGCCTGTTCGACCTTCAGGTCGGGCAGGCCCTCGATCTCGAGGATGCGGCCCGAGAACTCGTTGATCTTGCCGGCCTTGGCCACCGTCAGCAGGCCCTTCCGAATGGCAAACAGCGGGATCGCGTGCACCAGGTCGCGCAGCGTGATGCCGGGCTGCATCTGGCCCTTGAAGCGCACCAGCACGCTCTCGGGCATGTCCAGCGGCATCACGCCGGTGGCGGCACCGAAGGCCACCAGGCCCGAGCCTGCGGGGAAGCTGATGCCGATGGGGAAGCGCGTGTGGCTGTCGCCGCCGGTGCCCACGGTGTCGGGCAGCAGCATGCGGTTGAGCCAGCTGTGGATGACGCCGTCGCCCGGGCGCAGGCTGATGCCGCCGCGGTTGCTGATGAAGGCCGGCAGCTCGCGGTGGGTCTTCACGTCCACCGGCTTCGGGTAGGCCGCGGTGTGGCAGAAGCTCTGCATCACCAGGTCGGCGCTGAAGCCCAGGCAGGCCAGGTCCTTCAGCTCGTCGCGCGTCATCGGGCCGGTGGTGTCCTGGCTGCCCACCGAGGTCATCTTCGGCTCGCAGTAGGTGCCCGGGCGCACGCCCTGGCCCTCGGGCAGGCCGACCGCGCGGCCCACCATCTTCTGCGCCAGCGTGAAGCCGGCCTTCGTGGCGGCCGGCGGCTGCGGCAGGCGGAACGTGGTGCTCGCCGGCAGGCCCAGGAACTCGCGCGCCTTGGCCGTGAGGCTGCGGCCGATGATCAGGTTGATGCGGCCGCCGGCACGCACCTCGTCGAACAGCACGTCGCTGCGCAGCTGGAAGCTGGCCACCTCGACGCCGTTCTTCAGGATCTTGCCGTCGTAGGGCAGGATGTCGACGACGTCGCCCATCTCCAGCTTCGACACGTCGACCTCGATCGGCAGCGCGCCGCTGTCTTCCTGCGTGTTGAAGAAGATCGGCGCGATCTTGCCGCCCAGCGTGACGCCGCCGTAGCGCTTGTTCGGCACGAACGGGATGTCCTTGCCGGTGGCCCAGATGACGCTGTTGGTGGCGCTCTTGCGGCTGGAGCCGGTGCCGACCACGTCGCCGACGTAGGCCACCAGGTGGCCGCGCTTCTTCAGGTCCTCGATGAACTGCATCGGGCCGCGCTTGCCGTCTTCCTCGGGCGTGATGCCCGGGCGCGCGTTCTTCAGCATCGCCAGGTAGTGCAGCGGGATGTCGGGGCGGCTCCAGGCGTCGGGCGCCGGGCTCAGGTCGTCGGTGTTGGTCTCGCCGGCCACCTTGAAGACGCTGACGGTGATCTTCTTCTCGACCTCGGGGCGGCTGGTGAACCACTCGGCGTCGGCCCAGCTCCGCATCACTTCCCGGGCCTTGGCGTTGCCGGCCTTGGCCTTCTCGGCGACGTCGTTGAAGAAGTCGAACATCAGCAGCGTCTTCTTCAGCCCTTCGGCCGCCACTGCGGCGACCTCGGTGTCGTCGAGCAGCTCGATCAGCGGGTGCACGTTGTAGCCGCCGACCATGGTGCCCAGCAGCTCGGTGGCCTTGGCCTTGGTGATCAGGCCGACCTGCAGCTCGCCGTGCGCCACGGCGGCCAGGAAGCTGGCCTTCACCTTGGCGGCGTCGTCCACGCCCGGCGGCACGCGGTGCGTCAGCAGGTCCAGCAGGAAGGCTTCCTCGCCGGCGGGCGGGGCCTTGATCAGCTCGATCAGGGCAGCGGTCTGCTGGGCCGACAGCGGCAGCGGCGGGATGCCGAGCGCGGCGCGTTCGGCGGCATGTTGACGGTAGGCGGTGAGCACGGCGTTCTCCTGCAAGGGTCGGGTCGGATTGGCAACTTGTATTTTATGTCTTATATAAGACTGATCAAGTGCATTCTGCGCAGGGCTGGGGCCCGGTGGCGCGCAGCAATCGGTGGTTCAGGCCGCGGCGAACCAGGCCAGGCGCACCTCGG